>DATFKA010000159.1:0-2523 GCA_035268885.1 Saprospiraceae bacterium
CCCCCCTCCACAACACGCATTTCCTGCATGCTCAGGGTTTGTGGTTTGAAATGTTTGTTTGTTGTTTTCATAGCATTTTGTTTTTAAAGGTTAATAAAAGAATGTGGTTGCGTTTCTGTTTACCCGTCAAAGCGGCGTTTCGACCGGGTCGGAGGAGTTGGTTTTTTCCGTAGTGACGGACGGGTTGATCTCGGACACCAGTGTACTCCGGACTTGGTTGGGGTATTCGGAAAAGCATCAATAAAAAAGGCTCTTTGCTTGGGGTGTCAAGGGTTTACTGAGGAGTTTTTAAACAACTTCAATGAATGATGAAAGAATTATTGTATCGTTTAGTACAATAATAAGCAGGATAATTCAGGATGTCCCTGACAGGATAGGCCATTTTTTACCTGATATACAAGCGTAGGCTGATCGTTAAATTGCTGATAGACAGCAATTTAATGTTAATTTGACCCTCTAATTTTTACTTTATCCTTGTAAAATCTTACCGAGCATCTTGGCGGTGATCAGGTAGGTGGGTTTTACGCCGTCGAGGCCGAGGCTCCCACTGGCCAGGGTACTGCCCGTCTCCAGTGGATTATCCGAGGCGTAGTAGGCGTACATCAGGCGTACCTCGGCGCTGATGGTACCCCGGATCTTGGCGGCGGCCTGGATGGCTTTTTGGTAATGAGCGCCTTCCATCTCGAGTCCGACGACGTTCCAGGAGGATTCCAGGAAGAAGCGCAGGATCTCGCGGTTTTGCAGAGAGGTGCCGAGTACGGTGATCATGGGGCCTTCGTAAACCCCCAGTCCGTAGCCTTCGAAATCGCTTTTCTGAAATTCATTCTGCAGCGGATAATTATCGGCCGTACCTTCAAAGACGTGGGCCGTGGCCACCATGATATCGCTTTTTTTACCCTCCAGAATACCGGCTTTTCCCATAATCCCGATACTGCGCACGTCGAGTTCTTTTTTGCCGAAAGGCTTCAGCAACTCATCCATGGTCTCGTAGGCCTGCTCGCCGAAGGCATAGTCCATCACCAGAATGACCGGTTTTTCGCGCTTGATGTATTCGGCATCGTAAGAGACCTCAGTGGGTAAACGGTCCAGCTTGATGCGGCTGGTGTCAAATACCTGAACGGAGATATTGGTGCCCGTCATATCGTCGATCTGGTACATGCCGTTTTGCAGGGCGTATTTTTTGACGCGAAGTCGGAGTTTCTCCTGCTCATCCTGGCTAAGATCGCGGGCCAGTTCCTCCAGCTCGTTGATGTCGGGACGATCGGGCAGAGCGGCAAAGCCGTAGAAGGTATTCATCACGCTGTGCAGATTAGCACTCAGGATGTGGATGGGCCGCTCGAGTAGTTCTTCCTCACTCAGCAGGCGTTTGATATTATTGGCCCAGGCTTCGCCGTAGTAGTGGTGGCCAATCCGCTCGCGCAGGGCGGAGGAAAAGGTGATTTCGCGGTCTTTTTCTTTGCGGTATTCTTCCAGCGAACGGCGGCCCAGCCAGTAGGTTACGTGGAACAGGCTGTTGACCATGGGGTCGTTGCGGAAACGCCGACAGACCTCTACCGTCTCCTGATAAGTACGCCCCAGGATGGTCGACAGATAGGTGTAGGCAACCTCGCGGTTGAACTCTTCCCCCCGCTCTTCTTTCTCTACGATTTCCTCCAGCATCCGCCATTCGCGCTTGACCTGCTGGTCGTGGTCGAGGATGTTATCCCGGATTTTCTCCGACTCGATGTACATAAAGGTGAGGTGGGTCAAGATATCGTAGATATCGCTGCGCCCCCGGGTCATTTCAATAAAGACCTGCTCGTCGTCGATGCGGTAACATTTGCGCCGGCGCTTATTCGGCACGATGGGATCGAAGCGGGTCTCTTCCAGCCCCTCGCGGCTGACGAGTTTGACAAAACGGCATTCCTCGATACCCATGGGCAGTCGCTGGAATACGTAGAACAGGCCATTGAGCTCTACCCGCTCTTCATCGGCAATAGACCCGTATATCTCAGGGCGTAATACCATCAGGGCATCGCGGATGGCTTCTCCGGATACTCCGAGGGGTTTATAAAAACCGCGGATGAAGAGATGTTGCATCGCGATGTATAGTCGCTGTACGGCGGCCCGGGATTCCTGAGCCCGGGTGCGTGGGGTGGGTGCTAAGGCTTGATTCATGGGGGTAAAGATACAGAATTCCTCAAAATCCTGTATTTTCGTGAAAAGTAAATTATGATTACGGATTTCAAAGATTTAGACCGCTCCCGGCACTGAAAATCGATGTGGAAAGATCATTCGTAGAATAGATAATAAGGAGGGCTTGCCTGGGACATAAAAAAAGCAAGGGGTTCCGAAGAACCCCTTGTAAATCTACCCCTTCACTATTTAAATATAGCTCTTGTAATTCAAGATACGCACCTTTCTACTGGTGCTTTGCGCGAAATAATTCTTTCTTTTCTGGGCTTAAGTAGGTTGTCCAATTAAATCAAGCAATAATCTGCGTCTTTTTGGGGCGATTTTTGCGCCTCGAACTAGCCCCAAAAA
>DATFKA010000160.1:0-14068 GCA_035268885.1 Saprospiraceae bacterium
GTAATAAGGTGCTGGCTTTTTTGGGCTAGTTCGAGGCGCAAAAATCGCGGATAGCCTAGCTATCCAAGGCTTTTTGCAACGAAGAAATCGCCCCAAAAAGACGCAGATTATTGCTTGATTTAATTGGGCAACCTACTTACAGGACAAAACTTTTTGTAAGGGCTTTCGCGCACCTTTTATTCCTAAAGGAAGGCCTGCCCGCGGGTGGATTCCCTACAGGGCTAGGGTGGCGCGGGGCCATAAAGTTTCATTTTTAGCTTTTGTCCTGTACTCAAAATTATGGGTTCAAAGTGAATCCATTTGGTCAAAAAAAAACAGTTACATCATTTTTCATCCCCCGTACCCCCTTTGAAGGGATCAGCGTTGGCTTTTCCCAGCGGGAAAAAGAGCGTGGCAACAGGGGGATGACAGAATTTTGAGTAGATTCTAAAGATGTAAGTAACCAAATGAAATCATTTTGAACCTAATTAAGGCATTCTGGATCCTGTTCAGGTATGTTTAAACTTTAACCCTTAACCTTTCACACTTTAACCTTTACATTCCTAACCAATGACAGATCTCCAAATCGCAAAAAGCGTTAAACTTAAACCCATCCAGCACATCGCTCGACAACTAAATATCCCGGACGAGGAAATTGAGCAGTACGGAAAATACAAAGCCAAATTACCCTTATACCTGATTGACGATGAAAAACTAAAGGAAAGCAAGCTCATTCTGGTGACGGCAATCTCGCCAACGCCGGCGGGTGAGGGAAAAACCACTACTTCCATCGGCCTGGCCCAGGGCATGCAGCGCCTGGGACATAAAGCCTGTGTGGTATTGCGGGAGCCCTCCCTTGGTCCGGTGTTTGGGATGAAAGGTGGTGCGGCAGGTGGTGGCTACGCACAGGTCTTACCCATGGAGGATATCAACCTGCACTTTACGGGGGATATTGCGGCCATCGAAAAAGCCCATAATCTTCTCTCAGCCCTGATCGATAATGCGCTGCAAAATCCAAAATCGACCTTAGGACTCGATCCGCGGCGGATTACCTGGAAACGCGTGTTGGATATGAATGATCGCGCCCTGCGTCAAATCAATATTGGCCTGGGAGGGACGGGAAATGGCGTACCGCGTGAATCGGGCTTCGATATAACGGTAGCCTCCGAGGTCATGGCTATTCTCTGCCTGTCTGAAAACCTGGCCGATCTCAAAGGACGACTGGGCAATATTCTGATTGGTTTCACCTTTGAGCGTCAGCCGGTCTACGCCAAAGACTTAAAGGCGCAGGGAGCTATGGCGGCCTTACTTAAAGATGCCATTTTGCCCAACCTGGTCCAAACGCTGGAAGGTGGTCCCGCCATTATCCACGGTGGCCCCTTTGCCAACATTGCACAGGGTACGAACTCTGTACTGGCTACCAAGATGGGACTGTCGCTGGCCGATTACGTCATCACCGAGGCCGGTTTCGGTAGTGATCTGGGGGCAGAGAAATTCTACAATATTAAGTGTAAAAGTGCGGGGTTGAAGCCCAAAGCTTCCGTGCTGGTAGCTACCATTCGGGCGCTGAAATACCACGGGGGCGTATCCCTAAAAGAACTAAAACAACCCAATCCCGAAGCCGTAGAAAAAGGCTTACCCAACTTAGCCAAACACCTGGAGAATAGCCGCCTTTTTGGCGTGCCGGCGGTGGTAGCGATTAATCACTTTGATCAGGATAGCGATGCCGAAGTGCAGGTGGTTAAAGATTTTTGCGAAAGCAAAGGCTTTCCGGTTGTACTTTGTAAGGCCTGGGCCGATGGAGGTAAAGGTGCCGAAGAACTAGGGGAAGCGGTGGTAGCCGCCTGTCAGCAGGAAAGCCAATTTCAGGTGCTTTACGACTGGAAAGCACCCTTGCAGGAAAAAATTCGTACTATCGCCCAACGGATATACGGGGCTGATGATGTAGACTACAGCGTCAAGGCCAGCCTGAACCTGAAAAGGATTGCTCGCCTGGGATTGGAAAGTCTACCGATTTGTATGGCAAAGACCCAAAAGTCGCTGAGTGATGATCCCAAAAAGATTGGACGTCCCCGTCATTTCCGCATCCACATCCGGGAGATAGAGATTGCTGCTGGCGCGGGCTTCTTGATTCCGATTGCGGGGGATATTATGCGCATGCCCGGTTTGCCACGTACCCCATCTGCCGAGCAAATTGATATTGATGATGAAGGAAATATTACCGGACTGTTCTAAGCCCAGCGGTACTTGGCCCAGGCTTTTTGTTGCTTATCGCTGAGAAAAGTCCAGGCCAGGATGCGGCTGCGTTTATTGCCCTGGCCCATATCGATGGTGCGCACTTCGGTGGGCCGGACTTTTTCCAGCTCTTTATTCAATTTAGGAAGATGATCTTCTCGCGATACCAGGCTGGTAAACCAACAAACATTTTTGGCGTAAGTCGTACTTTCCTGAATCATCTGGCTGATAAAAGCACGCTCGCCCCCCGGATACCACAACTCATGGGCCTGCCCGCCAAAGTTTCGGCGCTTAGGATCAGTTTTTTGCTTTAAATTCCGCTGTTTACGAGTGCTGGCCCGATTCGCCTGGGCAGCCGACTCATAAAAGGGAGGGTTACAAACCACCAGGTCAATATAGTCCTCCTCGGCGATAACACCCTGAAAAAAATGCGGTGAATTATGCTGCTTTTTAATCTTTAGTCTCTCCTGTAGGAAGGCATTCGCCGCCTGAATTTTTTGGGCGGAAGCCAATGCTTGCTCGTCAATATCGGTGGCCCAGAAAGCCCAGCCGTAAGCTCGGATACCAATAATTGGGTAAATCAGGCTGGCCCCGGTACCGATATCCAGGCAGGTTATTTTCGGCCCGCGTGGAATCTTGCCCGCATTTTTACTCCCCAGCAAATCGGCAACGTGGTGAATATAATCTGCCCTGCCGGGAATGGGAGGACAAAGATAGCCCGCTGGAATCGACCAGGTAGTAAGCTTGTAGTGTAGCTTGAGTAGTGCCGTGTTTAATGCCAATACGGCGGCTGGATCCCCAAAATCAATCGACCTTTGCCCATTAGGGGTAAGAAGTACGTATTTCTCCAGGGGAGGATAGGTAGCCTGTAAAGCCTGAAAATCGTATTGGCCCCTATGAGGATTCCTGGGATGTAATTCTGGTTGAGGATTTGTTTCTTTTTTTTCCAAGCTTTATTCTGCTTTTGCAACCGGTAACCCTTCGGTGGTGGCCCATTCTGTCCAGGAGCCATCGTAAACCGATGTTGGATTTTCGAGCACTTGCTCCGCGGCCAGTAAGCTAATGCAAGCGGTAATACCGGATCCGCAGGAGAAAACCAGTGGGCGCTCGTCCAGCTGTAAATCTTTGAAAACCTTTTTTAGTTCTTCGGTGGATTTAAATTTGCCATCCTTGAGTACTTTCGTGAACGGCAGGCTCTTACTTCCCGGGATATGGCCACTGCTCAGTCCGGCTCTGGGCTCAGGTTCGGTGCCGGCAAAGCGACCGGCCGAGCGGGCATCCAGCACCTGAGCCTGCTGCTGCTTAGTGTTTTCGAGCATGGCATCGGTATATTGGACTTGATCAATTTGTAGCTCAGTAATAAAATTCCCTTTCTCTGCGGCGTTTTTCTGAAAAGCTTCGGTTACTCCTCCGGCATCCAGCCAGGCGGGCAAGCCTCCATTGAGAACCACAACTTTTTTGTGGCCCATTACGCGAAACAGCCACCAGGCGCGTGGGCTGGCATAAATACCACTGGCATCGTACAGTACGATAGTACTATCTTGATTGATACCCAATTCCTGGCAATTTTTCTGAAAATCCGCCGGATTGGGCAGGGTGTTCGGTAAGCTACTCGCGGGGTCTTTGAAAGTGGTATTCAAATCAAACCAGCGGGAGCCGGGAATCTGTACATTGGCCTCCGCTAATGCTGATTGACTTTTTTTGAGTCCCATCACGAAGAGTAGGATGATCTGTGGATCGTCGAGCTGCTCCTGGAGCCAGTCGGTAGATACGATAGCTTGCATATTATTTAGTTTTTAAACATACTCAAAACGAGTTCTGAATCAGGATGTCTTTGCAATATACTTTTTCAGACTTTCCTGTGCTTTTTTCTGCACCTGTTTTCGGTAAACGGGTATCCAGCCCAACCATTTCCCCGACCAACCCAGGGCCTGGTTCATCCAGTGGCGTAGGTCGAACTCATCCCGATGGCGCACAATCTGACCGTCCCGTATCTCCATGTTGGCCCGAATCTTATTGCGAATCGGGCGGCGCTTTTTCCCAAAGGTGTACGTAGCGATCCATACGGCTGTACCGCCAGTATCGGTACCTTCAATTTTACCCAACGAAATTTTTAGATCCTTACTCCTTTTGAGGAGCATTTCCCACATCTTTCCGGCCTCATACCCGCTTAGATCCTGGAATACGGGATCGTGAAAGCTACTTTCCCGTGCATATAGTCCCTGCATAGTTTGATAATCGCCACGCTGAAACGCTTCGTAGAAAGCCTCAATAATTTCTTTGTGCTGCTCCATTATTTCAGTGCTTCCGCAATGGCGGCTTTTGCCAAAGGGGCCATGATTTGGTAGCCCTCCAGATTGGGGTGGACACCATCATCTCCCAGACCCGCCTTCAACGCGTTTCTTTTGTCGGCCATCGGGGTGAAATAATCGAGATAGACGAATCCCTGCTTTTTAGAATACTTCTTCAGCATCTTATTCAACTTGACCACCTTGGGGGCAGGCTCCATTCCTGGTCGCCAGGGAAAGTCGTAAGCTGGTAATACCGAAGAAATAATGACTTTGATATCATTTGCCTGGGCAATCTCAGCCATGGATTGGATATTATCAATAATCATCTCCAGGCTGGAAGGGCCCGTATTGCCGGCAATATCATTAATCCCCGCCAGGATCACCACGGCTTTGGGTTGCAGATCCACCACATCCTGCCGAAAACGAACTAACATTTGTGGCGTGGTCTGTCCGCTAATACCCCGGTTGATATAGGGGTTCTCTTCGAAGAAAGCGGGCATGGTATTAGCCCAGCCTTCGGTGATGGAATTTCCCATAAAGACCACGCGGTTTTCATTTTTCTTGGGCTTTTTTAGCTGGGCATTGGCTTCCTCAAATTTGGCCAGATTAGGCCAATCCTGGGCACTTAGATTCAACGTAGGAAAACAGATGAGCAAAAGTAATACGAGTTTAAGTTGCATGATTTTTTATTTTAAGTCCATTTGTAAAATAGCCAGACAGGTAAGAATACCGTCCTTGATATTTCCGATGCGGATGTTTTCGTTTGGATTATGCTGATTGTTATCCATATTAACCATAGGTACAATAATGGCGGGGATGTCTAATGTGTTGACCGCTTCGATAATCGGAACGGTGCCCCCCATCGTTCTAATCTTTATGGGGTCTTCCCCAAAGACTTTTTCTATACTGGCCGCAAGTTGTTCTCCAATGTAAGTGTCCATATCAGTACGAAAAGCATTCGTAATACGGGGTGCTTCGAAGGTAGCTATTTTCCGGTGTGCCAGTCTTTCTGCATCCGTGGGACTGCGGTCGAGTACCAGAAAGCCCTGTGCGGCTATGTGTTTTCTGATTTTTTCCATTTGCGCTGCTCCATCCGTCTCTTTGACCAGTCTGACGTCTATATGTGCCCTTACCCATTCCGGGATTACGGTTTTCAGACCGGGCCCTTTCCAGGAGGTCTCAATATGCCTCACGTTGAGGGATGGATATTGCAGTGCCTCCTGGTAGCTATTACCTACGGCATCCGGTTCGTGGATGAATAAATCCCTCTGGGTTTGTGCTTCATCATCAGGCATGGAGGCAAAAAGGGCCAGGGTGGCTTCGTCTATTTCAATACCATCGTAATACCCGCTGATGGTTACTCTGCCGGCTTCGTTTTTCATACTGGCCAGCAGATGGGAGAGGATAAACACAGGGTTAGGGGCGTAATTTCCGTAGTGACCGCTGTGCTGAGGAAGCTTTGCCCCGTATACCGTAATATTACAGGTGGCAATACCCCGGCAGCCAAATGTCAGGGTTGGACGATTACTGGGATGTGCCGGTCCATCCATGATCAGCATATAGTCGGCGGCATAATCTGATTGGTATTTTTCCAGGGTAGACAAAAAGGCATCGGAGCCCGCTTCTTCCTGCGGATCCAGTATTATTTTGACATTGACTTTAGGTGAAAGCCCTTTGTCCTCTAGTAAATCCAGGGCGGTTAACATCATCATGATCGGTGCCTTGTCATCGGCCGCAGCCCGACCGAATACCCGCCATTCCGGATCAATGGGTCCATCAATCCTAGCCCATTCGATCGCTTCCCACTTGCCCTGCTTGTTCTCTGCCTTTAGTACGGGCACGAAAGGGTCTTCCTGATCCCAGTTGGCCGGGTCAGCGGGCTGTCCATCGAGATGAAAATAGATCAGTAGGGTCTTAGCCTGCGGATCGACTTCTTTCTCCGCCAGGAAAACGGGTAGGGTAGCCGATTCTAGTAGCCTTACGGCAAAACCTCTTTCCTTGAAAGCCTCCGTCACCCAGGCTATGTTTTTATACATGTCAGCCGTATTATCTGCTACATTGGGCAGACTGACAAATTCGCGGTGGGTTTTGAGCACCTGGGGTAGTACGGCTTCGATATCCGATGTCCAGTCTTTTTGCGCAAAGCTGCAAAATAGGCCCAGGCAAAGGATGAAAGTGCATACTAGCTTCTTATGCATCATTTTTTTGCTGGAAAAGATAGTTAGAATTTTTGGGACTACCTAAGCCAAGCTCTCTATGCACTTCAGTGGCAGCACCCGTGATCTGATCAGCCAATCAAAGCTACCTGCTTCCCTATCCATTTTTGATTATAAGCTAACATTTTACCTTTTTAACCTATCTTAAGCCTACAGTGAGAATCGCTGCAACTTAGGTGGTTTTTGGGTGTACTTAAGTCCTTTAGGTAGTTTTTGGGTGAACTTCAATTTCCTGAGGCACCTCTCAAAAAAACTAATTTCTTAAATTACGACCTTTTATTAACCCTAACAACGTAACACTATGTACAATAAAATTAGCTTATTACTATTTAGCCTGTTATTTAGCACAATCTTGAGTGCGCAGGTCAATCCCAAATGGCTGCGATATTCAACTATTTCTCCGGATGGAGAAGATATTGCTTTTACCTATAAAGGGGATTTATTCCGAGTGCCAGTGGAGGGAGGCACAGCTGTCCAACTGACTTTCCATCAATCGCACGATTATATGCCCGTCTGGAGTAAAGATGGTAAAAAGTTGGCCTTCGCTTCCGATCGCTATGGCAATTTCGATGTTTATTTGATGGACGCCATGGGCGGACCGGCAAAACGCCTCACTTATCACAGTAATGATGAGAGCCCCTATACCTTCACTGCAGAAGATAGTGATGTAATATTTGGGGCATTGCGGCAGGATGATGCCAGTCATCGCCAGTACCCACATGGTAGCCAATCGGAATTGTATCAGGTATCGGTTAATGGAGGGAGAGTAGGTCAATTACTGACTTTTCCAGCTGAAATGGTCCAGGTTTCTCAAGATGGTAAAACGATGGTTTACCAGGATAAAAAAGGAGGGGAAAACGAATGGCGGAAGCATCATACCTCTGCGATTACCCGGGACATCTGGCGCTACGATATAGAAAGTAATAAACACGAGATAATCATTAGTTGGCAGGGAGAAGATCGTAACCCCGTCTTTAGTGAGGATGAGCAGAATATCTTCTATCTGAGTGAAGAGAGTGGCACTTTTAATGTCCACCGCTACGATTCCGATGGTGGTGCTACTTCGCAAATCACCAATTTTGATCTACACCCAGTCCGCTTTCTAAGCGCAGGAGGAGGAACACTTTGCTTTAGCTACGACGGAGAATTGTATACCATGCCAGAGGAGGGACGTACACCACAGAAGGTGGCAATTACCATCCGTACTCAGGCGGTTACGAACCCCGATAAGTTTATCTCCATTAATGGGGGGGTACGGGAGATGGACGTTTCCCCCAATGGAAAAGAGATTGCCTTCATCGCCCGTGGAGAGGTATTTGTTACTTCGGTTGACGGGTCAATGACCAAGCGGATCACCAATACGCCGGAGCAGGAACGTTTTGTGAAATTTGGCCCGGAAGGAAAATCTGTGGTTTATTCCAGCGAACGAGATGGAAAGTGGCATATTTTTCAGACCACTCGCCTGCGTGCAGAAGAAGAGCCATTTTTCTTTGCCGCTACTTTGTTGGAAGAAAAACCACTGGTCACCAACGAATTTGATAACTATTTGGCCGAATTCTCTCCAGATGGAAAAAAAATGGCCTACGTGGAAGACCGCCGTACCATTAAAATTATGGACCTGGAGAGTGAGGAAACTGTTACCATACTGACACCGGAGGATCTCTTCCACATGCGTGATGGAGATAAGTACTATCGCTGGAGCCCGGATAGCAAATGGCTACTCATTGACTGGAGCCGTACCCTTAGTAATAGCGAAGCTTTATTGGTTTCTGCCGATGGCGAACAACGTAGGAACCTTACCAATAGTGGTTATCGGGACTACCGCCCTAAATGGGTTAACGGTGGGAAGCAAATGTTGTGGTTTAGCAACCGGAATGGCCTAAAAAGCTATGCAACCAGTGGTTCTACCCAGAGTGATGTGTATAGCATGTTCTTTACACAAGACGCCTGGGATGAATTCCAACTGAGTAAGGAAGAATATGACCTGAAAAAAGAAATGGAAAAGGCAAAAAAAGCCGACGATAAAAAAGAAGAAAAAGAGGAGAAAGACGAAGAAGATAAGAAGGAAGAAGAAAAGGTCAAGGCACTTGAATTTGATTGGGATGGACTCGAAGACCGTAAAGCACGCCTGACCATCCATTCCTCCTCACTCGGGGATGCGGTACTCTCGAAGGATAAACAAACGCTCTATTACCTCGCCCGTTTTGAGAAAGGGATGAATCTTTGGTCAACGAACCTGAGAACTAAAGAGACGAAGCAGGCGATCAAACTAAATGCAGGAAGTGGAAGCTTGATGTGGGATAAAAAACGGGAAAACCTATACCTGTTGGCCAACGGACGGATTGCCAAGGTGGAGCCCGAGAAAGGCAAACAAACCACCATCAAGATCAAAGGAGAGATGCAGTACGATGCGGATGCAGAGCGAGCGCACCTGTTTGATCACGTCTGGTTGCGTACGCGTGCTATATTCTACGAACCTACTTACCACGGTACTGATTGGGACCTGATGCGTAAGGAATATGAAAAGTATCTACCCTACATCGGCAATAGCTACGAATTTTCAGAAATGATCTCCGAGATGTTGGGGGAGTTAAATGTATCCCACTCTGGTGGCCGCTATTCTGCCTCGATTGACAACCCCGATGCTACCGCTTCCCTGGGTATATTTATGAATTATGACCATACCGGAGATGGAATGCTGATTGAAGAGATACTCATTGGAGGACCTCTGGATAAAGCTGCCTTTGAAGTAAAAGCCGGAATGATCATCGAAAAAATTGATGGACAAACTATTACTCCTGATCGCGATGTAGCTAGTTATCTGAACCGGAAGACTGGAGACTTTACGCTTTTGGAAATCCTTGATCCGACAACCGAAGAGCGAAAACAAATTACGGTGCAACCCATTAACCTAGGAGCAGAACGAAGATTGCTCTATAATCGTTGGGTGAAAATAAACGAAAAAGAAGTAGAGGAGAAGAGTAAAGGGAAGCTGGGATACGTTCATATCCCTGGAATGAGTGATGGGCCCTACCGCGATATCTACGATAAAATGTTAGGTAAGTATATTGATAAAGAAGCGATCATTGTGGATACACGCTTTAATGGCGGTGGTGATCTGGTGGCTGATCTGGCGATGTTTTTTACGGGGGAGGAATTTAATACCTACGCCACGGAAGATAAGGTAGTTGGTGGCGAACCGACCTCTCGCTGGACCAAGCCCACGCTGGCTATCTATAACGAGTCGATGTATAGCGACGGTCACTGCTTTGCCAGTGCTTATAGCGAATTAGGTATCGGAAAGACCGTAGGGATGCCCGTGCCTGGCACTTGTAGCTTCGCAGGTTGGGAGCGCATGCCTAACGGCGGGAGCTGGGGCGTCGTCCCCGTTAGTGCTAAAAATAAGTCGGGTGAATGGATGGAAAACAACCAAACCGAACCAGACTTTATCGTGAAAAACATGCCCGGTTTTGTAGACCAGGGCGTTGATCAGCAGTTAGAAAAAGCCATCATGGAATTGCTGAAGGACGTTAATAATTAATGGGAATGACACAAAAAATTGAGGCTAAACAGTTCGCCGGGCTTTAGTCCGGCAAGGCATTTTGAGACTCGACCTAAAGTCCGAGTAATTTCAAGGTTATCGCCTCTAGGAGGATTGCCCGGTTCAATTAATATCCACGACTGGACGATCGACCTACCAGAGACAGCAGCGGTGATACTTTATCCTCGCTGCTGTTTTTTTTATTAAAGACGATGTTTCAGGAAGTAACCTAGTGAAACTTTAGACAAATCACTATATTGAAGCAAACAAAAAGGCATTCATGGCTTCGAATAAGTACATTGCCTGGTTAGAAGATCAGTTGGACAACTGGATAGAAGAGGGGCTAGTATCCGAAGAGCAGGCCCACGCTATTCGCAAACGGTATTCGACGGATGGTTCCGGCTCTCTTAATCTTTCCTACCTGTTACTGGGTAGCCTGGCCACTTTATTAGTCGGGAGTGGGATCGTGCTCATTTTCGCCTATCAGTGGGAAAAGCTCAGTGACCTGGCCCAGGGGAGTCTGAGTACGCTCCCCACGCTGATGGGGCTGGCCTTCTTTATTTATGTGTATATCAGCCGACGAAAGGAGCTGGTCTGGAGAGAAAGTGCCAGTGCTTTTTTAATGCTTATGATCGCCGCTAGCATGGCTTTGTGGGGACAGACTTTTGGTGTCCTGGCAGCGGCAGAGCAGTTTTGGCTCGTGTGGGTGCTGATATCTCTACCGCTGCTGTTTATCATGAACTCCACTCTGGCTGCTCTTTTATTTGCTTTGGGTCTTATTGGGGGCACCTTAGAGTCAACCGATGGTTATGCCGCTTATTTTGCCTTATTATTTTTGGGCTTTATGGCACATTTTATGATCAATCTGCGGTCAAATGCGCAGGTCACCCGGATCAATTTATTGGCCTGGACCCTGGTTATTGTATTTACGGTGGTTTGGATAGCCAATATGCAATCCCTGTCAGGTGTACTTAACTTTCTGGGCTACACGGCCTGCCTGGCTTTACTCTACATTTTGGGACACAGTAAGATATTGAGTAAGCACCGACAGATTTACCCCTGGCAGCTTTACGCTATTTTGAATAGTTTCTTTTTACTCATATTTTTTAGTGTGGATAGCGATTTAGAGGCAGTTCAGGTGACTATGATTCAGGAGGCCATTCGGGAAGCTGCTCCGGAATTGACGATTTGGGTAATTGTTATGGCCGCCTGGTTATTTTTAGGATTTAGACACTTATGGCATAATGCCTCAGCCAGCTTACTGGATTATTTTTTTATGGTATTTCCCATTCTTTTCTTTGCCCATTTACAATTACACGGCCTATCTTCTGAGCTCTGGGTAGTCATCTCGGGTAGTCTGATTGGCTTAATGGGGGGCGCCGTTTATTTGAAAAAAGGGATCGAGGAAGAATCCCTGTTCTTTATTAACGTGGGCATGCTCATTATCCTGATTATTTTGAGTATCCGGTTCTTCAATACGGATTGGAGTAATCTCTGGAAAGGAATCATTTTTGTATTGTTGGGCCTGATTTTTTTGGGCTTGAATGTCTATTTAGCTCGAAAGGAAAGCCGGGAGTCGGCTTAGCCTTTCGGCAAAAAGGAAAGTAATTTTTATATGGAAAAAAGGAAACCTCTAAAACGCGACCCGGCCCTGATTCCCTTGTCACGCGAGCACCATAAAGGACTAATTCTCGCCCAGCTTCTCAAATCTGATGTCCCAAATTATAAAGGCCTACCAGACGATATACCCGGTAAGGTCGCTTTCGCTAAAACGGAATACGAACAGCGATTAAAGACTCACTTTGAACGTGAAGAAAGCTGGTTGATCCCACTCTGCCAGGGAAAGAATAAGAACTTAAGGGAAATGGCCCAACGCATACATGAAGAACATAATCAGATTCGGGAGAAGATCACCCAATTGAATGAGCAATCTACTCCGGAAACCCTTGATCAACTTGGCCGCCTGATTGAAAGTCACATTCGTTTTGAAGAGCGGGAGTGGTTTCAAGCACTCCAAGAACAAAAGGTTCTATAGACCACCCGACCAAATGACATCTTACCCAAGAGCAGAACGCGCAAGCAGGAGCTTACGCTGAGCACTCCTAAATTGACCAAACGACCACATAACCACATGATTACCGCCCCCCCATATAAGCAATCACCACGTTGCGTAGGTCATTATCTACTTCTTGTCCATCCATCATTAGCTTATCTTTTTTTACGTAAGTATAATCTGCAAAAATCTCCAGCCGTGCCTCATTCCCCTGTGCGACAAATTCGGGTAGGGCTAAGGTATAGGTTTGGTCTGGAGCCAATTTTTTACCCTTAATCAGCCAATTATTCGCTTCTCCACTAACGTTGGCAATCTGAAAATATCCCCCTTCACCCTGGTTGGCAATTAGTCCCGTGTTGAGGATAGTGTTTAGAGCTGCTCCAGGCACCTCCATCTGTACCAGAGGCCCTCCGAAGGGATAGGTCCGCAATACGTCGTATTCCACAACCGTACCAACCAGGTTGTCATCTAGTCGCATCGAACCGCTATTCAACAAGGGAATATCCGCTTCCGGGAAAGCCTTCCCGATAGCCGCACAGGTCAGTTCTCCATAATTTGTAGGCTGCGTGCGGATGAGGGCCTCGGTACAGATCAGGGGCTCCTGAGCTATCATTAATGCACGATCGGGATGGTAGCCCATGTCGACCAGGATGCTATTCACTTGTCCCTGCCAGCGATCTACCACCGCTTTGGTCACTGGATCCTCGGCTACTTTCTCATTGATTGGGAGGAGGGTAGAGCGAATATTATGGAAACCTGAAATCGGATCGTACTGGATGCGGTGCACATAAGCCGTTTTGGCGTTCGCATCGGCCTTGGTAATGATGGTTCCCTCTACGTAGTGATTTAGGTTAACGTGCTCGTGGCCACCCATAAATAAGGGGGAGCCCGGTACGGCTTTAGCCAGTGCGATGTCATCTTCCATGTTGAGGTGGGTCAAGCCCAAAACGATATCTGCTTCTTTGCGGGCCGCTTCGTAAGCCTTTCGAAAAGCCTCCTCTACGGGGGTATAACGGACGTAATTCGCTTTGTTGAAAGGCAGGACCACCCCGATGATTGCTACCTTGACTTGCTTTCCGTTTTTACCAGCAAAAGTGTGTACGGCATAGGGGGGCACCTCCCGTTTTTGACCATTTAGACTTTGGGTGAACGGCTGTACCATCTCTCCATCGGTATAGAAGGCATTGGCACAGACGTACTCAAAATCACTCTGGTCAATCCGGCTTTGCAGTAGTTCGGCACTGCTGAGGTCAAATTCATGATTACCGAAGGTGGCATAATCCAGCCCCATGGCATTTAGCGCCTGGACCATCTGTAGCCCGGCGATGGGCTCCCCGTCTAACTTCAGTGTGGCGATCAGAGAGGGACTCAGGAAGTCGCCGGCCAATACGGATATGGTGTTGGGGTTTTCCTTCAGTAGATCTTTTTTTACCTGCGCTACTCGGGCCAGTCCGCCGGCAGCCCCTCCTTCAATCGGCGCAATTTCGTAAACATCATTAATTTGCAGGATGGTGAATTCAATGGGGTCACTACCCGGCAGAGAGCGAATCGTTTGGCAGGCGGTAAACAGGAGGCTTAGTAAGAATAAGCCCAATAGATGGATGTTTTTCATGAATGATAGGTTTTGGGCTTTTAAGGTAAGAAAAAAACGGCTATACGCTCGCTGCGTATAGCCGTTTTGTATAGTTCGATTGGTTAAAATTTATTGCCCATCCTGCACTTTAAAGACCTTTTTAAGTAATTCAGTTGTCCG
>DATFKA010000161.1:0-33230 GCA_035268885.1 Saprospiraceae bacterium
TTTATGATTTATGACGGCATCTTTTTCACCTACTCTGCGTTAAAAACTGCTACTGGTGTTAACCACACGCAGTTTTTGCCTTGATTAGGCAAAAAATCTGCTCGGTCAAAATCTAAACTTCAATATTGTGAACTACTTACAAGTACGATATTCATCTTTGCCTGGAAAAGAAGCCTTATTAGGCCTACTGCCCCCCAGCCTTCAAGGCTTTCAGTTGTGCTCTGGCATTTTCATTTGCCGGATAAAGTTCGAGTGATTTTTGGTAATTAGCCATCGCTTTCTTTTTATCACCCGCTTTTGCGTAAGCTTCCCCCAGGCTGTCAAAAGCATTATGAGAGTTGGGGAAATTCACAGTATTGAGTGTAAAAAATTCGATCGCTTTATCCGTGGTTCCACCGCGCAGCATGCGATAGCCCATCCGGTTGACCAGTACTTCGGGCGGATGAATTTGATAGGAAAGACGCTTTGAGAGCGCCTCGAAATGCTTAAGTAAAGAAGCTTTATCTTCTACCTCCCGGTAATCCAGACCATAACCGTCGAAAATAGCTGTAATCCCATTATAGAAGGCAATCGGTGGTACCGAGCCGTGGTTTTCGTTTTCAAAGTACTCCAGTTTGGCGGGGAAGGGGCCGGTACAGCGGCTATTCAGCCCCTCGTACAGCCGGACGTGACGATCGCGATTCTTAAAATTTCTTTTTCCCCAATTGGCGGTGGCAAAATAAATATACCGATCAAAGGATTCCTCAGTGACCGCCGCCAATTTTTCGTCCATCTTTGGAGTATCCCAAAAACCAAAGCTGGGATCGACCGCGATGAAAGCATTAAAGAGGGTTTGTTCTTTCAGGTAGGCGTGGGTAGCTAATAAACCACCGAGAGAATGTCCAAACAACAAGCGAAAAGGCTCCGTCCGGTAAGCTTGCTCCAATTGAGGAATGAGCTCCGCCTCCAGGAATTGTAGGAAGGGATCCGCACCACCAAAATCGTTTTTTCGTTTGGTAATGATTTTATCCGGGGTAAAGTCCCGGTTGCGATTTACGTTCTTTACCCCCACTACTATCATCTCAGGAATGCGCCGATTGCCATTGTAGCCTGCACTCATATAATTCACCATGCCTGTAATGTATTTCAGATGGGCATGCCCATCTAATACTACGAGTATGGGGTACGTCTTATGGCGGTTGGCTGGCTCCCCATAGGCCTCCGGCAGACAGACCCAGTAGCTACGGTCTTCGTCCAGCACCTCGGAGTGTATCAAATGCTCCGTCCCCAGGCTTAGCGGATTGGTGGATTGTGCTTTCGCAAAAAAACAGCTGGTAAGCAAAAGGTATAAGCTAAGCAGTCGGGCTTTAAGCATATCAATTTTTTATTTAATCGCAATCTAAACTACGAAAGCAGTCTTCAAAATCAACCGGAGAGCTGAGGCTCTGCAGATAGCCAATAATTGCTTCCGCGGTAGTATAGGGTCTGACATCTGCCTGCTCTATATCAAAATAATCATCAAAAATGGCCGGGATGTAATCATTGACACCCATGGTCAACTCCTGATCATCCGGCAGGGGCACGCCGTTTTCGTCTACAATTTGGAAGTCCCCGCCACTATCAGATACATTGATGCCCGTAAAGTAGAATCTGGCGCCCGTCTCACAAAAAAAGCGCTCGAAATCGCCAACCGTTTTGGTAAAAGCAACACTTTGATTGTTAAAGGGATCCATCGTAAATACCTCTAGTCGAGTGATGGGTCCTTCGTCAATACCCGCTCTGATGCCTCCCCCATTCTGAATCGTAAAATCGACTTCCATGAATTGTTGCAGGGCGGTCGTATAAAAACAACCGACTTCGCCAAACGCATGGTCCGTACCCGACTGCCCCACTACGGTGTAGAAGGATGGATCGTCATTATAGGCTTCTATATTCGCCGCCAACTCTGATTCCGGAGTGACCACCGCATTCAGGTTGATCATATCTACGGAATAATCCGTCACGCGCTTGTTTTCGATTTTTAAATCAATCCTGCCCAAAAATCGTAAATTCGAACCCGCCTGTACCAGGGGAATATCATTGATCTTTTCCTCAATTATCTCGTGGCTATGCCCCCCGATGATCAGATCAAAAAAGGGATAAGTCCTAGCCAGTGTCCGGTCCGTCCCGGAGCCCAGATGAGTCAACGCTACCAACAGATCCGCATTTTCATTTGCTTTTAAATCGGTATAACCCCCCATAACGTCTTGGTACCGCTGAAAATTCAGATCAGCCACCCTTAGTGGATGGGTAGAAGGAATCGTTTCCCCATCCTTGCCGTTGGTTTCTACCAGGCCAAGAAAAGTCACGCGCAGTTCCCCGACCGAAATCGTGATGTGCGGAGTGACCTGACTTCCAATCGAGCTGGTAGGATCCACATTGGCTAATATCCAGGGGAATTGGGCCTCTTGAATCCTCGCTTCCAGTACATCCGTTCCAAAATCAAATTCGTGGTTACCCAGTACCCCGACGTCAAAGCCGGTCTGATTCATAATATCAATCATCGGAAAACCGGGTTCGCTGTATTGATCCACAATGGGGTTTCCCGAGAATATATCACCCGCCGAAACTAATATCGCATTCCCATTAGTCTTAGCCTCGTCGACAATCTCCTTGATCTTAGAGAAGTTATTGATCCGACCGTGTTGATCATTCACAAAAAAGATCGTTAGATCTGCACTATCCCCCATCGGGGTATCGGATAAGCTCATATCCTCGCCACAAGCCCATAAGCTAATGAGCAAAACCGCCATTGCGATAATTCTTATTTTCATAAGCAGCTAATTATTCTTATCCTCCAAAACGAGTTTTTCGACCCGCTGATTGCCCGCTGCATCCTGTACGTGCTTTGAATCCGTCAGCAAAACCGCTTGCCGAAGCGAAGGAAGTATTTGCTGCGCTCGCTTAATCATTTTCTTGCCCGGAAACATGATATCTTGCTCAGCTGCAATCAGTGTAATTGGTGTATCTATCTTTTGCGCCTCCTGCTTACTGATGACCGGTACCGGAGTGAAATCCATATCAAAGTGTAAAAACACCTTTGACAAGAAACGGATAGCAAAGTTATCTCTTTTTGTAAAAAGAACGGATAAGAATTTTTCGATATGAGCGATCTTCTGAGTACGCATATACCTTCGCATGGGGATAAATACCTTCCACAGGGCCTTTAGCGGGTTCCCGTTCACCAGGTAGGCCGGAGCGGCCAAAAATACTGCTTTTACCCTACTGCCATGATTGATCAGGGTTTTTAGGATGACCAGGCCACCAAAAGAAAAGCCGAGTAGTGTGACTTGTTCTAGTCCCAGTGCCTCCATGACTTCATCCATCCATTGACCGTAGGAATCGTCTTTCATACTCAGCCGAACTTCGGCACTTTTATTGGGTTGCCCCAGTACATCTACGGCGTAGACCCGATACTTCTTACAAAGCTCCGGATAGGCCTCAAGGGCAATCGGAGCGCAGGCATTCGAACCATGCACGAGTAGCAAGGGTGGCTGATCAGCAGGTCCGGTAATGAGCAGGTGGGTCTTACCCCGTGTCGTATCCACAAATCGACTTTCGTAAGTCAAATCAAGCTGACGGAGCTTCTCCTCATAGAGCGCAAATACTTCATTTTTCCCCTGTTCAGATTTAAATAGTGTAGCCATAATTGTATATTTTAGGACAAATTTACTACTTTTACAGAAATAGGACAAGTTTACTAATGAAAAACACGAAACAAAAAATCCTCAATGCGGCCAGAAAGCTATTTAATACTTTTGGCTATAGTCAGGTGACCATTCGGATGATTGCCACTGAGCTAGGAATGAGCTCCGGCAATCTTAATTATCACTTTCGTAAACGAGAAGATATTCTAGAGGCTCTGTATTTTGAGATGGTAGAGGTATTCGACCAGAGAATCCAACAACTAGAAAGGCAAAATTTTTCCCTAAAGAGCATGAAACTTGACATCCAGACCAGTATGCAGCGCATGATCGACTATCGTTTTTTCTGGACGGATTTATATTTCCTGTTAAAGGACCACCCAAAAATCAGGTTCCATTTTGAGCAGGCGAAAAAAGACAGGATAAAAGGCTCCCACTTTGTCTTTGATTATTTTATACAGCACCAGCTTTTGCTGCCCCCCTCCTTCCCGGAAGAACATGCGCTGTTGATCGAAAGGATGATCGATTACAGCAATACCTGGCTGTATGCTTCCGGACTGTACAAAACCAGGAAAGACCCTGCAGTATTAGTGGAAGAAGCCAGTCAACATCTATTGCTAATGCTATTTCCTTATCTAAGCCCGGAAGGGCGGCAACAATTCCGCCTACTTGAGCCTGGCCTGTTTTAATACGCCTGTAAGTGCTGCTCAAAAAAGGACCAGGTGAGTACACTGGCATTGATATCCTCGTTGCCCCAGGCTCCGGGCCAGTCGTGTCCGCCGCCCACGACTTTATAGTACAAAAACTCCAGTCCGGCATCTTTATTGATATATGTTTCACGAATCACAAAGCTACTATCTTCGCGCACCAAATTGGGCAAGGTATCCGTCGCTCCTTGATCGTAATCAATGTTAGCCGTCCAGAAATCAATAATGGAAGGAATACTTTTGTAAGCGCCCCAACCATCCTGATTTTCTTCGTCCCCCTCGTAACGAGTGGTCTTATCCTGAGTGCCAAAGATAGAAAGCACCGGCAGGGGCCGGGAGGGCTGGCAGTTGTCAAAACGATTGTTCATCATCGTACCCGCGACCGTGGCGATCGCCCGAAAGGATTCCGCCCGCTCGCAAGCTAGTAAGTAGCACAACTCCGCCCCGTTGGACATGCCCACCGCAAAGGTATTTTTCCGGGATAGAGAATACTTTTGCTGCAAGAAATTCACCAATGCTCCAATAAATCCGATATCATCCACAGTAGAATCGGCATGAAAATCATAGCCAACGTTCCAGAAGGTATTAGACTCCGCATCCAGGCTGCCCTGCGGATAGGCCACCGCAAAGCCATGTTTTTCGGCCAACTGATTATAGCCAGAATAGTCCATGATGTCTTGGGCACTGCTGGTAAAGCCATGCAGGACCAAGACCAGTGGCGCATTGGCCTTTAGGTCTTCGGGGGCATAAAACAGATATTCCCGCTCCAGGCCATCGTGCTGAAAAGTATATCGACTCCCTTGATGGGAAGGGTTTACATCAGTCTGGCAGCTAAGTACCAGGAGGATTAGCCAGGCGTAAATAAGTGGAAAATATTGTTTCTGCATTTCATCCAGAAAATTGAGTTCAAGGCAACCTACTTACAGTACAAAATCAAAATAGAGATAAAGTTAAGATTAAACCAAGCCCTACGTCCCTTTCAAAAAGGCCCTCTCAAATGCCAAACATAACCGATCAGTATTTTATTCTACTAGTGGTTCACTCACATTCCTCCTTTAAAACCTGTTCATCATCAATTGATAAAGTGGGGATATCCTGCCCATTTAAAATTTTAACGCAAGTTAAATTCGGATTTCTATCTACCCGTAAATCAATCAGGACCTGATTGCGACTTACGTCGAGATGCCTTAGTGCATTACTGGAACTATACAAATACTTCAGATGCGTATTTTCCTCAATGTTCAGGCTGGAAAGTTGATTATCGGATAGCACTAAGACCTCTAATTGAGGGTTAGCACTAAAATCCACGGTGGTCAGTTCATTACTGGTCAGGAGTAGACTTTTAAGCTGTAAAGCACCATGGGTATCGATTGAGCTCAATTGATTATGGCTAGCCAATACCTTTTCAATGGATGCATTCTGTATTTGCAGTTCCTCAAGGCGATTCCAGGATACATTCAGTTCTTTCAGTTGGGGTGCTTGGGATAGACCAGTGATGGCATTCAACTCATTAGACAGCAAATCCAGGAAAACTAGATTTGGATTCTGGCTGATGTCTATATTGCTCAGGTCATTCCCACTAAGAAATACCGTATCCAATTTCGTATTAGCACTTAAATCAATTTCATCGATTTGCTGTCCCACGGCCGATAGAAAGCTCAGGTGGACAAAGGCCTCAATACCACTCAAATCGCTAATCTCCCCAAAGTGGCTATGCAAATTTAAATCCAAACGGGACACTTGCTCCGCATCTGTTTTTAAAATTTGTTGATTCAGGACACCATCCGAATCAATGCCCTGTTCGATTAACTGGCTTTCGAAATGTACATCTGGAATGCTAACGTAAGTATTATTAACAGAAATGGGTGCTTCCTCTATCACAGCGCAGGAGATGAGAAACAAAAAAAATAAAACCAGCGTGAGGTTAAAGATTTCTTTTATGCGGAATTCCATATTTGAAATTATAAGATTTAAAAATGAATAGTGGGCAACTTCAAATATAGTGGAGTTGAGCAGCCGGATCGTTCGGAAATGTAAATCCGTACCTCTTTTCAACAATACTAAGAGTACAAAAAATAGGGTTAGACCATAATTAAGGGAGCGATTGTCCTTCCAAAAATGCCCAAAAAGGGTCGATGAGGATTTCAGTATAGCTATGTCCGAGGTCTTCTATCAATACAAACCTTAGACTATTGTCAAGCCCCACCGTACTGGATTCAAAAAGAAAGTTTGCCACTTTCTTTCCACCCATTTGAGTACTCGTATAAGTGTATTGATTAGCCAGGCCACTGATATCCAATATGGAGCTTAACACCTTCATAAGGCCCGGGTCATCTATGGCTTCCTCATTTAGCGGAAGCCGCTCTGATCTACCAATGGCATTTAAAAACAGACCATCGGTCGCCCCGACGGAAACAACCATTGACATGGGCCTGGCGGCTAGCGTGGAAGGAATGAATTGGGATAAGTTTCCTGCGTGTATAGTTACCGCTGCAAACAGCTCTGATCTTTGTGCCGCCAGGCGAGCGGTCATTTGTGCTCCGTTGGAAAAGCCTGTAATATATATCCTACTGTGATCCACCATGTAGCCCTCTTTAATCGTGACAACTAATTCATCAAAGAAAAGCATATCGTCACGAAGCATTTCCCCCTGACATAAAGGTAAGGCTCCCTTATCTACCTCCGTTTCCCCCAGGTCTCCGGCGGCCCATTTCGTGGTTGTCCTTTCCACACCATTATCAAAATGGCAGTACACTAAAGCAGTAGGGTAAACAACAATAAAGCCTTCCTGATCTGCCTTAGGATTCCACAGATTTTTGTCGTAGTGGACTTGTCCGGTTTGATTGGTGCCGTGTATTACAAATAATACAGGAACGTTTTGCTTGCCGGCTGCGGCCGTGGGCACATAAACGATGAATTCTCGCTCCTGCCCATCGTTAGTCGTCAGGCTTCGATAATAAGTGCCCGGTACATTTTCTACTCCATCTCTTTGGATGGTATCCTCTTTTTGGCAAGCTATGACCAAAAGACTTAGCCCAATGATCATGAATAATAGTTTTTTCTTCATTCTAAAAACGTCTATTTGTAACTATCTAAAGTAGCGCTTTACCGAGCAACGTTGATGTGGTTGGGATAAAACTTATCCGGTAGCCTTATCCCAGGCTAAAAATCGGGGCATAAAGCCACCCTGGGTACAACCCGCCACCGGCAGTAGCTGATCGCCCGTCTGGTCGACCTTTAGATTGGAGATACCCCGATAGAAAGTCTTTTGATACTCGGCAGCGACCCGAGCCAGGTGGATTAACACGTGGTAGCCACCACGTGTCTCCAATACATCGACGGCGTCGGGATTGATATACTTAGCCAGTTGGGACAGATCAAAGTCTTTATCGTCGATATCGAAGTCTACGAGAAGCTTACGGCTCTGGCTGGCCTGGACACAACTCATCATCTCGGTCAGGGGATCAAAATTTTGATTTTGGTATTTCAGCATTTCGGTGAGCTTAATGATACCGTCGTAGCTGGCGCGAATCAAGTTGCGTGGATTAGGATTGATGTAGAGCACCAATGAGGCCTGGGGTGCTATTCGATCCTTGAGACGGTAGGCACCGAGGGGCACCTCCAGTTGCTTTACCCTGTCATAGAGCTGCTCCTTATTACTAAGAAAGCGCCGCAACTGGGCTTTATCATTTGACTTGATCAGTTCGGGATCGTATTTTTTACGGGCGAACAGCGAGCAGTAGAACTTCTCGTTATCCTCCAGGTCGGGAAGCCAGTCGATGAAGTGACGAAATTTTTCTTCGTCAAGAATGATTTGATAATTCATGATGTATTGAGTTAAAAATAAGACCCGCTGCGCATGCTCCCATTACTAATCTCTAATTGAAGTTGTTATATATCTTCCGGACTATAAGATAAGGCCTCCCCGTTACCATCCACCAGGCATGCCGCCATTTTTTGGGTGTAAGCCGATACGAAAGGAACCAAGTGCAGCATGAGACGCTGTCTGAAGTCATCCAGTGCTGCCTCTAATTCATGTATGGCTCGCTGCCATTCGACCAGGTCGATGGCATATTTTATATCTTGCTCGTCGATCTGCTCGGAGGCTTTGGCTCTGAAATGGGAAGCGTCCATCATACGATCATTATCCGGCATTTTGTAATGCAGCCAACGGTCGCCGTTGAGCTCCTTCTCAATCAGGCCCGTCAACAGAACCCGATTGTCGTCTACCTTATAATACATCCAGGGGTGCCCAATCCAGATGCGTTGGAAGTCTTGGCCATCCGGCTTACGAGGCCATTCAGCATGGTCCTGCAGACTGACACAACACTGTGGGGCTACGATCAGTTGATCGGCTGCGGTTAGAACAATGCCTCCTTCAAAGCTGGCCGGAAAGCCCTGCTCTTCTAATTCCGTGACCCATTCTGCGGAAGATAATTGCCCCCATTCCTCACCGTACCAACGCTCTAAAAACCATTTCAGGAGCACCCCTAATTGTTCATCCGGAATACTATTGGAGTATACTAATTCACTCCCTTTTTTGACCGCAGTCAGCCCTCCCAAACCTACGGCGGCCAATTGCGCCTGCCAGAATTGCGCCTGCTCCTCTATCCCAAAGTCTGGTCCATAGGGGTAGTGCTTCCCCGTAAGCTCGTCGGGGTAGAAACGCAGGACGGGAGAGAGCTGGATATTTTGCAGGGCTATGGTTTTCATGTTTAAATTTAAGTGGTTACTGGTCGGAGCAGGAGCTTCGACTCCCCTGCTATGAGTAACTATCAACTTTCCCTTACCATTAGTTCCCGTTTCTTTCACTAATTGGATAAAAGCCATTGCCGAAGGGTTGTTTTGGCTGGCTCAGTCAGCGGTTGGGCTTTGCCGGTAGTGTTATCGACCTGTACAATGACGGTCTCGGCACTAGCTACGCACTGATCGTACTGGAAGATCTGCTGATAGACCGAAATGGAGCTATTGCCAATACGACGTAGCGCGGTCCCAATTTCTACCCGACCCGGCCATTTCACCTCACGCAGGAAAGAGATATCCATCGCCGCCACCACAAAGCTGGTTTGCTCGCTTAGAATCGGCAGATCAGCCTGGTAGATAAACTCTACCCGACCCGTCTCCAGAAAGGTGGAAAAATTAGCGTTGTTCACATGGCCCTGTCGATCGGTATCGGCGTAGCGCAGCTTATCAAAGCTGTGTAGTGGAAAGTCCTGGAGCTCCAGTAGTGATTTTTTACTCATCTTTACAATAACTCATTGGTCACTAAATCATCAAGGCTCAAGGTAGCCTTTTCCAGTCCATTTTCTTGAATCCAGCTCAGAAATTCAGCTACTTTGGAAGGCTGCATATGCCCCCAGGTTTCTTTGGTACCGAAATGTGCTTCGGTAGCGGTCAGGGCTTTTGCCAGATCAATATGTTGATCAGCAGCGGGCACCAGCAACTTTAGAACCTCAAGGGCAGTTTGTGGATGTTCCCGGGCGTATAAATAACCTTCTTTAGTCGCTGCCAAAAAGGCCCGATAAATCTGGGATCTTTCCTCTATCAAACGGGCATTGGCGGCCAGTACCGGGGAATAAGAATAAGGGATATCATAGTCTTCCAGCTTAAAGTAGCGCAAGGATTCCTCAGAAGCTTCTACTCCCACGGCTTCCCAATTGAGGAAGATCCAGGTTGCGTCGTATTTCCCCGAAAGGATCGTCTCAAAAATCCCTAATTTTTCGGGATAGATGATCTCCATCTTCCCCGCTCCTCCGTCGTTTTTGATCATTTGCTGTACGATACGATCCTCATAACGCGCCTGATAAGAGGCGTAGGTCTTACCGTCTAAATCTTTGGGTGACTTAATATCGCTGTCCTCTTTAACGGTAATGGCGCTGAGATCATTTTGTAAAATAGCGGCGATGGCCTTCAGGGGAAAGGGCTTTGATTTGGTTTGATAACTGATTAAACTTTCGGTGGGACAAAGCGCAAAATCAGCTTCGCCAAGCTCTACTTTTTTAGCAGGGGTTACGGTGTAGTTATCCGTGATCGGATCCAGTATTTTCACCTTCAGGTCGCGCTTCTGGTAGAAGCCTTCCTGCTTTGCTATAAAAAAGCCAATGTGGTTAATATTGGGTGTCCAGTCTAAGGCCAGGTTTAGTTCGATCATGTTGTTTGTTGTTTGTTGTCTCTTTTTTGACAACGAAAGAGTAAAAAGGTTCATGGTCGAAGCAGAAGCTTCGACCAATATTTATTGTGCTACGTAGCGCTTGAACAGTGCCTCTAGCACCGCGGCCGGATCTTCAGAACGTCCCGGGTGTACCCTGGAGCTCTGAATAATGGTACTACGAGCTGCCGTCAACCAGCGAAAGCGCTCGTGTAAATCCAGTTGCCCGATTTGCCCCCCTTCGGGCGCACCCCGACAGACCGACGCCCAGGCCTGCAGGTATTTTCTCACCAGGTCCAGGTCAATAGCCTGGTCGAAGGCCTGGATACGGGATTCATTCATCTGATATTTAATATCCAGGTACTTTTTTTGCCTGGACATGAGGATCACCCCGATGTTCAGGAATTCTTCGCGCTCGACTTTTGGCACCAGCCGAATCACTGCGTATTCGTAGGTTGCTTTATTTGGCATCTTGCGCTTCTTTAACCAGCGAATCAAGCTTCGACAGCCTGGTGTACAACAATTGTGCGTAGGCCGCTCGCTTTTCGCCGGGGGTGAAAGAATCTGAAGTCTCCTCCAGCCAATCATTCGGAATCAGATCAACGATCTCTCGTATTATCCTTTCGTTCAACTTTTCTTTAATCAAGTTCGCTGCTTCCGGCAGCTGATCTGCCCGCTCTAGCAAAACGTGATCTTTGATCATCGGGAACGTACGCGACAGATGAGCTTCCCAATTCCGCCAATTGTGATGAAAATATAAACTCGCCCCGTGATCAATCAACCACAGTTCATCGCGCCAGTTTAGCAGGTTGGTATTGCGAGCTGTACGGTCGATATTACTAATCATACTATCCAGCAGGACAACCTTTGAAGCCGTCAAACTATCGGCTACAGAAACCAGCGGGTCGTAAGTAATCGCGCCAGACAGAAACTCCATCCCCAGGTTCAGCCCTATGCTGAATTTAAGCAAATCCTGGATTTCTTCGTCGGGTTCGGCTCGGCTGAAGGAGTCGTCTAGCTCCATCAAAACCAGTTCGGGTACCTTGAGATCCAGGGCTTGTGCCAAAAGGCCGCCAATCAATTCGGCTACCAGGGCTTTTTTCCCCTGACCTGCCCCCCGGAATTTGAGCACGTACAAATGATCATCGTCTGCCTGTACGATGGCGGGAAGAGAACCGCCTTCTCTTAAGGGGGCCAGGTACTGGACGACCTCCAGCTTACGAATGGTGAAATTGCTCATAGAGGCAAGATAAGAAAATTGTGGGATTGAATACCCTAGGCCTGGCCCTTGCGGGCGGTTTGGTATTCCACGGTAGCCAGCACCAAAACCAGGATCAACTCCCCAAAGAAGTAAGCCCGGCCCCATAAAGTAAGTGCTGGATAATGACGAAGCACCAGATGGAGCGTCAGACCACAGTAAAAGATATTGGCCAGGGCAATGACCCTTAGAAAAAAAGACCATTTTTCGGGAAACCGAAAATACTGCCAAAAAGAATATAAGGCATAGAGGGCGGCAATACCCGCTAGCACCCGGAGTATGGAAACCGGCATGCCAAAAATCGGATTAAAAGTAGTCAGGACGGCTCCCAATAGAATGGTACTTAGGGTGGCCCCCAGGGCATCCAGTAGAAAGAGTTGTCGTGGTTCAGCCTTCATGCTTAAACGTTATTAGGCAGGTTTATTAATTTTCTAGGAGGATGGGTGCCACGGCCAACTCGCATTTCGAAAATCATATCCAATAGTCCCCGGTGGTAAGGAATTAATTTGCCTCGTTCCCGTAAATCTATCAACTGCGCATGGTCGACCCAGCACGTATCTTTGACTTCGGAAGCTTGTAAAACAAGATCATCCGTTTTCACCTCGGCTTCGATCAGATAGAAATCGTCAAACCCCCTACTGAAGTTAATGGTAAAAAAAGGTCGTTCCTGTGAAAAATCAAATTTCAGTCCCAACTCCTCCCAGGTTTCTCTTTGGGCCGCCACCTGACTACTTTCGCCCGCCAGTGCACTACCCCCTACACTCAAATCCCATTTTCCCGGCCAGCCCTTTTTAAAGGGTTGCCTTTGTTGGATCAGCAGCTCACCTTCCTTATTAAATATACAGACGTGTACCACCAGGTGGTACTGTGCTGGTGCTAGTTTCGAACCTCGTTCGATAAGCTCACCGGTCCGTACCCGATCCTGATCATAGATATCCCAGACTTCCATATTCCTGTTTGTCGTTGTTACCTCATTTCAACACGCAGAATGAAGAATACGTTCTGGGTTTACGGGAAAATGATATTATTTTTTGCCAATGTATTTAGGGTCGAAGCAGGAGCTTCGACCCAACAACTTACCTTTACGAATTAATTCTTTTTCATCCAGGCCTTGGACAGCGAGGCATCGGCCGAGGGAAATTCCTCGGGGATTTCCTGGCTTACCTCACCACTAGCGGCCCATTCTACTCCCCGCTGGAAAGTCACCTGAAAGCCCAGGCATTCCATGGAGTAATCAAAATGCCCCATAGTACTGTGAAAGATCCGTCCCTCTCCATAATTAATGGCCATTAAGACGGGTACGTGGCGCCCCGTACCAGGTAATACGGGCGGCCAGGGTTGCTTATTATCTTCCGGATCGGAGTAGGCCGTTGCCAGAATAGTTGCGCCTTCGAAAGGCCCGCGCATGCGATCGTATAATTCATCTTTGGCGTGTAACCATTCGCTGGGTAAGCCCTGCATGATCGGATGACCCTCCGCTCGCGTACTTACCCGATACTCGTGCTCCAGACCATGGGTAGCACAGACGCCCGCCGATGGGTCTTCCTGTATTTCTCCCTGATCGTCGTAATAAACGTAAGGCCCCGTAGTGCTATCCCGGTCTCCCCAGGCGCCCAGGCCAATCATTTTATTAAAAGCCGCCCAATCCCCCCAGGCGTTATTCGCCGCGTGTACCAGTACAAAACCTCCACCATTCTTTACATATTCCTCAAACTTTTGCTCGGTAGCAGCGGGCCAACGCGGCGTGGAAGCTCCCAGATTGGAAATCACCACATCGTATTGACTGAAATCCAGAGGGACATCGGCGGTCTGTAAAGGTTCTTTAGAAATGGCTGGCGGCCCCTCACCCACTGGATAATCTGCAATGTATCCCTCGTAAGGCACCGGACGGCTTTGGTTATATTTTATTCCCAACCAGACCGAGTCCAGACGATAGACCGCTACCTCAAACAGGCCGGTTTCCTCCAAATAGTCCTTCATCATAAAAGTGGTTTTCGGCCAGATATAGTGATTATTGGAGCCATCGATAATTAGGGCTTTTAACTTTTCCTCTCCTTGCACTTCCTGTTCCGTTGACGTGCAGGAAAAGAAAGAGAGTGCCAGTAGTAAATAGAAAATTGATTTCATTGGTATGTGGTTTATTAGATTGAAATGGATACTCAAATTCTCTTAGAAAACGTAGAAATTTCGTCTGACCTGTCAATTTCTTACTTGCGATAAGTTAGCTTACTTTCGTAAAAAACTAAGTCGCCTGAGCTTTAGCGATCATTTTGAAAAGTAAGCGCGGGAAGAAGCGCCGAAGATAAACGGCGAGTTTCGTTTTGCCCCGGGCGATTAATAGTTCCGGAGTGTTACGCTCTATGCCCTTTACGATCTTAGCGGCACATTCTTCCACGGGCATCCCATTGGCAATCAGCGGATCTACCTCGTTGTGTTGCTGTCCATCCCCCTCCAGGGCATTAACGGAGATATCCGTACGCACCGAGCCGGGAGTTACCACCAGCACCTTTATTTGATCTTCCTGAATTTCGGCCCGTAAGGAATCCATAAAACCAATGATGGCGTGTTTGGCGGCCGCATAAGCGGTACGCATCGGTGGTCCGAATTTCCCCGCCACACTACTAATGGCGACCAGATGGCCCTCTTTACGCTCCAGCATTTGTGGAAGTACGGCTTTGGTTAAGGCTACGGCCGCGAAGAAGTCCAATTCCATGATCTTCCGATCTACTTTGATCGAAGTATCCCTGGCCAGCGAGCGCTGACTAATTCCGGCATTATTAATTAAAATATCAACTTTACCTACCTGTCCTATGACTTTTTTGGCGAAAGCCGGAATGAGATCAACCTCGAGTAAATCCATGGGATAGACCCAGTGCTCTGGCCCCTCCAGGCTGTCTTTTACGGCATTCAGCTTATCCTGGCTCCGGGCAGTCAGAATAATCCGGGCGCCCTTGCGGGCTAGTTGTACCGCTAATTCTTTACCAATCCCTCCCGAAGCACCAGTGATCCAGACAATCTTTTGATTCAGTTCTTTCACATCTTTAAATTTTTTCTGCGGCTTCGCAATAGTGCAGAAAAATTTCTGCACCCATGTAACCGCTTCGCTCTCCCATGAATTTCTTTAATCATTCCCTTGTGTGAATTTGTGATTAAACAAAATCATGGTCGTTTCATCTCTGTTATCTTTTATATCCCTGCGTGAGATGTTGAGCTTCTTCCTACACAGGAACGGTAAGATACAGATTGTTCATCAAAAAAGGCAGCTCCGATACGACCGAAGCTGCCCTTTTCCCTTTATAGATGCTCAATTTATTCTTTAATAAATCGCTTGATGTGTTGGTACTGATTACCCTGTACCTGTATCAAATATAGATCGGCGGGTAAATCCCCCAGCGCAACATGATACTGATTAAATCCGGAATAAGCATCTACCTTACGCTGTAGCACTAATTGCCCGTTGCGATTAAACAACCGGATGCTTAATGGCGTAGCCAGGCTTACATCCACTCGTAAATTTAGATAGTCGGTAGCCGGATTCGGGAACACCTGTAAGGAAGTCCTGGATCGGAAACTTTGCGAGACCGCTTCTTCTGTTCCCGGCCTCTGTGCATTGTCCCCTTTATTCAGTGTAAGCATGATATTATTTTCCGAAAGCGCATAACAATTCTCGGCCAGCTGATCATTAAATACGTGTTGGCCGGGTACTGCGGTGAAATCTCCGGCATTCGTGACGCCAAAGACCAGATAAGCTCCATCTGTAAGCCCAGAGAGATCTAATGTATCCGATTCGAAAGTAGCGACAATGGTGCTATCCTCCGAAGTAAGCAGGTAGCGATAGGACAAAGGAGAAGCTGCGGTATTGTTTAGAATCAACGGCTCCTCATTGGTCACCTCCACTTGAGTATTACCTTCAGTCGTGCTAATCTGGCCTGCCTCCGGATCAAGGCTAATCACAGTGATGAAATTATCAGAAGGAGCATAACAATCGGTAGAGAGTGGATCTTCCAGGATATTGAGACCAAACTGCCCCCGATAATCTCCAGTAAAGGAAATCCCCCAAATGCGATATTCGCCGGAATCAGCTCCATCAAATGGTATTAAACCCTCCTGTATTTCGGGGAATAATATGTTATTATTTTCATCCGTAATGACCAGTCGGTAACCGGTCCCCTCAATCGGTGCAGGTGTATTTACAACAACGGCTTCTCCGGCATTATCGAAGGGACAGGAATAGAAAAGACTTTTGCCAGAAGGCGTGGTAAGCATTCCCCCGTCAACCTCTCCCCCAATGGAAATATCAACCGCAGAAGCGGTTAGTTCAAAGCAATTGTCTGCGAAGGCAGCATCGATATTAAAGGTATCACCAGGGACTACTAAAATATTACCGGTATAGGACAAACCATACATCAAGTAGTCTCCAGCCGCCATATTCCGAATATTCAAGCCACTATCCGTGATTATATCCACAATCGTGCTATCCGTATGAGCATCAACGATTAGATAAGCATAACCGGCTAAAGAAGTACTGGTATTGGTCAATTGAACAACATCGTCATTGGCTCCGGGGCAAAGCAGTATATCCTGATCTCCTACTATGGTCCCGGCACTTGCGGCCTCCGGTTCATCCCGAAAAATCGCAACGTAATTATCGGAGATATCGTAACAGCCCTCACTCAATACAGTAGAGAACAGATCCGCGAAGACCGGAATATTAAGTGTACCCGTGTAAGAAACACCCCAAACCCGTAATTCGCGGAAAGCACCAATATTATCAAAATTACGCTCATTGCCATTAATGGCCGTGAAAATCAGGTTATCGGTGGTCGTGATAATATAGGCGTAATTAGCCGTACCCGAAGTACTGCTATTCGTCAAGGTCACGAGATCCGGATTACCATCTCCGGGGCAGGCGTAAGCTGCGGTCGCCCCCTGCACCGTAGAGACCAGACCGCCATCGATATCTTCCTTAACAATCGTGAGGACATTATCAGACAAATCGTAACAATCGTTGGCCAACGCCACGTTATTTATATTGTCTAACACATTCACGGTAAGCTCCCCCGTATAGGCCAGCCCCCATACCTTGAGGTCCCCTTGAAAAACAAAATCCAGATCGACCTCTCCTTCGGGAAGCTCAAATAGAAACTCATCTACATCATTGGTAACCAGGTAGGTGTAATTGGTACCCGTCGATTGTCCAGTAGCCTCTAGCTTGAGTTTGGTGTCAATATTATTGATACAGATCTTATTACCGCTGAGTCCGTTTCCACTGATCTGCCCTCCTATCGGCAACTCAATATTTAAATCTACCTGGTTTTCCGAAAGGGAACCACAGGCACTGGCTAGCGGCGCACTACCCAGCGTATCCCCGGCAGTCAAGAGGATTTCTCCATTATAAGTCAAGCTGCGGAGAATATAATTCCCCACCGGCAAGGTATCCAGATCGACTTGGGCAGTCTCCAAAATATCGATGAGAATATTATTTTCATCTGCCAGAAGAAAGGCTACTTCACCCGTATTCATGGTATTTAGGCTTTCAAACTCTACTATATTTGGTATTCCCTGCTGGGGGCAAGCACTCAGGCTTTGTGCCCCAGCAATCGTTGCTACCAGACCGCCCAGCGGATCGGTTTTTAGCAGATTGACAAAATTATCACTTAAATCAAAGCAATCATTTGACAGTTGGCTATTGGTCACATCATCGCCCACCTGTACGACTAAGGGACCAGAACTGGAGACGCCCCAAATATGGTAATTGCCTTCTTCAAGGGGCGCTACGTCCAAATTTTGACTAGTGTACGCGGCAATAAATTCATTGTCTTCGGTTGCCAACAGAAAATAGTAGGTGCCGATGGGATCTTCACCGCTTACATTAAACGCTAAAACATCGGTGCTGTTTGCGCAAAGTCGGGCGTTGGCAGTACCGTCAACCAGGCTGATCGTGCCTCCCGCCGGGCTAGCCTTTAAGAGCAGAAGTGGGTTTTCGCTCAATTCGAAACAGTCATCACTTAGGTTATCATTGATCGTACTGCCGGCTGCCGCCAAAAGGCTGCCGTTGTAGGCTAGGGTATAAATCAACAGCGTATCTGCACCCGCAAAATCCAGATTTAGGGTAGTCTGATCGCTTACTTGTTGAATATTTCCTTCTGTATCGGTAAGCAGAAAAGCAAAGGCAGCTCCAAGATTACCTTCTAAAAGGACTTCGACTTGTGTTAAATCGTCGGGAGCACAGGCAATGATTGCAGCAGCGCCATCCGGCCCCGTTATGGTTCCCCCGTCTATCAATTGCTTATTAACCGCAACGGTATTATCGGACACATCAAAACAGCCCGTACTAATCGAGGCCGTCTGAGCATTTTGACCCGTTTGTAATAACAGATCTCCACTATAGGCAGCTCCCCGCAAATGATAGGTGCCATTTGGGAAAGCGGTTAAATCAAACTGATCGTTATCTTGTATCGCCAGTATTTCTTCTTCCGCATTGCTGAGGTAATACACAAAAGCATCTTCGGATGCTCCCGTCACGGAAAGGTCCACCAGTTGATCCGGGTTATTACAATCGATGGTTTGTACCCCACCCCCATTTTCAAGACTTAGAAAACCACCTTCCGTGAGGGTAATGGCAACGTAAATGGCATTATCCGACAAGGCATAACAAACCGTCGAAAAGACCGAATCTTCGGAGAAATCATCACCCTGTTCGATTAATAGATCACCATTATAATTCAATCCGCGTACCAGAAACTCATCCGCAGCAATCTCCGAAAAACGGAATCGGGCTTCTTCGCTAATGGCTAGAATTTCCTGATCGAGCGATAAAACCAGATACCGATAGTTACCGATAGCTCCTGGATTATCAGCCAAATTGAAGATCACTTCATCTTGCGGCTGGCAAACGTAGTATTCTGTTTCACCATTTGACAATACCAATGCTCCGGCATCCAGTTCATCTATGGTCACTTCCAGAAAGTTGTCACTAAGATCAAAACAATCGTCACTAAGTATGGTCTCTGGTGCATGGTCACCAGGCTGGACCGTAAGCGTCCCCGTGTAGGCTAGTCCCCAGATTCGGTAATTACCCAATTCCAGATTATCAAAAACTAAGTCATCCGTTTCCGAAACGGCCTGAACAACATTGGTCTGATCTGTAATCAAGTAGGCATAAGCAGTCGTTTCCCCCTGATCATTTTGCACATTCGCCATACGGGATAACTCCTGAGAACAAAAGTTTAAACGGGTATCTCCACCAACAAAACGAATGGATCCTGCTTCTGGTAAAATGCGGGTAATGGAGAGGAAGTTGTCCGACAAATCAAAACATTGATCACTTAGGGGTACCGATGTAACCTCTGTACCGATGGGAATACTGCTGAGCTGTCCGTAATAAGCCAGCCCCCAAACGCGTAAATCACTAGCCAATACATCCCCCAGCGAAAACTGACCATTCTCCCCAGCAATGGCAATCAACTCGTTGGTCATATCTGTAATCAAATAAGCATAAGATTCGCTATCGTCTCCCTGTCGGGTAAAAGAGAAAGCATCTGCTTGCCCTTCGGTACACACGGTCTGCGTCGTACTACCATCGGCAAAACTAACGGTGCCCGCTTCCACTCCAAATTGATTAACTTCAATATAATTATCCGACAAATCAAAACATTGATCGCTCAGCGTAGTCGTAAGAATATTTTCCTGTGCGCCGGCTATCCAGTCCCCGGTGTACGATACGCCATAAATACGGGTAACGCCCGTAGAGGCGAGATTAAAATCCAGGCTATTGCCCGCCAAAGCCAGGATAATGCGATCGGTATCATCCGTAAGTACAAAACGGTAGTTAGCCGTAGTCGAAGGACGACTGGCATCAAAAGTGAGTACGTTTGGCTCTTCATCCATTACACAAACGTCTTTCTGAGTACTCCCATCAGATAGCGTAATGCTACTGCCCTCTACCTGGTCGGTAGTAAAGGATACCGCATTGGTAGATCGTTCAAAACACTCGGTGGAAAGTGGATTGTTATTAATGTTATTTCCCAGATTTAGTCGTAATCCTCCCGAATAAACTACCCCATAAACCTGAAAATCCAAAGGCAAGTCAGGGGTAATCACTAAAGAATCACTTTCCTGGATATCCAGAATATTCCCATCGGTATCGGTAGCGAATAGCGCTTTTTCACCACCACTCAAGTCTGAGAAATCAAATGTAAAAGTACGACCCAAATCCGCCTCAAAACAAAGTTTTTGTGCCGTTGCGCCATTTTCCAGACGAATACCCCCTCCATCCAGGAAAACCTGCCGAACCACCACGGGCTGTTCGGCGAGCACCGCACATTCACTAGCATACACAAGAGATTCAAGACGATCCCCTGGCTTCAGAAACAGTGAGCCCGTGTAGGCTAAACTCCAAACGAGTAGTTCCGGATTATTATATACGGCAAAATCAATGGTATTGTCAATAAAGATATCGAGTACGGTACTATCGGGTTGGGTAAGGATATACACCTTATTCTGAATACCTCCTTCTCCGTCATCAGTAAAGCTAAGCTGGGTATTACCGGGCACCGTCCGGCAAAGGGTTGCAGAGAGCGTACCATCTGATAGTCTAAAACCACTGGTTGATAAATTGGGAGAAGTCAGGGACAAAAAGTTATCACTGAGGTCAAAGCAATCATCACTAATGGCTACCGAACGAATATCATCCCCAGTCTTTACTTGTAAATTGCCGGTATAAGCAGCTCCGTAAACCCGGTATTTATCGGGAAGATAAGTAGACAAATCAATCTGCTGTTCAAATATAATATCTACTACAACATCATTACGCCCGGTAACAAAATAGGCATAAGCCCCGGAACTGGCCTCCCTGGTCTCTACGGGTATAGGTCCGACCGACTCGGCACAAATAAATAAATTATCGGTACCATCTGCGAAGCTTAAGGTTCCTCCTTGCGGCAAGACCTTGCGTACCCTTATAAAATTATCTGACAAAGAAGAGCATCCAGTGGCTAATGTAGCATCAATATCCAACTGATCACCTACCCCAACGTTTAGGTCCCCTGTATAGGCTAGACCATAAACTCGACTTAACACAACTTCGGTTTCGGAAAAGTCAAACTGATTTTGCGTGGGTAGGGCAAGTATTTTTCCGGTCGTATCCGTCACTATATATTGGTAGTCCCCCGCAGAATTACTGGTATTTGCAAAAGCTAGGTCCTGAGATGCCGAAGGATCGGCACAAAGTGTAGCTTCAGACAAGCCACTGGCCGTACTTACTAAGCCACCTTCCGGACTAACGGAGTTGATTTCAATAAAATTATCGGTAAATCCGTAACAGATCGTCCCTAATCGGTCCCGATCAGGATTCATGCCTGGCTCCGCCAGTAAAGTACCATTGTAGAATAGACCATAGACACGGTAACTACCGCCCGGCAAGGTACTAAAGTCAATTACCCGGTTGCGGGTAATGGCAAGGATGTTGAATTCATCGTCGGTAACCACGACGGCGTAAGTAGTGTAAAAAGGCAGCGCTCTAAATTTGAGCTGGCTATCTTCCAGGTTTTCTCCACAAGCACCTGGCGTCAGGCTACCTGATTCCAGAATAATCCGTGTACCTTCTCCGCATCTATTTACGCGAGTCTGCGCATGGGATACCAAAGAATGAGCAAGGAGAAAAAAGAGGCCTAACAGTAGACTTCGTCTCATACCAAAATAAGTTTGATGCATTTAAATACCGTGTAACTTAAAATATCTAAGTATTTTGAAAGTCATCTTTTTGTCCAATACGGCCTTGCTTGCTCACCTTAATAGCCTTAGCTATTAGGCTCCGCAGTACCTGATCTTGAACAAAAACCTGAGGTTTCAAAATACACATTTACTTAGATTACACCGTATTAAAGTTAATGGTTTCAGACACATTAACGGAGCTACAGGCATAATCTAAATAAAATAATGAAGCTAAGGGTATGATGGCTCGCCGACTATTCCGTCCAAAACGAACTTTTGTTTTTTGTGAAGAATACAGAAAGCAGTACTGCGCGGGTATATGGCACAATAAGGCTAAAATTTTATAGATAGATGCCCTCAAAATTGTTACATTTAGGCAACGCTAACAGCACTGAAAAACAATGAGGTCTCAAGATAAAACTTTTATTGACATTCTAAAATGAGACCTCAATGATTAAAAAAAAATTCACACTACTGATTCTTTTTACGGGAAAAACAAAATAAGGTTCTACATTTTCTTCGTTTTTTATAAAAAATAACGCCCCGTGGTATGGCCCTAGCGGTTTATAGTATCTACGTTTGGTTTTTTCTACTGATGGGTAACCCTTCAGCGGAGGTGCCCATTTCTACCAGCAAGATAGAGGGAATCAACGCTATAGAAGGCTTTACCGCACAAGAATTGGTAGAAGATATCTTTGTGAAGGGGGTATGTAAAAACATCTTCAATATTGAAGCGGAGGGTAATTCCGATAGCTACGGTTACTTCGAGCAGGGCGAAGAAGTCATTGGTCTGGAAAAGGGGATCATTCTCTCTACCGGTAAGATCAGCAATTCAGAAGGACCCAATAATGATAGTGGGAAAAGCGGGAAATTCAACCGCCCCAGCCGTGACCCGGATCTCATCCAGCTGGCTGGCAGCGACACCATTATGGATGTGACCGCCCTGGAGTTTGACTTTACCCCCCTGGATAGTAATGTCACCTTTCGCTACGTTTTTGCTTCCGAAGAATACTGCGAATACGTCGATAATGTCTTCAACGACGTTTTTGGTTTTTTCATTAGTGGCCCGGGCATTAGTGGTGGCTTTTCCAGGAATGCCGAAAACGTCGCGCTAATCCCCGGCTCCCGAGATTTTGTGACCATCAATTCGGTGAACCACCTGCGCAACGAAGATTATTACATCGGTAACGAGCGCGAAGAAGACGCACAAAACTGTGAAATAGACTATACCCCCAGCAATCTGAGCAATCTTATCCAGTTTGATGGCTTCACGAAAGTCCTTACCGCCCAACTCAATCTGGTCCCCTGCGAAACGTACCACCTCAAGCTAGTCGTAGCCGACGTAGGGGACGATTCCTGGGACTCTGCCGTATTCCTCGAATCGGAAAGCTTCAATATTGGTGGGGAATTAGAATTGAGTAGTAAATCCATTATTAATCAGGATACTATTCCGGAAGGCTGCGATTACGGTAGCTTTGTCGTCTCTCGGCTAGCCGATGCCGATGCCAGTGAACCCATCACGATTGGTATACGTGTAAGTGATGCCAGTAGTGCAACCGAAGGAGTAGATTTCGAAACCCTACCCGATTCCGTTACGATCCCTGCGGGGCAGCGATCCATTGACGTACCACTGCGGCCCATTGTCGATACAGAAGTAGAGCCAAGCCCTGAGCTCATCCAACTCGAATTTGATTTTCCCTGTGCCTGCATAAGCGGTAAGGCCGAATTATACCTCCTGGATCCTCCCTCCATTAGTACAGGACTAGAAGATCAGGCGGTCTGTCCCGGGGACCGCATAGTACTTTCGACCACGCCCGGCGGCGGCGTACCAGGTTATACTTATCTTTGGTCTACGGGTTCCCTATCGACAAAAACGACCCTTACAGTTGAAGAAGACCGAACCGTCAGCTTGACAGTAACGGACACCTGCGGGCGGCAATTTATCGACCAAATCCAACTAAGAACCCAATCCGTTCCTGAAGCTCAGCTCCCCAGTATTGTCCGGCAAACCTGTCTGGGAGATACCGTACAAGTGGCCATTGAATTTAGTGGTACGCCCCCATTTCACTTTGGCTATACACAAGACGGTCAATATGTACGTAGTTTCGAGGACATTAACGAATCCTCCTTTTTATTGACGGTAGACCGCGAGGGTCTGGTAGAGCTTCAAGATTTCGGAGATGCCTTCTGCAGTGGTCGTACCTACGGGCAATTCGACTTGCGCTATTCCCGTATACAGAGCATTGCGACGGCGCGTTCTACTTCCTGTACGAACCTTGCGGATGGTAGTATTGACACAGAAGTCGTGGGCGGCACCGCTCCTTATCAGTACGTCTGGGATAATGGGGCTGGTAGCGCAGCCGACCCACAGGGCTTGGTGGCCGGTATTTATTCCTGTACCATTACGGATGTCAACGGGTGTGCCAGTACCCTTTCGGCAGAGGTAGAAGCCCCCCGTCCCTTAGAACCGATCACCTTTGATTGTCGGGAATTTCTGGCAGCCCAACTTTCTTTTCGAGCCTCCGGAGGCACCCCGCCTTATCTATACAGCATTGACGACAGTGGTTACGAAGATGCTAGCATTTTTGACAGCTTACGCGCCGGCGAACAATATAAGCTGGAAATTCAGGATGCGCAGGGTTGCCAGCTTTCGCAAAACTTTATTATGCCCGTCTCGCGACAAAAAATGGTAGCCGTAGAAAGTGCCGTTAAACTTAAGCTGGGAGAGAACTATATCATTGAGCCCAAATTAAATATTCCCGCTACACTGATTGCTGCGATTCAATGGTCCCCAAGTGAGGGCTTAAGTTGTGATACCTGCCTGATGCCAGAGGTTACGGCTTTAAAGGATCAAACCTATAGCCTTCGGGTCGATGATGTTTTTGGTTGTGTCGGAGCCGCCGCCGTTACCATTAAACTCGACAAACAGGTTGATGTATTTATGCCAAGTGCCTTTTCACCCAATGACGATGAACAAAACGACCGCTTTTTTCCCTTTGCCAATACCGACCAGGTAGGGGAAGTATCCCAATTTCAGGTATTCAGCCGCTGGGGTACGCTGCTCCACCAAGCCGAGAACTTTCCACCCAACGACCCTGCCTACGGATGGGATGGTCGCCTTCAGGGGCGACGGATGGACCCCGGCCTGTACATCTACGCCGCACAATTTACCCTGACCAATGGGGTACAGGTAGAACGCAGCGGAACGGTCTTATTAATGCGGTAGTTTTCTCTTACTTTCTACTACAGGTTTTAATTTGTGCCTGAATGGTGGCCATACTGACTTTAGCAGCCTCTACGTTGGGTAAGAGAAAAGTGAGCTCATCGGTATACTCCAGCTCTTCATCATCTTCGTAGAGGTTGATGATCTTATCATTGTTATTCGTTTTGAGATCAAGCTGGATTTCTGTTCCGCGAATATCCATTTCCATTCGCTTGACTGACAAATCGGCCCAGTTAAATTCGTATACACTATTGGAGGTATTCCTGCCAAATTCAGTTAGGGTGAATATGGCTTTACAGGAATCCCCCTCCGCTGTTTCAAGCTGTTGCCCATATTCCTCGGTCTGCTGTTCTATTTGTGCCAACTGTTCCGACAGCCAAGCCAGATCACGGCCCTGGACCGTACGCTGGCACTGTTCTACGGCAGCTGGCAACAAATACATGATCAGGCGGGCATTCTCCACGCCATCTGCAAAAAAGGTCAACTTATCTTCGTAATTTTGCAACTCGCCGTCTTCCTGTATTTGAATATAATCCTTGGAATCCCGGGTTTCCAGTTCAAGACCTACCCAGTAATCCTCCACATCGATCTCTATTTCCTCGGTGGCCAGATCTTCCAGGTGAAAAGTAAAAAGTGTATTTTCCTCAGATCCTCCTTCTGCTAGCTGCCGTTGATAAACAACCTGACAATTCCCAACTAGCGATTGGTTTACCTCGACCTCTCCTTTGTTGAAATCCGAAATAGCCTGAGCGAGAAGTTGTGGAGCCTGATCCCCGGTATCCGGCATTCGTTGCTGAATCTTTTCTCTACACAAGGGAATGAACATTTCCAATGCTTCCTGAGCTAATTTTGCTGCTCCCGGTGTGGAAAAGAAAAAGTCAATACTGGATACATATTCCGTCTCTTCCTCCCCCTCAGTATATTCAATAAAATCTCTTTTACCATCAGTTGGTATAGAAAGATAGACTTCCGTCCCTTTAATATCGAAATCAATATTCTTCTCATCCAGGTCTCCCAAACTGAGATTATACTTTCCTGTCTCCTCCTGTTCTCCGTCTTCCATTGATTCGTAGTAAAAGAAAAACCGATCAGCTATTTCTGCACTTTGTTCTAGGGTTTGGGAAACCCGGGTATCGCCCATTTCTACCGTATTAATATTTGTAGCCAACCACTCTAGAATGACACCAAAGTTATTTTGCAGTTGATTATCAGCTTTCCACACTTTCGCAGCCAGGGGAATGATCTCTTTTACCAGTGGCTCTATTTCGCGGGCATTGTCCACCCCCTGATTTCGGATGGCGAATTCATCGGTATACCCTTCGGGCTCGCCGTCTTCCGTCTCGAAGATCAGGTCTTCTCTACCCGTTTTGAGTTCAACGCTCATCTCGGAGCGGCTACTCACGCGACGTATCAGTCTTTCTTCAAGAAAAGCCAGGTTAAAGGTATACTCATGAGATTCCGTGCGGCCCTTACTATCTATCTCTTTGACAGAAAACGTTACGAGGTAAGGTCGATCCTCATCAAAGGACAGATTTTGTTCGTAGGTTTCTTTGCCGGTATCAACATCCTGGATAATGGATTGTAAGGCTTCGACTTTTTCCCGGAGTTCGTCTTTTTGTCCCTTTAGAGAAAAAGAAAAGCAGAAAAGGCTCAAAAAAAGGAGGGTCAGTAATGGTTTCATCTTCTTATATGGATTTAATCGGTTTTAAAAGTCCTTTAATAATAACAAAACCTGAGCTTAACCTCAACTTTCCAAACCGAAACCTTGGCCTTTGCTAACAGAAGTACCCCACAGCCACACTATTGTCCTACTCGTATCGGCTCCAAATCCTCCAGTTCGGCTTCTGTAAACAACCGAGATTTAATGACGAAACGTATTCCCATGGGGATTTCTAGCGAAAAGCTTGATCCGCGGCCAGGCGTCACGCTAAGGGTCAGCTGCGTATGCTTCCAGTACTCAAACTGATCACTCGACATGTGAAAGTCACAGCCGTGGACTTTGCCCAGGCAGATATCGGTCTCGTTTAGCATTAGTTCGCCTTTGGCAAAACACATAGGAGAGGAGCCGTCGCAACAGCCTCCGCTCTGGTGAAACATTAAAGGACCGTGCTCGTTACGCAGCTGATCAATCACAGCTTTGGCCGCATCGTCGATGGTTACTCTTGGTGTAGGCATAATATTGATTGGTTTTAATGGAAAGAGGCAGCCATTGCTGACTGCCTCTTATTTGCTTAGTCGTGGCTCAGGAACTAAGTCTCTGAGCCAGTAGTTCTGGAATATTGATCCTAAAAGAATCCTAATTTTTGCTTATCGTAAGAAATCAGCATATTCTTGGTCTGCCGGTAATGATCAAGCATCATTTTGTGCGTCTCGCGTCCAATACCGGATTTCTTATATCCACCAAATGGCGCATGTGCCGGATAAGCATGATAGCAATTTACCCATACTCTCCCGGCTTCGACGGCTCGAGAGATTTGGTAGGCCTGGTGCATATCGCGTGTCCATACCCCTGCACCTAATCCGTAAAGGGTGTCATTAGCTATTTCAATAGCCTCTGCTTCATCCTTAAAAGTTGTTACACAAACGACGGGTCCGAAAATTTCTTCCTGGAATACCCGCATCTTGTTGTTTCCTTTTAGGATAGTAGGCTTAATGTAGTAGCCTCCTTTCAACTCGTCGTGGTAGGCCGCTTCCCCTCCGGTCAGTACCTCACAGCCTTCTTCTTTACCAATCTCAATATAATTCAGTATTTTCTCGTACTGATCGTTAGAAGCCTGTGCCCCCATCATGGTATTAGGATCTAATGGATGCCCCAACTGAATGGCCTCCGTCCGTTCGATCACCCGGGCAATGAAATCGTCGTAGATACTCTCCTGTACCAGAATTCTGGAAGGACAAGTACAGACTTCCCCCTGATTCAGCGCAAACATTACAGCGCCTTCCAGGCACTTGTCGAAGAACGCATCATCGGCAGCCATAACACTCTCAAAGAAGATATTTGGTGATTTACCTCCTAGCTCCAGTGTCACTGGAATGATGTTTTTGGAAGCGTATTGCATAATTAACTGGCCGGTTGTCGTCTCTCCGGTAAAGGCGATCTTATTAATTCGTGGACTTGAAGCCAAAGGCTTTCCCGCTTCGACACCAAAGCCGTTCACGACGTTGAGTACACCTGCTGGCAAAATATCTCCGATCATTTCCATCAGGATCATAATACCGACTGGCGTCTGTTCTGCTGGTTTCAATACCACACAATTTCCCGCTGCTAAGGCAGGGGCTACTTTCCAGGCTGCCATGAGCAGCGGGAAGTTCCAGGGAATAATCTGGCCGACGACGCCAAGTGGCTCCCAAACGTTCATCGAGACGGTACTGGAGTCCAGTTCACTCACCGTACCTTCTTCTGAGCGAATAACACCGGCAAAGTAGCGAAAATGATCGACGGCCAGCGGTAAATCCGCAGCCCTAGTTTCACGTAGTGCTTTCCCGTTATCCCAGGTCTCTACCCGTGCCAACGTTTCTAGATTGTCTTCCATTACATCAGCGATCTTCAACAAGAGATTACTGCGCTCCGTAGCGGAGGAATTATTCCAGGCAGGAGCTGCCGCCCAGGCCGCATCTAATGCCAGGTCGATATCTTCTGAGGTGGAGCGGGCAATTTTGGTAAAGGAATTTCCATCAACTGGAGAGATATTATCAAAATATTCTCCGCGAGTCGGTGCGACCCATTTCCCGCCAATAAAATTGTCGTATTGTGCCTTGAACTCCGGCTTGGCGACAACATCGTTAGCTGTTATTTGTACATCACTCATTTATCTTAGATTTTACAGTTAAAAAATAGTTTCAATTTAAAACCATAGGACAGATTTTTATTCCACCCTATGTACGATTACAAAACTATATTTTAAAAACATCCAACCATTGAAGAATTGTCGCAAAAAACTGAACAATACTTGCAAATCCCGTCGAAAAGCTCGATTTTAATCCTCAAACCCACATAAACGAATAGATTCCTAGCGTAAAGCAGAACTTATCACAAGAGAGCTGCGTCTTTCTTGAATAAATATTCTATTTCCCGGAACTGTACATAAGTAGTAACAACTAACAATGGTCTTACCCGAAAATTTCTATAAAAACCGCCGACTGGAGAAGCTTGTCGAAAATCAAACCACTTTTACACTTGAAAAAGCGGAAATGCATATTTTTGAGACGCATCAGGAAGCAGAACAGGTTTTGCTCAAGTTTAATCAGCCCGTTCTGGCCAGTATGATCCAGGGAAAAAAAATTATGCACCTCCAGGAGATGCAAGCTTTCGATTTCCTGCCGGGTGAATCCATCATTCTACCCGCAGATGAGACTATGTGTATTGATTTTCCTGAAGCTAATTCAACAAGCCCCACCCGTTGCCTGGCTATGAGTATCTCTGAAGAAAAAATCAAAAATGTAATCCAGAAACTGAACGAAAAAAACACCCGCCCTGAGGGTAAGGAATGGGCTTTCATGGATTATAATTTCCATTTCACCAATGAGCTGGCTATCCACCAAATTCTGCAACGGTTACTCTTTATATTTACCGAGCAACATCCTTCCAAAGATTTGTTTGCCGACTTCATGCTCCAGGAGTTAATCATCCGGGTATTACAAAGTGAAAATCACAAGATCTATAATGAGCAATCCATGGCTCTGCAAAGCTCAGATCGTCTGGCCTTTGTCATCCAGTATATCCGCAGTCACCTGGATCAACCCCTTAGCGTTGAAACCCTGAGTAAGAAAGCTTACATGAGTGAATCCAATTTTCACCGCGTCTTCAAAAGTGAAATGGGGGTATCGCCAATTGAGTTTATCAACAACGAACGCATCAAATTGGCAACGAGTCTGTTGCACAACTCGCAAAGGAAAATTAAAGAAATCTATACGGAATGTGGCTTCAATAGCCTGTCCTATTTTATTCGTCTCTTTAAAAAGAAGAAGCTACTTTCTCCCAAAGAATACCAAATGAAACTCAAAGAGCAATAAGTATTAATTCGCTTCTACCCCGTAGCGCAGGGGTTGTGTCCAGGCCACTTCCGTATCACCGGTCTGGTAAGGATTCTCTTTTGCTTTATTTGAAATGATCTTAGCCCGCACAAACCAATCGTTTTCCGAAAGGGAATATACCCCCTGTGTCCCCGCCGCCGACTGGACAACTTCGGACGTGTCGGCTCCCTTCTCCCAGCGAATGAACTGAATCTCGTATTCCACACCTTCCTCGGGCTGTACATCGACGATGTACCTGTCATCAACCACACCAAATCGCTCCAGCGTCACGCCAGTAGTCGCATAAAAATCACCCGCTTCTAAATGTTCTACCAGCGAGGCAGGTGTCAGAGTATCGGCGGCCACCATGACCCAACCGCGACCAGTATTACTGTACTCCAGGCCAAAGGTGTGATAGTTATGGCTATCGTCCGTGGCCAGACCTAGCATCAGCGGTAAATCCAACTCAGCGTAATGCCGGTTGATCTCGTCCCAGATCGCTTCCGTACCTAAGCGCGTAGCATCACCATAATTATGGACTGCTGGATGACCATTAAAGACCTCGAAGAAGCGCTCGCGGCGTAACTGTTTCATATCGGCGGCAGTCATCGCCCAGCCAAAATTGGGATGATTGATATGCGGAAACATGGCTTGCCCGGTCGCTTCGCGCTGCTCGAGTACCGCATCAATATTATTCTGCATCACTTCTACCAGTGAATTACCGTGGCGCGGCTGAATCAAGGTTTTTACATTGGTGACATTCATATGAATCGGTTTGCCATCAAATCCATCCGTAATCTCCTCGCTTTTAAGAATTAAAAAATGATCCGACACTTCAAAAAGACCACGGTATTCGGCCAGCTTTTTAAGCTGAACTTCCAATCCCACACTGTCTTCCCGGGTGGTTACCCAATCGGCACCATACTGATTCAGGTAGGCTTCGTAGGCTCCCATCGTGATGGGATTATCGGGTACCCGACGCCACTTTTCTCCCTCCTGCAGAATATTGTGATCCGAAAGTCCTACGAAATGGTAGCCATTTGCCTTATACCAATCCATAATCATTTCGGGGTAATCATCCCCATCACTCCAAAGCGAATGGGTATGCAGATTTCCCTTGTACCAGCGGACACCTTCCCCTTCTCCGATGAGCGGAGCTTCGCTTTGGCAAGCAAAAGTTAGGACTAGCAAGCTAAGTAATACGAGTTCTTTCATTTTCATGGATTGTATTTTTCCTAAAACCTAAAGCCTTTTATACCGTAGCCAACTCCAGATAATGATAGCCAGCAACACGGCTGCCGACAGTAGAAACACCTGCCCGAACGACCAACCGGCATCCAACAAGAGCCCAAAACTCAGGGGTCCGAGCGCCGTACTAAACACCATAATAGTGGTGAACATACTCCGCACCGCACCAATGATTTCCGTGCCGTAGACCTCCGCGAATAAAGCATTTTTAATCGTACTTCCCGCTCCATTGGAGACCGCTAAACAGACCAAGGCCAGTGGGTAAATCAACCGGGACTGCCCCAGTGCCAATAAAAGTACGCCAATTAAATAAGGAAACAAAACCAGCGGGAACAGCCTTTTGGCGCTCAGCCGATCCACAAATGGTCCGGCAATCACCATAGATAATGCACCGCCCAGGGCAAAAAAGGCCAGAGAGCCCGCCATCCATTCTGGTGCCCAACCGCGACTGGCACCGAACTTCAGCTGGTAGAAAAAAACCGCTGTATTCATAAAACCTAGAATAAAAACCGTCGGGCCAATAATCCAAAACTTGCGATCCTTAAAGAGGAGTAAAGGGTTTCGAGAAGTACCCTGCTTACTACTTTCGTCTACGCGGGGATAAAGTACGGGTTTCGATTGGCCCCGGAGCAATATTAGGAGTAATGGTAAGACCAGGACGAATAAAAGCAGTGCTTCAATCCGCAGCGCTGTCCGCCAGCCAGCATTCAAAATCACAAGGGAGATCAGAAAAGGTAAAATCGCTTCGCCCATAGAGTGTCCCGTCGTCGAAATACCAATTGCTTTGCCACGGTCTGCTTCAAAGGCACGCGCCATGGTCGTAATCGCCGTATGGCTCATCAGTCCCTGCCCAAAGAGCCGTAAGCCATAAAAAGCAGGGATCAAAAGAAGGGATAGCTGAATAAAGGAAAAACCCAGGCAGGCCACTACTAAACCTAAAATCACCAGAAGCACAAAACGACGTAAAGGCAGGGTATCTACCAACTTCCCCAGCCAGGGCAAAGTAAAGGCAGAAGCCATCGTAGCGGTAGCATACATCGAGCTGATTTCCGTATTGCTTAGGCTAAAAAATTGCTCTAGCGAGGGGATATAAAGGGAGATGAGAAAGGTCTGGCCAAAGCTGGAAAAGAAGGTCAGCAATAATCCGAAGAAAAGTAAACTCCAATTTTTGTAGAGAAAGCGCCAAAATCCTTGCATAGGGCGAAAATAAAAACTCCTGCCGAGATTGTTGCCCGACAGGAGTAAAGAAATCCTTATTTATTGTTGTGTGTAACTATATACTTATCTCGTTTTCACGAAACGCTTCGTGATGCGTTGTCCGTCCGCAGTGCGAATGACAAATACGTAGGTACCAGCTGATAGGCCATTTAGCGAAAGCGGGAAGGTCCCCCCCTGATAATCAAATCGACCTATCTTTTGCTGCGCACCAAGCAGATTAGTGATCCGGTATTGTACAGGACCAGAAATATGATCCGGCAGCTGTACTTGTATCTTATCCGACTGGGTAGGATTCGGGAACAGACGAAGGGTAGGACGCTCCTGTGGTGCTAATTGGAATAGTAGTCCTCCTGCATTTTCACCTTCTGCCTGGTTCGAAGATACACAGTTACCAAAAGGAGATGGCGATCCGGTAACAATAACGCGGCCAGTACAGGTCACTTCATTGGTACGACGGTCGATCAGCGTGTAAGTGGCACTGGAATCCGGACAGAAGAAGAAAGTTGGTGAAGTCCGAAAATCCCGGCTACTAGTGCAATTATCATTAATCTGACTAATAACGCCCGAGGGGAAGAGAATTCCCGGGAAACCACTTGGGCTAATCCTTACCTCAATCGTCTCTTTACAATCGATTTGCAAGGGTGTCTCGTCGATCACTTCGACTATCCCCTGACAAAGTACATCACTATTATTGCGAGTGGAGACACTGTAGTTAACGGTCTGCCCCGCATCGGCGCACTCTACAAATTGTGGACTAACTTCCAAGTCTAAAACGCTTATACAGTTATCCGAAAAAGAGCTAACCACATCTCGCCAGTCCAGGCGATAGGGTCTGCCGGATCGGGGAAGGGTCACTTTTATAGAATCTACACAGCTGATAGCCGTCGTGTTGGAATCTTCTACTTTTAGGGAACCCACACAGACCGTATCACCAGAAGTTTTTTGTGTCAGAATATATTCCATTTCTTCACCGGCATTATAGCAGTACACCGCCTTAGGAAAAGCTTCCAGGCTGCTTGCTCCATTACAAGAAAATCCA
>DATFKA010000162.1:0-92949 GCA_035268885.1 Saprospiraceae bacterium
AACCTAAAATTAGGAAGGATGAATTTAATAATAGAGTCAGGATCGGAAAAGATAGGAGTAATGGTTGTGAAGCCATTAGCTCACGAGGGAGGTATGATTCGGAAAATCGGAAGTAGCTCATGAGTATCCAAGATTCGACTAGGATGATTAAAGGAAGCCGTCCAAAGACAGATCAACTCATGGAGTTGATCGTTAACCAATTCAATATGCATCGTGCCTATAAGCGAGTGGTCAGCAATGGCGGTTCAAAGTGCCTTCAATGACAGAGGTGCTTGGTGGAATGCGGGAGCCTCCCACATGAATCTGGCTTTTCCCAAACGGAACCGTACGTCTAAATGACTATCTTTGTTTTACTCTACTCGATTGAAATGTAAAGGAAGCGTTAAAATGCAGAAGAAGTGCCTGATCTTAAGACAATTATTTTACTTTAGTAAGGTAATTCTATAATTATGCTTAAGCATTTCTTATTTCTGGCCCTCTTTTTATTTACTGCTCCACACCTGTTTGCTAACCAGTTGGATAGTATTCCCTTATTATTTCAGCAGGGTATTCACGAAATAGATCACGTCAGCTATACGGTGAAGGAAGGAGATCGTGAAATGACCGTTCAGTTTTGGTATCCATCCGATATGATCAAAGCCAGCGAAGCTAAGGCAGAGGTTCCCATTTTCGATAAACGTCAGTTTTCGAGTCTTCTCCAACGACAACAGCCTTTTCCTAAACCAAAGGCTGGAAAGTCCTTTGACATACGCCAACAGATTTTAGACGGTGGTGAAGTAGACCGTCCGGTACTGGTTTTTTATTCTAATCTTGGTTTGGATCGACTGTTTACCGTTTCGCTTTACGAACGTTTGGCCAGCAATGGCTTTGTAATTATCGAGATTGATCTTCCTGAAATCGGCTTCTCTGCTGCCTAGTTTCGACTATTGCTTAATGAATTTTCCGCGTTGATAATTACCGGACTGCTGCCTGATCAGTACCCAATAAGTTCCGGTGGGCAATTCTCTGATAACCAATCGGTTGTTTTTTTTGATTGTTTGAGGTGAAAATATTTGCCCCTGCTGACCAATGATCCATATTTCATCAATTGGAGAGGGAAAAGGCTCTATCCATATCTGTTCGGAAGCGGGTACTGGGTATAGTTTAAGTTCTGGAGCATTTTGGAGTATTTGTCGAAGGTGGCTTATGGTAAGCTGTACTTCCGGCGCCACCCGAATAAGTCCATTACTGCTTCCTCCTTCCTGAATGAAATGCTGCTGATTGGTTTTTAAATTATAAAGCCGGTCAATGTGTCCCGTAGGCCAGGTAATAACGACGGAGTCCACCTGCTCAAAAGCACGGCATCCAAAAGTCAAAGTTTTGGAATTTTGGCCCATAAAACCGTTACCACAGTTCCGGTATTTCATTTGATAAAGGGATTCGGCATATACTTCGACCCGGGCACCCACGGCATCGCGGTTACTTTTCTTACCTTCTAATTGCAGCTTAATCCACTTGTGCGAGCCTCCCCGATTGATCCAGCAATGATGAAAATTAGGTGGATTATTTTGCACCATAATGTCGGGATAACCATCCTGATTAGCATCACCAATGGCGTTAACAAAACTACGGGCAGAGTCACCGGCCATACCCACTTCAGGGGTTTCAAAAGTACCATCCCCCAGATTTTCGTAGAAAATACTGGTACGATTGCTCATCGAGGCTATTTTCATGGTACCACTTACGTAAAGGTCCAGATCACCGTCGTTATCCGCATCCAGGAAGTTAGAGGCCCAGCTATGGCCGTAGTAAGCGACTCCTGCCGGCTCGGCTACTTCGCTAAAAGAGGGTAAATCAAAATCGGCTCGGATACCGTCGTTGCGTAGCAGCTTATTTCCAACCGGTGTATTGGTAACGTAGATATCCTGCCAACCGTCATTATTGAAATCGCCCATATTGACACACATGGCATTCATACGCAGATCAGCATTCGTGAGATCACCCACGGGGGAAAACGTACCACGACCATCATTAAACAACAAGGTATTGTAGGTCAGTTTGTCGTTGGCGGTATAAATATCGAGCCACATATCGTTATTGATATCAATAAAGCCGGAGCAAAAAGGCACCTTATTTAAGTCGGAAGTATTGGTTGGTGTGCTAACATCTACGAAAGTCCCGTCTCCCTGATTGCGGAAGAGCTTATTATATTTATCGGGGGTGATATCTTTGTGGGAACCAAAATACAAATCCAGCCATCCATCGCGGTCATAATCCCCCCAGATGGCACCGTAGGTATATTCATCGTTCATGGGCAGCCCCGCTTTTTCGGTAATATCTTCGAATTGGAGGGCACCCCGATTTTCATATAGTCGATTCGGAGCATCGTAAGAAGCTACAAATAAGTCTAGATCACCGTCGTTGTCAAAATCTACCCAGCTAATCTGTTTGGCTTCATCCCGGTGGGTGACCAGCGGGAAGACGCGCTTAAACCTCCCTCCCTGGTTTTCGTAGAAATCGATAAACTTTCCCTTGGGGGTGCCAATCGTCAGATCATCCCAGCCATCCTGATTGAAGTCTACAAAGCTTACGCCGTTACCTATAGAAAATTCGGTTTTGAGGCTGCGAATACCCATTTCTTCGGCCTGGTTATCAAAGTGGATTTGTGCCAGGCAGAAGATTGGTATTAGAAAGAAACTGATCGATAAAACAGGGCGGTTGATCATTGCATTTTTATTCATCTATAAATCTTTCACGCAGCGAAAACCCGTATGGTTGAGCCCGGTATCCGTTGTGGAGCCCATCCTTCGGGCGTTGCGGTAGCCCGAGCAGTAGCTTTCATTACATAAGAAGGAGCCGCCACGAACTACCTTCTCCTGCTGGTAGGGCATATTGGGGTTATAAGAACGATTAGGACCATCGGTATTCGCCTGGATGGCCTCGGGACGTCGATAATATTCAAAATCAAACCAGTCGCTGCACCACTCCCAAACGTTCCCAGCCATGTCGTAAAGTCCGTAGCCATTTGGTGCGTAAGAAGCAACTGGAGCACTTAGGTAATGGCCGTCTCTTAATTCATTATCGTAGGGAAACATGCCCTGCCAAAAATTGGCCTTAGCTTGGCCCGTATTTAGGGCTTCATTACCCCAGGGGTAAACCATGTTTTCCAGGCCGCCCCGGGCTGCCCATTCCCATTCCGCCTCCGTAGGTAATCTTTTTCCCGCCCATTGAGCGTAAGCCTGTGCATCTTCCCAGCAAACCTGAACGACGGGATGATCCATGCGGTCCGTAATATCACTATCGGGACCTTCTGGATGACGCCAGTTGGCACCAATGGTCCAGCGCCACCATTGACTATAGTTATTGAGGTTGACGGGTTGGTCCGTGGCCTGAAATACCAGGGCACCGGGCTGTAGCAGACTATCGGGTGGCTTGGGCGTCCCCGGAGGAAGTTCCTTTTTTATTTCTTCCCAAAGGATGGGCCGCTCCGCGACCGTCAGGTAGCCAGTAGCTTCCACAAATTCCGAGAATTGGCGGTTGGTTACCTCCGTTTTATCCATATAAAAGCTACTGACTGGCACTTCGTGTTTAGGGAATTCGTTGGGATCGGCCTGCTCATTGTCACCGCCCATGCTGAGCGTACCCGATGGGATGAGCACCATCCCACCGAGCACTTCGGCATTTGATGGTCTGGGTGCTTCACTCGGCTTGCTATCTTCTGTATCTACCTCCATTTGCTTAGGCGGTTCGGAGGGCGCTTCATTTTGGCAGGCGGAGAGCACCATCAGGAGTAGGGGAAATATCCAAAAGTATAAGTGTCTTATCATTTGTATGTAATTTTAGTAAAATTCTGTTTTACAGTTCGCTGAGTCTTAAAAAAATAAAAATCCAGCAAAATCATGTGCCGTGCTTACCTTATCCATGTGGCTATGTAGTCACATGGCCATTTGGCCACATAACCCGACCACCTGAATATTCCCGCGTCTCAGCCATTTTAGCGAAGTCGTCAGGAAGAAGCCGTTAAAAAGCTGGCCTTGTCTGAGTGAAACCAAAACCCCAGGCTTACCGACTATGCCAAGTTTACACTACTATTAAGTTTAGCATTCCCTATTTCGCACGAGTTTGCCGCATTTAGGGTTTACACAGGTAGTCCGCCTTAGGCGGATTAAGAAATGGCTAATCCTAGCGGGGAGTTTTGGCTTCTTTTTGCGGTCAAAAAGAAGATGCACTAAAGGGCAAAACTATGATCACTAAGCAGCTTCCCAATATTCATCCGCGTTCTGGTGTGCGACAACTCATGGGCATTTCATCTGTTTAATCATTCACTTGTGTGATGTTATGATTAAATAAAATCATACTCGTTTCATAAAAGTAGTTTGTAAGATGCAAGGTACAAAAAATAGGAATATTCCCCCAGGCGTCCAGATTTTCTCAACCGGATCAACCCTTGATCTGGAGTAGAAAAGAATCTCAAAAATATTCAGGGTTAGAATGATCTTTTCCTCAACATTCCTTGTTTTAAAATAGTATAAAAATAATCCCTATCGGAATAATAGGGATTATGAATAAACCTTTTTTTACAACTCAAAAACAAAAACGACTATGGCAATCCGATTAGGAGAAACCGCCCCTGATTTTAAAGCACAAACCACCATGGGAGAAATCAACTTTCACGATTGGCTGGGGGATAGCTGGGGACTTTTATTTTCTCACCCCGCAGATTTTACACCGGTCTGTACGACCGAGCTGGGACGTACAGCGGCCCTGGCGGGGGAGTTTGCTAAAAGAAACGTGAAGGCGATCGCCTTAAGTGTGGATCCACTTGATTCGCACAACAACTGGATCAAAGACATTGAAGAGACCCAAAATGTGACCATGAATTTTCCGATCATTGCCGATTCGGATCGCAAGGTGGCAGAATTATACGATATGATCCATCCGGAAGAGGATGCTAAGTTTACCGTTCGTTCGGTATTTATCATTGATCCTAATAAAAAGGTGCGCCTGACCCTGACTTATCCTCCAGCTACGGGGCGCAACTTTTTGGAGATTCTGCGAGTCATTGACTCCCTGCAATTAACGGAATACCACAAAGTGGCCACGCCAGCCGACTGGAAAGACGGAGAAGATTGTGTGATCGTACCATCGATTTCATCAGAAGATGCCAAAGAAAAGTTTCCGAAAGGATTTACAGAAGTGAAGCCTTACCTGCGGATGACACCGCAGCCGAATAAGTAGATTATTGGGGCTCCACCCTAATCGAAAAGCAAATATAAAGCGAGATCGTTCTTCATGGATGGTCTCGCTTTTGTTGTTTATCAGGTAAAGTTTGTAATTTCAGCCTCTTTTTGTTCACCAAAACACCCGACTAATGTTTAAATCAAACATTACCATCCCACTAGGCTTATCTCTATTATTTCTGGCTTGTCAGCCGATCATCCTTATAATTGGCAGGTGATCGGATCTTTGGAAGACTTGCAGAATGCCACACTGCAAGATGTTAAGACGTTTTTCAAGCGTTGGTACGTCCCCAATAACGTTACCCTGGTGATCTCCGGCGATTTTGATCAGGAACAAGCGGAGGCCTGGATGCATAAATACTTTGATAAAATCGCGACGGGTGACCCCATAACAGAACTTGCCAAAAGGCCAGGCATAGTAGAGGAAGAAATCCGCCTCTATTATGAAGATAATTTCGCCCGCCTGCCGAGTTTAACCTTAACCTGGCCAACGGTAGAATTATACCATCCGTATGCTTATGCCCTGGATATCCTCAGCGAGTACTTAACAGATGGTAAAAAAGCCCCGCTTTATCAGGTTTTGGTAGAACAAAAAGAACTGAGCTCCCGGGTATCCATGTATAACCTAACTTCTGAACTAGCAGGGCAATTGAGCCTTAATGTTCGAGCTTATGCGGACAAAGCCCCAGGCTTACCGACTATGCTAAGTTTACACTACTATTATGTTTAGCACTCCCTATTTCGCATGAGTTTGCCGCATTTAGGATTTACACAGGTAGTCCGCCTTAGGCGGATTAAGAAATGGCTAATCCTAGCGGGGAGTTTTGGCTTCTTTTTGCGGTCAAAAAGAAGATGCACTAAAGGGCAAAACTACAATCACTAAGCAGCTTCCCTATATTCATCCGCGTTCTGGTGGGCGATAACTCATGGGTATTTCATCTTTTGAAGCGAATGGTATTTCAGATCAGGATTTAAAGCGGATTAAGGCGGGCCTGGAAACTGACTTTTATAATGGATTATCCAGCGTATTGGGTAAAGGCTTTCAGCTGGCACAGTACAATGTCTTTGCTGGTGATCCGGACTTTATCAATCAGGATATTAAAAACCAACTAGCCGTGAGTAGAGATGATGTGCGCCGGGTGTACGATCAGTATATCAAAGGTAAGCCCTTTATTGCCACTAGCTTTGTACCCCTGGGTAAAAAAGAGCAGGCTTTATCTGATTCTGAACTGGCCGAAGTGGTAGAGGAAGCAATCGTACAGGGTGCTGAAGAAACCTTCGATCCAAATATAAAGGCCGAATACGAGCCAGCCCCTGACCGTTCGTTAGAACCGCCTTATGGTGATTCGCCGACTATTCAAGTGCCGGAGGTATGGGATGCCAGGCTTGATAATGGACTGGAGGTTTATGGTATTGAGAATCGTGAAGTGCCCTTAGTTCAATTTAACCTACTCATTAAGGGAGGGCAGTTAATGGAATCCATGGGGCAATTAGGGCTGGCCAATCTTACTGCAGATTTGATGAACCGGGGTGCCGCCCAAAAATCGCCCGAAGCCCTGGAAGAAGCTATTCAGGAACTGGGGCTCAGATCAATATAAACGCCAGTAGAGAAGAGATTCGCATTTCTGGCAATACCCTGGCACGTAACTATGAAGCGACCCTGGCTTTGGTTGAAGAAATGCTTTTGGAGCCCCGCTGGGACGCGAAAGAACTGGAACTTATCCGCCAGAGTGTTCTGAGTCAACTTCACCAGTAGGAAGCGAACCCCAATGTTATCGCCAACCTGTAATTTAATCGCCTGCTCTATGGTGAAAATGATATCCGGGCCCAAAACCCCCTGGGAACGGAAGCTACGATTAATGCCCTGACTATGGAAGACCTAAAAGCTTTCTATACGGCTAATTTTGCACCTAATATAAGCACGATGCATATTGTAGGTGCGATCGATCAGGCCAGGGCCTTGCGCAGTATGGCTAACCTGGAAAACAGCTGGGCGCAAAAAGTGGTGGAGACTTTGCTTCACAATTAACGCAGGAGCTTAGAGAAGGAAAAGGTTATACCTATGGTATTCGCTCCACTTTTGAGGGCGGAACTACCGCTGGCCCTTTCCAAATTAATTCTGGGGTACGGACCAATGTCACCCTAGAATCTGCAGAGCTGGTTAAGCAAATTTTGGAAAATTATGGACCCAATTATAACGCTCAAGATCTGGAGACCACGAAAAGCGCCCTGACCAAAGGACAGGCGAGGGCCTTCGAAACCAGTCGGGCCAAATTACAGTTTCTGGAAAATATCAGCACCTACAATTGGTCACCGAACTACATCACAGAAAGAGAGAAGGTCCTGAGGGACATGAGCGTAGAAAAAGTTAAAGCCCTGGCGGATGAATACCTCAATCCGGATCAAATGATCTGGCTGGTAGTGGGAGATGCCAGGACTCAAATGGCTCGTATGAAAGAATTGGGCTACGGCGATCCCGTACCGCTAAACGAAATCAAACCCCTTGATCAGTAATAGTCATGAAGGCTAAGCATCTGCTAGCAGGTTTTCCAGTTCTATCTGATAATCGTACTGTAGGTCTTCGTGCAGCCCGTCGATGATTTTCTGAATACGGGCCAGCTGCCGCTCCCGCAGGTTGCGCAGCACCTTACTACGTCGGTAGGTGGGCAGGGAACCTTGTAGCTCATTTACAAAGTGCAGCAGTAATTCTACTTCGGTCGGTTTTTGTTGAGAGTAGCGAATAGCGGTCTTGGTATTACGCAGAATTTTGCGAACACTTTTTTTGATCAAATAGAAAGAAGTAGCGGTGATTTGCTCAAACTGATCCGTAATCTCCTCCTGAATCTGTCGGATGTATTGCTCTTCATCCTGGGATTCGAAAAGTAGGTAGGTGAGGAGTTCTTTGTTTTCTTTTTTGAATTTGGCCAGGCGCAGGGTAAGGGCCAGGAGTTCGGCCTGGGATTTTTCTTTTAAGGCTATTTTCAATTCTGATACTCGGGCCGCTTTCATAGAGTTGTGCTTTAATGCTTAATAAAACTCGTCATACTTATTTCTCCTTTCTCCGTACGCAGTTGAAGGTAGTAAGTTCCCGCCGGTAGCTTTCCCAGGTCTATCGAAGTTTGGGAGGCCCGCGTGCTTAGCCTTTCTAATATTCTTCCTGAAGTATCCAGTATAGATATATGAATAGTAAGAGGAGATGACTGGTGGATGTTCAAAATATCGCTGGTTGGGTTAGGGAAAATAGTAAGATTCAGGTCTTGTAACTGTACCGTTTGTACTACCGTACTGGTGAGTTGGATTTGGTCTAGTTGCAGAGTGCCGGATAATGCTTCCTGTTCTGCGACGATCTCCAGCCGATCAATGGCAGACCAATCAAATGCTCCAATGGGATTGTGCCACTGCCCATCCCAGGCTCCGTGTTCGGTGAAATCTTTAAGGGGAAGTTGCACGTGGTGCCACCGGCCATCTTTGGGTAGTTGAGCATCTGTGATGGTGAAGCGGTTCCGCCAGGGTTTATCGCCCGGGGTATTCGTTTGAGAATCTACAAAACGAACATCAAAACTGCGGCCGACCTGATTAGATTTTGCGTAGAATTCTAATTGGTAAGCTGATGCTTCCAGATAAGAAAAGTTTCGATTGGGCTGAAAATCAAAGCTTAAGGCGTCATACTGTCGAGCATCACTCCAACGGATAGCGTAGTTGTCGGCAAATGGCTGACTGTCGTCAAAAAAGTCGAGCGTACCACTAGTCGAGATGAGGGCATTAATGTCAGCACCGGCATAATCGTCGTAGATCAATACGCCACTACTATCGATTTTAGATCCGGGCGGACTTTGAGTGACTTGGGTGAAGCCAACTGCTTCCAATAGCTCTAAATTTAAATCACTTTCAAATTGGCCATCGGAGCCTGACTCGAAGACACCAAAGCCACCGTGGTAATCCCACATGGTCCAGGCAATGTTTTTTTCCGTAAGGTAATCGCTTACCAGGGCGTACCAGCGTACGCGATCCTCCGGCTGACTATTATTTTGGTAGACGCCAAATTCTCCACAGAAAATAGGGACTTGCCGCTCGTCGCGGAACCGTATGGCGATATCGATCAACTCCTTTACCCTTTCGGCATTACCCTCAGACGAATAGCCATTGTAGGCATCATTAACCCAGGTACCTCGTAAGTCACTCGGCAGCCCGGGCATGGCACTGGTAGTGTAGGGAAAGGGCACATTACGCAAGTTTTCCATTGAAGGGCCTACCCAGGTCGCTCCCTGATGGGTAAATAGGAAGGGATCGTAGAAGTGGAAGGTGTAGATTAGGTTGTTGTCCTGGTAAATGGGCATTTCCTCCAGGGCCAGGTAGCTATTCCAGTCGGCCCCACCTATAATAATGGTATGACTAATGTCGATCTGTCGGATGGTCTGTACGATGGATTGTTGGATGTTGTTCCATAGTTCGTGGGAGATACCATGCGGCTCGTTGAGTATTTCGTAGTAAAGATTTTCGTATTGATCTTTATAGTGTTGGGCCATCTGCGTCCAGACCTTCTCCAAAATAATCCCTACATCCGGATCGGTATTCTCCGCCGGATCGAATGTGTGGTTATCCAGAATTAAATGAAGATCTAGCTCCTCGGCCCAGCTTACTGCCTGGTCAAGAATTTCCAGGAAAATGGGATCGAGCTGATAATCCGGTGCCCCATTGGTCATATAGTGCAGGTTGATCGGAAGGCGGATTACATCACAGCCCAGGCTTTTAATTTGCTCAAAATCGGTTTTACTATATCGACGGTAATTAATTTCACGGGCACTACCTGCCTGTAACCAATTGGTTAGATTGACCCCTTTTTGAAAGGGGAGTTCCTGGGCTTTCGCCCAAAAAGGAAGGCCAAGGAGTAAGAAAAAAAATAGCAAACATTTCATTTTTTTAACTTTTTACGACGTTTGTCGTAGAAAAACTTGACATTACGACATGTGTCGTATATATTTGTAGTGTACAAAGATGAAAATAAGGTATTCTACTCAAAACACACAGTAAAATGTCCAAGTCCAAGAAATTCGAACCGAGCGATGCTGAACTAGAGATCCTGCAGGTCCTCTGGCAAGAGCAGCCGGTATCGGTAAAAGTCGTACACGAAGCGCTACAGGCCAGCCGGGAGGTAGGCTACACCACGATTCTGAAGCAGATGCAACGCATGTTGGACAAAGGAATGGTTAAGCGGAATAAAGAAGGTAAGACCCATTTGTATTCCGCTATTCCTCAACAATCCGATATTCAGCAGACGCTGACCAGTAAGCTTGTGGATAAGGCTTTTAGTGGTTCGGCCATGAAGATGGTCATGCACGCGCTTGGACAAGGCAAAACCTCACAGCAAGAATTAGAGGCGCTACAAGAATGGTTGGATCAACAAAAAGAGGAAGACCAATGATAGACAATCTAATGAATAACGCTGTGATTACTGCGCTAGGCTGGACCCTGGTACATTCTTTATGGATTGCCCTGGTTTTTGCCGGAATCACCCGACTGTTTTTTACGAAAGTGGATGCCAAGCGGGCCCTTTTACGCTATCGGATTAGTCTGGGTAGCATGGTGGGACTCTTGGTTTTAACTATAGGCATCTTTGTACACTACTACACTTCATTTGAGGCACCCGAAGTGGCCCTGGGACCTGAGATAAGTATGCAAACGAACGAAACGGTGTTTCTGGATTGGGAGCAGGTGGCTCCGACGGAGTCCGCTAGTCCCTGGAGCTGGTCACAAGTGGCCCTTCAGCTGGAGCACTATTTTCCGATACTGGTATTATTATGGCTCTTGGGTGCCACCTTTATGGGCGTACGACTGGCGGGTAGCTGGTGGTATTTGCACCGCATGGGTACCCAGGGCCTGCAAACACCCGACGAGGAGTGGACACGACTGTTTAATCATCTTTGTACAAAAATGGGCGTCCGACGTCCCGTTCGGCTGTACTGGTCGGAGCGGGTACAGGAGCCCGTCACTCTGCGGCACATCAAACCGATTGTGCTGTTTCCACTGGGATTACTGACCCAACTCAGTCCTGAGCAGGTAGAGATCGTGCTTTTACACGAGCTGGCGCACATCAAGCGCTGGGACTATCTGGTCAACTGGGTACAATCCCTGCTGGAGCTTTTATTTTTCTATCACCCTGCGGTCTGGTGGTTATCCGCCCAGGTGCGGACGGCACGGGAGCATTGTTGCGACGATCTGGTCTTACAGGCCGATCAGCAGCAGCGTATGCTCTACGCCCAAACCCTGACCCAGCTATCGGTGTATTCACTCAACTTTAAATCAAAATTAGCCATGTCATACAGTGGAAATAATAATCAATCATTCACTTTTCGCGTAAAGCGTTTATTCGGTCAGGCCGATCAATCGAGGATGGGGCAGAAGCCTATTTTATCCGGCCTGTTGGTCTTGGCCTTTATGGCCCTGATCATGCTGAATTCCAGTAATGTATTTGCGGAAAACCCTACACCCGATAATGCGGAAGAGGCTTTATTAGCGCTCTTGGATCCAGAGATTCGTAATCTGGTTTTGGATGAGGAGACATTAATATTAGATACCATTCCTGTTCAGAAAAAGGAAAACTCATCAGAAGCATCCGCTTCTCTGGAAGGAGTTACGCCTATTTATTTCCTTGACGGAAAAAAAATAAGTAAAACGGCTTATGATCAGTTGGGAATCACTCCAGATCAAATTAGCCGGGTAGATGTCAAAAAGGATGCAGAAATCGATGGTATTTCTTATCCCGAAGGAGCGGTAATGATCTATACCAAAGCTTACGTAGCCGAGCAAGAGGGGCGATTGGTAGAACCAGATGATTTGGTAGAAGGCAGCAGGACCCTATTTGGAGTAAAGCCCCTGATTATCATGGATGGAAAACGCTTAGGTTCTGGTAAAGAATTACTGGAAAAAATCGAGCCGGAAAAAATTGCCACCGTTAATGTGTATAAAGATGAAAAGGCGATAGAAAAATTTGGCTCGGAAGCCCAAAACGGAGTGGTTGAGGTATTCACCAAAGATTACCTCGCCAAACAGAAAAAAGAAAGCCCAGCCATAGATGCCAAACCCCTGATTATCCTTGACGGAGTACGGCAGGGCTTTGGCAAAGAAAAACTGGAAGATCTGATATCTTTTGACATTGCCAGCATCAAGGTTTTGAAGGGCAAATCAGCGACAGAAAAGTATGGGGTAGAAGCAGCAGAAGGGGCCATCGAAGTATATACCATAGCTTTTGACGTCAGTCAGCAAACAAAGGAAGAAGGTAAGACTGCTGCTACCACGGTACAGGGATACCGACGCACGACAGAAACAGAAGGAGAGGTTCCGGCATCTAAGATAAAGGTTAGGGGTATCCGGAAAGCGGAGGATGGAAAACCTCTGTTTATCATCGATGGCATTATTGTGGGGCGCAGCACAACCGATGAGGAGCTCCAGAAAATGAAACCGGCAGATATCGAAAGCATAAATGTACTCAAGGGAGAATCGGCTACTAAGAAATACGGAGATGCGGGTACGGAAGGTGTGGTGGAGATTACCACGAAGAAAAAGGAGCCAACCACGACCAGCATGAAGATGGGGAAGGATTTGAAAAAATCGGTCTTCAAGTATGGTCCAAAAGGTTCTTTGCGAAAAATGAATCCTCTGGTCGTACTGAATGAGAAAGCTGTTGGTCGTGCCAGTAATGTAGGCAGCAAATTTAAAGAAGGGGAAATGGACATGATTCGCTTCAGCGGTCCAAGTCCTGAATTGCTATTTCGCTTCGGAAAAGAAGCCGGTGAGGGTGTCGTTTTCGTAACGACCGATGTAGAAGCTAAAGCGGTAGAAGCTAAGGGCCTGGACGATTCTATGGTTTATATCAACGGAGAAAAACGTGGATTGTGGAAAGAAGTGAAAGGTAGCATCGACAAAACGCAGATTGCTTCTGTCAATATCTACGGTAAGGAAGTCTTACCCGCAGAATATGCGGGATCTCCCCACGATGTTGTACTGGTCACCTTAAAGGATCAGATGCAAAAAGGCGATGGCCGTGCGGTAGAATTAAGTTTTCAAGGTAAGGCAAGCATTGGTAGTCCTGATGAAAAGCCCATGGAAATGGATGCAGATGATTTCACTATGACCCTGAAAAACTTGCAGCCAGCTAATACGGATGGGGAAGATAAAATTACCCGTTTCTCCGCAGAAGAGGGGATTAGCATCAAAGCCTTTTTGCATGACAATGCTCGCCATCCACTGCTTATCCTCGATGGTGAAGTAGCTGCCGCGCACGATCCGGCCATTCAAAATTTGGCTTCGGAAACGGTAAAAGAAGTCATTCTAATCGAAGGCGGCCCCGCACTCTTGCCTTACGGCGAAGCTGCTAAGTATGGTGTGATGCGTATCTATACAGATGCCGGGATAACTAAAGAACGAGGCACCAGCAATAGTGTCAAGATAAGTGAGGAGGCTTTTGAGAAATATCAATTCAAAGCCGGGCCTAATGGTCAGGAAAAACCGGTAGATCCATTGGTCATTCTAAACGGGAAACCAGTTGGTAAGCATAGTGCCTTTTCGGCTAAGAATAGCATTTCGATTGATGAAATAGAGTATACTACTTTTACCGGCTTTGCGACAGATGACCAGATTCAACGGTACGGTGACGCAGCCCGGGAAGGAATTGTACAAGTATATACGAAAGATGCCATGGAGAACTCTTCTGCGACTACCCTGGAAAGTAAAGTGGATGTATTTCCCAATCCTTTCGGATCTTCTACCCGCATTAATTTTGACCTGGAGTCACCTGCCCGCGTCAAAGTAAGCGTTTTCAATGCCCAGGGACAATTGATCAAAACGTTAGTTGACGGTCAATTACCCGCTGGACCACAGCAGTTCGACTGGAACTCCGCCGGTGCCCCCGTGGGTACTTACACGGTCATTGTGGAAAGTGGCGAGTGGCGCAGTAATAAGACTATAGTTAAGCAGTAAAATAAATTTTGGGTCGAGGCAGGAGCTTCAACCCAACGATTAAGCAATAGTTAGGCCGAAGCAGGAGCTTCGGCCTAACTATTTAATAGAATAAACCCCCTTCTTCGTCTATTCTCGACCAACTTTTCACGTCTTTCGGTTGCGCTGCGCTCCCTGTCGCTCGTATCTTTAAGGTATACCTAAAAAACCGGGCCTCTTTCGCCCGCAACTACCGCAACCATGAGAAATTTTGTACTTGCTATTTTATTGACCACGGCCGTTGGCACCGGTGTCTACCACGGTCTGAAGGATGTTTGCCAGCCGGTTTGTGATACCGATCTCTGGCAGAAACAGATCGTATTGGAAAAAGTATACGTCGATTTTAACCGCGATGGTAATTTTGATCGTTCCGAACTGCGAAAAGACTACGCTGTAAAAAGAGAAGAATTGGCCGTTATAACGTTTAAGGAATTTGGGTCTAGGTTTCTCTGGATATATCGGCCCGGTGAGCGCCAACCCTATTATCAAATTAAGGGTAGGGCAGTGGGCCTGGGTAAATTTAAAAAGCAATACATTCCCGGCGAATTAAGTCTGTGTTGCTTCCTCGAAAAAGGAGCGAGCCGCCAACGGGCCGCCAAATCGCAGCCCGGCAATGACCCCAAAATGCAAAAGACCCTGATCCGTATGGATGAAATACAGGCTTCGGAGATTATTTCCACTGGAGAACTGGAAATTGTAACCGCCAGCCTGGGTGACTTCGTCATACAAAAGGATCGGGCGCGTAAAGAGCAAAACCGCATTCGGCAGTACAAACTCTGTTGGTGCCGGTAATTTAATCATTCAACAACCCGATCATTCAACAATAAAAACATACTACCATGTCAAAAACAAAAAAAGCCAATCAAATCATTCGTAACCATGCCTGGTTCGCTACTATTCCGGGCTTCGTCCCCGTCTTTATCCTGGATACCATCGGGATTACTGCCGTCCAGCTGGATATGATCCGTCAATTATGTCAGTTGTATGATCGGGATTACAATGGCGAAAAAGGAAAATCAATTGCCGTGGCGCTGTCCAGCACTTTGACCGGACGCATACCCGGTTACGTATTACGCCGCGGTCTGAAAGCCATCCCCGGTATTGGCTGGATCCTGGGTGGGCTGACCCTGTCTGCTCTGGCCAGTGCTTCTACTTATGCCACCGGAGCGGTCTTCCGCGAGCATTTCCGAAAGGGTGGTAGCCTGGAAGATTTGGATGCCGATAGCTTTAAAAAATTCTATAAAGAAGAGTTTGAAAAAGCGCGTAAGGTGGCAAAGAATACTGTCGAAGAAGTGAAAGAGGAAGTAGAAGAGATCGTGGAGGACCTTAAAAATGATGTGGAAGATATCGTTGATGACCTGAAGAAGGATGAAGAGGAGGAGGATGATGGTACCAAAGACTAGGTTTGGGGTCGAAGCAGGAGCTTTGACCCAGCGGGAGTTCGCCGGGCTTTAGTTTGGCAAGACCTGTTGAAAATCGGCCTAAAGGCCGAGTAGCCTCAGTGCAGCACGTAAAAAAGTTAGGGGGAAGTTGCTGCTTCCCCCTGCTTATAAATATTCGAATTAGTATGAATTTTTCTTTAATCGATTTCGAATCGATAGGCTTTATCTAATTTTTTATTCCACTTGGGCAGCATATCTTCCTTTAAGGTATCCATTCGCCTGGATAACCTTTCCTGTACTTCCGCGTAATAGTTCATTTGGCTGCGCTGATCGGCGGTCATGGGACCCATCCAATCGCCAACACTGCGGTATAAACTGCCGGTACGGCTCAACAACTCATCGTACATACGGTTGATCTCCATGATTTCCGCCATGGCTTCCTCGTTGATTTTGGAGCCTTGTTTTTTCAGCTTTTCCGCTTTCCATTTTAAAGGGCGTGCCGTTTTGGTATCTTCTACAATAGTGCTATACAGATCACCAATATCGAACAGGGTAGCGGTCCAGGCTTTGCGAACGGCCAGATCGATGTCGAGGCGCGGATCATCCACGATGGATAAACTAGTAGTATAGGTTTTATCGCCAACGACTAATTCGACGGTATACAGGCCGGGATCGGCCATTGGGCCACTCATGCCGCGGGAGCGCCACCTGGGCGTTTCTTCCTCTGCATTCGGATTACTGGGCGCACTGGGAAAATTTTTGTAGTTAAAATTCCAGTAAACGCGATTAAATCCCTGGGTAGTATCCGCCCGCACGGTGTTCACCAGCTTCCCTTCCGCCGTTTTAATTCTTAGTTTAATATCCTTTTTGGCGACCGCCTCCGGTAAGAAATAATCGATCATGGCACCCCGCTCCGGGTTTTCACCGCGAAACATCATGTCCCCTACGTGGGCACCTTTACGCGAATAATTGATCATTTCGGCCCTTGAGGTCGTGAATAGCTGTACTTCATTTCCACTCTCAAATTCTTGTAGTGGATTCAAATTATCCAGAATCCAGACGCCGCGACCGTGGGTAGCCAGTACCAGATCGTTTTCTTTGGGATGAATAACCAGATCGTTAAAGGCAACGGTAGGCATATTGTTTTTTAGTTCTGTCCAGTTTTTACCGCCATTATGGGAGATAAAAAAGCCGATCTCCGTTCCCAAATACAATAGATCGGGATTTTTAGGATCCTGTCGCATGGTCCTTACGACCCGGTCTTCCGGCAAATCGCCTACAATAGAGGTCCAGCTTTCTCCACCATTCGTTGTTTTATAGAGGTAGTTGTTGAAATCGTTATTCCGATAATTATTGATGGCTACAAATGCGGTATGGGGATCGTGGGTAGATACCTCAATGGTATTGATCCAGGTCATCTCCGGCAATCCGGCCAGCCGATCGGTGACATTGGTCCAGGTCTGCCCGTCGTCGGTTGATACCTGCACTTGTCCATCGTCGGTACCTACGTAAAGTAGTCCTTGCTGAAGAGGAGATTCAGCGATGGCCGTTAGGGTAGGCCAGTAGGGAATACCATCGTCCAGCGATGCGGTAGAGGTATCCGGCCTTTGGTTCATGATTTTCAGTTCGCGACGGTTGGTTTGGGTGGTTAGATCTCCCAGTTGCTGCCAGGTTGCTCCATTGTCGGTACTTTTCCAGAGGATATTCGTACCCGCATAGATCGTATTTGGATCATGAGCGGAGATAAAGAAGGGGCCATCCCAGTTTGCGGGTGCCATGGCATTACCCAATTCGGGCTCTGGCACTCCTGGGCCCCAGGCATCCCAGTTGCGGCGCGGGCCGATTCGCCCTTTGGGATCTCCCGGACGAATCGACTGCCGCTGTCGCGTTTTAAGGTTTAATTTGGAAAGACCGAGGTATTGTGACTCGGTATAGAGTATATCCGGATTAGTAGGGTGGATCAAATTCAGGAAACCATCGCCACCACCGGTGCGTGTCCAGTCTTCGTTCAGAATACCGCCGCTGAAATACGTTTCGTTAGGACCTATCCAGCTGCCGTTATCCTGCAGACCGCCAATTACGTTGTAGGGATGCTGATTATCTACACTGACCCGGTAAAACTGACTGATGGGAAGGGACTTGACAAAAAGCCAGGTCAGGCCACGATCGTAGGAAATCCCTAGTCCTCCATCATCACCCTTAATGACGTGTCGAGAGTCCTCTGGATTCACCCAAAGAATTCGATCATCTCCGTGAAGAGATTGACGGGCCCGGGTAAAGTTTTTACCACCGTCGTCAGAATAACTATAGGCATTCATCATATAAATCCGCTGATCATCACTGGGATCAACCAGAATTTGGCTGGCGTACATGGGGCGGGGATTCCAATCACTCATAAAAGTCCAGGTTTCTCCCTTATCCTCACTGCGGTAAACGCCCGCTTTACGACGATTATAAGCTGTGGAGGCATTATACTGATAGCCTTGCTCTACACAGACGTAGACAATTTCGGGGTTACTGCGGTATATAGAAATACCGATTCTTCCTTTATTTCCTGCGGGCAGCCCTTCCGTTAGTTCTTTCCAGTTTTCTCCACCATCCGTGGATTTCCAGAGCTTGCTACCCGGGCCACCACCGTCAAAACCATAGGGGCGTCGACGTCGCTGATAGGAAGTGGCGTAAAGAATATCGGGGTCAGAAGGGTCCATGGCAATATCTACCACGCCTGTGTTTTCGTCTACTTCCAGGATCTTATTCCAGCTTTCGCCACCGTCTTTTGATTCATAGAGACCGCGCTCTTCGTTGGGTCCCCACAGGTGACCCATAGCGGCGACGTAGATATGATTCGTGTCTTGGGGGTGCAGCACAATGCGTCCGATATGATGGGATTCCTTGAGCCCCATATGTTGCCAGGTTTCCCCGCCGTCGTGTGATTTATAGACGCCATCTCCCCAGGAGGAACTCTGCCGATTGGCCCGTTCACCGGTACCTACCCAGAGGATATGTGGATACTCCTGATGCAGGGCAATATCACCGACTGAATGCGTATTTTGGTTTTCAAATACGGGTTTCCAGACAATACCATTGTTGGTCGTCTTCCAAACGCCACCGGTTGCGGAGGCCGCATAGATGGTGTAGGGATCTTTTTCCACGACGTCAATATCGACGATCCGGCCACTCATATTGGCCGGGCCAATATTTCGCAATTCCAGATTTTGCATTAGATCGGCGCTGAGTTGTGCTTGCGCAAAAAAGGAAGTCAACAGACTCAGACAAAAAACAGGGATAAGAATTCGCATGAAGTACTCTTTTTAGTGATGGGATAAATAAAAAAAGAATTTTTGAATCCTTCAGGGCAGGTAGACCACCGTCGCTTACACGAAGATGAACAACAATTCTGCATAATTTACCCTGAGTTGAATCTTTATTTCATCCGATATCGTTATTTTTACCAACGAGACAGATAGGTACGAAGTGAATTCACTTGGTCAAAATGTTTGAGGCGGAGGGAATCCTGCGCACAACTTTAGTCACCAAATGAATTCACTTTGAGCAGATAGATAACTCTTAAGTATATGAAGAAAAGCGGAAAAATCTTAAAGCAAAACGGACTGAGTAGGACGGAAGTCCGGGTAAAAGTCCTGGAACTTTTTTTGGAGAGTGAGATCGCCCTTTCTTTAACGGATATTGAAAGTGCTTTCGATAAACTGGACAGAATAACTTTGTACCGTACCCTGAAGGCTTTCGAAACCAAAGGGATCATTCACAAAGCCATCGATGGGACGAAGCACCCAAAGTACGCTATGTGCGAGTCCAGTTGTGATGAGCATAATCATCAGGATAATCACGCCCATTTTCACTGTATGAATTGTGAGAAAACGATTTGCCTGGAAAATGTTCCCACACCCAATTCTCCCAATATTCCGGCAGGGTATCAGGTGCGGGAAACGAATTTGATCTTATCGGGCGTCTGCACAGAATGCACCGAATAATTGCTTAATTCGGCAGTGCCTCCACCAGACTTTTATCAAACTCCAATGTACGGATGGGGAATGGAATATTGATGTCGTGCTCGTCAAAGACTTCCTTAATTAGTAGAATCGCTTCACTTTGGACGTGCATGATTTCTTTTCTCGTTTTAGCCTCTACCCAGAATCGGGTGATAAAGTTGATTGAGCTCCCCCCAAACTCCTGGTAAAAGAACTCTACTGGACTTTTATCATCCGTTTCAAAACGCTCGGTCAAGCTATCGACAACTAATTGTTTGACCTTGCGGAGATTTGAATCATAAGCCACGCCACAGGCTAGTGACACCCGTGCTCTTTTTGTATAGCTAAAATTTTTAAAAGGATTGTCTAAAACGGTTCGGTTTGGGATGACAACAATATTGTTATCTCCTTCTAGTATTTTGGTACTTCGCAGAGAAATTTCCTGCACCTTACCGGCATATCCATTCGACTCAATCCAGTCACCCACCTGTATGATATCTTTGATCGCCAGGAAGATTCCGGAGAAAGAGTTCGCCAGGGAGCCCTGTAGCGCCAAACCAACGGCCAAACCAGCTACACCAGCACCGGCCAGGATGGATTTCAGGGCAGTATCCAGATTCATGATGCTCAGGGCCAAAATTATTCCCAATATGATCATGGCAATGGCCAAAATATTAGACAGTAAATTGGAAATAGATTTTTGCTTGACCACTTTGTCCAGACCGCGCTTGGCGTATTTCTTTAACACACGCCCCAGGGCATAGGTCAATAAGAAAACGATAATAGCCAAAATGAAATTTGGTAAATTGACGATGATGGTATCCAACCAGGACTCTAGTCTTCCCACTAACTTATTCAAGGATTCTGATAGTCTGCTTTCCATTTATAATGTGTATTTTATATAGAAAGCAAAAAGCAATGGCATGTTCGCTTAGAAGCTGAAAAGATAAGTCAATGCACCAGCTTCGCCTGACGAAGCTGGTGCATTCGTCTTACCAGAAAATAGCGTATAGGGCCGTAAGCAAGATTAGAATAACCACGGCAGAAATGTTGAATTTAGGATCCGTTTTGAAGGTGTCTTTTTTATGGTCGATTCCCTTGGGATCGTCTTTCCCTTTGTTCTCCCGCAAGCTGATCAGCAAAACAATACCGATACTGAGCAGGCAGGTGATGAACATCTGGTGCATAAAGGGAATATTCACAAAGAGGGGAGAATCCACCCAACCGTTGGCCCCTACCTTGAAATACATGGCGATGGGTATGGAGAGGATTACGCCCCAGATAGCACCGTTATTGGTGGCTTTTTTAGAAAATAACCCCGTCAGAAAGACCGCCAGAATACCAGGACTGACGACACCTGTATATTCCTGGATATACTGAAATACCTGCCCTAAATTTCCCAGAAGTGGAGCGATAAATACCGCAATAACCAGCGCAACGGCGGCCGTAATACGTCCAACGTTTACCGTGCGCGTTTCGCTTGCTTTTGGCTCTATATAAGGTTTGTAAATATCCATGGTGAAGATAGTGGAAGTAGAGTTCAGCATGGAGGCCAGAGAGGAAACAATTGCTGCTGCCAGGGCGGCCACAACCAGTCCTTTCAGTCCGATGGGCACAAATCGACTAATGAGCCAGGGGGCGGCATTATCGTTCACCACCGTACCTTCCGCATTTACGAAAGTGGGATCCAATGAAGCTTTTACCAGTTCCCCATTGGCATCGAGGTTCATCACGTAAGCCACAATACCCGGGATGACGACGATCAGCGGGATAATCATTTTGAGGCCCGCCGCAAAGGCAATACCCCTTTGTGATTCTTTCAGGCTTTTGGCCGCCAGGGTACGCTGAATAATGTACTGGTTAAAGCCCCAGTAATAGAGGTTGGCGACCCACATCCCTCCAATTAGGACCGCCAGGCCAGGAAGATCCCACCAGGCATCCCGACCATTGGGGGTGATGATTTCACCGCGCGATACAATCATGGAGAATTTCTCAGGGACTACTTCGTAAATATGGACCAAACCATTAATTACGCCTCCTTCGGGCGTTACGGCCTGTAGGGCAAGTACGGAGGTGATTAGCCCGCCAATAACCAGAATAATCACCTGGATTACATCGGTCCAGGCTACGGAGGCCAGTCCGCCCCACAAGGAGTAAGCGGCCGCAAAAAGCGCCAGTCCAATAATACTGGTTAAGACGATGGAGCCGTCACCCGTACCAATAATGGTGTCCAGTGCTTTGCCGCCTAAAAAGAGAACAGAAGTCAGATTGACAAAGATGAACAGCCCAATCCAAAAGATAGCCAGGATCGTTTTTAAATTAGTACTGAACCGCTGCTCGACAAATTCGGGAATGGTATACAGCTTTTTTTCCATGAAAATGGGTAGGAAATATTTGCCCACGATCAGTAAGGTAGCGGCGGCCATCCATTCGTAAGAGGCAATCGCCAGGCCAATGGCAAATCCCGAACCAGACATACCGATAAATTGCTCAGCTGAAATATTTGCGGCGATCAGGGAGGCACCGATGGCCCACCAGGGCAATGATTTACCTGCCAGAAAATAGTCTTCTGCCGTTTTCGTTTCTCCTTTTTTGGTGCGGGAGACCCAAAGCCCCACTGAGATAATCAGTAAGCCGTAGGCGATAAAGATAATGGTGTCGAGGGTAGCGAAATTGCCCATGTTTCAGTTGGTTTTTAGTTTCTAGTGGCTCAGGGACTAAGTCCCTGAGCCACTAGAAGATTTTAGATGGGAAAAATAGTTATCTTCTTTTGGATAAAAAAAGACTGGACCGTTTATTATTTGTTTTTTGGAAAAGAAAGTATCTTTTGATTTCAAACCCAAATCATGAAAAAACCTACTTTCTACGCCGTTTACGTGGGAATTAATGCTTACGATAATTGCCGCCAGTTGAATGGCTGTATTAATGATGTGGTAGCCATGCATCGCTATTTTGCCCGGCTCTGTGCACAACAGCCCATTGCCTATCAGCCAAAATTTTTGCTTTTACCGCACCGGGAGGAGAAGCGATTACTGAAAAAAGAGGATATGGATTACACCAAACCCACCCGGGAAAATGTAATTAACGCCTTTGATTTTTTTGCGCAGGCAGATCCCGAAAGCGGCGATTACTGCCTTTTTTATTACAGTGGGCACGGGTCTTACGTAGATGCGCCCCCTATCTTCCGGCCGGTTGCTCCCGATGGTACCTTACAGACCCTGGTCTGCGCGGATAGTCGTTCTAAAAAAGGTCGTGACTTGCTGGATAAAGAAATAGCTTATCTGATCGCTAAAACCCTCGAGGGTAAAACGGACTTAAAGGAGGGTAAAGGCGTACACTTTCTAAGCATCTTTGATTCCTGCCATTCGGGCACCGTTTCGCGGGGTGATGATGAAGTAGTCGCACGGATGGAACAAAAGGGTAAGGCCATTAGCCGCACCTCCCAGGTACTTGGGTTTACTCGGGAAGGAAACGCTTTTTACAAGCCATTTGACAAGGGACAAAAAGCCATTAGTAAGGATGGTTTGAAACACGGTCGTTACATCAATCTGTCGGCCTGCCGGGACGCGGAGGTGGCACAGGAACGAATTCTGGATAGCTATATCGAAACGGAGTCGGCCACCAAGCGTAATCACGGTGTCTTTTCCTTTAGTTTCTTGCGTACACTGGAGCGGTCGGGTACGGATTTGAGCTACGGTGAGTTGATGCGTCGGGTACAAATGGAAATTCGTACCCGAGTGGGTAATCAAATCCCGGTACTGGGAAAAACTTACCTGGAGGACGATGACCTGTTTTTTTTGAAAAACCGATTAAAGGCACCAGCCAAAACCTACGAAGTGGGCTGCCGGGAGACGCGGATGGGCTGGGAGTGGTACCTCAATGCCGGCGCACTTAATGGTCTGCTGCCCTCCACCAGCGATCAGGCCTCCCAGATCAAGCTGACGGATGGTAGTGAGCGGATTGTAGATATTACTTTCGTAAAAGGCATGGAGTGTATACTGGATGAAAAAGCCTTTATAGCAGCCGACCGGGAGAAAAATCTGGCAGCGGTTATTCACCAAATGCCATTCCAGCAAACGGCCCTTGCCTACGATGCACAACTTTCTACCGAAGATCAAAAAATGTTTGATCAGGAGTTCTCTAAAAAAGATCTGAAGTACATCCGGAAAGCAGCAGCCGGAGAATCGGCGACCTACACGATTAAAGAAACCAAAAGATCGGATCAGAAGGCCTTTATGCTGGCCCGCCAGGGAAGTGATATGCCGGTGTTTTTACCCGTGGTTCGTCACGCCAATTTCCTTAACGACGCAGAGCAGGTCGGCAAATGGGAAAACACCCTTTTGTTAAAAAACCAGGAAACCCAAATTCCGCGTTCGGACATAGCGGTAAGCTACCAAAAACTGGAAGGTTTTTCTATGTTTGAACCGGCGATCTTCCAACGCCTGCAAAATTATGATTATAGCCTGCAATTCCGCAAGGAACAGTTCAGCGAACCGGTGCTTAATCCGGATCTGATTCATCTGAATTACAAAAAAGACAAGGATCAGTACATCGCACCGGCCTTATCGGTTTCCCTGAAAAATATTTCCGGCTTTCAGGATTATTGGGTGGGAACCTTATACCTGGATTCCGCTTTCGGGATTACCAGTAAAAACCTGGAAGTACAAGAGCTTAAAGCGCAGGCCGATGATCCACTGGATTTGGAGTTTCGCGATGATCGACAGGGGATTCGACTGCCCTTCATTCCGATTTTCTTCGATCCCTATTATCACGAGCACGGACTTACCGAGATTACGGATTACTTGATCGTAGTCGTCTCAAAAAAGCCTTTTTCACTGGATGACTTCGAGCAGACCTCCCTGCCTCTGAGTGACCGTCGGGCCCAGGGACTATTTATGCCCCAAATGAAGGAGGACGATTGGTTCACCATAAAAATTCCTATCCATATTTCTTATCCGCTGGAACAAGTACAGTTGAAACCCGGTGAAACGCAGGCACTGACCCGAACCTTTCGCCAGCATAATTATCAGGCGGCACCCAGTACTAATTCATTAAGCATTGAGGCGCCCGAGGGCTTCGGTGCCGTAGTCAATGCAACCACTAGTGCTCGCGCCAAAAGGGCTGTCGAAGAGCTGTCTTCGGGGCGTTCTACCGTGAATCAACGGGCTTTAGTGCCCCCGGGTTCTTTATTCCAGGGGGCGGAAGGTAAGACTGGCGTTTTTAGTAACAGCCTGGACGTGGAGCCCGACCAGCAGCTGAGTATCCTGGAGCTTACCGAGGTGAAAGGTACCCTGAATCCTGAAAAGCCTTTAAAGATCTACCCGGGTAGTCCCCTGGAAGAAGACGAAACCATCTTACCTTACGGTTACGATGAAGAACAGGATATTTACTTTCCACTGGGATATACGGATGGAGAGGGTACGGTGATTATTGAACAATTACCCCAGCCTTCGGATGCCTTTATCGGCAGCGATGCCGTAGATGAGCCCCTCGATTCCAATGATCGTAGTATCAAGCGATCGATCAAGCTCTTCTTTAATAAATTGGTCTGGAGTAAACTTACTGGTCACCACGAATACCAGACCCTGGGCCTGGTGAAAACGGGTAAGGAAAATGAGGAACGTTTGGTCTACCACGGCACGGGATCTGGAGAGGACAGGGCGGCACTTTCGCAAATGCAAAATTATATTCAGGAGCAATCGCAGCAGAAAGGAAAATCAGGCATCTTATTACTCATCCACGGTATCATTGGCAATACGGATGCACAGGTAAAGGCCGTTTTCGAGCATACGGATATTCATCAGGAATACGCCGCTGTCTTTACTTTTGACTACGAAAACCTGAATACGCCGATCGACAAGACCGCTCAGCACCTCGCGAAGTGTCTGACGGATTTAGGGCTAAAAGATAATCAACTGACAATTATCGCCCATTCGATGGGGGGACTGGTCTCTCGCTATATGATCGAGCAGGCAGGTATGGCCAAAGTAGTCCGTCGGCTGGTACAGGCCGGCACGCCCAATGCGGGGAGTGAGTTGTCCGACTTCCGTAAAAAGATCACAGGTTGGATTGGCATGGGCATTAATGGGGTGGCCTTTATTCAACCCTATCTTACGATCCTGAGTTTCATCGGTAAGGGACTCGAAAAACGCATCTTCAAAACGCTGGACCAAATGGGGCCGGGTTCTTCCTTTCTCACCCGGCTTAATGCCGGTAGTGCGCAGCAGGTTGATCAACTAGAGTATGCCCTGATCGCCGGGGATACGAACCTGATCAAGGCGCCACTTCTGAAAAAAGATCCGATGTGGAAGAAGCTACTTAAGGCATTGAAAAAACGCGGCGCCTATCTTTTCCTTGATTACCTGGTCTTCGATGATACTCCCAATGATATGGCCGTAAAAGTAGAAAGTATGAAGGTGCTACCGGATCCTAATGCTCGAATAGAAATCATTGATTGTAATCATATGATGTATTTTTCGGATGCCGACAGCTTAAAGCTATTAAAAGAGCTGACGACATAATTATGTGACCATTTCGTGATTGGGTCACCTGGTCCTGTTGAGAAGTCGAATAAAATCGTTATTTTATAGGCTTCTAAGAACTTACTTTTTAGCAAATACACACACTTATGGAAGTTACACTTAATATAAATGGTGAAAAGAAAACGGTCGATCTGGATCCCGATATGCCCTTACTCTGGGCGATCCGTGATTTTGTGGGGCTGACCGGTACCAAATTTGGCTGTGGCATTGGTCAGTGCGGAGCCTGTACCGTCTTGATTGATGGACAGCCGATTCGCTCCTGTACGCTTCCCGTTTCTGCGGTGAGCGGAGCCATCACGACAATCGAAGGGCTCTCAGAAAATAATGACCATCCCGTACAGCAGGCCTGGATTGAAGCCCAGGTGCCACAGTGCGGTTATTGTCAGTCGGGCCAAATTCTCAACGCTGTGGCTTTGCTGGAGCAGAATCCCAACCCATCGGATGAGGATATTCATCAGGCCATGGACGGTGTCCTTTGCCGCTGTGGCACTTACCCACGTATTCGTAAAGCTATCAAAATCGCCCGTCAATGAAAACTAAAATAAACCGTCGCAAATTCGTACAGCTTTCCGCTGCTTCTTCTCTGTTTTTAGCCGTCGGCTGTGTGCCAAAGGGGGATCAGGAGGGGGAAGTGGTCAATGTTAGTAGTCTCCCCAGCACCGAGCTTAATCAATTCATCAAAATTGACAGGGAAGGAAAGGTAACACTAATGAATCACCGGCCGGAAATGGGGCAGGGGACTTATCAGGCCATCCCCATGATCCTGGCCGAAGAGTTAGAAGTAGATATTAACCGCATTACCATTGAGCAGTCGCCGGCTAATTCGGAACGATACGGTCGGCAGATGGTGGTCGGCAGCCATAGTATTCAAAATGAATACGACAAACTCCGGAAAATGGGGGCGGCCGCCAAAGCCATGCTACTCAGTGCGGCCGCTGATCGGTGGCAGATGGACCCTGCCGATTGTACAGCCCGGAATGGACAGGTCACCAATACCCAGAATAAAGAAACCCTGCATTACGGGGAGCTGGTAGAGGCGGCCGCCCAAATGGATGCGCCCGCCGATCCAAAACTAAAAGATCCTAAAGATTTTAAGATTATTGGTCAACCCATCCCACGGGCGGATATTCCGCTCAAGACGAATGGACAGGCGGAGTTTGGCATTGATAAATCAGTGCCCGGAATGCTTTATGCTTCGATTGAACGCTCACCAGTTTTTTTGGGTAAAGTCGCCGAAATAGACGATAGTGAGGCACTGAAAGTACCCGGGGTGAAACAGGTGTTAAAAACTAGCCGGGAAGTCTTTGGACGCACGCGTCAGGGGGTTGCCGTGTTAGCCGATACTTACTGGGCCGCTTATAAAGGTCGCCAGGCCTTGAAAGTCACCTGGGATCAACAAGGACTGGAGGCCAACACCTCAGCTTCCATTATGGAGGATTATCGAAAAGCATCGGCAAAGAATGATGATGTGCAATTTGAAAAAGGAAATGCCGATCGTGCGTTCTCTTCCTCAGAGCTTCTTACGGCCACTTACGAAATGCCCTACCAGGCGCACGTGCCCATGGAGCCTATGAACGCCATTGTCCACGTCGAGAAGGACAAAGCGGCCTTTTGGGGTTCCACCCAAAACCCCAATGGAATCCGCTCTTTTCTTGCAGAAAAGTTGAATATGTCGCCCGAAAATGTAGCCATTAATTACACCTTTATGGGCGGCGGCTTCGGCCGTCGATCTCTGACGGATATTGCCGAAGAAGCCGCCGACTTGTCTCAGCAATCCGGAGTACCGGTGAAGGTAATCTGGACTCGTGAAGATGATCAAACCCAGGGACCATTTCGGGCCTGCTCTTTAAATATTCTAAAAGGAGCACTGGACGAAGAGGGACAACTGAAGGCCCTGGAACATAAGGTTGTTTGTCAGGAAATTCGTAATCAGACCGGCAATAACAATACCTCCATTGGTCAGATGACCGGTGGTATCAACACCGAATATGGCGTACCCAATATGGCCGTGAAAGCGGTGGTGCAAAAACATTATGTGCCGATTTCCTACTGGCGCGCCGTTTATCACTCAACGAATCCCTTTGCCCACGAATCTTTTATCGATGAGATGGCGACTAAGGCCGGTAAGGATCCATTGGCCTTCCGCCTGGCCATGATGCAGGATCATCCTCGCTTTAGGCGCGTATTAGAGGAAGCTCGTAAAATTGCCAATTGGGATGCTTCACGAAGCCTGGATCAGGGGCGTGGTATTGCCATTGCGGAACGTTCGGGTGCCCACTTTGCGATGGTCGTGGACGTGTCGCGGGACAACCAAAAAATCAAAATAGATAAAATTACCACTATCCTGGATCTGGGGACTTGTGTGAATCCGGATACAGTAAAAGCACAAACGGAAGGCTCCATTGTGATGGGACTCAGTGCCACCCTGGCTGGACTAACGATCGAAAACGGGGCCGTAGTAGAGCAAAACTTTGACAGCTATCCTCTGCTGAAAATTTCGCAGTGTCCGGAAATTGAGACGCATATCCTTCCCAGCGATGCCAAGCCCGACGGGGCAGGGGAGAGTGGTCTGCCGACGGTGGCCCCTGCGCTGGCAAACGCCATTTATGATTTGACGGGACAGCGCATTCGGAAATTGCCATTGTCTTTGGAACTGGGGAAAACGGATATTGGGTAAAACACAGCAAATGCTACGATTACATTCAGCCGCTAATATTTTGACTGCGTTTTTTTTCTTGCTTACCCTGACTTCCTGTCAGACTCGACCCCAATGGGAGCCTATCTTTAACGGGAAAGACCTCAGTGGCTGGCAAATGAAAATCACCGGCTGTGAACTGGGCGATAATTATAAAAATACTTTTCGCGTAAGCGAGGGCAAACTGATCGTGTCCTACGAGGATTACGATACTTTTGATCAGCGCTTTGGTCACTTATTCTATATGGAGCCGCTCTCTCATTATCGCCTGCGGCTGGAATACCGTTTCTTAGGCGAACAGGTACCCGGAGCTCCGGATTGGGCGTATAAAAACAGTGGAATAAAATTTCATTCGGTCGATCCCGCTTTACTGCCTAAGGATCAGCAATTACTGGTCGCTATCGAGGCCCAATTGCTGGGCGGAAATGGTCAGGAAGAGCGTCCCACGGGTAATGTCTGTACCGCAGGTACGCACATTGTGATAGCAGATTCACTAATTACGCAGCACTGCACTTTTTCTACCTCCGATACCTATCACGACTCTCGCTGGGTGCGTGCGGAGATTGAGGTACACGGAAGTGAACGAGTTATCCATAAGATTAACGGGGAAGAGGTGCTGCGGTACGCACAACCCCAATTGGATAGCACGGATGCTTTTGCCCGTAATTTACTGATGCAGGGCTTTCCCAAAATCCTATCGGAAGGCTACATCGCCTTGCAGGCAGAGAGCCATCCGGTAGAATTTCGAAATATCGAGTTGATGCGTCTGGAAAAATGAACTTAAAACATCCCCCCAAAGAACAAACTATTCATAAACAGTCGATTGGTACCGTACCAAAAACCGCGGAAGTTGGGGTTGTCAATTAGACAAATAGCTTTACCTCGCCCCACCGGACTAACCATAGTAGAAGCAGAACCCTGAATCATTTTTAGCGTTTCGGGATGTACATAACCGTCAACCTGAGGCAAATCCTTGTATCTTACTACGGTATTGTAAGGACTCTTACTGGGTTGAATCAGGATATTATGATTGCGGTATACGTAGATATCCCGATCGCGATAGCCAAAAGCCAGAGGATGGCTTGGATCGATATCTGCCGCAAAGACGACACCACCTACCCGCCGGGAACCCGAGCGATTGCGGGCCGTCTCGAAGTCGTAACGTTCCGCTTCTGTTTTTTCTTCTTTCTTTTCGGCTTCGACCGTTTTCTCACTGATTAGCTTATTGCCCATGGCCCAGGAGACTGCTGAACGTTGCAGGATGAGATTTCCGCCCGCCTGTGTCCATTCTTTGATCCGTTCTACCTGTCTTTCATCCAGGGCATTTCCATAAGTAGATACCAGCACCAGTGTATTGTAGCGCTCTAGGGGCAGACCGCCAAAGTCATTAACATCTACTTTGGTCATGGGCATATTGTAACGGGTATCCAGCAAATGCCAGATTTCACCCGCTTCGTAGGCTGAGGTACCGTCCCCAATCAGCATGGCGGCTCTGGGCATCTTAACGACCTGAAAATTCCGGCTACCTAGGTCGGGGCCGGAAAGACTAAAGCCGGAAGCCACGGTGTGAATATCAATATTAGACAGATTAGCCGCTTCGTTGATCTTTTGATTAAGCATCTGAGGATCCAGGGACTGATCAGCTACCGGAATCATTAGCGAGCCGTAGCCAAAATCCATCCGTTGGCCGTCGACCTCCGCTGCAAAAGGCTGAAAAGCGGCGCTGACATTTACTTCATTTTCCAGCAGGTAATACAAAGCCTTAGGAGCCAGGTAGTCACTCCATTCGATCAGGTAGGCATAATCGGCCATGGGGATGCTTTTTGGGGCGGAAGCCAGATCATCCATGGTCAGTGCGTCTCCCCGGTCAATGTTTTGTGTCAGACCTCCATAGGGCATACCGAAGGTCAAAGCGACCGTCCAACTAGAAGCATCGTAGAAGACGCTATCGTAGAACTCCGTCACCGGCTCGAAGAAGGTCTGCACCATTAGGTACTGGGCCTGATCGGCGGGTACCATAAAGGCTTTGCCGGATGGGTATTTGGTATCATCGATCTCCATGTCTTCGTTGAGTTGGTAGGTCTCAATACCGTGTTGTAACAATAGTTTGGCGAAGGCCCGGGTACGGTTCCAATCGTTCGGGTCACCAAAAATGTAAGTCTGCGTAGCTGCCTTTTGCCCTTTGGCTTTCGCTTCCGCGAAAAAGTTGCGTTGGTGCTCCAGTAGGGTGTTTCGGTTCTCGACCGAAGCGCGAACGGTCGCCAGGCTGGTGCGTAAATGATTGCGGATCGTAAAGGCAAAAGTGACGTCCTCAGTATCGGATTCTTGTACGTGACCCCGTGAGCTGGCCTGTTCGAAGACCATTCCCAAACCACCGTGGATATCCGGATAGGTAGAGCCGTAGCCGGGATAGGAGTTGTCGAATACCTCTTTGGTGAAATACAAAGAACCGATAGCATCCAGGGCATCGACGTAGTATTCGGCAAACAGGTTATTCAGTCCCTCATAATTGCTGCGGGGTACGATGGGGTTTTCGGAGCCAAAAGGTTTAGTGGGTTCAAAGAAATAGGTACTGTTGGTTCCCATCTCGTGGTAATCGGTCACTACGTTGGGTAACCACTTGCGGTAAAAAGCCAGGCGGTTGCGACTCTCAACCTGGGCCAGAGGCAGCCAATCTCGGTTTAGATCAAACCAGTAGTGGTTGGTCCGTCCGCCGGGCCAAACTTCATTGTGTTCGCGATCATTTGGATCAGCCACCAGTTCTTTTGCTTTGTGCATGTTGGCCCAGTGGGAGTGGCGATCGCGTCCGTCAGGATTGAAGGCGGGATCGACAAAGATGACGGCGTTTTCTAGAAATTCGGCCGTTTCGCTGGAGGTATTGGCAACCAGATAATAGGCAGCCAGCATGGCCGCTTCAGTACTCGAAGGTTCATTACCGTGTACATTATAGCCCAGTAAGACAATCACGGGCTGTTCACCTAAGTTTTCAACCTCGGCATCCGGTTGGGCGATTTTCAGGTGCTTTTGACGGATGCTTTCCAGATTGTCGTAGTTATTAGGTGTAGTAATGGTCAGTACGATCTGTGGACGGCGCTCGTTCGTATAACCGATAATTTCGAAGTTAGCTTTATCGGATACTTCCGCCAGTCGCTCCATATAGGCAACCATACGGTCAATACGCGTATGGAAGTCTCCTACGGAATAGCCCAGAAATGCTTCAGGCGTCGGAATATCGGGGTCAAAACGACTACCTTCCGGAAAAAAGTAATCATTTTGGGCGCTCAGCATGGGGCTTAAGCCTAAAATACAGATAAGTAAGATAAAAGATTTGTGTAATTGGATAGGCATAGTTCTTGTATTTTTTGTCGGGGTAAAATACGAAGAATTTGCTAATGCCAATACCGAGTGCTGGGCTTCTTTTTAATTTGGGCCGAGCTAGCCGTAGGCATTTTTGGCACTTTTGTAGCTGGCACTTCGTTTAGAAGGGGCGGCGAGAGCCAAGTAAATTTAATATACAATTGTCGTGATTACCAACGGTAAAGGCAAATTGCTGTGCGACCGGACGACCACTTTGCAAGATTGCTGGCTGCCAGCAGGGCATATTTTGTATGGTCTCCAATAGGAGTTGGTCAACAGCTTCGTTTTTCGAGGACTCGAAGATTTGTACCTCTTGGATAGCCCCCGATTCATCGACGGTAAATTGGACAGCGGCTAAATCGTATTCGGTGAAGCTGCCCTCAGGTATTTTGTTAATAGCCTTTGCCTGTAAATATTGCCGTAGAGCGGATAGACCACCTACAAATTGGGCGTCTTGCGTAGGCTGTACGACGAAAGAGAAGCTGTATTCTTTTGGGTCATTCTCTTTTAGGTTGTTCCTTGGAAGGTACTGTACCTTTACCCGAATGGTTGTATTTTCGTCTGCCCTTAATAGCTTGATCTTTTGTTCCGGGTTGAGTTCGGCGCTTCGGCTAATGACGGTATTCGTTATTCCTGACTGTTGGGTAATTACTTTCACGCTCAGATACTCTTTTATCCAGTTTGTTGGGAAGCGGGGGTGCATGTCCACTAGAGTCTCCGCCGTTTGTAATTCAGTCGGGCTTAGGCTGATATAGGGGACTATTTTGCGGACTTCGAAGGGAAGTTTAGTACCGTTTACCGATTGAGCGTAAAGGCAATGGCCCAGCGCAAGGCTGATCAGCAGGGATAATAGGGATTTTTTCATTAGACTATTTTTGCGAAAGTGAACTTCTACCTAAAAGTAGTAAAAAACAGTAGGCGCTTAGCCTTTTTAACAGCTCAATAACAAAGTGAGATAGTGCTATTTCACTCGACTTCCCAAAACCGTATGCGTGCCTCTTTGTGGAGGCACCTGCCCGTCGAATAGATGGTCTTCTTATTCAAGTCTAGAAAAATTGCCAGCCAAAAGAATGGTGAAATTGAGGAAGAATACAACTAATAGAAGTATTTGCCAGGTTGACATGAGTGGTAGTGCTGCTATATCATTACCCTCGCCATTATCATCGTTGCCGTCATTGCCGTTACTATCCATGACCTCGATCATTTGCGTTTGTGTACTTTCCAGTCCACCATCATCGGTGACGGTGAGCTGAATGGAATAAGTACCGGCTGCGGTAAAGGTATGACTGGTCATTTGTCCGCTTCCGGTCTGGCCGTCGCCAAAATCCCAGGCATAGCTGGTGATGGTCCCATCACTATCGGAGCTGGCGGAGGCATCCAGGTTCACGGTTAATCCATTGGGAGTAGCCTGGAAGCTGGCCATTGGAGCTATATTCGATTCCATCGTATTGTAGACAATTTGTGGGTCCCGGTCGGTGGCATTAGCATCTTTGGAAACGAAAGCGTAAAGATTATCCAGGCTGGCCTCCGAAAGGCGCAAACTAAGTACACCATCTCCCATGATTTCAGTATTTACTAGGGCGGTAATATCAATTTCTAACCACTGGCCAAAGATAGGTACATCATCTGTAGAGATCAAATTGTCTTCCCCCGGTTGATTGTTCCAGGTAATACTGTTCTCCGACCAGCTATCATCACTGACAAAGTGTAAAGCGTTCTGCACCGCATAAGGTCGGCTGGGTGGCTCATTGATGACGTATAGGCGTAGCGTAGCATCCAGGACAGCTTCGGATATACCGCTGAGATCAAATTTTAAAAAACTCCTGCGGTCGCCACCGGGCGACCCATCATTATCTTTAATGTTTAGATCATCCGCAGTTCCGAAATTAGTGCCGCTGCTGGTACCCCCTCGTACGGTAGCATCCTCTGCAGCAAAAAGGGTTTGCGCAGAGGGCGGTTCTCCAAATTCATTCTCACCCGCCCAGGTTTCGAGTAACTCATAAATATCTCCGCTCCTTTGTTCGGGGATGGTTACGTTCTCTACGGCCTGCGTACCCAAACGATCTTCCAGTTGTTGCAGATACAGACTGCGGGGTAGAACGGGATTATTCCAGTTATCCCAGTAACCAGCACCGTTTTGCTCCAAACCAGTATTGCCAATCCCCCAATTGATTCCGCCCAGCGGACTATCAACTTTTATATCGCTTTTATAGGAGACAACGTTCCAAAACATGGTGGTATTTCCAGCCCAACCGTGCCCACTGCCCGAGGAGCCCCGGTTCTGTACCCGGATCTGACCACCCCGAACATTATCGAATAAGGTACCGGTAGTCCAGCGTTGGTGTGGACCAATATCCGAGTGGGTGCTGGCACTGTAATTATCCAGGAAGACATTTGGCCCCGTCACCCGGGAGCCCATGACCAGATCGTGTCGGCCTTCGCGGGTGTAGCAGCGTTGGATGAGGTTCCCTAAGCCGTCACCAATGTTAAAAGAATACCGACGAGCGCCGGTGATTTCGGATACATGATCAATGGAGGCGCATTCTTGAATCGTATTGAAGTTGGATTCGTTAGTAATGGATACCGTACCGTATCCCAGATATTGTCCGGTCACATTTGTCACCCAGGAATTTACCGTTCTTTTTAGGCGGACGGCAATCCATGCGTGGTTTTCATCCTCTGGGTTGTTAGGGTCGAAATACGATTCTACTCTTAAGTTTTCTACCCCACATTGCTCGATACGTCCGGGGACGGAAGTCCTATATACTTCACCCCCTCCGTATTGGTCTTCCATTACGTCTACTAGCGGGATATTTACGGTAATATTATTACCTGAAATGGCCGTAATCACGCGCTCGTGATCAATGGTATAGGAGCTGGGTGTCCAGCCATTACAGCCTCCGGGATCTCCCGCACAGAGCGTGGCTTCGTCCATGCCGAGCTCATCGATCCAAAACTGATTAGGGGTGCGACGTACAACGATCGTATCGCCAACGCTGTAGCCAGTAGGGTCTGCAATATTGAAGCTGGTACTACCCAGGGGAACGTAGGAAGTGGTGATGCGCTCCTGGGATGTTCCCTGCCGGTCGAAACCTCCTCCGCGACCCTGAATGGTAATCACATCGTGTTGGGTTTGAAGCTGTGCAAAGAGTACGGTACCATTGACGCCCTGGCCTTCCCCCCGGAGTACGACGCCACTTTCTTCAATATAAAGCTGATCGACATTATAACGTCCGGCCGTTAAGAAGACTGCTCCCCGGAATCCATTGCCATCCAGTGGCAGAGACTCGGCATAATCGATCGCGGCCTGAATGGCGGGCGTATCGTCACCACCCGAAGGAGACAAAGTCTGTACCACCGGCGCCGTGGGGATTGCCACGCCGCCACCCCGATAACCCGCGTAGGAAAAATCGGGAATGACATTAACATCATTAGTCTGCCCTTCCATAGCGAAGGGAACGTAACTCAAAGAGCCATTATCCAGAAAAACCAAGTTAGAGGATTGTGCGGTCGCGGATATTGAGGATATCAGGCAGATAAGGAAGAGGCCTCCTGACAGCCAGTGAAGGAAAAGAGTCGAATTATTTTTCATTTGTTTTTTTTCATGAGTGAAACCTTAAGTTTTCCCCTTGTGAGGGAGTTAATACCTGATTTTAGGTGGTCAACTTAAGGATCGTTTACAGATCTACGTCATATAAAATTAAAAATATTATTTTTTAACCAATTTATATCTATAAAAGCGATATTTTTTATACTTATTTCATTGAAGTGATCTTAAATCTCCTTACTAGGGTGTAAAAAACGTACTTTAAGCTTATTTTGCTATATTTTATTTAGCTATAGTTGTTTATATTTTCTCATAAGCCAAATACACCTTAAGTTCCGCCGAACCCTTACTGCGCTTACGCAAATAGTAGGCTATCCGATCGAGTAGTGCTTATTCTTTGTTGGTCTCCGCCAATATCGATTGCATTTGTAGCCCCAGGCAGCGCAGTAAATTACCTATCTGTGGATGATCAAAGGTCTGGCTGCTTCCAGGCCTGGGCAATCTTAGCGATTTCTTCTTGCAGGCGCTCCGCTTCCTTATCCTGACCCAAGGCCCGGTGAGCAGTCATTTTCCCCATCAGGGCTTTAGTCCTTTTGGGCATGCGCTGGAGCGCACTTTCAAACTGTTGAGCGGCCTCTTTATACTGGCCTTTTGTCAACAACCACTCACCGTATTGCTCGAAAGAAGGTTTGGTAATTCTGGGTGGCCCGGCTGGATAGTTGGTTTGCTCTTCCAGGGTTACGGCTTGTTTCATCTGCGTTTCGAATTGCTCTTCATTGCCTTCCAGCAGAGCCTTCATTCCCTTCATTTGGGCAATTACGACTTTAGCACTGTTGACGGCGTTTTCGGTAGGTGCATATCTACTGGTACCGAGGGCACACATCGCAATACCGTCGTCTTCCACCTGGTTAGAGGCGATATAGGTCTGCGCAGTTAACCATTCTATTTCATCCTGAATGGTCTGCGTGTCTTCTTGTTGATGTGCCACTTGAGCCCTTAGAAAGCTCCGAACCGATTTGGCCATCAGTCCGATATCGTCTACTTTGACATCGGTATCCAGTTGTATAGCTGAGGATACTTGGCCGTTTTCGGCTAACTGTCTACTTTGCATCCCCAGTAGATATCCTCTGGCGCCTTTCGTTGGGTCTTTTGGAACGTAAGTGAGCATATCCTGTAGGATTTTTTCTGCCTCGGCATATCTGCCCTGTTGAAGGAGGCCATAATGCAGCCAGGCAAAAGAGTGGTATCCGCGTGCGCCATCGGTCAGCTCCAGGTTTTGCATACGGGCGACACTAGCCTGATAAGATACCTGATTAGAATTGACCACGCCATCCCATTCTCCAAGTGCCAAGTAGATATGGGAGGGCATGTGCAAGGCGTGCGCGGCATCGGCGGCTACTTTTGCGTAAGCATCGGCGGCGGCATGTGCATTTTCAGCCGAGGTTGGACCATCCAGGGCATGAATCTTGTAGTGCAGTGCTCCGGGATGTAGCGGATTTACGGCCAGGATATCATCGGCTATTGAGGCTGCTAATCTTAAATCTTCGCTGCCGTTTCCATATTCTTCCGTAGCCCAGATTAAAGAAAGCGCATAGAAAGCGGCTATTTCCTGATGTTGTGGATACTGTTGATGCAGGGAGGCCAGGTGAGTAGTGATCTTTTTATTCCTTTCTTCGAATTGACCATCGCCGTACATGATTTCCACCAGTTCCCACATGGCTTTCTTTAGGGGATCTTCGATAGAGGCTAATCTTTCCGCTTTTGTATCTCCCAAGCGGGATAAGATGGCTCTTCCTTTTTCCAGATTTTGCAATTGCCACAGTGCCTTGTAGTGGCACATCGCTTCTCCCCAATGGGTGAGTACCTCGGTACTATCTTGAGCGGTTGCTGCCTCAAAGGCGGAAAGGGCATCCTCGTATTCAAAGTTGTGTAGCAGCAGTAGCCCTTCCTCAAATTTTTCGCGGGTGTCTGACTCGAGGGTAAATCCATGTTGGAGTACGCCAAGAACGACTTCACCAGACTCGGATGTCAGGGAGGTCGGTTCTTTAGGAGAACAGGCAACGAGGAGTAGGGCGAGCATTAAAATGAGATAGCTAATAGGCTTCATGTGTTTGTGATTTAAGATGTTGGTTGTTATTGATGGGGGCTTAGCTAAAATATATCGTTCTGGTTTAGCTACTCCTAAAATAAGGCTATTTATGAATAGTATTTTCTGATTGCCCCAGTGCTTTAATATCGGGTTTTATATCCACTTTAAACTTCTCCCTCTAAATACCCTCTCAGTTCCGTCGAAGAATCACTGCGCTCACGCAAATAATTCGCTACCTCCTGGCGGGTCTTTTCCGAAGCCCCATCCGCCATCTGATCGAGTAGTGCTTGCCCTTCGTCGGTCTCCGCCAGGAGGGATTGCATTTCCAGCTCCAGACTGCGCAGTAAATTACCCTCCTGCTGATCATTAAAGGTCTTGCTGCGTCGGCGGTTGAAGAACAGGGTTGCGGTCTCCAGTAGTCCGGCCCAGCTGCTGCGGGCCTTTGGCGCTTGCTGGAGTTGTTCGGCTTCCGGCACGGGAATGTCCAGTGCACTGTGGGCCTGCAGGATGCCCTGGCCGTAGTAGCGTTCCCAGCCCTCGAACGGACCTGGTTTGGCACTTTGGTATAGGGCCTGCCGTACGGCTTCCACCTGTCTCCAGGTACCAGTATAGCCCATCTCTTTTAATTCTTTTTGGTACTTGAGTAGCCAAAGAGCGGCGGCGGCCGCGACTTGAGGCGTGGCTGAGGAAGTTCCACCTCCGTTTTTCTTAACGGGATGAATGGAATCAATCGAGAGCCAGGGTACATTAGGGGTATAGGCGGCTACGGCGTGTTGCATGTAGGGCGCTGGGCCCCAGTTACCTTGCATATAATCGGTGTCCATACTCTTAGTAGCTAAGTCATTGTCTAGCTGTTGGGCCTTAAAATCGTAAGGGTAGTGGTTTTGGGCAACGCCGCAGGCGGCCAGTACCCGCCGGTATCGAGCTGGATAAATGAGGGTGCGAGGTCCCAGGGCAGCACCGCCTTTGATGATGGAATTCCCGGCCGCCGAGACGAAAGTGACGCCCGCCTCGTAGGCGCGGTTAATGGCTTTTGCTAAAGTGCGATTGGGTTTGCCTCCGAGCGACATTGTGATGACCTGACAGTCCATCTTAATGGCGTAATCAATCGCTGCGGCGATACTATCCGGGTTGAGAATGATTACACTCTCTGTCACCCGGATGGGAATGACCTCTAAAAAAGGTGCTGCTCCAATGTAGCCAATATCCTGATCGAAGGTGAAGGCTTTGTCTAATGCCCAACCGGAGATTAAACCGATGGTACCGATGCCGTGCATCTGTTGTTCCAGGGGGTTGATGATGTCCCGGTCGATGGCATCTGCATTTTCGTACTCTTCCCCCTGAATGAAGGAGCGGGCCAGTCGCCTTTGAATATTCGGATTGTCGCGTAGGGCAGGGTGGCCGGGCCACCAGCCGGTATCGATGTGAGCAATCCGTACGCTATTTTCTAGCTTACTATCCCGGACGGCCCTCCACAATTGGTCGCGGGCGGCACCCAATTGGCTATACTCTTCTCCGAGGTGCCAGCCCAACGGTAGGTCTGCCTGGTTGGATACGGGGGGCCACTTATCCATATATTCGAAGCCCTTTCCGGCAGCACGTGCGCCTTCTGGCTGTTCGCTAATAGGAAATCCTTTTTCCTGGGCAGGGCTGAGCTCAACTTTAAATCCAAAATCGTCTGCTTTTCCGGCAATCTGGTGAATGATGTCCCAGGTAGAATAGCTGGGATCCGGCTGGAACATAGCTAGGCACTGACTGGGTCGGTTTCCCGCTTTAATCACTCGGATTTGAGGGGGGACTATCTTTAGGGCCAGTTCCTGAAGCAGCAGTCCACTCGGAAACTCCATCAAAATAGCTTCGTAATCTTTGTTGAGACTGACCGAAGGCAGGTCCGCGCTGGGGCGCTCTGCTACCAGAGGTGCTTCTACGCTGCTGGAGGGAATAGGAGCTATCTTAGGATCGGAGATGGAATCGAGTGCTATTTTTAAGGGGAAATTATAGTCAAAAGCCAGATTTTCGGCGCCGTAGCTATAGAAATTAGGCGTCGGAAAGGCATAGGCGCTACGTAAACGGTCAATGAGGGCCTGTGCATCGGATAGGCGCTGCCATTCCCCCGAGTAGATAATTTGTTTAAAGACACCGGTGAAGCGGCCATTGAGCTCACCATCAAAGGTGATTTGGTTATCCTGGCAAGCGGCAAAGAGGCGCACACTGGCACCAATATTTTCCGTTTTTTCATTGCGTTTAAATTTTTCCTGTAGTGTACCGTAAAGGTCGGCGTGCCGGGCATTGATGCGTTGGGCCGTACTGGCGGGCAGTTCTTTGGAGCGCAGTCCGCTTTCGCGTAAAAACTGTTCCATCTTTTGGGTGAAGGTATTCTCTTCACGCGCCAGAATGGCGACCGGATCGTTCGCCTGACCCGCAATATTTCGGGTAACCGAGCCACTGTGGCAGCTATCAGAGATCACCAAAATACGCACCCCGTCCCGGAATTTTTTAAAGGCTTCAAAGATTTCGTCATCCAATAGTTGACGATCGTAGAGACACCAGGTCTGATCGTAGGGCTCGTCCCCTTTGATCCGGAAATTAGGATCTTCAACCAGTCCGCCGTGGCCCGAATAACTCAGGAAAAAGATATCACCGGCGTGAAGCTTGTCGGCCGCCGCGCTGAACTGTGATTTTACGTTATGGGTCGTAGCCGCCTGATCGAGTAGGAGCGTCGTCTCCTGGTAGCCGAAGACTTCTTTGGCAATTCGCTGGTAATCTTTGGCGTCATTCACGGCTGCTTTCAGATCAGAGAGCCCCAGGTAATGATTTTGGTTGACGGTATTAACGCCGATATGCAGAGAGAGTCCAATGGGCATGTTATTCAAATTATGCGTTTTCGAATGTGGAGTTTTGAATCAATTCGCTCCTCCAGAAATATAATAATAATTGTTTAAGATTTATCCTACTTTGGACAACTTCAATGTTTTGGGTGAAAGCTGGAGCTTTCGCACAGCGGAATAAAATTTTATGTGCTCGGCCCGATTTTTTTAAATCAATCTGACTTTTCAATAATTTACTATCTTCACGCCGGACAACTTACTAAACTGAAACGAATGAAAACGACTGCACCCGTAGTAGAACGCTCCGTTTTGCTGCCCTTCATCCTGATCACTTCCCTGTTTGCCCTTTGGGGCTTTGCCAATGCGGTTACCGATCCAATGGTTACGGCTTTTAAAAAGGTTTTGGAGCTGAATAACTTCCAGGCTTCTTTGGTGCAGTTGGCTTTTTATGGAGGTTACTTTACCATGGCTTTGCCTGCCTCTCTCTTTATTAAACGGTATTCTTATAAGGTCGGGGTATTGATTGGACTGGCCCTGTATGCCACGGGCGCCTTGTTGTTTTACCCGGCGGCGATGACGCAGCAATTTGGCTTCTTTTTACTTGGTTTATACATCCTGACTTTTGGTCTGGCCTTTTTGGAAACGACGGCAAATCCCTACATTCTTTCCATGGGCGCACCGGAGACGGCTACCCAGCGCCTCAACCTAGCACAAGCCTTTAACCCCCTCGGTCTACTGGGGGGGCTTTTGGTGGCTCAACAGTTTGTTTTGCGTAAGCTAAAGTCGGACGACGTCGATTATTCCTCCCTCAATGAATCGGCACAAGCGGCTATTCGCCAGGCAGACCTTATGGTCATTCGAGACCCTTACGTAGCGCTGGGACTGGTCATCATTGGAATTTTTGTCATCATCGCCTTCAGTAAAATGCCACAGAGTCAGGATGAGCTACCGGACGCTAGCCTGGGATCAATCATCCGCTCACTGCTTGGTAAGCAACAGTATGCCTTTGGGGTGTTGGCACAGGTGGTTTACGTCGGGGCGCAAATTATGTGTTGGACCTACATTTACCAGTACGCTGAGGCGATTGGTATTGATAATGAGACGGCTGGGTACTATCAGTTTGTTGCCTTTCTGCTTTTCTTTATCGGGCGTTTTGTCTGTACTTTTCTGCTCAAATACGTCAATTCTGGTAAATTGCTGGCGCTACTGGCTGTTTTGGCTATACTTTGTACGGCAGTCACTATCTTTGCGGTGGGACCGATCGGCCTGTATGCACTGGTGGGGGTTTCTTTCTGTATGTCGCTGATGTTCCCAACGATCTACGGGATAGCTTTGGATGGTCTGCACGAAGAAGAAGCCAAGATCGGTGCGGCCGGTCTGGTGATGGCCATTGTCGGCGGGGCTTTAATGCCTACGCTACAGGGGAAACTGTTGGATATTGGAGGTCCGGGCTATACAGATACCTTAATTATGGGCGTGCCTGAGGTTAATTTTTCCTTTATCCTGCCGCTAATTTGTTTTTGCCTGATTGCTTTGTATGGATACCTGATTAGTCCGAGATTACAAGCCTAGGCTTATTTCCAGTTTATAGGCTGCGAAAAGTGTATGACTTTACCATTACTACTAAGGCCTTCTACCCGGACATGGTAGGGAGTGGGAATGCCTCCCGTTCGAAAAGGAATATTTATTTCCTTCGTTGCTTTGTCCAAGGGTAAAAAAGGAATCCATTGAATCGTTGTCCTCAGGTCCTGACTACCATTTGTCGGGTAAGAGGGGGAATAGAATTCGCGAGCCCGGTGGTAGCCCGGATGTTCATATTGTAATATGCCACTATCGAGGTATGCTGCTCGGCTACGCGGAATGGAGCGGGTAATCACGTTAATGTAAGGTCCGTTGACATAAATAGTTTGAATATCATCTGCCCTAAGACTTAAAAAACGAGAAGCATCAAATGTTCCTCGATTTCCCATGCCATTTATCTCAATATATACAGGTATTTTCTCTATCTGGCCCTGCGTATTAGTAATAATTCGGAGTAGCCTGATACCATCGGTTTGAAACATCGCACCAGGAACTAAATTTCCAAGAATTCTTATGCCCTGAGCTTTGGGGGCTATCCAGTCGGTCTGATCTAAATTATAGAATTTTGCTCCTCTGGTAAGTCTACTGTTAAGATTGATGCGTTTTGCTTGAATGTTTAATTCGTCGAGTTCAATTGTCCAACCGGCAGGATTGTTTTCTTGATCAGACATCGCTTTTTCTCGTAGTTGATCTAAATTCAGGGAAGAATTGCGAGGTTGTTTTCTAGAAATTTGACATAACCACTTCCGGGGTGGATTCAATTCTGCTTTGCTTAGTGGGGAAATATGGATATCCACGAGCCGATTTCCAATAACCACCCCTTCTGATTGCTTCTCTTTCGAGCCAATCCTTCCCTGGATAATAAAGGTCGTACTATCTTTAAAAGGAAGTTGTGTAAAGCTAAATTCTCCTTTCTCATCCGTTTGTAGTTGTTGATAAACCAGGTCCTTCTCCAGGCTATTGATCATGATCTGGGTCTGTATCCGGGTAGTGTCCTCCTTTCGGGTCGTATACCCGGCGATGGTGTATCCTTTCTCCACTTCAAATGAGTGGTTTCGGGGCTTTTCAGCCAAAAGGCTACGCCAAGAAAATCTACGCCAGGTCAGGCACTGCAGTAAGAGGTCTAGATAATAGCGTTTGCGATTGGTGATATTTTGAAGATAATGACTAGCCTGAGGAATAGCTTGGCTTAGATCAGAGTTGAGCAAAAAATAGCTCTGAATATTCTCCTGGTATTTATCGAAAGGCACCAGGGTATTATTCGTAATACTCACGGAAAGATTTATGGAGGATTTCAGGAGGTTGGAGTCTAACTGAAGTGGCAAACTATACCTTTGATTTGCTTCAAAAGTAAAACTAGTATCCCTGGCACGAATATCTTCAGCTTCCAGGCCATAATCGTTGAAGACTAGTCGCTCTGCCTGCGGCCGTTGTTGTGTATCAAAGAGGGTAAAGTGTAGCAAGCCGGCAGGGATATCTGATTTTGACAATTGTATCGTTTTCCCATCTTCTAGTTGATCGGTCTGCAAAAAAATAGCGCCACGAACATGACCGACCAGGAAGGCCTTATCAAGTAATGCTTTCTGGGAAGCGCCCACCTTTAAATAAATATTTTCGTCATCCACTGGATTTACGTGTAGACGGAGTCCTTCCGGATAGATGACTGGTAATGGAAATTGGTACTCTTTTCCGGCCAGGACGAACTGGTAATAATATTTCTGATTGATTTGCGGGGCGAAACTTAATAGACCTGCTCCCAAGTGATTGGTTTTTCCGGTAGTTATTAATTGTCGGTTTTTATTGATAATCTGACCTTCTAATTGGATAGGGTGTAAGTCCGAATCCCTAAGTAGAATAACGAGGTTGGCTGGTGTATTGGCGATCAGGTCACCCCCTTCCGGGAAAAAATCAAGGAGGGGAGAGGAAGGAGCAGATGTCGTTTTGGGAATAGCGATTTCCTCTTGCAGATAGTCTCTTAATTCAATGGACCGTTCAAAGAAGAAATCAGGATCCATATTTCGCATGTAATTGGTATAGGCCCTAAGCCGGTAGGTTCCTGGTGCGTGGCTGGGTGTCCATTGATAATCACCCGAGAACCCTATCTGACGATGTAAATGCCAGGTATAGATGATATCATCAGCAGGAGAGATCAAATCAACGTAGAGTACCTCGCTAGTTGTTTGAGGAAGATGATCAATGCCATCTACCAAATAGGCCTTAAACCAAAGGTTTTCCCGATTACTGAATACCGTCTGGTTAAGGTGTAAATAGGTCTTTTCGGGAGGCCTTCGATAACGGTATTGTAGCAAACTGTCCAGGACAGGAGACGTACTTTTTTGTGGCTTCAGCTGAATGGCAGCTTCATAATCAATGGGAAGCTGAGTCGCCATTCGATAGTTTGACCAGTATCCCGACTCTTCTATATCGGCCGGGTTAAGTAACTGGCCGTTCTGATTAATGATGAATTTTCCTGATTTGGAGCGTAAAAAAGAAGTGGCTGTTCTTTCGACTTGTCTTCGGATACCTCCTTTTTTGGCTATCGTCTTTCGCTGGATATTTCCCTTTTTGAGGACGGTCAGAAAGTCTTTTAAGAGCAGAGTATCTCCAATCTCTCCACGTTTCCAGTTCAAGTCTTCGTAGGACAATGGTGTATATCGATAGGTCTTAATACTATCTGCCTGGGTAATGCCGAATTCGTATCTCTCCAGTTGGGTGGGAAGTCGATTGACCAGGGATAAGAAAAATAATTGTTTAGACTGTAGATAGTATTGTTTACGACGGCCTTCAATTTTTCGGGTGTGGCGGTACTGGTCTTTGATGTCTTTAAAGAAAAGTTTGCCTCGGTAGCGTACATCTTCCCGGGCATCTATAGAAAAGTGCTCCAGTACAAATTGTAATTCGTAACCGGTTTTTTTATTGATGAATCTGAGGTTGTCGATGGCTCTGGCTTCGAACAGACTGTCCGATACTTCGAACCAGAGTACTTCCGAGTTTAAGAATTCAATATCCTTTTTTCTCACATTCTCCCCGAAAAAGGTGGTTTGGAATTGCTTCATCCATCTTTTTCGATTGCGAGCATTCTTTTTTTTTGCAGCCAAGACTACTGCTCCCAGATCCTGGGGACTTTCTTGAAGCAGTACCTGGTTAATACCTACGCTAAGCTGAGAAGAGGGGACAACGAGATTCTCATAGCTGATATGCGTAATAATTAACTCAAAATCATCCAGGCTTCTGGTATCCAGAATAGCCAGCCCATCTTGATTACTACTGGTCCCAATAGAGCTATTTTGTATGAAAACAAAGGCATCGCTAACGGGGCCCTTTGTACGGGCATCCAGCACTTGAATAGAAATGTTTTGTCCATTTACGGCAAAGGAAAAGAAGAGGCTGATGAACAAACAAAAAATTGAGTGGCGAATACTCATATTGCGGAGTTTTAAGGTACTCAATGATGACTCCACCATTAGCTTTTTGATTTACTTAAGGGGAGGAAATCAATCGAGTAAAAAAAAAGCGAATCGGGGCTTTTGCTCCGATTCGCTTAGAATAGGAAGTTTGAGCTTATTCCGTCATTACCTTTTTCAGGTATGACTTATTGTTACCATTTTTGCCCTCTGGTACAACAACGTCTCGGAAAAGACCCAATGGATCCACAATCTTAGCTTCGTTTTCGTCTAAACCACGTATCTCTGCTCGAATATTTCGCTCTATTGTTTTTTCTTCGAAGTCAGCAAAGATCTCCAGTATATCCGGATGAATCGTTTTAGCTTTGGAAGCATCAATAATAACGTGCGAATTCTCAGGGATTTCTTCTAACGTTTTTTGGATACTGGCTTTGTTTAGGAAGCTTACATCTTCTGCTAATTTGATAAAAATAGGTTCGCCTTCCTTGTAGTCTTTAGGATCAAAGTGGTAGGGTACTTTGTAATTATTCCAAAGTAATTGCACGATGGCCACTGCCATACCCATACCAATACCAATCAGTAGATCGGTGAATACGATACCCACAATCGTTACAATAAAGGGGATGAACTGTGTTTTACCCATTTTGTACATCGTTCTAAATAGCGACGGCTTCGCTAGCTTGTAACCAACCAAAAAGAGAATAGCCGCTAAACTGGCCAGTGGGATTTTATTCAGCAGGCTGGGAATAGCCATGGCGGATACCAGCAGCATGATACCGTGAATAAAGGCAGAGGCCTTAGAGCGACCACCCGACTGAATATTAGCCGAACTACGCACAATTACCTGTGTAACGGGCAGGCCACCGATAAAACCAGCTACCATATTACCTACACCTTGTGCAACCAGCTCGCGGTTGGTCGGCGTGATGCGTTTGCGGGGGTCGAGCTTGTCAGTTGCTTCCACACACAATAGGGTTTCCAGGCTAGCTACTATGGCGATAGTCATAGCCGTTACGTAAACGTGGGAGTTGTTCCACTGAGAGAAATCCGGGAAAGAAAACTGTCCAAAAAAGCCAGAAATAGATTCCGCGACGGGAATATTAACCGTTTGATCACCCCGCAGTGCCATATCCGTACCCGTAAAAAAGGAGTTGAGTAATATACCCAATACCACGACCACCAGGGGCCCCTGAATAATATTAGTGAAACCCAGCTTTTTCATAAAGGGACGTTCCCAAAGGATAAGAATGAGGATGGATAAGGTGGCAATGATGACTGCTCCAGGGCTAATATAATTGAGCATATTAATCAATTCACTAAAGGTATTCTGCCCATCGACCTGCATAAATGCAAAATCTCCTTCGGGATCTTTATCATAACCTAAAGCGTGTGGGATTTGCTTTAGGAAAATAATAATGCCGATACCCGCCAGCATTCCTTTAATGACCGAGGAGGGGAAGTAGTAACCAATGACGCCCGCTTTTAACAATCCAAAGATTAGTTGAATGGCACCAGCAATAACTACTGCCATCAGGAAAACGTCAAAACTGCCTAATTCCTGAATGGCCGTTAAGACGATTACCGCCAGACCAGCTGCCGGACCACTAACGCCCAGTGGAGAACCGCTTAACAGAGCTACGATCGTACCGCCGACGATACCCGAAATGATACCTGAAAAAAGCGGAGCACCGGATGCCAGGGCAATACCCAGACAGAGGGGTAAGGCGACCAGGAATACTACAATACTGGCCGGTAAATCATATTTTAGGTTTGCGAATAAACCTTCTTTTTCGTTTGCGCTCATGTTTGTGTTGTTATGTATATAGTTAATGGTTTGTTTTGACAGGGCTCACTTCCGCTAATGTGAAGTAAGCTATGCCTTTACTGAGGTCTATAAGTATTTGCAGTGGAAAACAGACAAAAAGCAGTATGTCTTTCAGGAGGGTATTGAATTAGCTGTAATGAAAAGTTTGAGCTAAAATAAGATGGCTACCTCGGGAGGGGGATCAAAAATCAGGAGGTAAATACTATTGAAAAGACCAAAATTCTGCCTGCTGTGAGGCTTGAATAGAAGGGGATCCAGATGAATAGTTTTACGTTCAACTAAAAACTCATCGCTATCAATTTTCTGGATTTCTTTTTCAGATTCCTGTTCGGTCTCTCCATCGTTGTGTTCTAATTGCTCGATCAGAATGGCATCAGTAGCTGCAAAACATTGCCGGACGGGAACAGAAATGATTAGGCAAAGCAACAACAGGGCTACCCAATTGGGTAAGCCGGCACAGGACCAAAGCCGCCCAAATACACTTTTCATTTAATTATATGTTGCTTAGATCTATGCCCTGTCAAACAGGGCCAATTAAGTTAAAACGTAAAATACAAAAAAAATAGCTTAAAATCTGGAGAAGTCCCATTAAATCCAGTAAAAAAATTAGCCAATCAGATTCTGTTTATCGATGTAGTCGTGAAAGGTCTGTTTATAGAGTCCCCCCACTGGGATAGTGGTACCGGCAATGACTAGGTCATTCTTGCCAATGCTTTCTATTTGGTCCAGCGAAATGATATAAGACTTGTGTACCCTCAAAAAGGGTGGTGTTTCGAGGGCTTCTTCAATTTTCTTCAGATTCTGGAGGGTCATGATTTTTATATGGGGAGTGAAGATGCGAGAATAGTCTTTCATACCCTCGATATAAAGGATTTCATCTAACCATATTTTTTGTAATCGGTATTCAGAACGCACCAGAATATAGGGACGTGATTCTATTGTTGTCTCCTCTTTAGAATCGGGTAGGGTAGCGGCCTTTTTGCGGTCTTCCAGGTGGTTGTGTACGCGCTCTACGGCTTTTAGAAAACGCTGAAAAGAAATGGGTTTTAACAAATAATCGGATACGTCCAACTCATATCCTTTTAGCGCATACTCATCATAAGCGGTGGTCATTATGACCTGAGGCTTCCGTTCCAGTGTTTCCAACAATTGGATTCCGGTCAGCCCGTCCATCTGGATATCCAGGAACAAAAGGTCGACGGGTTGTTCTTTTAGATAGTTTAGGGCTGTTAAGGCATTGTCAAAGGAGGCTTTCAGCTCGAGAAAAGGGACTTTTTGAATGAATTTCTCCATTTTATCAAGGGCTAGCGGCTCATCGTCAACGGTAATGCAACTCATCTTCATAGGCTCTTTTTTTAGTAGTATTGGTAATCAGGTTAATTAGAGTAGTTGAGTTTAGCCACTGGTTTCTCTATTTGCTGAGGGACTACATTCGTTTTGGCAGGAATCTCAATAAATATTTGAAAGTTGGGTGGCGTATCATTAATAATAAAATCGTGTTGATCCTGAAAAATGAGTTTCAGACGGCGTTCGACATTACTCAGGCCAATCCCTCCCAGTTCGTCTTTTGGCCCTTCGCGGTTAGGATCATATTCGTTGAGGACTTCGAATTGATAGCGCTGCTCACTTACCCGTAAATTGATAATGATCCCCGGGCTGGGACCCGATTTGCGACCGTGCTTATAGGCATTCTCCACAAATGGTACCAGTAGCATAGGTGGTATTACCTTACCCTGGGTATTCCCCTCTACATTAAATTGTATAAAGGCCGGATCTTTTAGTCTTAAGCGAATCAGATCGATCATACTGCGCAGATAATAGACCTCTTTGTCCAGAGAGACAAAAGCGGCGTTCGATTCGTAAAGCATGTAACGCATAATCTCGGAAAGGCGTACAATGGCATCCGACGCCCGATCCTGATCAATGTGGACTAATGAATCTATATTATTCAGCGTATTAAAAATGAAATGGGGATTGATCTGCGAGCGTAGCATGCGTAGTTCACTTTCCAGGTGCTGTTGCTCCAATTCCAGGTGCCGCTGTTTGTCTTGTAACCAGGCTCGAAAAAGTCGTACCCCACAGAACAGAAAGACAAAGGAGTAAGTACCAATAAAAATACCAAAAAGGGCCGGAAAGAATAAAAAGGGCTCTTCTATATCTGGAACACCATATATATACGGGGTGATCAGAAAATAGTAGGCCGCTCTTTCCAGGCATAAGAAGACAGTTACCGAAATACTGAAATACAAAACAAAGGCCGTCCACTTTTGTCGCATCAAATAACGGGGGACTAGAAAATAGGCCGTGAAATAAACGACCAGTAAATCGATGGGCATAATAATGGCGGTGCTCGACCAGAAGTATTCCAGTCGGCCCGTTAGGCGATTCGATATGTAGTAAAACAAAGTAAGAACCAACCAAAATGCAATGTGTGCTATGATTCTCAGCCAGCGTTCTTTTCCCTTTATTGCTAACATAACCTAAAAATACAAAGCTTTCGCAAAATGACCCACTGCTTCTCTACTAGTGGTCGTTTTTGCTATACGTATTTCATCCATTGACTGACTTACTGAAAAGCAAGGAACCCGGAATGCCCACTTTCGAACGATGAAGTGTTCGATATCGGACACTTTGTTGCAGTGGTAAAATCATAGGTTTCTGAATTTCAATCGTTTATGTTTTTGGCATGGCGATTGACTCTTCCTGTAGTGTAATTGGAATTAATAAAATAAACAATCATTATGGATAGGCCCATTTCAGAAAACAAACAGCGTAAGCAAGCCTGGCGGAAAGGAGGGAAATATCTTTTGTTGCTAATAAGTGTGGCTTTAGTTTTTTTGCTCATCCGTCGTGCACTGCGCACTCGCTTGGATAATAGCGACTTCCAGGTAGCCACTGTAGAGATCGGAGATGTAGAGAATGCTATTTCGGCTTACGGGTCTGTAGTTCCCGCTTTTGAGGAGCAGATCAACGCACCGGTGGCTACCGAAATTAACGAAGTGCTGGTGCGTTCGGGGGCCGCCGTGGAAGAGGGAGTACTACTTATGCAGTTGGATGACGAATACATTCAGTTGCAGTACGATCAGACTAAAGATCAGGTAGAACTAAAGAAAAACAAAATCACCCGCCTGCGCCATGAGTACGAGAAAAACCTCAACGAGCTGCGCTACGAGACCGAAATCAAAGGACTACAATTGGCCTCTTTGGAGGCTCAGTTAAAAGATGCCCAACGTTTGCAGAAGATCGGTTCTGCTACTGTGGAAGAAGTAGAGAAAGCAGATTTGGAGTTGAAAATCGCCCAGCTAGAGAAAAAGAAGCTAGACAATAATTTATCCTTTAAGGAAAAGACGATAAACAGTGATCGCCGTAACCTAGAGCTGGAGATGCTGATTGAAGAGAAAAAACTTAGGGAGTTTGAGCGAAAGTTGTCCGAGACCGCCGTCAGGGCACCTCGTGCCGGAGTCGTAACCTGGATCAATGAGTCGATCGGTCAGAAGGTAAACGAAGGGGAGGCACTGGTCAAATTGGCCAACCTGGAAGCCTTCCGTATTGAAGCCAGCTGCTCGGATCGCTACGCCGATATTATCAAGACTGGCCTGCCCGTTCGCGTAAGAGTGAACCGGGAAGACCTGGCTGGGTATATCTCCGCTATCCTCCCTTCCGTCGAAAATAATACCCTCGAATTTATCGTCGAACTCGAAAACGATAACTACCCCGGCTTGCGTCCCAATATGCGGGTAGAAGTGTTTGTCGTCTCCGACAAAAAAGAACAGGTACTACGTGTCCGCAACGGAGCTGCCTTCACCGGAGCCGTTGAGCAAAACGTCTTCGTCCTGAGCGGAGAAGAAGCCATCCGCCAGCGAGTGAATATTGGTCTCACCAGCAGCGATTATGTAGAGCTACGCAATACCAGCCTGCAACCCGGTGACCGGGTCATTATTTCAGATATGAAAGATTATGATCATTTGGAGACCATCACTCTGCGTCCCTAATTGGGTTTCATTTCAAATACACTACCTTATGAAAAAGATATTGTTATTCATTAGCCTTTTTGCTACCCAGGCCTTGTCGGCTCAGATTAGCGACTCGATTACCTTGTCTGGCTTTCTGGCTGCCGCTAAAAGCCAAAACATTCAGGTAGACGAAGCGATCCTGAATCGGGATCAGGCGGCACTGCGTAATGAATTACTGCAGGCGCGCCTGCGTCCTAACATATCGCTCGATGCCAATTTACCGAATTACCAGCGCACTTCTCAAGAGGTGTTACAGCCCGACGGCAGTGTGAGTTTCCAAACCGTTAGTAATAATAATTCTGCCCTGGGCGTGACGATTTCCCAAAATATACCCCAGACGGGCGGCCGCGTTTTTCTGCGCTCCGGTTTACAGCGTTTCGATAACTTCCAGTCCAATAGCAAGGTGTACAACGGTGTACCAGTGCGGATCGGACTGGTACAGCCCATCTTCGGGTTTAATGATTTAAAGTGGAACCGGGACCTCGCACCACTGCGTTTGGCAGAAGCCAATAAAAGGTACCAAAGTGACCTGGAGGCCATCCAACTAGAAGCTACCCGGCTGTTCTTTGAATTAGTGGTGGCTCGTATGGATCTGGAGATCGCCGAATTGAATGTGGATAATAATGCTGCCCTATTGGAGATCGCCCGAGAACGTCATGAGTTGGGGAAGATTTCCGATAGTGATCTCTTACAACTGAGAGTGGGACTGGTTAATGCCCGCCGTAATGCCCAGCGCGCTCGTCAGGCCGTACGCCAGGCTTCCTCCAATATCTATGCTTACCTGGGACAGGGCTACGATGGAACGCTACTCAAAGCGGGTCGCCCGAACCAGACCCGGGAAGTGGAAGTCGATGTAGAACGGGCACTGGAACAAGCACGTCGTAAGCGCTCTGAACCCACTACTTTCCAACGGATACAGATGGAAGCAGAACGCGACGTGGCGGAGGCCAGAGGCAATGGCGGTTTACAGGCAGATCTGACGGCCTCCTTTGGCCTGACGCGCTCCGCTAATCAATTGGAGGATGTGTACATGGCTCCCTTCAGCGAGCAGTTCGCTCAGATTTCCCTCAGTGTACCCATTTTGGATTGGGGCCAACAAAAAGCGAATGTGGATATTGCCCGCACGCAGCGAGATTATACCCGGGAATTTATCCGGCAGGAGCAGGCTCGGTTTGATACGGAGATCCGCCAGGCCGTTGATCAATTTAATAGTATTCAGGAAGAACTGCAATTGGCCCGCGAATTACAAGAACTGGCCCAGGAGCGCTTTCAAATCGCTCGGGAAAGCTACGTACTGGGCTCCATTAGTATTACCGAATTGAATATTGCCCAGCAGGAGAGAGACCAGGCTAAAAGAACCTACGTCTTTGTCCTGGGGCAGTATTGGATCAGCTATTATCAGTTGCGTAGTCTGACCTTAACGGATCCTGGCTAGTCTGCCAGTAAGAAGATATCAGGTAAACTTTTAAATAAAAACCAATCAACATGATACAACTACAAAACATCAGTAAAGTCTACCAAACCAAAACCATCGAAACGGTAGCGCTCAATGCTATTAACCTTACCGTCGAAGATGGCGAATTCCTCTCTATTATGGGCCCTTCGGGTTGTGGAAAAAGTACCCTCCTGAATATTATGGGGATGATTGATGAGCCGAGTAACGGCCAGATTAGTATTGCCGGTCAGTCGATCGATAACTACAACTCTAAGCGGACGGCGCGTTTTCGCAATGAGCACCTGGGCTTTATTTTTCAAAGCTTTCATTTGATCAATGATCTGTCGGTGATTGATAATGTAGAGCTGCCTTTGCTTTACCGTAAGGTCGGCGCCAAAAAGCGTCGAGAACTGGCAGCGGAAGCCCTCACCAAGGTAGGTTTAAAAAATCGAATGAAGCATTTTCCCGCTCAGCTTTCGGGTGGACAAAAACAGCGGGTAGCGATTGCCCGGGCCATTGTGGGAAATCCCAGGATCATTTTGGCCGATGAGCCAACCGGTAACTTGGACAGCGTGATGGGGAACGAAGTCATGGATATCCTGCTTCGCCTTAATGAGGAGCAAAAAACCACCATCGTCATGGTTACCCACGACGAGCGCATGGCTAAAAAAACCCACCGCCTGGTTCGTCTTTTTGACGGATCTCAGGTCAGCTAAGATCAATTGTTGAATCAACAAAGAAAAAATTATGCTAAAGAATTATTTCAAACTAGCGATAAAAGTACTGGCTCGACGAAAGTTTTTCACTTTCATTAGTCTATTTGGAATCAGTTTTACCCTGATGATCCTTATGGTGACTACCGCTTTTCTGGACAATGAGTTGGGAGATGCACCACCACTGACGGAGAAAGATAAAATGGTGCTGCTGAATCGGGTTACCATGAAGAAAATGGAAAAGGATACCATCCCTCAGGTGGATTCTACGATGATCGACGGTCAGATGCGCTACGATACTACCTATACTTATGATAATCGGGCTTCGAGTATCTCTACTTCTTCGGCCTCTCTGCCTTTTCTGGAAGACCAGATAGGGGAGGTCGATGGTGCTGTCCTGCAAACCTATTTTGTCACGATGGCCAATTTTGATGTTTTCATCAATAATAAAAAATTGGCTTTGGATGCCATCTACTCCGATGCCGCTTACTGGCAAGTTTTTGATTTTAAACTGCTGGAAGGGCGTACTTATTTGCCGACGGCGGTAAAGAACCAGGAGCAGGTGGTGGTGATCACCGATAAAACCGCTCGTGCCTATTTCGGTCGGGAGAAAGAAGTCCTGGGTGAATTCATGAATCTGGAGGGCAAAGACTACGAGGTAGTAGGTGTGGTGAAAGCCCCAACACGTAGCTTCGACGATGTGCAGGCTGACCTTTATCTTCCCTACACCAATATGGCAGGTAATATGCTGGCTTCGGAATCTTTTCTGGGACCCTTTAAGGCCGTTTTCCTCGCCGAATCCTCACAAAATCGCGATCGCATCAAAAGTGCGATTAAACGAAAGGCGGAATTGATTTCCATGCCTAAGCCGGAGGAGTATAATCAGCTGGAGCTCTGGCCCATGACTTTTGCCGAAGCCTACGCTAAAGGCGTTAAATACGAAGAAGATCCCCGGAAGAGCTACAATATTGTTTTTGGTGCGATTGTGGGACTTTTATTACTTTTTGTCCTGCTACCCACCCTGAATTTAGTGAATGTCAACACCAGCCGAATTCTGGAGCGTGCTTCGGAAATTGGAGTCCGTAAAGCCTTTGGTGCCAACTCGGGAAATATTCTATTTCAATTTGTTTTTGAGAATATCATCCTCACTTTTATTGGTGGTGTCCTGGGCTTCTTATTGGCGCTGGTCCTGATTATGGTCATCAATGATAGTCAGGCTCTGGGAGAGGTCGTTTTACAATTTAACCTGAGCGTTTTTCTGTACAGTTTGCTTATTATTTTGGTCTTTGGTATCCTTTCGGGGATCATCCCCGCCTGGCGTATGTCCAAATTACAAATTGCTAATGCTCTAAAACAAAATCAGTTATGATCAAGCATATATTCACCTTAGTCTGGAACAAGCGCGGTAAGAATTTCCTACTCTTTCTGGAGATATTTTTAGCCTTCGCTATCTTATTTATTGTATTCACTTTTGCCATTCAGGCTTTTCGGACCTATTCGAGTCCATTGGGTTTCGACACCAAAGATAGTTGGGTCGCTTTTCTGGAATGGTCAGAAGAGCTGGATTCTACTGCTCTGGAAGACACAAAGCTTCGACTGGAGCAGGAGCTGGAAGCGAAGCCCGAGGTGCTTTCGGCATCCTATCTTGGTCAGGTGACACCCTTCGGTGGCGGCATGTGGCAGTCGGTTAATGACGATAATGGTTTTGAGCTGCGGACGCATCTTTTCTGGAGTGATGAAGATTTTTTCGAGACGGCCGATCTGGAACTGCTTGGCGGTCGCTTCTTTAACGAAGATGATCAGCGCGCCAAATATAAACCAGTCATCATCAACCGCAAATTGTGGGAAGACAGCTTTGGCGGTAAACCCATCCTGGATAGTATCTACCAGATTCAGGGGGAGAATAGGGTAGTCGGGGTCGTCGATCATTTCAAGTACGTTAATGAGTTTCGCTCGGAAGAACCCATGTCCTTTTTCCTCAATCCTAAAGCCTCCAGAGATCTGCCCAATATCATGTTGGAATTAGCACCCGGTACCACGGCAGCCTTTCAGGAGGAAGTGAATAAAACGATTAGTGATATTACGCGCCGTAACGACTTTCGGATTGTTGATTTGGATCAGCGAAGAGTGTCTAATAGCCGTCGATATTGGGTACCCCTGATTGCAGCCCTGAGTATTTGTGCCTTTTTGATCATCAATGTCGCATTGGGCTTATTTGGGGTGCTTTACTACACGATAAGTAAGCGTCGGGCAGAGATTGGATTGAGACGTACGCTGGGGGCTACCCAACAGACCATCACTTTCCAGTTTATTGCGGAGGTACTAATGGTCGCGGGACTGGCCATACTACTGGCTTCCTTTTTTGCCATCCAGCTCCCCTTGCTTAATGTGATGAATGTACCCGATAGTAATTATTATCTTAGTATGCTATTTACCAGTACTTTGATTTTGCTGGTTGTATTATTATGTGCATTTTACCCCAGCCAGCAGGCTTCCCGGATTCATCCGGCGGTAGCTCTGCACGAGGAGTAGGATGAGAATTCAAAATTGACCTATGCCGCATATTCTGATTGTGGACGATGATCGTAGTGTTTGTTATTCGATTCGTTTGTTACTCAAACGAGCGGGCATGTCGACGGCGATAGTGCATAATGCCCGGGATTTGGAGCAGACCATAGAAGAAGAGCAACCTGATCTGGTGCTATTGGATATGAATTTCACCATTGAAACTTCGGGCGATCAGGGCTTAAAAGCATTGGATCGAATCCGGACTTTTCGACCTGCTTTACCGGTGATTTTGATGACGGGCTGGGCAACCGTTGATTTGGCGGTGCGGGGCATGAAGAAAGGAGCAAAAGATTTTGTCGCCAAACCCTGGGACAACAAACAGTTGTTATCTTCCATACGTACGATTCTCTCCCTTACGGGAAAAAATGAAGCGTCGCCGGATGCCCCCGCCATTTCCAACTTTGATCGCATCATCGGTAGTAAAAATAGCCTGAAAAATCTGGTGGAAAAAGCTAGACGTATTGCCCCTACCGATGCCAGTGTGCTCATTCTGGGAGAAAGTGGTACCGGAAAAGAGCTTATGGCGGAAGCCATCCACCAGGGGAGTCAGCGAGCCGATGCCCCCTTTGTGCGAGTGAATATGGGCGGCATACCCGCCAGCCTCTTTGAGAGTGAAATGTTTGGCCATAAAAAGGGGGCTTTTACCGATGCTTCAGCAGATCGCGACGGACGCTTTAAAATGGCGGACGGCGGAACGATCTTTTTGGACGAAATTGGTGATCTGCCCATGGAAAGCCAGGTGAAACTCTTGCGTATTCTGCAGGAAAAAACCTTCGAGCCGCTGGGCAGCTCCAGGACAGAAAGGGTGGATGTGCGCGTCATTAGTGCGACGAATAAGAATCTGGAAAAAATGGTAGCCGAAGGAATCTTTCGCGAAGACCTTTACTATCGGATCAACCTAATCACCATTGAGCTGCCCCCCTTAAGGGATCGTAAAGGCGATATTCCGCTATTGATACAGGATATGCTACAGCGGATGGCCAGTAACTATGGTCTGGTATCTACCTCCGTTGACGAAGCGGCGATTAACTGGTTGCAGCGGCAACATTTTTCCGGCAACATTCGGCAACTTAAAAACCTGGTGGAGCGTAGCGTACTACTTTCCGGTAAATCAAACTTGAGCCTGGAGGATTTTCGGCCACACTATCAGGATTTTGATACTCCCGCAGATCGTCTGCCCAAAGTGGGTAGTTTATCTTTGGAAGAAATGGAGGTGAGAATGATTCAAAAAGCGCTGGAGTACCATCAGTATAATATTAGTGCTACGTCGAAATCTCTGGGCTTAACCCGTTCGGCTCTTTATCGCAGGCTACAGAAGTATCAGATACCACATGAGCACAAAGATTAAATACATTCTCTTTCTGGGCCTGCTCCACGCATTGATTACCAGTCTGATCTACTTGCAATTTAAAGATCAGAAAGTGTGGTTTATACTATCCGAAATATTCATTTTTCTTTCTCTAGTCCTGGCCTTTCATATCTACCAGGGTATGGTCCGCCCCCTTCACTTTATTTCTGATGGTATCGATGCCTTAAAAGATCAGGATTTTACCGTAAGGTACCAACTCACCAATTCTACAGAACTGAATCAGCTCATTAAGATCTATAATGGTCTGATTGATAATATTCGGGAAGAAAGAGTCCAATTGGAAGAACAGCACTACTTTTTGGAGCGCCTGATTCAGGCTTACCCAACGGGCGTGATTATTCTGGATTATGAAGGTCGGGTTACGGACTTCAACCCCAAAGCCGAGTCTATTTTTGGTTATCCTGCCAGAGAGGTGAAAGGCAAAGCTTTAACCTTTATGGAGCATCCGTTGATTCCCATTATCCATGATATGGAAGTGGGACGTAATCAGGTAGTAAAACTTCAGGGGACAGAGCGATTCAAATGCGAAGTAGCGCAGTTTTTGCACCGTGGTTTCTACCGTCAGTTCATTATGGTCCACGAAGTTACCGGAGAGATATTGCTGGCCGAAAAGCAGGCATACGGCAAGGTGATCCGGATGATGGCACACGAGGTAAATAACTCCATTGGTGCTACGGGCTCTATTTTGAATATAGTACGAGATTATCTATTGGAATCGGAGACTAATGGCGATGAGGAGATGGCCGAAGCATTGGAGCTGGCTATTCAGCGGCACGATAGTCTAAATCAGTTTATGAAGAATTTCGCAGAGGTAGTGCGTTTACCCATACCCAAGCGAAGCTGGACGGAGCTATCGAATCTTTTGGAGAGGGTCGTGAATCTAATGCAGCCCAGCCTGAAGGGAGAAAATATTGAAATTAGTCTCGATTACTCGGCTGTAGGTAATATCAAAAAACAAATCGATGAGCAGCAGTTTGAACAAGCCCTGCTCAATATTCTGAAAAATGCAAAAGAGGCGATTGCGGAAGAAGGCCAGATCAGAGTCAGTCTGCAGACCGATCCCCTCCGTATCCTAATCGCGGATAATGGAAAGGGGATTGACCCAAAGGTGCAAAAGCAACTTTTTACGCCCTTTTTTAGCACTAAACCCGATGGTCAGGGGGTAGGTTTAACACTGGTGAGGGAGATCGTTCACAATCACAATGCCCGCATTGAGTTGGAAAGCCGTCCGGATGGCTGGACGTATTGCACCATTAGCTTTTGATTTGGGTAGAGGCGGCGTAGAGTAAGATACCCAGGCTGACAGAAACGTTTAGGCAGTCGGTCTTTCCTTTACCGGGAATAAATACGGCCTGGTCGGTGTAGGGAAGAATATCTTCGGGTAGACCCTCTTTTTCGGGCCCCATAATGATTAAATCGGTGGGCTCAAAGTTGAAACTAGACAGATGCTTGGCTTCCGGATCAACCATAGTCGCTATTTTCCTTCCGTTATACTTTCGTAAAAAACCAGGTAGGTCATCTACCTTTCGAACCTCGATATACTCAATAGCCCCGGCGGTCCAAACCCGGGCCATATGGTTCATATCTGCCCGACTTACCTTATTATTCGGTGGATCTAACAGTCCGTTTTTATCAAAAATCCAAATCTCAGAAAAGCCGAAAAATTCTGCCGAACGGATCATATTAGAGAGATTAGGCCTGTATTCCGGTGCGTAGAGCAAAATGTGCATGGATGTTATTGTTTATGTAAAGTCTCCAACTTTCCTGCAAAGGAACAGAATCTTTATTATTTTTATAGGTAACAATCACCAAATAAAACAACATGAGAAAGATTGCATTGCTTTTTTGTTTATTTTTTTCGGTAAGCTTTCTGAATGCGCAAGCGCTACAAGGTACTTATGAACGTAGTGGTAGTTTTGGAGACCGGAGCATAAACTATGTATACTTGTTTAGCGGAGAATTTTTCAGTTGGACAGCTTTTTACGAGGACGGAGAATTCATTGCCACCAAAGGGGGAAGTTTTGATTTGTCAAATGATGAGCTGATGCTTACCTACGAATTCGACACTGCCGACCCGAATATGGTGGGCCGTACGGAGGAGCATACCGTAAGCCTTAAGAAGAAGACGGCAGTCATCGATAATCAGGTTTGGAAGAACACAGATAAGGGGAAGGAAAGTCCCCTGTCTGGTCCCTGGTTGATGGGAGGGCGCAAAAGAGATGGAGAAATCAGTCGCCGGGATACGGATCGTCCGCGTAAAACCATGAAGATTCTTACACCGACGCGTTTTCAGTGGATCGCCTATAATACAGAAACCAAAGCCTTTATGGGAACGGGCGGTGGTACCTACACCGCGGTGGACGGTAAGTATACCGAAAATATTGAGTTTTTTAGCCGGGATAAAACCAGGGTAGGGGCATCACTTGGTTTTAATTTCGAAGTAAAAGGCGACGACTGGCATCACAGCGGAAAGAGTAGTAAAGGAGATCCTATGTATGAGATATGGGTGAAACGCATGCCATAGAATTACTTAGCGTTTTCAAACAACTTCTAATAATGTCCGGTATGCTGGTGTATGCCGGGCATTAATAATATTTCCTTAGGCTTATACTACCCCAAAAGTGGCTGCTGCCACCTTCAAATTCAGGACTCATAGCCTCCTGGCTCAGACGTATGGCCCAACGCTTCCAGGTAAACTGAATACCATAACTGGCCAAATATACCAGTTTTTTGGTATGGGGGGGCTGGAAAGACTTTATATCACTATTGGGGCGCATTGTTCCGTTGAGTAATTGATTGCGATGCACGTAGCGCGCCGAAAAGTGGAAATAAGTATGCCAGTGGATAGAAGGCATGGATTGGTTGGGGCGAAAGTATCCGGCCAGGTCGCCATTCTTATAGTGCATGCCCATTTGTACATATTGCTGCACATTACCCAGATAGATTTGAGGACTGGCGAGCCACAAGTGTTTTGCTCCGGTTGAAATTGCTTTTTCGGCCTGGAACTGTACTACCCAGTAAGGACGATCAGCAAGTTGGTATTCCCAACCCTGGGCTAGCGGACGTCCTTTTAGGCGGTGTACTCCATTTTGTATATTTTCCCCACGCATAGAGGGCCCCTGGAAGCCCAGTAATAGAGATTTATATAGTTTTAAGCCATTTTCTGGCAGAAAGGTCTGGTTTTCAAACTGCAAGTCTAGTCGGGCAGTATAAGGTCGGTCTATTTGTTCTGGGGTATTCCAGTGGATTCGAAAGGGCGTGAATAATTGGTAACGCAAACAGAGCTGGCTGAGATTCTCTGCTTGCCGGTTCACAAATCGCAGTGGGAAAAGGGAGGCGGGACTAAGCCTGCCTTTGTCCAGGCTCTGATCGTTCAGTCTAATGGATTGCCCCGCCGTGTAATAACGGTCGGAGGGTAGTCGCAAAAAGTAATAGTCATTTTCAGTGGTGTATTCCACGAATTCTAATCTGGGACCACCTGACTCCTGAGCGGATAGTGGCAATAGGGCGAAGGCCAGGAATAGCCAGGCAATAGCAACGTAGGGCGCTTTCATTTTAGGTCGTTTTAAATCGCCCCTAGTTTATGTTAAAATATACATATATTCAAAACTTAAACTGTGAATTTTCTAATTAATATTTAGAATACTTCACCCCTTAAGAATCTTTTTTGTTAATTCGGGAATCGCAAATTGTAATCAGATGATGAAGGACGTTAAGGAACTACTGGAATTATTAGCTTTAGAAGAATTAGATAAAAATCTTTACCGTGGTCTAAGCAGTCCGGTGGGGAGTAAGCGGGTATTCGGTGGTCAGGTATTAGCACAAAGCCTCAGCGCTGCAATGCAAACCCTTCCGGAGGAGCGTGTTTTACATTCTATTCACTCTTATTTTATTTTACCGGGTAAGCTGGAAATACCTATTATTTTTCAGGTAGAGCAGGTACGGGACGGGGGGAGCTTTTCCTCCCGGCGGGTACGCGCTATCCAAAACGGGCAGGTTATCTTTTTTATGGCTGCTTCTTTTCAGCTGCGGCAGGAGGGCTTTGATCATCAGATAAGTATGCCTAATGTATCTACGCCCGATCAATTAGTAAGCTGGGAAGAGCTGGTGACTAAGTATGGCGATCAGCTCCCCGAGAATTACAAGCGATTTCTAAATCTGGATCGACCAATCGAATTCCGACCAGTGGAATTGATTAACCCAGCCTTGCCTGGGAAAAGTCAGCCTTATCGTCACGTCTGGATGAAGGCCAAAGGACTTATGCCCGACGATATTCGTTCTCACCAAAGTGTCCTGGCCTATACCTCTGATTATAATCTGCTGACTACGGCTCTATTACCGCATGGTATTGCGGCTTCTCTTAGTAAGGTACAATTGGCCAGCCTGGATCACGCCATGTGGTTTCACCGCGATTTTAGAATGGACGACTGGTTGTTATACGCCATTGATAGTCCGAGTGCTTCAAATGCGCGTGGATTTACCCGCGGTAACATTTTTGATAAGGAGGGGCGTCTGGTCGCTTCCGTAGTCCAGGAAGGTATGGTGCGCAAAAATAAAAAAGATGCACTACTGGAATAATTATTGGATGGCCGCTATACTTCTTTTTTAACCTCCTCCCAAACTTTCTGTAAACTCAGCGCATTAACAAGGTTGAGTAAGGATTATGCGAATAGTCCTCAAGAAGAACAATCACTTTCTAAATTTGATGAATTATGGGGTTTCTTAAAAACGTACAAAATGCAATGCGCCCAGATTTGCCTGAATCCTGGTTGGTACTGGACCAGGAAAATCGAATCTCGGAACTTATTGCAAAGTCTCATGAGCAGCCCGTGGCTGTATTCAAGCACAGTGTAAGTTGTGGAATTAGTAATATGGCTAAATTTCAGCTGGAAAACGGCTGGGATATTTCCAGCGACGAGTTGGCATTTTACTATTTGGACTTATTAGCGCATAGAAAAATTTCCAATCAGATCGCTGAACAGTTGAAAGTCGTTCATCAATCTCCCCAACTGATTTTATTAGAAAGGGGAGAGGTGGTCTTTGATACTTCTCACCACGGCGTTCACTTAACCGGGCTTAAGCATGCCCTCAACGAATTGAATACGGAAGATGCATAGTTTTATCATCGCCGCAGTAGCAGAAAACGGCGTGATTGGCGCTGATGGGGATTTAGTTTGGGATCTTCCCGCAGATCAGGCCTATTTCAAGCAGCGCATTCGCTCGGCCCAATTGTTAACTGGTCGGGTGTCTTTTGAATCTAATCAGGGGCAAGAAATATTTCCGGAAGAGGAGCAGGTTATTGTTTTAACCCGGCAGAAAGACTACCGTGCAGGGAATGTACGTGTCGCTCATAGCCTGGCAGAAGCCTGGCAGATAGCGGAGGATTCTTCTTATGAAGAGCTGGCCGTACTCGGTGGAGCCAATGTTTATAAAATGAGCCTCCCTAAAGTAGATACGCTTTATATTACCGAGGTACACGCTGAATTTGAAGGCGACACTTTTTTTCCAAAAATCCCAGAGGCAGACTGGCAAGAGGTACAGCGTGAAGATTTCCCCGCAGATAAGTGGAACCCGTACCCCTTTTCTTTCGTAACTTACCGGCGGAAAAATTAGCACATGTCAAAACCTTCCCAGCAAAAGGCAAGTCTATTAACCATTTTCATCACGGTCTTCATAGACATGCTCGGGGTAGGCATCATCATTCCGGTGATCCCGGCCTTGTTTTTTGAAGAGAGTACGGCCATCCTGGATCCTTCCTATACAGAAGCCCAGCGCTCCATACTCTATGGTTTTATTATAGCTTCCTATCCCATTTTGCAATTTTTTGGTGCGCCGCTTTTAGGGGCTTTGTCAGACCGTTACGGACGCAAGCCCATGCTCACTATGTCTTTATTCGGGACAATGATAGGGTATTTGCTCTTTGCCTGGGCAATAAAGGAGGGATGGTTGGTCTTGTTGTTTTTAAGCCGCATGTTACCTGGGTTCACCGGGGGTAATATTTCAATTATTTTATCTTCCATCGCGGACGTTAGTGACGCGCAATCCAAGACGCGTAATTTTGGCCTGGTGGGGACGGCCTTTGGTCTGGGGTTTATTTTGGGGCCAACCCTGGGGGGTGTTTTAGCAGACAATACGGTGGTATCCTGGTTTGGTCCGGAGACGCCTTTTTATTTTACTGCGATCATCACATTACTCAATATTTTGTTAGTTTGGTATCGCTTTCGCGAAACCTTGCAAAAGGCCAGCCAGGTACCTTTTTCTTTATTTCGGGGTTTTAAGAACATAGCTAAATCCTTTGCTGCACCTAACCTCAGAGGCATTTTCACTGTGGTGCTGGGCTTATCCCTGGGCTTTACTTTTTTCACGCAGTTTTATGCGGTTATCCTGATTCAGGATTTTGACTATACAGAAAAAAATATAGGTTTATTGTTTGGCTGGATTGGTATCTGGCTGGCGATTACACAGGGCTTAATTGTGCGCAAGCTGAGTAATATTGTTGCTCCCAAATTCATTTTACAATTTACTATCCTGACACTCAGTATAGGAATTGCTCTGGTTTTATTACCGGATCAGGCCTGGTGGTTTTATGTGATTGCGCCGGTAATTGCGATTTCGCAGGGGATAACTTCTCCCAATATGACCTCGGTGATCTCCGAGCAGGCAAACGCCGATCAACAGGGAGAAATACTGGGCATTAACCAATCCATGCAGTCTTTAGGTCAGGCGATTCCACCCATTATTGCGGGCTATTTAAATGCTATTGATAATCGTTTACCCATGGTGGCAGCGGCGGGAATAATATTTATTGCCTGGGTGATTTATATGATCCTGTTTGGGGGACGAAAAAATAAGATTGGGTAAATAAGTAGGGTGAGCCAATAAAAAAAGCCTTTCTATCAGTAAGTGATACAAAGGCTTTTACAGGTAAGCGGGGTATTTATTCATCACTTTCGGCAGGTTGGCCGACCACTTCATAAAGGCCTTGCTTAACTCTTTTTTCGAAATCTTCCTTAGGTACAGGCATTTTCCTGTTAAGGCTGATCATTTTGATGGTGACCGTACTACTGGTTTCTTTAACAATTTTCACTTTGATACTTCTGGCTGGCATGATTTAAAGTTTTATGATAAAAAATTTATTTCCTGTGTAAACAATATTAGCTGGCCTGGCTCAGTGCGGGAGCACTAGTATCTTCAAATTTTTTCCCATTCCATTGACCTAGCCATTCACATTCTTTACCAATCTTTAGATAGTTTAAGTAGGCATCGGCAGCTCGCTTGCGAGATTTACGAAAGATGGTAATGTTGTTTGGAGTAGACTTAATGGTAAAGTAGTATTTCCCTTTACCGAGTGAGATGTTTTTGTTTGGACGCATACGGATAAATTTTATTAAAGAAAAAAAGTAGCTTCAGCCAGAGCTGAAAGACAATACTTACTTATGCTACCTGAAAATCCACTCCTGATAAAAGTATTAAGTGGAGTTTTATGGATGTCTTTTAGGTTAAAGCAGGTTCGGATAAGGTCGGCTGCTATGTGAATTGAAGTTGGATGGCATAATACACTCAAACAGTGTTATTGAGCGTCTGAGACCTATCCGGGGAAAAGCCCCGGGAGGGGCTTTTCATAGATTAACCTTCCTGGTCACGTAAATAAGCTTCTCGCTTAACCGCTTTCAGGATTTCGTTGCGCTTCTCTACCGAAGGCTTGGTATATTCTTTACGCTTGCGTAGTTCTTTCAGTATCTGGGTATCTCTAACTTTGCGTTTGTAGCGTCTTAGCGCTCTATCAATACTTTCTCCGTCTTTTACTTCAATAATTAGCATATACAGTTTTTAATTTCATTTGTTTTAATAACACAAATAGATATAGTAAAGTTCCATTTCTATGAAAATGAAGACAAATAGACCGTAAAGTTAAAGCTTTTTAGGGGGTTTTCCCAATTTAGACCCAACTTTAGAAAAATCACTAAATGGCTATTAATTCCTTTTTTTACTTTTCACTCTGGAGAACAGGTCGGAGGCACCGGTTCCTACGCCAACTACAATTCGCATGGCTTCTTCGGGGCGGATTTCTGTAAGGGTAATTTGGTTTTTTTCTACCAAAAAGATAAAGCCGTTGGTGGGATTGGGGCCCGTAGGTACAAAAACTGAATATCGACCATCTTCCATTTGGTCGGATAAAAAGCCAATCATACTGGTCCCCGTATTAAATACATCTACTTCGACAACCTCGCTGAAGGGCATTTTGTCACTTTTTCCAAAAAATTGTGAAATAGTATCCCGAATTATACTGTACAGGGGTATTTTGTCAAGCCAACGGTCTATATAATTCCAAAATTCTTTCCCCGCTTTAGTCTGTATAAATACACCTAGCAGGAAGAAAGCAATTAAGATCGCCCCCAGGGCAGCAATATCAACCACCCAGGCCGCGACATTATCATCAATTTCGATTAAATTCTTTATGGGGCGGGTGATCTTTTGTGCCTGTAGCCAGATAAAGCGAATACTAAAGTAAATCAGGCTAATGGGTAGAATAAGGACAATCCCCCCCACAATACTGGCGATGATAAAGCGCTGGATTTGTTTTATAAAAGATTTACCACCCTTCGCCTCAGCTTTCTCTGTTCTTGTTTTTTTTTGTTTTCTAGCGCTCATTTATAAGCATTAAGATGATTTTAAAGGAGAAAAATACATTGTTTATATCCAAAAAATGATAATATTGTAATTGTGTAACTTTTTTGTATCTTTTCTAACTTAAGTAACAAAAAGGCTACTTCAAAGTTTCTGAAGCAAGTCAGTCCTTTTATGTTCAGATATGGGACGGTCTTTTTATGGAGCTAAGATCTAAATTTCGCCAGCTCGAATGTAAGGGCTTTTGGCATAAAAACCGAATCTAAATTATTAAGCATGAGGAAAGCGATTTTTTTATTTTGTTGCCTGTCCATATTGGTCAGCTCTTGTGATCAATTGGGCAATCGCAATAACAAACGATTAGATCCCGAAACGCTGGGGCAAACCCTGCCCGGTACCTGGCGCTTAAGCCAGGCCGGAGCAGAAGAAATCTGGCATTTTTCCGGTGATCGCACCTACGTAAAAATAAAGCGCTTCGAAGAGGAATTTGGTACCTGGGGGATAAAAGATGCCGGACTGGTTATGGCCGAGCAGACCGAAGCCAGCGCTACTCCCTACGATGTTTTACTGGATGGTAATGTACTTATTCTGGGTGAGGAAGTCAGTTTATTGAAAGACTCTCTGGCCGTTCGGGACGTAGAGGCCAGACTATCCGAAAAGCTAATCGGTAAATGGAAAGCCTCGGTTGGAGAAGAAGTTTATCAGTTTATGCCAAATGGCTATATGCTTATTCAGTATGAGGACGAAATGACCGAAGATGGTAGCTGGCGCTTTACGGGTAATCAGTTGATCGAGAACGACGCAGCGGTAAGTGCAGCGCCCGTCTTTTTTGATGGAAATCAAATGCAGTGGAGTACACAGCGATTCACACGCATCGGTGATGTTTCTGCCGAAGATATTCCCGAAGCAGCTCGGGTAGCCAACGTCACAACCAAAGGACAGGTAATCGAGCAGCATCGATTTGATGCCAATCTCGGTAATTTCGGGCAGGTTACTTTTGCCCCCTATTGGGAAGATCGTTATGGAGAAAGTCAAGTGAACTATTATTTGTTACGAAATGGCAATCCGGTCTATGCTTTTCCTGATTTTGCAGCTGCCAAAGGTAGGTTTGACGGCCTGCGTGCCGTTTCAGCCCGCGATGTCAATAGTGATGGGAAATTGGATATTGTAATTATGGCGGATTATCTGCCGGAGGGAGCGGGGCTTAATGCCCGGGCCAACACCATCAACGGTATCTTTATTAATAAGGATAATTCTTTTAGTTTTGATTCCCGACTAAGTAATCAAATCAATAGTAATTCTGATATCAATAGTATTAATGATATTGTTAAAGCACTCAGAACAAAAACGACCGCTAGTCGTCCGGCGACGAACTCAGGGGGGACCGCCAAAGGTGGTAGCGGGACCAACCTGAATCAGTATAAAGGTGATAAAACGATCTGTCGTATCCGGGTAGCTTCTCTTGAGGGCACCATTGATTTTGAAGAAATTGGTAAATTAGCTAATCTCGGTGTCTTAAGCTTTGAACCCGCAGATAATGGTTTTACCAGAGTTTATCTGGGGAATTATTTAGGAAAATATGCGGCTTACAAAGTTTTACAGCAGGTAAAGCGAAAGGGGTATCCATCCGCTTTTGTGGTAGCGGATCAAAATTTCCTGGAAAATGTCGGGGAAGAAACGGCTTCCTATTCCACCTATCAAATCTACGCCAGTAAGCAGTTGGATGTTACTCCGCTTAACGAAATTCCAGAAAAATATCGGGAGCAGGTCTATATTTCCCATAACGGGAGTAATTACCGGGTGTCGTTGGGTATCTATCAAAAAGACCTTTATCCCTACGAAGAGCAAACCTACGTTGGCTTATCGGCCAGCCTGGGTTATACCAATGGATTTTCAAATACCATCAATTAATCTCCGGGACATTGAACTCGACTTTAGCCATTTTAAGTAGCTCTAGTTGCCACAAAAGCTAAGTGATCGAATAATGTTTTATTAATTAAGTACAGTTGTCCTTTTTGATAAGGCGGTGGAAAATCATATAAGGATGGATTCATTCGAAAACGCGTAGTCCAAGTAAGGTACATTCGAGTTTCAGCAAACAGTTCTATTACAACATAGGGGCCGTCTGCAATCATAATTATTTGAAAATCAGAGAACCAACGACCTAATAAAAAGCAAATTTGCCTTGTCCAGTCGGATAGCTTTTTCATCGTGGTATCGCTTTAAAGGCGACTTCGCTATTATAAATGGCTAAAGTCGAGTTGAAATAACCGTCTTTTTAATTTTTAAGGCCTTTGTAAATCTACAGAGGCCCTTATTTTATGTCAAAATAGTTGATGTAGTGCCCGTATTGTATTTATTTTGATTCATCTAAAAAATATTTCAACCAACCTAAAGAAAATGGACGCTATCCTAGACTTTCTGCGCAAATACGATCCAACCACTCAGGCCCTGATTGCGACCTTGTTTACCTGGGGAGTGACGGCACTGGGAGCAGCCCTGGTTTTTTTCTTTAAAAATGTCAATCAGAAAGTACTGGACTCCATGCTGGGTTTTGCTGCCGGGGTAATGATAGCAGCTAGTTTCTGGTCTTTGCTGGCTCCTGCGATTACACTGGCCGAGGAAATCTCTTCGCTACCGGCCTGGCTGCCTGCTTTAATTGGATTTTTATCAGGCGGGCTTTTTCTTTATGCGATTGATCAATATTTGCCCCACTTACACCTGGGATTTAAGCGAGAGGAAGCAGAAGGGGTACCCACTAGTTGGCGAAGAAGCGTACTGCTGGTTCTGGCGATTACGATCCATAACATACCGGAGGGTTTGGCGGTAGGGGTTGCCTTTGGGGCGGTAGCCTACGGATTACCCTCTGCCTCCATTGGTGCGGCGCTGGCCCTGGCGATTGGTATTGGATTACAGAATTTTCCGGAAGGGACAGCAGTGTCCGTACCGCTAAGAAGAGAGGGAATGTCGCGCAAGAAGGCTTTCTTTTACGGCCAGATGTCGGGCGTGGTTGAACCAATTGCCGGGGTGATTGGTGCCTTTGCCGTATTGACGATGCAACCCATTTTGCCCTATGCGCTGGCCTTTGCTGCCGGAGCCATGATCTACGTGGTCGTGGAAGAATTAATTCCCGAATCACAATTGGCCGGTAACACGGATTTAGCTACCATTTCCACTTTAATTGGTTTTAGTATTATGATGACACTGGACGTGGCGCTAGGCTAATTCGGCGCTAAATATTTTCATTATAAGCGCCTTACGGAGTAATTAATCTTACAAATCTTGTTGTTTAAATCAAAAAAGTGGTAGCCGGGCAAAATAATCAATAATTGTGTTGAGGTTTTGTTACTTTCGTAAAGTAACTATTTAAATACCCATGCAAGGTCTACAAGTACAACAACTACTTAATCCAAGGTATCGGCTACTTACCCATTTATTATTCTGGGTGAGTTATACGCTGTTCTCACTTTTCTCTCAGTACAGCTATTCTGATGATTTCTTCCGGGCCTGGACCTACGTACTATCTATTTTACCCGTCACCATCCTGGCTACTTACTTTTTCATTTACTGGGTCGTGCCGCAAATGCTAGATCGTAAAAAATACCTTTCTCTATTTTTTACCTTCATGCTCATGGCACTGATTTTTGGTTATCTGCGACGTTGGTCTCTTCACATTATTTATGTTCCGACCTTTCGGCCGGAGTATAATTACGCCGAAAATCCGCTTTTTGACGTAGGTAAGGCCCTAACGAATGCGGTGCAGGTCTACGCGGTGGTTTTTGCGGCAATGATTATAAAATTACTAAAACGAAATTACCAGCAGGAACAAGTAGCAAAAGACTTGGCTAAGGAAAAACTGGACGCCGAGCTCAAGTTTTTAAAAGGTCAGATTCACCCGCATTTCCTGTTCAATACTCTGAATAATCTTTACTCCATCACGATGCAGGAATCACCCCGTGCTTCCGAACTGGTAATGAAGTTGTCGACCTTTTTGGATTATATGCTTTACGAAGCCAACGTGGCGCGGGTACCCCTCCGGAAAGAAGTGGAACAGATGAAAAACCTTATTGAGCTGGAGCAGCTTCGCTATGGAGAGCGCCTGCAAGTGGCTTTTTCTACCCGTGGGAATATTTCACAGAAGTTTATCCCGCCCTTATTGATGCTTCCCTTTGTAGAGAATGCCTTCAAACACGGCGTAAGTCGGGAAGTTGAATTGTCTTTCATCAGTATTGATTTCCATGTAAAGGAGAATAGATTAGTTTTGCAGGTGGAAAATAGTAAAGGAGGGGTAGCCCCCCAAAATGAAGAGATATCTAAAGGAATCGGCTTGAAAAATGTCCGTCGTCGTCTTGAATTGATCTACGGTCCCAAAAAATATGATTTGCAAGTCTTCGATGAAGAGGAGACCTTTATGATAATTCTAAAAATTCCTTTATTTGAAGAGGGAGTTAGCCCGGTAGACCGAAATAAGAAAACGCTTGTTTCTAAGCTTGTATAAAACAGTTTTCAAGGAGTATTTATTTTTGCACGGTACTAAAAAATGAGGGATATGAAGATTAACTGTTTAATTGTTGATGACGAGCCGCTGGCTCTGGATGTGGTAGAATCTTATATCAAGAGGATAGATGGTCTTGAACTGGTAGGACGCTGCGAAAATGCACTTAATGCCTTTGAAGTCCTGCAGAGCAAACAGGTGGATTTATTATTTCTGGATATCCAGATGCCAAAATTAGATGGGATAGAGTTTATCAATACTTTGTCGAATCCACCCAAGGTGATTTTTACCACCGCCTATCGCGATTACGCCATCGAAGCTTTTAATCTTGATGCGGTAGATTATTTGCTAAAACCTATTCCCTTCACCCGCTTCTTGAAAGCAGTCGGCAAAGCCTTTAAGCATCTCAATCCCAATGCACAAAATGAACCAGTAGATACCACCGGGAATAATCCAGCCAATATCAATAAGGATCTGAACCTCTCCGGTATGGAGTACATCTTTGTGCGTGCCGATAAGAAAATGGTTAAGATTTATCTCCATGAAATTGCCTACATCGAAAGTCTTAAGGACTACGTGATTATTCATGTTCCTGAGAAGCGCATCGTGACGAAACAAAAAATCTCTTATCTGGAGGAGAAATTACCAGATGAAGTTTTCCTGAGAATTCACCGGTCTTTCCTGGTGTCCATTCCAAAAATTGAGGCTTTTTCTCCCAATCATGTAGAAATAGGAGGAAAGGAATTACCCATTGGCCGCTCTTACAAAAATATAGTCAGTAAGGCCCTATATGTGAATGAATAATGAGGCAGCGTCAAGCATTCTTTTTAAGTTTAACTTTAATTGTTTTTGCACCTCATTTGGTGCAAAGCCAAAAAGATACCCTGTACGTGGATGGCTCGAATGGGGTACGGCCTTTGGTTGTTGAAGTCGCCAGTGCTTTTGAGCAAAATTTCCCCAGTATTAAAATTGTGATTGGGGAGGGGATGAGTACCCGTCGACGAATTGAGGCTTTACAAAGTGGGGAAATAGATGTCGCCATGGCCAGTCATGGAATAGATATCCCCAAATTTACCCGACAGGGTCTACAGGTACACTGGTTTGCTAAAATGGCTATTGTGATGGGTGTGCATAAAAGTGTTCCCCTAAAAAAGTTATCTACTGAAGAGCTCTGTGCCATTTATCAAGGCGCTTACCAAAATTGGGAAGCGCTGGGCGGGGCGGATTTGCCTATTGTAGCTTTGGCCCGGCCTTTAGACGAAGTAGATATGGAAGTATTGGCAGCGCAACTCGATTGTATGCCGGATCCGCAGACTTCCCCGCGTATCATTATTCATCAAAAATCAGGCCCTCTGGCACGCGCACTGGCCCAGACACCCGGTGCGATTGGTATGACGGCCGCCGTGCGTCAGGTTCAATCCCAGGGACAAATTAAAGCTTTAAAAATAGAAGGGATAAAGCCTAGTCTGCGGAACGTAGAAAAAGATAAGTATCCCTTTCAGCGCAATGCTTACCTGATTACCAGCGGTCTGGAAGATCCGGTGGTCAAGCGCTTCGTACAGTTTTTTAAAACCAAAACGGCCCGGAAAATACTGGCGCGTAACGCGGCAGCACTCCCCGAATAAAAAATGCGGATAGTTCTGAAGAACTACCCGCATTGCAGCATTACCTAAATATTTCCACTTTACTGTGGGAAACCCAATTTACTTAAATAACTTCTTGGTGCGTTTTGTACCGTCTTTAACCTGGCCTTTAACGCTTTCCAATGTATCGAAGAAAATTTCTTGTTGTTTAGCAGCCAGGTCTAAGCCACCTTTAATGGCCTTAGAAGCAATCGCCTGCCACTTTTCTCCGCTGCTGATCGCACCATCTACGACATCTTCTGCCGTATCGGTAGCGTATTTATTTGCTTTGGAGGAAAAATCTTTTACGGTATTATAACCGTCTTCGAAGTTGATCTTAGAAACCGTCTGCTTGACGTCTTCCGTAGTCTTTTCAAACCACTTCTCACTATCTTCGTACAAATCTTTTACGTAATCTGTAGCCGTTTCTTTGTATTTTTTACCCGTTTTAACGGCAGAGTCTTTTACTTTTTCCAGATTGTTTTTCAGTTGTGCTTCTGGTTTTTTTGCTTTCTTGGTAGCCATGTTATAATGTTTTTATATTTTTTTAAGTTGTTATTACAAAGGTAAGGGAGTCGAGTTACAGTTTAGTTACACCAACTCTTTTGCTTGCTTTTTCCAATCTTGTGGGTCAAAGCCTTTGTAACGAGAGCCAGCTTCTGCCAAAATGGCTTCTAAGCGCTTAAGGGGTGCTTTTTCAATATCCTGTACGGATTGTACCCCTTTTGATTTTAAGATTTCTTCCAATTTTGGCCCGATCCCCTTAATGGTCTTCAGATCAGTCAACTCTTCTTTTAAGGTAGTTTTGGGAAACTCCTTGCTCACTTCTTTTGCTGCCTCAAGGGCTGCTGCTGCTTTAGTAGCTGCTTTCTTTGCGGCTACTTTTTCTTCCTGCAATAAAGCACGAAAGCGCTTTCTGTTCTCCAGGTGGATTTCTTTGATCCCTTCCAGGGCTTCAAAAGCGATCTCCTGTTGGTTCTCTAATAGCTTTTCACTTTTTTTGATAGACTCTTTCATGAGCTTTTGCCATTCTTTACCGGCTTTCAGTGCACCTTCCACCGTTTCGTCAGAAACTTTTAGCAAGGTTTGATTCGCCTGGGCGATCCGCTCTTTAATTTTATCCAGAGTATCAAATACGCGATCTTCTACGTTTTTCGATTTATTTGTCATAATGCGTCTGTTTTTTAGTTTGACAGGATAAAGGTAAGGGAGGGTAGTTACAGATGAGTTACACCGGGGCATGTGTCATGTGTCATGTGTCATGTGTCATGTGTCATGTGTCATGTGGCATGTGTCATGTGGGAGTACTGGAAGACGAGACCCTTCACAGACTCAGTACCTGTTCGTAGACTTTTCTTGTTGCCGGGAGGGGATCAATACCGAACTCTTCGTCCAGTACTTTTTCACATTGTTGGAACGTTTTGATGGCCATGGGGCGGTTGCCTTTTTGCAGATAAGCTTGCATTTGTAAGCGGTAGGCTTCTTCCCAGCTGGGATCAATGAGCAGCGCGCGTTGTGCCAGGCGGATCGTCTCTTGCGGGGCTTTGGCCAGTAAGAGTTCTGCTTTGGTGATTAGGGCGCCGAGACTGAGCACTTGTACGCGTTCGCGTTCGTCGGAGCTCCAGTCTTCGTAGAGCCGATTGGGTAAATAGATGCCTTCGTAGAGTTCGAAAGCTTTGGCGTAGGCTCGCTCTGCTTGCCCGGGATCTCGTTGCAGATATTGATTACCTAGTGCGATGTAAGCTTCCAGCGCATCCACATCTACCCAAAAATATTGGAGGTTAAGTTGATAACTTAATCCCTGCCGTAGTATGTAGCGGGGGGTGGCGCGGCTTTGGCGATTGGGTTCCAGTGCTTTATTTAGGCCATGTAAAGCTACTTTAAAGTTTTGAGCACCAGACTTCATATCCATTTCGGGCCAGATACGGTCGATGATCTGCTCTTTGTGTAAGCCGTGGCGGTGGCGAGCGGTGATGAAGAACTGGAAAAGCTGGTTGCTACTATCCCGCCCCCAGGCTTTAGGATCCATTAGTTCTTCCTGATTCCAGACTTTGAAGCTGCCCAGGGTTTGCACCACAATTTCGGCCACATTACGCTTGGCACCTATCTTGGCCATTTCTTTTTCAAAGGTGGACATAGGCTAGTTTTCCTCGGAGAGCTGATCAACTTTTTTTGCTAATGTATGGACGGCTCTGGCCAGGGCAAGAATACTCTCATTGGTTTCTTTGAGATCATTCTTGGTAGCGGGTTTCCAGCTGCCGGGATCTAAATTGGGTCGTATGCGATCACTCATTTGGTGGACCTGCTCCTGGACCTGTTCCTGTAGTTGCTCTACACTACCCAGGGGATCCTTGATGGTATCCAGTACCTTTTTGGGGTAATCGGCGGTGACTTGTTTCCATAAGTCCAGGCTTTTGGCCAGGATGCCTTTTTGTTCTTCGGGGCTAACGTCGTCCGTTGCCCGTAGCGTAAGGGTGGTTAGTTTACTCTGCAAAAACAGGATAAGGTCTTCGATATCTGAGAATCGCTTTTCGTCACCATCCTGCACGTGGCGTACGGAGCCCCGCCACTGTACCTGGGCTTCGCCTTCTTCGGAATCGTAGATCTTTTGGTTAAAACGGACGACAAAGGAGGCCGTTGCATTTTTAGTTTTGGACATATTTTACAGGTTTATACTTCTTTGCTCGGCGGCGGATTGAATGATCGCCTGAATAATCTGGATGTCTTTCAGGCCTTCTTCGCCTGCGATACTCATGGTTCGTCCCTCCAATAGGGCCAGGGCGTCGTCATCCATTTGGATCGACTGTTGGTTGGGAACGGCCGGCCCAAGAATTTCCCCATCGCTGCGTTGGCCTTTTACCCCCGTATAAGATTGCATGGGACTCAGTTCGTACCAGCCTTCTTTACAGGTCGCTTTAATGAAGTTCGTGTTTTCGCCCACGCTGGTTTTCCCATAAGCGCGAAGACCACCGGGAAATTCGAGAATATATTCAGTGGTCTCGTCTACTTCCGTAAAAAGTTCGGGTCGTTTGGTGTACTGTTTGGCACTAATGACCCTTTCGGGAAAAAGTTTAGTTGCGTTGCGCAGGCCGTTTACGGTATAAACCCCCATATCGTAGAGGGCGCCACCGCCCATTTCTTTTTCAAAACGCCAGCCGGTTCCGCCACCGCCATAATAACCCGCGTGGGCATCCATACGTTGTATTTTGCCGAAAGGCTGCGTATCCGCATAGGAATTAAACTCCAGCGTATTGGGTTCGTGTTGCATCCGGTAGCCGAGGGTGAGCTGCACTTTGTTTTTCGCGCAAGCATCAATAATCGACTGACACTCGGCTACATCCATGGCCATGGGCTTCTCGCACCAGACGTGCTTGCCGGTATTCGCCGCTGCGATGGCGAAACGGGCGTGGGTACCCGTCGGGGTAACGATGTAGATGACGTCAATATCTTCGTTATCGGCAATCTGATCCATGCTGTCATAGGTATAGACATTTTTATCCGGAATGGCATATTTCTCCTGCCAGGTCGGAATTTTGGATGGGGTGCCCGTAATGATTCCGGCTAGGTGGCAGTGTTGGGTCAGTTGCAGGGCTGGTGCCAATTGTCCCCGACTGTAAGAGCCCAGGCCAAGCAGGGCAACACCAATGGAATCTTTCGATTTTCCGCTTCCCGTACTTTGCACCTTTGATTGAGAACTGCAACTTAAGGGCAACCACAAGCTGGTGCCTGCGGCGGCACTAAGCGCGATGAATTTTCGGCGATCAAATTTATTCTGCATATCTTTTAATTGTGTGGATAAGATCAATATACTATTTCTATAACAAAATAGGTTCTGTGTACCCTGAAAAAGAAAAGATACTCGGAAGCGGCGGAAGAGTTTTTACCAAAAAATCGGTTTGGCAGTCAAAAACTTTTTACCTTAGAACAGGTCAATTACATTAGCTAAAAAACTATTTCAGTGATAGGAAAAATATTAAACCAGGTCAACGATAAATCCATCAAACCCATCTCGGGATTGGACGCTACTTTTCTATATATCGAATCACCCACTAATCATATGCACGTTGGAGGCGTAGCGGTGATTCAGGGGTCCCTACAATACGAAGACTTCCGCGCTACCATTCAGCGGCGTATTCATTTGATCCCTTCTTTGCGTAAGCGCCTGATGTCTGTCCCCTTTAGTGTGGATTATCCCTATTGGGTAGATGATCCGGATTTTGACCTGGATCTACATTTACACCGGGTAGCCTTACCCAAACCCGGAAGCTGGAAAGAGCTGCGAGCCGTAGCTTCCCAGATATTTTCGGAGCCATTAGACAAATCGCGACCGCTTTGGTCTTTTACTTTTATTGAGGGGCTGGATAGTATTCCACAGCTTCCGGAAGGATCAGTAGCCATTGTGTCCAAAATTCATCACGTGGCAATTGATGGCATGGCGGGTGCGGGCATTCTGAGTATCATGTTTGATATGAGCCCCGAGCCCTTTATAGATAAGCACGAGGACAATTTTGATCCTAAGCCCCTGCCGAATGACCTGGCTTTGATCGCAAAAAGTACGGCGGGCTTTGCTAAGAATCCATTTAAGTTCCCCAAGTTGATTGCCGAAGCGGTAGGGTCAACGATCAAAGCTGGATTCCTCACCCGCGCCCGGCATCTAAAACCACCAACCTCGCCTTTTTCCGCTCCGCATACGCCCCTAAATGGCATCATTTCGGCCCGTCGTAAGTGGAACACGGCTATCCTTTCTCTGGCGCGCATCAAAAAGCTGAAAAACATTATGGAGTGTACCCTCAATGATGTAATGTTGGCGATTTGTGCCGGTGCGCTCCGGCGCTATCTGGAAGAGAAGGGGAAATTGCCCAACAAACCACTGGTAGCGCACGTACCGATTTCTACGGGAGATATGGGCGGGAACGGCAGCAATAATTTATCAGTGATGCTGGTACAGCTCGCTACTGATGTAGAAGACCCCATCGAGCGGCTCGAAATGATCCATGAGAATACGGTGCGGGGTAAAACTTATCAGGGAGCGCTTGGCGCAAAAACCCTTTCGAGCATGGCGGAGGTGGTGCCCTTTGGTGTGGCCAATCAGGCCGCTAAGCTGTATACGCGTTTCCACCTTTCAGAAATGCACAGCCCGGTCTTTAACGTGACGATTACCAATGTGCCTGGTCCGCAGATTCCGCTTTATCTCAATGGACATAAGTTGGAATCCATTATGGGGATGGCACCCATTATTGACGGGATGGGGCTTATTATTACGATTTTTAGTTACAATGGGCAAGTGACCATCAGTCCCACTTCGGATGCGCGGACTATGCCGGATATCAATATCTTTACCCGCTACCTGCGGGAATCCGCTAATGATCTGGAGGCCGTTATCCTCGAATACGAAAAAAACAGAGAAAAGGAGGAAGCACAACAAGAGTCAAAACCGATGCAGTCCGAAGCTTTTTTTCGGGATATAAAGGTGCAACTCAAGGGGCAATCTGACTTGCTGCAAGGACAAAGTGGCTTGTTTCAGTTTACCGTCACGGGTAGCGAAGAAGTGCACTGGCGAGTCGACCTGGATAAACCGGGTGGTGGTATTCGCAAAGGGAAAGTACGTAGCCCCTTTGCTACCTTTACCATCAGTGATGAACACCTAATGATGGTCGCCCGCCGGGAAATAGATATCCCCACTGCTTTTGTTCAGGGGCGCCTACGGGTAGAAGGCGATATGGATCAAGCTATGAAATTGGGTAAATTATTGAGTAAACTGGAAGTCTTTGGGGAGGAGTAATATTTAAGCCTAACCACTAATTGTATCTGCATCAGGATGAAACAAACTGTAATTTTTATTGGCCTGTTTTTCGCTTTCTTTTTCCTTCAGTATTGTAGCGTGGGGCCAACGGCTCAAAAGACCGCGCCGAATGATTCTTTACTTTGGTACGATCAGCCTGCGAAGGAGTGGGAGGAAGCCCTTCCCATCGGGAATGGACGTATGGGCGCCATGGTATTTGGAGATCCCCAGACCGAGCATCTGCAATTGAATGATGATTCTATGTGGCCCGGTGATCCGGGCTGGGATAATCCGGCGGGTACGCCCGAGGATTTAGAACAAATCCGACAACACTTATTTGCGGGGGACCACGCTAAAGCGGATGCTTTATTCGTAGCGCGTTTTTCCCGTAAGCGCATTGTACGGTCCCACCAGACTATGGGCGACCTTTATATGGGACTAGGTCATGAAAACATTACGGATTATCAAAGATCCCTCGACTTGGATCGAGCTATTAGCAGCGTTCGCTACCGAACCGATGGGGCACTGGTTGAGCAGACCGTTTTTGCTTCCCATCCGCATCAGGTAATTGTGTTAGAATTGAAATCTGAAGCAGGAATTAATGCTAAACTGCGCATGAGCAGGCCTGAAGATGAAGGCCAGGCTACGGCCAGCACCCGGGTGAATGAAGAGGGGTGGCTGGTCATGGATGGCGAAGTTACCCAATTGGAAGGAGCCTTTGATTCTAAACCAGCTCCCATCCGCCGCGGCGTCAAATTTCAGACTTGCCTTAAGGTGGATCACGAGAAGGGCGAAGTTTTAGCAGGAGAAGATTACCTGGAGCTGAAAGGCGTACAGCGAGCCGTCCTCTACCTGGTCGCCAACTCTAGTTATTATCACGAGGATTACGCTGCTCAGAATCAGCTGGAACTGGCAGCTATCGAGGAGACAGATTACGAAAGTATTAAGCGACAACATGTTCAGGATCATCAGAAACTCTACCGGAAAGCCCGGTTGGATTTATCGGCAGATCCACAATTAGATACTCTATCTACGGACCGTCGTCTGGAGCGGATGCAGGCCGGAAAAACGGATCTGGGACTGGAAGCGCTGCTTTTTCATTACGGGCGATACTTATTAATCGCTTCTTCGCGACCCGGAACGAACCCAGCCAACCTGCAGGGACTTTGGAATCGACACATCACCGCCCCCTGGAATGCGGATTACCACCTCAATATTAATCTGCAGATGAATTACTGGCCCGCCAATCTAACCAGCCTGGATGTACTGAATCAACCGCTGTTTGATTACCTGGATCGGCTTGTAGAAAATGGTAAGGTAACGGCCTGGGATAATTTTGGTTGTAGGGGCTCATTTATGCCGCACGCTACCGACTTGTGGGCACCGACCTTTATGCGTGCCCCGACGGCCTACTGGGGTTGCTCCATGGGGGCGGCCGGTTGGATGATGCAGCACTATTGGGAGCACTTTGCCTTCACTGGCGATACGATGTTTTTGCGCGAACGGGCTTATCCTGCCCTGCGGGAAGTGGCTCAGTTTTACAGCGACTGGCTCATTGAAGATCCGCGCGATGGCACTTTAATTTCGGCACCTTCCACTTCGCCGGAGAATCGATTTATTCATCCCAATGGAGATACGGTAGCCACGGCACTGGGTAGTGCCATGGATCAACAGGTGATCGCGGAAGTATTTGATCATTATCTAAAAGCTTGCTCTTTGCTGGACATAGAGAACGACTTAACCAGAACGATTAGGGAACAGCAGCAGCAACTACGGCCGGGGTTTGTCCTGGGCAGTGACGGTCGCATCCTGGAGTGGGATCGGGAATATCAGGAGCTGGAGCCCGGTCATCGACATATATCACACCTTTACGGATTTCATCCCGGAACCGCGATTACCAAGTCCGCCACGCCCGATATCTTCGCTGCTGCGAAACAAACGCTGGAATACCGATTAGAGCACGGCGGAGCGGGTACTGGTTGGAGCCGGGCCTGGCTCATTAACTGCAGTGCAAGGTTGCTCGACGGCGCTATGGCGCATGAGCATATTCAGCTGCTCTTTGAGCGCTCAATGTATACAAATCTTTTCGATGGACATCCTCCCTTTCAAATTGATGGGAATTTTGGCTATACCGCCGGAATTGCAGAAATGTTGGTGCAGTCGCACGAAGAAGGATTGCTACGCATCCTTCCCGCCTTACCTCCACAGTGGAAGGCGGGTTCGGTGGAGGGCCTGGGAGCACGAGGAGGCCTTACGGTAGACATTACGTGGAAGGAAAACGCCTTGGAGAAACTTACTATTTACCCCCAATACGATCAGTCGCTCCAGCTGATCTATGGAGAAGAACGAAAAGAGGTTTCCCTCCGGGCAGGACAGCCTTTTGAATGGACCATTTGAGCTTGGTATGGGAAAAATAATTCTCGGAATCTCCGCTTATTACCACGATTCAGCGGCGGCGATTATTGTGGATGGTCAAATTATGGCGGCGGCTCAGGAAGAGCGTTTTACGCGAGATAAACACACGTCCGTTTTCCCGGTACAATCGATTCGGTATTGTTTGGAAGCAGTGAATTGCCAGCTTAGTGAGCTGGATGCCATCGCTTTTTATGATAAGCCCCTTTTGAAGTTTGAACGGTTACTACAAACCTATTACGCCTTTGCCCCGAGAGGGCTTTTGTCCTTTCTGAAAGCTATGCCCGTTTGGATGGATGAAAAGCTGTTTTTGCGAAATCGTATCTACAAGGAATTGAAATTACTGGGTGCCTTTGATCAGAAGCAAGTGAAATTGTTGTTTCCGGAGCATCATCTCTCGCATGCCGCCAGTGCTTTTTATCCCTCGACTTTTGAACGGGCCGCTATTCTGACCCTCGACGGAGTGGGAGAGTGGTCCACGGCTTCCATTGCTCTGGGGGAAGGAGCCCAGATTAAGCTGATCAAACAGATGAATTTCCCCCATTCGCTCGGTTTGTTATACAGCGCTTTCACTTATTTTTTAGGCTTTCGGGTAAATTCCGGAGAGTATAAGGTAATGGGCTTAGCGCCTTACGGCAACGTGGGCTCGGAACAAGTCCAGCGTTACGTGGCGCTCATCAAAAGGCATTTAGTCGACATCAAAGCGGATGGATCTATTTGGTTGGATCAGTCCTATTTTAATTATTCGACCGGTTTGCGGATGGTTCGGGTACGAAAGTGGGAGCGTCTTTTGGGTTTCCCAAAACGCAAGCCGGAATCCGAAATCCGACAAGAACACAAAGATCTGGCCCTGGCCATCCAGCAACTGACGGAAGAGATCGTTCTGCGGATGGCTGCGACGGCAAAAAAAGAAACGGGAGCTAGCCGGTTGTGTCTGGCCGGTGGGGTCGCCCTGAATGGTGTAGCAAATGGTAAATTATTGCATTCCGGTCTTTTCGATGATGTTTTTGTACAAGCCGCAGCGGGAGATGCCGGCGGAGCTTTAGGTGCTGCACTAGCAGTTAACTACCTCTATTTTAATGAAGTAAGGGGCCCTGCTTCCAGTGATGATTTGATGCAGGGCGCGTACCTTGGACCTGCTTTTTCCGAAAGGGACTTCCCGAAAAAGCAAATGCTTGCAACTGCGGTGGCGGGCTATTACGAGGACTTTACCGAACTGGTTGACTTTATCGCCGAACAGATAGCCAAGGGGAAAATTATTGGCTGGTTCCAGGGACGTATGGAATATGGCCCCAGGGCGCTGGGTAACCGGAGTATTCTGGCGGATCCCCGTCGAAAGGATATGCAGGAACAATTAAATCGGAAAGTAAAACGTCGGGAAGGGTTTCGCCCTTTCGCCCCCGCAGTATTGGAGGAGCAGGCCAGTGAATATTTTGTATTGGATCGCAGTAGCCCGTATATGTCTTTTGTGGTCCCTTTGCAAGAAAAATACCGGGGTGATTTTCCGGCGATAACCCACGTCGACTATTCCGCTCGGGTTCAAACGGTATCGGACCGGACCAATCCACGCTTTTCTGCCTTATTAAAGGCTTTCGCCAAAAAAACGGCCTGTCCCATGCTGGTGAATACGAGTTTCAACTTGCGCGGAGAGCCAATAGTTGCGAGTCCAGCGGATGCTTACCGCTGTTTTATGGAAACCGAAATAGATTTTTTGGTGATCGGTGATTATGTTTACGATAAAAAAGAGCAGCAGCGAGAGAAAACTTAATCATTTAATGCTCATTAGGCTAAAGTCTATTAGGCAGCAGACAAAGGAAAACTATGGTACTGGCTTCATTCTTCCTACTTTTTTTTGTGGTCTTGCTGGCCATTAATGCTTCCCCAATCCGCCCCTGGAAAAAGATGGCGTTGGGCTTACTGGCTTTTCTATTCCTGGATTTTGGGCTGGGCTGGATCTTCAGCACATTTCTAAGTGCTAAGCCTCAAGCCAGGGCCTTCGAATTACACGAGCAGTTGAAGCCTACTGTCCTTAACCCGGCTTATCAGGACTTTGACGGTGTTTTTGGTCAGCATTTGAATGCTTACACTCGCCAGACCAATGAAAGGGAGCCAGTAGACACCAGCTATATCTTAATTTGTTGTTACGGAGGGTCTTCTACTTACTGCATTAACCTGAGTCAGGAGGCTTCCTGGCCTTCCCAATTAGAACGACAACTCAGGGATAGAGGTATTGCGGTGGAAGTCCATAACCATGGTATCCCGGGACATGCCTTTATTGATAATATGCATAATCGGGAATTCTTTACTTGCGCTTCCCTGGGCTATCGAAAACGTTTGGATATACACTACCACGGGTGGAATGATTTTAGGATGATTAAGCCGCCTAATACCGTTGCCGTAAAGGAGGAACTACAAAAATGGCACGCCAAAACCAATCGCCTGATGACGGGCCTGGACCGGATACGACCGGGCTCCATTGCCTTTAATTATTACTACATGAATCTGGTGAATGAAAACGTAGCCAACCAAATAAATTTTCTGGAGCGTCGTACCGTTTTTTTGAGCGCCTTATTGATGAAGATGCACACTTTGCTGCACGCCCCGTTGATAGAAAAGCGTATTCATGCTAAAGCTTTAGATCAGGAAGAAGTAGTTGAGCCAACGGAAGACCTGGTTATGGAGCAGATTCATGAGAATATAGCCACCCTGCAGACGACAAAAAATAATTCTTTATTCATTCCTCAGTTAATGAACTTTGAATTGATCCGGGAGAAAGGACAGTCCTACAAATATTGGATGCCAGGGATCACCGAACAGCGGGCCGCCGGTTATTGTCGGGAATTAAGCCGCTATTGCGCAGAAAGATTACCCGTAAAAAGTTATCTTTCTACCCGGGAAGCCTCCTGGCGGCGGGAGCATTTTCTGGATAGTGGTCATTTTTCATCAGCAGGTTGTAGGCAGTTTGCGGAAGAAATTGCGGAGCATTTGCTAAGGTACCAATTTGTTCAATAAGCCTAACATAAAATGGAATCTCTAAAAGATATTTACTTATTTATCCGGGAGCGAAAAAGCTACTGGTTAGCACCGATGATTGTCGTCCTGGTTTTACTGGGCCTATTATTAGTCCTGGGGGGAGGTAGCGTAGTAGCTCCTTTTATTTATTCCTTATTTTAAGTGATGAATTTACCTCGATCAAAACCCATCTATACCGTTTGGGTTATCACGGCCGGCTTTCTGGTACTCTACTGTTTTCGTCGATGGGAAGGCTGGCTATTCCTGGCTATTGTAATTGGTGCGCTGGGGAGTGTTTCTCCTTTCCTGGCCCGGAGAATTGATTATCTCTGGCGTCAGTTGGCTTATGTGCTAAGCCTGTTCATGCCGAAGATTCTGCTCACGCTGCTATTCTTCTTCTTCTTGACTCCACTGGCCCTTTTATCAAGGCTATTCGGGAAGGAAGATCCGCTTTCGCTAAAAAATAATAAAGAGAGTCAATTTCAGACCTGCGAACGAAATCTGGATCGGTCCTACTTTGAAAAGACCTGGTAAATGACCACCCGACCACCTGCCCTATCCCGGTTCTTCTTCCGAACCCATTTCATAACTTAGTAAGCCACGAAAAGCATCCTGCACAGTATTGCCTTCGTACAGGACTTTATACACTTCTTCTGATATAGGCATCGGTACCTGATACTCCTGAGCTAATTCCATAACCACGGGACTGGTTTTGACTCCCTCGGCCACTTCGGCCATTTTATCAATAATCTTGTCTAAGGTCTGCCCTTTACCCAAATGGTAGCCTACCGTGCGGTTGCGACTCTTTTCACTACTGCAAGTGGCCACCAGGTCACCCATACCAGCCAAACCCGCAAAGGTTTTAGGTTTGCCCCCCATGGCTTCGCCCAGGCGAGATAGCTCGGCAAGACCGCGTGTGATGACGGCCGCCCGGGTGTTTTCTCCGGCCCCCGCACCATCGCCCATGCCGGCCGCGATGGCAATAATATTTTTAAGCGCACCGGCAATTTCACAGCCGATGACATCGGTATTGGTATAGACCCGAAAGAGTCCGGTTCTAAAGATCTTTTGCAGCTCTTGCGCAATTGACTCATCGACCATAGCCACCACGGCGGCGGCGGCTTGTCCCCTGATAATCTCCTTGGCTAAATTGGGGCCGGTAAGGACGCCCGCCGGATGACCGGGCATCAGTTCTTCTATGATTTCGGTCATGCGCATCCGGGTACCATTTTCCAGGCCTTTGGCCAGACTGACAATGGGTACCCAGGGGCGAATGTGTGGTTTGGCTTCTTCCAGTACTTGTCGAAAGACCTGGGCGGGTACACCCAAAATGACGACGTCTGCATCGCGTACCGCTTCTCGAATCTCGTCCGTTGCCAGTAAAGAAGGCGTCAGTCGACCGCCGGGCAGGTATTTTTCGTTGGTATGTTGCGCATTAATTTCCCGGACGGTGTCCTCATCCCGGGCCCAGATTTTGGTGGGAACATTTTTTGCCGTAAGGGAAGCCACTGTGGTGCCCCAGGAGCCGCCGCCTAATAGTCCTACGTTAAGATTCATCTGTTGAATTGTTGAATGGTAAATTATTGAATCATCCGGGTGAGGAATTCACTTCCTTTAGGAAGGAATATAAAAAAATCCTGGAACTTCCTTCTTTATTTGCGCTTCAGTAGTAGGCTACTGCTCACAATCAGTAGGGCACCCAGAATCATGGTCCAGGTAAGTTGTTCTTCGTAGAAGATGACACTCAGGCTTAGTGCACTGACGACTTCCATGTACATCAGTGCCGATGCGGTGGAGGCTTTTAGCTTTTTCAGACCAAAGAAAAACAAAGAAAAAGCCAGAATTCCGATTAGGAGTCCGTAGCCAATTCCGATGCTGTAGTCCATAAGTCTGGCCTGCTGGAATTGAAAAAAGGGGGCCAGCAGGAATAATCCTGCCGCATTTTGGTAAAACAGTAGCTGGGGCAAGGAGTAGTTTTTGGATTCTGATTTAAAAAGCACTACCGTCAGTGCATAGATCAGGGCAGAGGCCATGGCGGCTAACATGCCGATGATGTCATTGTTGGCCAGGTCAAAGGGTTTATTGGAGAAAGCCAAAAGGATACCGGTAAAGGCAACGAATAATAAGACAACCTGACGACGGGTAATCTGCTCTCGCAGGATGACCTTACTCAGTAAAGCCGTGAAAATCGGATAGGTATAAAATATGATCACCGCATTACCGATGGTGGCATAAGTATAGGCGACAAAGAAAAAGACCATCCGCACCGCACCCAGCACCGAAACCAGGCTCATTTTTCGCCAATTGCCCTGGAGCAGTGGCACCCCGGTAAAGCTTAGCCAGATTGCCGTCAGGACGGTTGGGGTAGCCATACGCAGCCAGGCCTGCGAGACTGGATTGATCTGCATACTTTTTATAAAAAGACCGGCAACACCGGCAATACTGGCGGCAATGAGCACCGCCCAAAAGGCAGCTTTGTTCATGCGGGCAAAGGTAGAAAGAACTCCTGTATTCTAATTACTTTTTTTCGCGACAGCGGCGTATATTACTGATGAGGCACAAATTCAGGACTATGCAAGAACATCAATCAGAGGTTATTATCGTGGGGGGCGGTATTGCGGGTATCATAGCGGCTTACGAACTTATCGAGGCGGGACATCGTGTACTGCTGATTGACCGGGATAAAGAAAAAAACCTTGGCGGTCTTGCGAAATGGGCCTTCGGGGGTATGTTCTTTGTCGATTCGAACCTGCAGCGCAAACGGGGTATCAAGGATAGTATTGATCTGGCTATGAAAGATTGGTGGTCCTTTGCCGAATTTGATGAGGGGGAATACTGGGGTAAAAAATGGGCCGAACAGTATATTCATCTCTGCACTCCTCATGGCTACGACTGGATGCGGGATAAGGGTTTTTCTTTTTTCCCTGCTCTCAATTGGGTAGAACGTGGTACGAAAGAGCGTCGGGGGAATTCCGTGGCTCGTTTTCACATGGTTTACGGAACGGGTTGGGAGTTGACCTACCGTATGATTCGTCTTTTGCAGCAGCATAACAAAACGCATCTGCTTTCTTACCTCTTTGAGCACAGGGTGGAAGAACTGCTTACGGAAAATGAAGAGGTAGTGGGGGTGAGGGGACAGAACGAAGCCACGGGGCAGCCTTTTTTGGCGAAAGCCGAACGCACCATCGTCGCGACCGGCGGGATCAACGGCAGTATCGAAAAGGTCAAAGAACATTGGGATCGAAAAGCCTTCGGCACACCTCCGGAAACCATCCTGAACGGCGCCCATCCCTACGCCATCGGCGATTTACACCAGGCGACCGAAGCGATAGCGGGTCATGTAGTTAACCTCGAAAAACAGTGGAACTATGCCGCCGGCATCCACCATCCCAACCCACCTTTCCAGAACCACGCCCTGAGCTTGGTACCCTGTAAATCGGCCATCTGGCTCAATTATCGGGGCGAACGTATCGGCCCCAGACCCCTGGTTACCGCAACTGATACGCGTTGGCTGGTCGAGCAAATTTGTCAAGAAGAAAAAAAGTATTCCTGGCAGGTACTGAATAAAACAATTGCCCTTAAAGAGTTGGCTATCTCCGGTTCCGAATCGAACCCCCTGATGCGGGACAAAAAATTCCTGAAGTTCATTTGGCAGACCTTGGTCACCGGGAATAAAAAACTAGTGGCTCAGGCAATGCGGGAGTTTCCGGATGTGGTGGTGGCCAATACGATGGAAGAATTAGTGGAGAAAATGAACGATCTGCAAGGTAATCAGGACATCAAATTGGATCGCTTGAGAGATGCCATTCGACAATACGATGAGCAGGTAGCACTCGGACCGGAGGCCACTCAGGACTGGCAATTGCAGTTTATCCATCAGGTACGGCAATTTACCAGCGATAAATTGCGCACCTGCAACTTTCAGTCTATTATGGATCCCAAAGCGATGCCGCTGATCGCGATTCGGGAATTTGTGCTTTCGCGAAAAAGCCTGGGTGGTATTCAAACTGATCTGGAAGGACGGGTACTCACTCGACCCAATGCCACGGGTAAGCAAAATCCGATCCCCAATCTATACGCCATTGGAGAGGCGGCGGGCTTTGGCGGTGGCGGAATGCACGGTCGGCGATCGCTGGAAGGAACTTTCCTGGGCGGCTGTCTGATTACGGCTCGGGTAGCGGCAGCCAGTATTAAGGGGAAAACGTTGATGTAAGGCTAAAGTAGAAATAAACTTTCAAAAATAATTGAAAGTTTTGAAAATTATACTTAAATTGAAGGTGTTGACGTTATGGTACTAATTCCATTACACATAAAATACCCGCTATGAAAAACAAACTCCTGGCCTTCGATTATTACTTTCAAGTCGTGACTTTTTCTATTGTTGCGATGGCTTCCCTGACTTTTTTTGGATTGATGCTATTGGTACCCTTTGGGGCTTATCAGGTGCTTAGCGCCGGTGCAAAGGGAGTATTATTAGACAGCTACCGACACCGGATATTTGCTTTGATTGCCGGCCTGTACGGCGGCGGTCTGATGTTCCTCATCATTGAAAACAATCATCCCTGGTTAGAGGGGATTTTAGATCTTTTTCCCGAGCCTTTATTACAAATTTTAGCGGTTTTCGCTTACGTGGTAATTCCCTTTACCAGTGCGATTTTTTACCTGCGTCAGTCTCGCAAAGACTTTGAAGCCGCGCAACAAGAAGAATTGGTGGAATATGTGTAGGGTAGCAAAGCCATCGCTAATCCCTTTGAAGCAGGGGTGATTGGTTCTAATAGTAAGCTAGAGCTCTGGATAAAGCGGTCCCCCTTGGACAAGCAGGGTTGATTGGTTCTAGGACCAGTGCTAAAATAGATAAAATGCGTGCCTTTAGGCCTGCCTGCCTCAGGTAGGTACGCAAGGTGTTTGATTAATGAGATCACGTTCGGTACCTAACGGCACCGTTTTTATTATGATCTACATTCCTGTCTACCCACGTTTTGTGCCTAACGGCACAATTAAATCAGACGAATTTTAGAACCAATCATCCCTGCTTAGACAAGGGAAGGCGCGAGCTTGTGCCAGTGGCACCCCCGAAGGGATGGCTATGGCAAAAGAGCTAAGCAAAAAGGGGGATGACAGCGCATTGAATTTTTTACTAAAGTTAAAAATACATGAAAAATAAGGTGGTAATTTTTGGTGGAACCGGCTTCTTAGGCCGGAGTCTGGCGGAATACCTGCGTGCCCGGGGTTGGAGCCCCGTACTGGTAGCTCGTCATCAGGTGAAGGATTTAGATTTCCCCTTTGTCGCCTGGGATGGCAGGAGGGTAGGGCCCTGGAAAGCAGCTTTGGAAGGCGCCCGGGCCATTGTGAATTTAGCGGGGAAGTCGGTCAATTGCCAAAAGACCCCTGAGAACTGCGATGTAATTCTGCGTTCCCGGGTAGAAGCAACCCGCGCTATCGGGCAGGCCCTCTGTGAGGTAGAACAAAAGCCAAAGGTCTGGATTCAGATGTCGACCGCTCATATTTACGGAGACCCGCCCGAGGTACATTGTTCTGAAGGAGATACCCTGGGTTACGGCCTGGCGCCCTTCGTGGGTAAAGCCTGGGAAGCGGCCTTTGCTTCCGCAAAATCCGAAGATATCCGTGGGGTGGTTTTACGGACGAGTTTTGTGATCGGAAAAGGGGGAGGGGCCTTGCCTACCTTAAAAGCATTGGCTCGCTGGGGCTTAGGTGGAAGAGTGGGCCACGGTCGGCAGGGGATGAGTTGGATTCACGAAACGGATTTGAACCGATTGATCTTAGCGGCCATCGAGCGGGAGACTTTTGAAGGTATTTATATTGCCTCTGCCCCAAAGCCGGTTTCCCAGGCGACCTTCATGCGTAAGCTGCGAAAAAAACTGCGTATGCCTCTGGCCCTGCCGGCGAAGGCCTGGATGGTAAAGATCGGGGCCCGCTTCTTTCTGAACACAGACCCGGAATTGATTCTTTATGGTCGGTATGTCTACTCTGAGCGCCTGAGGGAAGCGGGATTTGCTTTTACTTTCCCTAGACTTGGTGAGGCGCTGGATGATTTACTAAACTAAACCCCCTAAATTTTAAAGGGCTCCTCCCGAAAGGCTTTGGGAAGGTGGCAGGCGCGCAGTTTGGGACAACGCTTACACTGCTTGCCCTTTTTGTATTTCTTGCAACACTTCTTTTTGTATTTTTTTGCCGCCTTGATTTTTTGCATGATAGGCGAATCCGGTGCTGCGGTGATTTCGACAGGTACGCATTGTATTTCTGTCATCTTTCTGTTGTTATTGTTGTTGTTGCTAATTTAGATTCAGTTCTCTATTGGGTTTATTCTGCATTAGTGGGCAGTTGATACAGGCTGTATTTTTTCCATATTCGGCGACTAGTAAAGCCGCGGTGCGAGATTTACAGCCTTTGCGAATACATTTTTTGTAAAAAGAACATCCCTGCTGACTGCTAGAGTAAACCAGAAAAGCATTATAGCGGTCCCCATCGGGTGCGGCGTAGGCCGAAACGCGGATACCCGCTTGTAATTCCGGTTCTTTTTTCCGCAAGGTTAAAGCTACCAGAGGATCGGCCGTTTCTTTTACCTGCTTACGTATAGCTAGTTTTGCCAGTCTTTTACATGCATTATCCATAGATCAAATATCTTCCTTAAATCCGCTTGCTATTCTATTTGCTAATACAAACGCAAATATAAGCAATTCGGTTTTATTTAGATTAATTAAAAATAAAAAATTGTAAGCTTTTTGTCATTCCGCACGGGATACCTCAAATGTAAAAAGGCAGTTGAGGCGAGCAGATGAGAATGGTAAGTGTTCTGGGGTGATATTTATCAGTGGATAGGGGAGGAGTAAAAATGAAATACCCTTCACAACCGAGGTTACGAAGGGTATTAAAACCGGAGTAGCCATACTCCGTATAGAAAACGACATGATGTTTTTAAGCAAGGTGTGCTCTAATCATCCAGGCCATTTTTTCGTGCACCTCCATCAGGGCGGTCATAAAGTCGGCCGTACCGGCATCTTTATACTGATCTTGTACTTCATCGATATCGTTGCGTAGTACTTTGATGATCATTTCGTGATCAACCAATAGATTTTGCAGCATTAATTTAGCATCTCCCTTTAGGTGATCAGATTCTCCCAGGCGAGCTACTTTTTTAATTTCCTCCATGGAACCCATGGCGTAGTAGCCCAGGCTGCGAATCCGCTCGGCAATATCATCGATGGAGCCTTCCAGTTCCTCGTATTGCTCTTGGAAAAGTTCGTGTAGGGGCGCAAAGAACATACCCTCGACGTTCCAGTGGTAATTACGCAGTTTCATGTAAAGTACATGCTCATCGGCCAATAGCAGGGTTAGTGCCTCTACCACCTTAGAACGATTATCCTGAGTAATACCTATATTAGTTTTGCTATCTGCTTTGGTAAGTTTTGTGATTTGATCCATTCTTTTGTCTATAAATTTTAGTGAACACATGAGAACAAGCTCATGGGCTTAAAAGTTGATCTTAAGCTAAGGTTATAAAGTTAAAAAAAATGTGATAAAACCACACAGACAATAATCAATAAGAATCCAGCAAATTCTCTTGGTTTTTAAATGAAAAAACAATTATATTTGCCCACCGAATAAAACAGGTGGTCATTTGGCCGGGTGGATATATAGTCAAGTTCAAGTATTACCGGACGATATGACCACATAGCTAATGACCATATAGAACTCGGGATGTAGCGCAGCCCGGTAGCGCGTTCGCCTGGGGGGCGAGAGGCCGCAGGTTCAAATCCTGTCATCCCGACTAAAATAAAAAGTCATCCGCCTGAGGCGGATGGCTTTTTTTGATTTTATGAATCCCGCCACCCCCGATCATTCTCCCAGATCAGGGTTTCTTTAATTGAATCCTTAAAGTTGGGGCATAAACTTTATTCCAGTTTTAGTAAATTGGTCTTTTGCTCGCTATACCTGCGTATCCGGTATTTTGGTTTTTCTATTAATACACATACATATGAACCAGCAAAGGAAAAGTAAACCGGGATTGATTACTACTGTGACTTTATATCTCGGATTATCATTAATAGTGAGTTGTTGTTCTTTGTCGGCGCCTCAGGAGCGTCCCAATATTCTTCTCATCGTAGCGGATGACCTGGGCTACGGCGATATCGGCTGCTTTGGGGGCGATATTGAAACGCCCAATATTGATGCCCTGGCTGCCCGTGGCATCCGCTTTAGTCGTTTTCATACGGCACCCATGTGCGCTCCGACGCGGGCCATGTTGCTATCCGGTAATGACAATCACATCGCGGGAATCGGCCGGCAAGCGCGGGTGTCTGAGGATTTTGGTTACGAAGGACAGCTGACGGATCGCATCGTGACCATCCCACAATTGTTGCGGGATACGGGATACCACACTTATATGGCCGGTAAATGGCATATGGGAAGAACATCCGAAGCCAATCCTGCTCAAAAAGGTTTTGAACAATCCTTTGTTCTTTTATCCGGTGCGGGCAATCACTATACCAATCAGAGTGCCCTGAGTAAGGGGAAGTCCAGATATACCGAGAACGGAGACAGCATCACCTGGGCCGATGGGGATTATTCTACCGATTTCTACACGGAGAAACTAATCCAGTACATGGATCAGGACCGGGCAGACGGGCAACCCTTTTTTGCCTACGCTGCTTATACCTCTCCCCACTGGCCACTGCAGGTAGATGAGGCCTATTGGAAAAAATACGAAGGTAAATACGATAGGGGCTACGAAGCCTTGCGACAAAAACGGTTCAACAGTCTGAAAACAGCGGGTATAATCCCGAAAGATGCCGCACTGCCCGCTATGCATCCCTCCGTTACGCCCTGGGATTCGCTGCCGGCCGAGCAGCAGAAAAAAGAAGCACGTAAGATGGAGCTCTACGCCGGTATGGTCGATAACCTGGATGAGAATATTGGTCGGCTGATCGATTACTTGAAGGATACGGGCCAATTTGACAATACCCTCATTGTATTTATGTCGGATAACGGAGCGGCCCCCAGGGATTTCTTTCATAACAAAAGATACCGGGAGCGGCTTTCGGATTATTACAATGATGATTATGAGCAGATGGGAGAGGCCGACTCCTACATCTCTTACGGACCACAGTGGGCAGAGGCGGGTTCAGCTCCCTTTCGTTACTACAAGGATTACGCTACGGAGGGCGGCATGAATACCACCCTGATCCTGAGCGGACCACAGGTCGAGCGGCAGGGGAGCATCCACCACGGCTTTACCACTTTGCTGGATCTGGCGCCTACCTTTTACGATTTAGCGCAGACCAGCTATCCGGAGACTTTTCGGGGCCAAAAGCTCTATCCATTACTAGGTATCTCATTGATGCCCTTCCTTACCGGAAAAGAGAAAGTCATCCATGATCAGGAATATGTCTTTGCCCTTGAGCACGGGGGTAACGCTATGGTTAGGAAA
>DATFKA010000163.1:0-14942 GCA_035268885.1 Saprospiraceae bacterium
TTCCTCGAGCATGGGCCGCATATTGTATTCAAAACGCGCCATGGTTTCTTCCCATTGTACCCAACCCTCCCGGAAAATGTCATCCGTAAGGATCACATCACGGGCATCTGCCCATTGGGTACGCAGTCCGATGTGGTTCAGGTAGGCAGCCAGAATGACGGAAGCGAGTATTTCGCCAATGGGCACCATTTGATCATAGAGGTAATCGTAGTTTTCGTAAGGCTCTTCATCGAGTACCCATTCTATCTCAACAAAGGCATCATTCAGCGTAACAAAGGCCTCGTGGGTGGGATCATCAATCAATTCAGAAAGCAGGGCAAAATGCCTTTGCTTGATCGATTGCCACAATGCGGTTGCCTGACCATTTTTTTGGGCATGGGCATTAACCACTTCCTCTAGCTGGTTAGTAGTTTTGCCAATGGCGGAAACAACAATGAACAGAGGGTTAGATTGATATCTTTGTAATATTTTACCTACATTTCTGATAGCGGATGCGTCCTTCAGGGAGGCACCACCAAATTTGAACACCTTTCTTTTTTCTTTAATCATTATGCTAAATCCTGTGTTTAGATCTCAAAGTTGCTAAGATACAAGCTTGAGCGTTCATGACGAATGAAATTGGGATTTATTTCCAATTGGACGCGCAAGGCTTAATTTTGGCCTTTCAACAATTGATTTTGTACATTTAGAAGTTGTTTAAAAAAAAGCGAATGAAGAAGTATCTACCTTTAGGATTGGTTGTGGTCTCCAGTTTTGTTTTTGGCGCCTTCACCTTCGGGCTGCTCAGTGACGAAATAGAGCCAGACGATGTTTACAGTGCTGCAAAAATTATGGGATTGGAATTTACCCAGGCGGAAGTAGATTCCTTAATAGCCGGCCTGGAATCTAACCTTAATGCCTACGAACGTAACCGCGAGCTGGATATTCCAAATGGATTGGCCCCGGCTACCGATTTCAATCCCTTCCCAACGGGGTATGAATTGCCCAGCCAGCAATTACCCATACGCTATTCTATTCCTACGGGAATAAGACGTCCTGAAAAGGACGAAGACCTGGCCTGGCTTACGGTAAGGCAATTGGCAGAACTCATCCAAACCCGTCAGCTCAGCAGTGTGGAACTGACCAATTTATGCCTGGAAAGATTAAAAAAATACGATGAAACGCTACACTGCGTCATTAGTTTAACGGAGGAACTGGCTATAGAGCAGGCACGCCGGGCAGATGCAGAAATTGCCGCCGGAAAATACCGGGGTCTTTTACATGGTATTCCCTACGGCGCAAAGGACTTACTGGCCGTAGAAGGATACAAGACCACCTGGGGCGCTATGCCTTACAAAGACCAGGTGATTGACGATAATGCCACCGTCATCAATCAGCTGGAAGAAGCCGGTGCGGTGCTGGTTGCTAAATTAACGCTCGGGGCACTGGCTATGGGTGACGTATGGTACGGAGAAAAGACCCGTAACCCCTGGAATCCAGAACGGGGATCCAGTGGCTCCAGCGCCGGTTCTGCCTCGGCGGTAGCGGCGGGATTGGTTCCTTTTGCTATTGGGACCGAGACTTTAGGTTCAATTGTTTCGCCCTCCACGGTTTGTGGTACCACTGGCTTGCGACCCACTTACGGTCGGGTAAGTCGGTACGGGGCGATGGCATTGTCTTGGTCTATGGATAAAATTGGACCCATCACCCGTTCGGTAGAAGATGCGGCCATCGTTTTCGAAGCCATCCATGGTCCGGATGGTAAAGATATGCACTTGTACGATGCTCCTTTTAATTACGATGCGCAGGCGGATCCAAAGCGAATTAAAGTGGGCTATGTCAAATCAGCCTTTGGCAGAGATTATGGATTTAAAGAGAACGACAGTCTCGCTTTGCGCAAAATGGAAGCTTTGGGCTTTGAGTTGATTCCCATAACCTTACCCGATATGCCCGATTTGGGGGTGATCTTAGCTGCCGAAGCCGCCGCCGCCTTTGATGAGCTAACCCGCAGTGGCGCCGACGATCAAATGGTTCGTCAACTCCGAGGGGCCTGGCCTAATTATTTCCGCACCGCCCGGTTTATTCCCGCGGTGGAATATATACAGGCCAATCGTCTACGAACCAGACTAATAGAAGAGATGAGCGATGTTTTTGATCAGGTAGATGTATATATCCATCCTTCCTGGTCGAGTAGTAGCCTGAGAATCACCAATCATACAGGACACCCCTGCGTGGTACTGCCTAACGGGTTTCGCGATGGGACGCCTACTTCTATCAGTTTTACGGGGCGCTTGTTTGAGGAAGGCATCCTTATGGAAGTGGCACGCGCCTACCAGGAAGCGACGGCTCATCATCTGAAGCATCCGGAATTGTAATTGGCAAAATCAAAAGTTCCATAACTAAGGTCTTAGGATATCCTAAGGCCTTTTTCTTTTCTTTTATAATAGTTTTGCCAATTTATGTCATGTCCTTTACTGATTTTAATCATGAATGTTCTGTTCTATTTTTTATTCTTTTAACATGATTTTTGATTAGATCGCTTTTGCAAAACTATATTATATGGCCAGGGAGCAATCAGCAGTGCGGAAATCTATTTTCAGTAGGAAGTCTGAAAAAGGAAAAACCATTAAAGAGGCGATTGTAGAGATCGTTAGTGATTCTGGGGAAGGGGCCCAAAAATGCGGGCAGAGTCTGGGCGCTATTTCCGCAAAAATGGGGAACGGTGTTTGGACCGTAGAGATTATACCCGCTGAAATTCAACCGCCCGCCCGATCAAGAGAGGGCGCATCCGGTATCAGGGTTCGGATTGGATCAGATAAAACCACAAATATGGGGAATCATGCTAATCTGGTGGTTGCTTTGAATGAGCAGGTATTGTACGGCCGGATTAGTCAGAATGCTTACAACGAAGATACGGTCATATTAATTGATAATAAATGGGGAGAGCGCGGTACTAAAAAGATCAAAAAGCAGTACCAGGAGGCACTTTCTGAATTTAGGCAGCTCGGTTTGCAGGTTATTGAAATTCCTATGGAAAAGGAATGCCTTAAATTGGTACCCAACCCCCGCAAAGGGAAAAATATGTGGGTACTAGGTATGCTTTCTTTTATCTACAGTCGATCACTAGAAGAAGCAGAAAAACAGATTCAAGCGATCTTCCGGAAAAAGTCCCAGGAGGTCATTGATATCAATATCGAACTATTTCACGCGGGATATCAGTGGGCCAGTGAGCACATGGAACTGCATTTTCAAATTCCTCCCATGGAGGTAGCGTCCGATTTGGTGGTAATGAATGGCAACGAAGCCCTCAGTCTGGGTATCATGGCCGCTGGTATAGAGCTGTGTTCCATGTATCCGATTACCCCGGCCACTTCGGTATCCCACCATTTAGCGGAACATTTCCACAAAGTAGGAGGGATTGTGCATCAGGCGGAAGACGAAATTGCAGCCATCGGATTTGCCGTTGGGGCTTCCTTCGCGGGTAGAACCCCGGTGACGGTTACTTCGGGCCCAGGTCTGGCACTCAAAACAGAATTTTTAGGCCTGGCCGTGATGGCCGAACTTCCCCTGGTTATCATTGATGTGCAACGGGGTGGTCCTTCTACCGGCTTACCGACCAAGGTAGAGCAAAGTGATTTAATGGCTGCTATCTATGGTGAAGCTGGCGATGCTCCCAAGATTGTACTGGCCGCCGCTACGATTCAGGACTGTTTTCATTTTGTGACCCTGGCTAGAAAACTGGCTGAAACTTTCCGGACGCCCGTAATTTTATTAAGCGACGCTAATCTGGCTACGGGGGTGCAGTCCTTCGCCCGACCTCGGGTCGATGAAAGCTGGTTCGCCAGCGCACTCGATCAAAGCACCTGGGAAGAAGGAAAACCTCCATTTGACTGGGATCCCGAAACGGGGCTCAGTAAGCGGCCTATTCCGGGACAGAAAAAGGGAATGTATACCGTTACGGGCCTGGCCCATGGTCCCAGTGGGCGGGTAGCCTACGAGCCAGAAATTAACCAAAAAGGTGCGGAGAGCCGTAGCCGGAAATTTGCTACTTTCCAACAATCTTTAAAATTACCCGCCATTAATGGGGCCGAAGAAGGGGACTTATTGATCCTGGCTTGGGGCTCTACCCTGGGCGCCATCGAAGAGGCTGTAAACGAAGCTCGTCGGCAGGGACTTCGCGTTAGTAATCTTCACCTCAAGGTACTGTTCCCAATGGCCAGTGGATTAAAAGCGGTCTTTAAGCGATTTAAAAAGGTAATGACCATCGAAATTAACTATAGCGATAAGCTGGGAGCTCCCATGATTACGGCAGATAATCGCCGTTACGCCCAGTTGGCTAATCTGCTGCGAGCACAGACGCTGCACGAGATTGATTGCTTCAGCAATGTTTACGGCCAGCCCCTTAGCCCCGGTGTGATTTTAGAAAAAATTAAGCAAGAAGTGGCCCTGGTTGGAGAGGGTGAAAAATCATAAGATTATGTTTGAATCAAACCAAGATTTTTGCACGGTACCCACAGTGGATGTTCAATATGGCCTGGATGATTACGGAAAAGGGGTCGCCAGATGGTGTCCCGGATGTGGTGGGCATTCTATACTGGCCACCGTCCAACGCGTCTGTAAAGACCTGCAGTACCCACCCGAAAAAACCGTAGCGGTATCTGGCATTGGCTGCAGTAGCCGCTTTCCGCATTACATGGGAACTTATGGCTTCCACGGCTTGCACGGCCGGGCTTTACCCGTAGCCAGCGGCATTAAATTTCGAAGACCGGATCTGAATATCTTTGTGGTCACCGGAGATGGTGATTGCTGCTCTATTGGAGCGGGGCACTGGGTCCACGCACTGCGGTATAATATGAAAATGGTCGTCTTATTATTCGATAATGGAATTTATGGCCTGACCAAAAAACAAACCTCGCCGACGAGTCCGCTGGGAACACACTCAAATACACATCCTACGGGTTCTGTATTGCCTCCGATTAATCCACTACAAACTACTTTGGGTTTTACCAATGTCTCTTTCCTGGCTCAAACGACCGATTGGAATGCCGGCCACCTGTATGCGACGATTAAAAAAGCGGCAGAACATCCGGGGTTGGCCTTTGTAAGAATTGTGCAGCGTTGTCCGGTCTTCATGAAAGAACTATACGGAGATGTCGCCAGTGATCCGGATAATCTACTGCTCCTGCAACACGAAGAGGGTATTCAACTGAAGCCGAAAAAGGTCAGGGCTTTTGCGCATGTATTAGAGCACGATCCCGCGGATATGAGCAAGGCTAGAGAATACGCTGATATTTCGGATAAAATACCGATTGGCCTTTTTTATCAAAATAAGAGTTGTCCGCGCTATGATGAATACGGTGCACATAACCTGGGTATGAGCATAGCCGACAAAAAACAAGGCATTGAGACCCTTTTGGATAACTACACGATTTCAAAATCCTGAGTGATGAAAGCATCTAACGACACGAATAAGGAAGTATATCGACCAGAAGATTCTTTTGTTCCTATACTTAAAGGAGCTGCCACCATTGATCAAAAAAAACAGGAGGCTTATGATCGGAATTTGCGTGTTTTTTTCCTTGACGGAAAAAAACATGACAAGCCGGTCTCTACTGATATATATCCGCTTTGGCAGGCCAGGTCCCTGGCCGGGCGGGGAGAAGAAGAGAAGACAGAGCCAGCATCCGAAGAACAGTTGGATCTTTCGGGCAGGAAGGCCTTGCAGATATTATCACAGCAGTTGGCGGTTTATTTAGAGGCACATACGCTTTTTTTGAATAGGCTGAAGAAGGCCATAACGGGCCTGGAGGGTTTAATCCGTCTGGAAGGGGGAGGAGCTGATGCAGGCATTGATCATTTAGATTTTGCAGCAGACCTGATTTCCTTTGATAAGATACGATCCATTGCTATTGATACGGTGAGTTCTCACCTGCCCGCTTCCCGGGTTAAGCGCTTAAAATGGGCACTTAAGATATTGTCTGACGCGAAGCAGAGGTACACCGGTGGGAATATTGCTCTCTTTTGTACGGAGCGGTTCGCTAAGACACTGGATTTGGCGCAAGTAATCGAAGCCAACTGGATTAAAAAAGTACCTGATCAGCTTTGTCAGCAGGCGCAAAGGCAATCCGCCAATGCCGTGAAGTCCTTTGTGCAAACCATGAGCGCTCTGAAGATGGGAGAGTTGATGGTCGAACAAACTTATGAGGAAGACGTCCACGATGCTTATTTTGATACTTATGACCGTAAGCGCTTAAGTGAAGAAGACCTCAGGTTCCTTCCCGTAACGATAGTAGTGGAGGAAAGTAAAAACCTTTTACAACATTCTAGTAGTTTTCTTAGGCTATTAAGCAATAACAGTTTTATCAAAGTCCTGGCTTTGAATTGGCTGGATGATCTATACTTACTGGCTGATCAGGAAGAGGCGGACTATCTGGAACTGGCTTCCCTGGTCATTTTCCGCAGGAATAGTTTTGTTTATCAGGGTGGCTTCGAGCAGCCCGATCATTTCTCAGTGGCTATTCAAAAAGGACTGGATTTCCCAGGGGCCGTTTTCTGGAATGTCCTGGCGGTAGAAGGCACAAAAGAAGAATCACTGAGCAGACTACCGGAAATACAAGCTGCCATTGCCAGCCGATACTTTCCTGAACTGGAATATTATGCCAGGGGTAATCATTTTGATTTTCACCAACTCAAGCTAGACGGAAATCCTTCCCCCGGGGAGCCTCTGGCTTCCATTGAGCAGTTTATTCGGGAAGGCGATAAGAGCACCGGAAGGATTTTTTCGCTTAATCCGGCAGCCTTTTTGGCCATGCGAGCGGAAGCCAGAGAGCAGCTTATGTTATTGCCATCGGATTACCAAACAGAGAGACTTCTTCCGTTGGCTGAGTATTTAGGCTTGTCTTCAGAAGAAACTTCTGGCAGAATACCCTTTATTTGGATGGTCGATAAGGAAAATGTCTTGCAAAGAGCTGCGATTCCTTTGCATTGGTTGCAAAAATGTAGAAGTCGCTTCGAATACTGGCGTTTTCTTCAGTCCATTGCGGGGATGAATCAGGCACACCGGCAAGCAACTTTGGCGGAAGCCAGAATAAAATGGGAAGAGGAAAAAAATATCGCTTTGGAGTCTCAGAAAACCCTACTTAAAGAACAGTTCGAAAAAGAAAAAAGCAGCATCTTACAAGAGGGGATCACAAAAATGCTGTATGGCTTTGTTTACGAAGATAAACTGGAGGAAGTGCTGAGAGAAGTTCCTCCGGCACAGGTTTCGCAAGCGGTTCCAACCACCCCGGAAGAATTGGGTAATCAGCAACAGCCAGTCAAGGCTCAAACGAAAACCGAAGCAGCGGAGCCTGAACTTGCTGCTCCTGCCAGTCCCGAGGCCTGGGTGGAAAGCGATGAATGTACCTCTTGCAAGGATTGCATCGTGGCGCTTCCCGGTGTTTTTAAGTACAACGAAGATAAACAGGCTTACGTCCATGATCCCAGGGGTGGTTCCTTCGCAGAAATTGTCAAAGCAGCTGAAAAATGCCCCTCCAGATGTATACATCCGGGGGCTCCCTTAAATAAAAAAGAACCCGCTTTGGACAAATGGATCAAACGGGCAGAAAAATTTAATTGAAAACGAAAGTCTGCAAATTAAATATTTCAAATGTGGAATTAAATATTTAATTTGCAGGAGCAAAAGATTCAGGTACTTACTTTATTAATGCCCCATTCCTTAGGTAGAGTATAAAGTGTTTTATAATCATTTCGTTTATCTTATACAATTTGGAGCAATCGCTTTCACCTTTACAGGTAGCGGATCAATTCGAGGAGTTGATTCAGGGCCTGCTGACGCAGGAATATGGCCTGTGTTCTTCCTTTCTGGATGATGCTTTATTGGTAGGCTTAGGCCAAAACCTATTAGGCTTTCACCAAAAAGGAGAAATGTACCCGGCTGGTGTAGGCCGCAAATTTGATTACCAACGGAATGCGAAGATCAGGGGGGATGTTATTCGTTGGATTGATCAGCAAAGTGAAGATCCTTTTGAGCGCCAGCTGATGGACAAAATTGGCGCCTTTATCACTTTTCTGAACGAGAGCTGCTACACGGGTATTAACGATTGGGAGTTTCACTATGCTTATTACGAGCCGGGCAGTTTCTACCAACGCCACCTGGATCAGTTTAAGAGTGATCGGGGCAGGAAATTCTCATTTGTGTTATACCTTAACGAAGATTGGCAGGAAGCCGACGGCGGCCACATCGTTCTGTACACACCTGCGGGTGCCAAATCTATTGCCCCCCTCGGCGGTCGGGCAGTCTTCTTTAAAAGTGATGAATTGGAACACGAAGTTCAGATGGCTCCAGCTCGTGTCCGTATGAGTATCGCCGGCTGGCTGAAAAGGACTTAGTTTTGGCTTTTTCTGGTCTGTTTTTCAAAAATTAACACTTTGAAGCCGCTATTTTTACTGGTTTTTAGATTTGTTTAACCTGTGTTAAGGCTTTTCGAAAAGGAAAAGGGGGCCTTAACCCTGGTTAAACTTGGATTAAAGGGGGTATTTCTTTGCCCCCGAATGGCAGAAATGTGCGTCTTTACAATAGAAAGCACCTCTGGACCAATTTTCCAACAACCACAAAAACCAGTAAGATGAAAAAAATATTATTCAGCAGTCTGATTGTTCTATTTATAGTGCAGGCAGCTTCTGCGCAGTACCGAACCGAACGCAGTGGTTACGAAGGAGATTATTTTAGTCTGGAGGGGGCTTTGGAGCTATTCCAGGATGCCCGTAACTTGAGAGACTTCGAAAGAAGCCTCAATACCCGGGATAGCTGGGTTAATAATCTCGATCTGGATTACGATGGTCGTACCGATTATATTCGGGTGGAGCATCGCCGTCAGGGTAACTTTCACTTGATTATACTACAGGCTATTGTCGATCGCTACGAGGTGCAAGACGTTGCGGTCATCGAGATCGAAAGAATTAGAAGAGGAGATGCTGTTTTGCAAATTATTGGTGATGAAGACCTTTACGGTCGCGAAGTTTTTGTAGAGCCTGTTATTGGTTATGCCAATTCTCGCAGGGGAAATCATACTGATTATGGTGAATACGCCAATGTATATTATTGGCCCATCGTACAGTATTTATTAGGTCCTCAATACCGGCAGGTATACGTTTCGCCTTATCGCTACCAGTATTATCCTACCTGGTGGTCTGCTTGGCGCCCGGTGACCTGGAACGTTTTCCGTCCCCGGATTGTCGTATACACCAGGTACTTTCGGGTAGCTCCCCGCTTAAGGGTTGTTCGGGCCCACCAATTTTATCGTCCCTTCCGAGCCTACAGTTATAATGTAGTACTACGTTCCAATCGCGTGCGGATCAGGCAAGGGCGTCCACCGATCAATCGACCGCGCTATAATAATCGCAATCGCTTTAATGATCGGGGTAGAGACTTCCGAGGCCGTCCCAACGCAGTCAATACGGATCGTGGGCGGGTAGCCGAGAGTCGCCGACCCGACAGAGTTCGGACCAGTCCTGCTACCACTCCTGATCGGCGCAGAGCAGATACCCGTCGCGTAAGTCCGTCTAACCGGACGCCACGAAATGTGCGAGTAAACCCTTCGTCCGAAAGAAGAACGAGTTCCAGCCCTTCGCGGAGAGTGGGTTCATCGAGTAGGTCGAATCAGCGTATGGCCCCTGGTCGTACGCCCCAGAGTCGTCCAAAGGTACAATCCAGGTCTCCCCGGACCTCAACCAGGAGCGTACGGACGGTATCGACCAGACGATCTGATAATAAAGGTTCTTCTCAGGTAAAAAGAAAGACAAGGACAGCTGCGCCCAGGAAAAGTGTTTCGAGTAGCAGACGTACTACGGTGAAACGCAAGAAGAATTAGTAGTAGAGGAGGAGATTTTTAGGACTGCTTATATAAACCGCTGGACTACACCATGCCATGACCTATTATGTCAAGCAGTTTAATTTAAATACAAAAAGAGCTGATCTACTGTAAGGCAGATCAGCTCTTTCGATTCAAAGCGTACGGTTATAGGCTTACTTCACCTTAAAAGGTACTGCCACCCGCGTCTTATCCCACATCATTACTAAATGAGCAGAATAGTCTTTCAACTCGTCAACAGTGATCAAAAAGGACTCGACTGCTTCGGAGCCCATAGTAGGAGTAGCTTCCACGGCTACTGCGGGATCTGCATCGCGATAGCTGCCCCAGCCATTAGCTTTGAAAGGGTAAAAATGGACCATCCATTTATCCTCGCCAGGCATCGTTAAGATAGCATAAGAACCAGCTTCCAGTTCGGTATCACCAATGGTCACCGGGCCACTAAAAGTGATCTTAGTAGCGGAATTTGCTCCGGTACGCCAAATTTTTCCGTAGGGGACCAATCCGTCTTCGGCAAAAATAGTACGGCCCTTCATGCCAGGACGGGAATATTCAATGATCACATCCGTTAGACCCACCTTTTGGCTTAGTTTAGCTGCCGGGCTAGGCGCTCTTTCTTCCTGAGCAGATAAAGAACCTGCTGAAAAGACCAGAATAGTGGAAAGCAATAAAATAAACTTTTTCATACCAGTAATTTTTTAGGTATGAAGTTGTTTAAGAATTCCTGGTGAGATGATTGGTAACGGCTTGGAAGTCAAGACAAGGCTACTTTTTTTTCTCGTAGCCATCCGCTTCAGGCGGACGAAGGAAAAAAGAGCTGCCGTATTGGCTTTCAATGTGTTGCCGAGGGCTCAGTGAGGAGTTTTTAAACAACTTCTATTATAGTAATTGAATTAGGATAGCCAAGTCATAAATATGACTTGATGCTTGTCTTTGTTCAAACGCATAGTCGATGATAAAGTTTTGTGTCAGCTTCGTAGAAAAACTTCCAACAAGTTCAGAAAATAATAGTCAATTATGCGGAAGACCTGCCAAGTTTTCATTAAAATAGTGGTCTAATCATATACCTTAAAAATAATTGATGTGGATATCGTAATTGGAATAGATATAGGAGGTACAAAAACTAAAATTGGTTTGGTAGACGTCCAGGGTAAAGTTCTGGCGCACACTTTTTTTCGAACGAGATCGTATCCCGATATCGACGATTACCTGGATCAGGTGGTGAAAACCATTGAGGAGTTAAAGACAGAAGTGTCGGAGGATATTAATTTCTTAGGTTGTGGAATTGGTGCGCCCAATGCTTCTCATAAAGAAGGGACCATTGTGCACGCCTCTAATCTGGTCTGGAAAGGAATCGTACCGATTCTGGATAAACTAAAAGAACGCCTGCCGATACCCATGAAGATCACTAACGACGCCAATGCCGCAGCGGTGGGGGAGATGCTCTTTGGCTCCGCCAAGGGCATGCAGGATTTCATCGTAGTGACACTGGGTACGGGGTTTGGAGCCGGAATTGTAGCTAATGGCCAATTGATTAATGGTTATGACGGTTTTGCGGGAGAACTGGGACACGTGGATATGACCTTGGGCGATGGAAGACTGACCGGACAGAATGTAAGGGGGGGACTGGAGGCCTACGTGTCTGCCACTGGCCTTAAACGTACGATTATGTACATGCAAAGCAAGTACATGGACGAAAGTCGCTTTCGGGATATCGCTTTTAATGATCTACACGGTGAGGAAATCACCCAGGCGGCCGCCGAAGGGGATCCGATCGCGCTAAAGGCCTTTGACTTTACCGCCCGGGTTTTAGGCCTAGCTATGGCTAATTTCACCGCTTTTTCACAACCGGAGGCCTTCATCTTAATGGGGGGGCTGGTGAATTCCGGCAAGTGGATACTGGATCCACTACACGATTATTTTGAAGAGAACTTATTGCAGGTTTACAAAGGTAAAGTCAAGATACTACAATCGGGCTTACCCGGAAAAACGGCAGCTATCTCGGGGGCGGCAGCACTCATTTGGGCCGATCATACGGATGAATATTAAGGGCTTGCTAAGCCAGTTCCAAATAAAAAACCCTGCCAAATGGCAGGGTTTTTTTATACTTTGGGTGAAAGACGGGATTTGAACCCGCGACCTCTGGAACCACAATCCAGCGCTCTAACCAACTGAGCTACAATCACCATTTGCTTAAAGTGACGCAAATATAAAAGAATGCTGAATTAAAAGTCAAGAAAATGCTTTTAATTTTTAATTATTAAACGCCTTTTTTTGATAATACGTTCCTAGTTCCCTTTACCTTTTCTTCTTCTGCGCTTTTTACGTCGCTTTTCCCGTCTCTTTTTGCGCAGGGTTCTATTGTCAGGTTCCCAACTCAAGCGGTCGTTCTTGGCAAAAACGTAGCGAGCACTAAGTCCAGACTGTAAAAAAATCGTACTCTGGCCACCACTGAGATTCACGCCCGGCTTGAGGTCATAAGAAATATTAATTCCGGCGATGGTCAAATCTATGCCACCAATAAAGTCGATACCAAAAGGGTCTCGGATTTCACTCCCTTCAAACTCGGCGGGTAGCCAGCCTTTGTGGATGCCTCCCCCGTAATAGATATTGAACCGTTTTCCAATAAAACGCTGGTGTTGGGCAGCTAGTAAGGTCAGCATGGTTTCATCCCGAAACAGACTGGATTGTACGATGAATTCCCCCGTGATATTATCGTAGACGCGCTGCTTTACGGTGAGTCCCCAGTCGGTACCCAGGCGAAGCCCGGCGGCCGTATTGTAGGATTGGGCTTTTGCCGAAAGGCCAAGTAGCAAGAAAGCACAAAGTAGGGTATATCTCATAGGAGTATAGATTTCATTGCTCCTACAACGCAAGGGCAGGGGGGAAATAGTGCCATCTATTCCTGACTTTTGATATTTTTAACGAAAAGTGACTTTTTAGATCAAAAAGACGGCTATTCAAAAAAGTCGTCGTATTGGTTCTGATGACCAACTTGTCGTACGGGTTCCTTTACAGGTGCGTCGAGGTCAAGCACGTCTTCATCACTATTAGCTTGAAGCAGGAGCGTATCTTTTTCTTCTCCCAGAATAAGCGAAGCACCTTTTTGTTCCCATTCTTCCAGCATTTTCAGGCCTTCTTCTTCAAAGACACCATTTTGCAGATCGATGGAATCCATAAAACTAGAAGACATCTCCATAAAGCGTTCCATTTCTCCCACTTTACCCGCTACATCATCGGCTACCGCTTCCATGGCGGCGTCGAACATGGCGCGACGGTCTGGATCACCACTGATGATAGACCGGGCCGATTGCATCGCACTGTGGCTGGCGTGTATGGCCTTGCGTTCCTGCTCTTTGACGGCCACCTGATCCTGTACATCTTCTGCCAGGATAGCGGAGTTCTCGTACATACGAGTCAACACCCGGTACATGACCTCCATTTTTTTGTACAGATCACCCAGGCGCATATTGGACTCTTTTAGACGGCCGGCTTTACGGGATTTGAGGATCATGACATCCCGCTTGTTATTTTCTTTGGCTTTGCTGGCCAGCTCGATATTGTCATGAATGGCACGTTCGTTATTGACAATGATTTCCTTGAGCTTGTGCATCTGTCCGCGCAGCTTACTGATCTGTTTGTTCATTTTACGCAGGTTCCCCTTTAGTTCTTCTACGTAAGATTTCAGAATGGCAATGGGGTCCAGTTGTACAAAAAGACCGGTAATCCAGCGCATAAAGCTTTTATACATATACCAGACCAGGTTACGCATTCTGGGGTCGATAATTACGTAAGCAACCGCGGCAATAATCAGCAGAAATACACTTAGGTAAACGACATTTTGTAGTAAGGCGACCAGTGCGGGTAGTACAGAATAGAGTAGTACGCCACCGCCGATGGCCAGCCCCGCCAGAAAGATAAGTCCGGTAACGCCCTCTGGCTTTTGCCAAAATGATTTTTTCTTAACAGTCATATAAGTATGGTTGTTGAAAGTCTTATTATATATAATCTTGAATATGCTTCATATCTAACCTGATTTGATTAACCAGGGAATTGTAGGAAGCAATAAAATCGTTTTTGGTACTGGCAATGTTGTTGGCAGCTCCTTCGATTTCGGATCGTAAATTATTAATTTGTTCTTTGTGTTGGGCAACTTCGGCCTCTAATTTTTTGATTTGGGCCAATTTCTTTTCGATCGCCTGGTTCAATTGGCCTAATTGCCCCTTTTTACTTTCAATCTGTTTGCTTTGCTGGTTCTCCAGGGCTCGCCCGAACTTCTGTTCTTCCCGCTGGAGCACTTGGATATAATGTTCAGCGCTTTGGAGCAGCTTCTTCTTATCGACGCCCATGGTCTCAGCCATGGCAAAAGCCGACTGCATACGGGTCTCGATGGGCATATCCATCTTTTTTAAAGACTGCAGCGATTTCTTGAACTCCATATAGTCGAAGCCCTCCAGATCGTTTTTGCGCAGGGCTTTAAATAAAATATCAATGAATTTTCTTGATACATTTCCCTTTTCTCCCGCCTTGTCTTCGTCGACGTTTTCAGCAGAAGGCGGAGCAGACTCCACTTCCTGGATTTTCTTCTCTTTTCCCGTTTTATCTTTATTTTCATCATCCTCGGATTCTACAAAAAACCAGGACATAATCCCTTTGGGCATAGATTATTGTTTTGTATGGTACGAATTATTAACACCTAAGTCCTTTGAAAAGTTAAAGGGTAGGTGCTTCTACAAAGTAAGAAAAAATGCCATAAATCTACAAAAGCAGCCCTGAATCCTTATCTTCCCTATGAAATACTCATGCGCCTCAGGCGCACCAGAACGCGGATGAATATCGGGAAGATGCTTGATCAGCGGAGACTTTAGTTAAACTATCCCTTCTTTTGTAGGGCAAAAGAAGCAAAACCCACCCGTTGAATGAGCCATTTCTTAATCCGCCTAAGTAGGACTACCTGGGTAAAGCCTAAAGCCGGCAAACTCGCGCGTGATTGTAAAGATGCCAGGCTAAGCTGGTCAGGGCACAGGGCTGAGACGCGGGAATATTCAGGTGGTCGGGTAGCTATGTGGCCAAATGGCCATGTGACTACAT
>DATFKA010000164.1:0-5948 GCA_035268885.1 Saprospiraceae bacterium
AGAAGTAATTAAAAAGTACGCTCAGATAGATGCCTATAGTCAAGGGAAATCGGAAAAATCAAAGGGGAAGTTTTCCTCGAGAAACATGGGCAAAAATGATATTTGGATAGCTGCAACAGCGAGTGTTTTCGACTTGAAATTAGTTACCACTGATAAGGATTTTGATCATTTAGAAGAGGAATACATAGATTTATTATACATTTCATTAGAAGAGCCAACCTCCCATAAGTAGCCTGGTGCCAACACAAGCTACGGCGACCATAGCCAAGGCGAATGACTATTCAAAAAGTAAAAATCTGGGGAAGGGAATGGATGCGATCAAGCTCGTCGATGAACTTCCCGGCTACGGTCCGTAGCATCTCCGCCGGTCGCCATAATAAAAAATCCAGAACTGTTCAGGGAAAACAATTCTGGATTTTAAAAGGCCTTAGCAACGTAGACTAAAACCCGAACATTCCGTTGCTATTCGCCAAACCTTCGGTAGGTATTTCCTGGATCACATCCCAATGCTCTACGGCTTTTCCATTTTCAAAGCGCAGTAAATCATAAAATGCGTGTTTTTTCCCTTTCCACTCTCCCTCACTTATAGTCAATACAAAGTTGCCTTCACCGAGTACTTTGTGAATTTTCGTGTATTGGAACATATTGTTTTGTGCAGTGAGATATTCTACAGCTTCTACAATTCCCGCCAATCCATCTTTAATGTCTGGATTGTGCTGGTCGTACTGTTCGGCACTGATGTAATCCGCAATCTTACCTGGATTTTTACCCATTAAAATATCTTCTACCATAGATTTTGCCAGGGCTTTGTTAGCTTCCGTTTTATCCAGGTCTGTTGCGGTCGTAGGTCCATCGGTTTGGGTTCGACCGCTGGCGGTTTCCTTTACCAAAGGCGTTAGCGCATCCCAGTGTTCCGCTACTTTTCCGTTTTCATCAATACGGAGAATATCGAATGATACCATTTCGTCGGCTCCAAAGGGTTTGGCATTGTGCCAGATGTTGTGCATGAACACATAATTGCCATCTTGAAACATTCTAATGTTTTCAGCATACGTACCGTGTTCCTGCAGGACAGGTAGCATTTGTATGAATGGTTCCAGCCCGGTTGGAATAAACGGATTATGCTGGATGTAATCTGAATTTGCGTGCTGCCGCATTGTTTCCGGATCGTTTTTCATTACCGCACCTAAAAAGGCGCCTACAATTTCTTGGTTACTCATTGTTGTCGTTTTTGATTGGTTACTCTCGCCGGTAGGTTGTGTTTTCGCTGCGTTACAGGAAGTGAGAAACCCTGCCAGACTTAAGACGATTATTGCTTTTTTCATTGATTTTGTCCTTTGATGATTGATTATTACTTTTGTTTCGCAAGCAAAGTAATGCAATAACTTGCAAAATGCAAGTTATTCAGGTTAACTTTTATTTTGCAAGTAATATTTAATAGAGCCTTAACATATGCCACAGGACTTCAGATGCAATTGCCCGTTTACTTCAGCCCTTGACATTGTAGGTGACAAATGGATATTGGTTATCGTGAAGCAAATGTTAATCGAAGGCAAGGAAACCTTTAAAGACTTTACGGAGAGTGAAGAAGCGATTGCCACCAATATTCTTTCTTCCAAACTCAAACTTCTGGAAGAGGTGGGGCTCATCATCAAAACAAAACGGCCGGATAATAAAAAGACCAACCTCTATCTTTTAACCGATAAGGGATTAGCTTTGACGCCTATACTTGTGGAACTTGCAGCCTGGAGCGATAGTAACCTAAGAGACATCCATCCGACTATGATAAATGGAGAAGCAATGGAATCACTGCGGGATGACAAAACAGCCTTTGCGCGTGAGTTGGAAAAAAAATACCGGGAAAAACTGGCTAAAACAACGTATAAGCGATAATGCTCCTTAAACGGGAGTATTTCATTAAGTGTGTCAGCTGATATATCTCTTATACAAGGTTAAGGATGCAATAGATCACTCTGATTGGGATCCGGATGTAGCTTTTGGGGAGAAAGCCACTCTTTCTGTGAAAAAAGTAACGACTCGTTTCCGAGTGGATTAGGCATTACCGTAAATAGCGATTCGTGGACGCAGTGGTCTGACCACTGCGTCCACGAATCGCGCTAGAGTAGCCAATAAGCCATGCACCAATTACCACAAGACATAGAAACCACCTTTTTGGCACACGCCAACCCTGAGATCGCCGCGGGGCAACAAGCATACATGAAGGATCAGTTTGCATTTTACGGCATCAAAACGCCGCAGCGACGAACCCTGCAAAAACCGTTTTTGGCGAAAGCCGCCCTACCGGCGAAAGAAGAGGTGCCGGCCATCGTGCGCGAACTGTGGCAAAAGCCGCAGCGGGAGTGTCAGTACTGCGCACAGGAGTTGTTGGCCAAATACGCAAAGCAGTGGGAGCCGGACAACATCGATCTCTTCGTCTATATGATTACCCATAAATCGTGGTGGGATACCGTCGATTTTATCGCCACTAAACTGGTCGGTACGTACTTTATGCAGTACCCGGCGCAACGCGAGCCCTATCTCGATACCTGGCTGGCCTCGGGTAATATCTGGCTGCAGCGCACGGCCCTGCTCTTTCAGTTGCATTACAAACAGGAGTTGAATCAGCAGCTACTTACGCACACCATTCGGGAGCTGCTGGGGTCTGACGAATTCTTTATCAATAAAGCGATCGGGTGGATTCTGCGGGAATACAGCAAGACGAATCCGGATTGGGTGCGCCACTTTGTTGAGCAGACACCGCTGTCTCCGCTCAGTCGGCGAGAGGCACTGCGGGTGCTGGAAAAATGACTCTAAGCGTTCGTCCCGTAGTCCTTATTTATCCAGCTTGGTCTCTTGTCGTCGCGTAGATCCGTTAAGATTCCTATATTGCTGTCGAAGTACGAGAAGCGCTCCCCCTCTCCTGACAAGAGGAGTTAGAGATGCGTTTTTCCCCACCATTACCAGTTGAAAAGCAAACCAATGAAATTTGAAGCGTCACACCTCTTAGCGGCTAAAACGAGAGAGGACCTGATTGCCATTGCCGAAGAAAACGGCATTTCCATCGAGAAGACTCTGCGCAAGCTGCGCTATGAGGCGGAGCTACGCATGCTGCAATCGGAAATGGTCAGTCTGCAGCACTGGATTGCCAAACATAAAAAGCGAGTAGCCATCCTCTTTGAAGGCCGCGATGCCGCCGGCAAAGGCGGTACGATTAAACGCTTTAAGCAGTTCCTTAATCCGCGTATTTCGCGGGTGGTGGCTTTGACTAAGCCCACTGTCGTGGAAAAAGGGCAGTGGTATTTCCGCCGTTACATTCAGGTCTTGCCCAATCCGGGCGAGTTGGTGTTCTTTGATCGCAGCTGGTACAACCGGGCCGTGGTGGAGCCCGTCATGGGTTTTTGTACGCAGGAAGAATACGATCAGTTTATCGTGCAGGTGCCGGAGTTTGAGCACCTGCTGTACGAAGACAACCTTAAGATCATCAAGTTTTGGTTTTGCATTTCCCGCGAAGAACAGCAAAAACGCTTTATGTCCCGTCTGCAGAATCCCCTGAAGCGCTGGAAATACAGTCCGGTGGATAAGGAAGGGCAAAATCGATGGGACCAATACACCCACTACAAACAGGAGATGTTTACTAAAACGCACACCAACTTCTCTCCCTGGGTTATTGTCGAAGCCAATAGTAAGAAGCGCGCTCGTCTGGAAAGCATGCGCTACGTGCTGTCCCAGTTTGATTACGATGGCAAGGGCGACTCCGGGGCGGTACTACAGCCGGACCCCAACATCGTAAAGCAGTATTACCGCAGCAATCCCCAAATCGATATCTAAACCAGGACTATGGCAAAAAAGAAAATTACTCCGGCGCAGTTGGAGATGCTCAATTCCAAACATGGTCTGTACCATTTGCTGAAGCAAAAAGACCTGGATGTAGAGCAGGCCATCGAAGATGTCACCTATACCCTGGCCATGCGAGAGGAGCAGGAAAAGCTGATCCACTTACAAAACTGGGTGATCGAGCACGATCAAAAGGTGGTGATTCTTTTTGAAGGGCGGGATGTAGCCGGTAAGGGCGGTGCCATCAAAAAAATCACGGAGCATATCAATCCACGCCACTTTCGGGTAGCGGCCCTAAATATCCCCACGGAAGACGAGCAAAAGCAGTGGTTTTTTCAACGCTACATCAAGCAACTGCCCCGGCCGGGAGAGATCGTGTTTTTTGATCGCAGCTGGTACAACCGGGCGGTGGTAGAACCGGTGAATGGGTTTTGCACCAAAAAAGAATACAAGCGGTTCATGTCGCAGGTCAACGACTTTGAAAAGATGGTGGTGCATTCGGATACCTATTTGCTGAAGCTGTTCTTTTCCATCAAGAAGAAGGAGCAGGCCCGGCGCTTTGCTGCCGTCGAAGCAGACCACCTGCGGCAATGGCAACTGACGCCCGTCGACCGGCAGGCGCAGGCCCTATGGAATGTCTACACCCGCTACGAAAAGAAAATGTTTGCCCATACTGACACCAAACTAGCACCCTGGAAGGTTATCAATGCCAATAAGCGGGATCAGGCTCGCCTGGAAGCGATTACCTATATTATCGAGAGAATTCCCTACACTAAAAAGCCGAAATAGTAGAGACGGGAGACAGTAGAGGGGAATGTCCATGGAAATAACGTCAACCAGAAAACCAACCTCATGCACAACAGCAGACGAAAATTTTTAGGCCTCAGCCTGGCTCTCGGCCTGGCCCCTTTGGCGAAAGCTAAACCGTGGGCAGCATCCAGGGAAATAGAACAGAGCGACGAGAAATTGAAAATCCTTATTCTAGGCGGGACCAGCTTCCTGGGGCCACACCAAATCGCCTACGCGCTGGAGCGGGGGCACGAGGTAACGACATTTACCCGGGGAAAAACCGTACCCACCATTCACCCCGAACTCTTCTCGCAGGTCGAGCAGCTGACTGGCGACCGGGAGAATGACCTGGAAGCGCTTAAGAACCGCAGCTGGGACGTGGTGATCGACAACTCGGGCCGCCGCACCAAATGGACGGAAGATTCGGCAAAATTGCTGGTTGATAATGTCGACTACTATATGTACACTTCCTCTCTGAGTGTCTTTTACCCCTTTGTGGGGGATGACTTTACCGAGGAGCGTCCGCTGGTGCTGGAAATCCCTGAAGATGCTAGTGAGCAAGAAAAAGGTACGTATGCTTACGGGGTGATGAAAGCTACTTCAGAGCGGGCTACCCTTGAGGTGTTTGGGCCCGATCGGTCCATTATCGTGCGCCCTACCCTGATCGTGGGCCCTGGCGACCGCACTGATCGCTTCCCGTACTGGCTGGCGCGTCTGGAGAAAGGGGGGGACATCATCATTCCGGGTAGCCGCGAGGAAGTGGTGCAGTACATCGACGTGCGCGACCTGGCGCAGTGGATGATCCGCCTGCTGGAAAACAAGGCTGCCGGCATCTACAACGGCGCCGGGCCGGGCTTTGCCATGACGACCAATGCCTTTGTACACGGTATCCACGCCAGTTACAACTCCCCGGTAAACTATATCCAAATCGACGACCTGGACTTCCTGCAGGAAAACGGCATCACTGCCCTGCAGCCGTGGGTGATTCAGCTGCCGCAATACGCCGGCATGTCGAAAAGCGACAACAGCAAAGCTATTGCCGCCGGTCTGACCTTCCGCCCCCTGGCCGAAACCGTACAAGCCACCCGCGATTGGTGGTACTCGGAAGCCGTACCGCAGGAACGCCGTGACAATATCCTTACCGGTGAACGTTCCCTAATGCGCCGTGAAGCGGACATACTGGAAAAGTGGGCAAAACGGCGTTAGAGGGTTTACGGACCTCGGAAAGAGCGTTTTATAACAAGGGCTTACGCCAAACAGGCGGACGCTTTTGCTTCCCTTTCATCGACTGGAAAGGGAAGTACATCAGCGAACTACAGCCCGGG
>DATFKA010000165.1:0-13617 GCA_035268885.1 Saprospiraceae bacterium
CGGTGCTGATGTAGACGGTGGTAATGGTACCGTACACATCATTGATGCTGTCGTACTACCAGGAGAAACGGTAGTCGATGTGGCCATCGATAATGGTTTCACTACCCTGACTACGGCCGTCGTAGCTGCAGAATTACTGCCGGCTCTGACTGACCCAGCGGGTACTTACACCGTTTTCGCACCAACCGATGATGCCTTCGCCGCACTACCAGCGGGTACGCTGGATGCACTGCTAATGAATCCAACTGGTGACCTGGCGAATATCTTGTTGTACCACGTACTGGGTACGCAAGTAGCCTCAGCTGACGTAACTAATGGTGCCATCGTTACTCCTCTAAACGATGCCAATACCTTAAAACTGACCAAAAGAAGTGCTGATGATGCCATCTTCGTCAACCAGGCTCCCGTAAGTGGTGCTGATGTAGACGGTGGTAATGGTACGGTACACATCATTGATGCTGTCGTACTACCAGGAGAAACGGTAGTCGATGTGGCCATCGATAATGGTTTCACTACCCTGACTACGGCCGTCGTAGCTGCAGAATTACTACCGGCTCTGACTGACCCAGCGGGTACTTACACCGTTTTCGCACCAACCGATGATGCCTTCGCCGCATTACCTGATGGCACTTTAGATGCACTACTAGCTGATCCAACTGGTGATTTGGCAAATATCTTATTGTACCACGTGCTGGGTACGCAAGTAGCCTCAGCTGACGTAACTAATGGTGCCATCGTTACTCCTCTAAACGATGCCAACACCTTAAAACTGACCAAAAGAAGTGCTGATGATGCCATCTTTGTCAACCAGGCTTCCGTAAGCGGTGCAGATGTAGATGGCGGTAATGGTACGGTACACATCATTGATGCTGTAGTTCTACCAGTTGAAACCGTAGTTGACGTGGCCATTGATAATAATTTCAACACTTTAACTACAGCCGTCGTAGCTGCAGAATTACTGCCGGCTCTGACTGACCCAGCGGGTACTTACACTGTATTTGCACCAACCGATTCTGCTTTCGCAGCGTTGGGAGATACTTTGAATGATCTATTAGCAGATCCAACCGGTAATTTAGCAAATACGCTACTATACCACGTTTTAGGTTCAACCGTTACTTCTGACATGTTGATGGACGGACAAATAGTAGAGACTTTATTTACTGGTAACGTACTGAGTGTAGATTTATCAGATGGTGTGAAAATCAACGATTCTGACGTAATCCTGGCAAATGTAACTGCAGCTAATGGCGTAGTACACGCGATCAATAAAGTATTGACGCCTGATTTTCCAACATCAACCTTTGAACTTCAGTCGACTCCGCTACAAGTATTCCCGAATCCAACTACGGAATTTGTCAATATTAATGCGGTAGAAAAAGATTACCAGTATACTATTTTTGATGTAACTGGTGCCGTTCAGCAGAATGGTAATTTACTGCAGGGAAGTAATAATATCCGTCTCAACAACCTGAGTAATGGTACTTACTTTATGAAGATTTTTAATAATAAAGCGTTTAAAACGGTACGTCTGGTGGTTAATCGCTAGTACCTTAAAAGCTTTATTTTGAGATAAAATGAGATGCATCCCGAATTTTCCTTTTGGAAAGTTCGGGATGTTCTTTTTAGCTTATTTACCTTTATTCCCCAAAGGCACACTGATTCCCAACCAGAAGTGGTCCATTACTAAACCAAATAATAACTTAAGTAGGTTGCCCAATTAAATCAAGCAATAATCTGCGTCTTTTGGGGGCGATTTTTGCGCCTCGAACTAGCCCAAAAAAGCCAGCACCTTATTACAGACTCAATATGGGCAACCTACTTAGCGCATTTAGGTCTTTCTGATTTGGGCAAAAAAAAACTGTCCACCAATGGCGGACAGTTTGAAATCATAATTACACACACTTGGATATATTTCTTGTAAAGGGTTTATTACTTTTTACTGAATAGACTCTACATCTCCCGAGCCACTCGTTTTTGCTCTGATCCGGGGATTACCCTTATATTTAATATCCCCCGAACCTGATACTCTAGCTTCCAAGTTTTCGGTCGCATGAACGTATACACTACCCGAGCCAGAAACGGATACCTGAGCCTCTGCCACCATCAAATCTGCTGCTCGTACATTACCCGAGCCACTGATCTTAGTGGAGAGACGATCCCCCGAACCAGACAGGCGGAGGGAACCAGAGCCACTAATGCTTGTACTTACCTCCCTGGCCGAAAAACCCAACTCTATATCTCCCGAGCCACTCACCGAGAGGGCCAGATCCTCCAGATTAGTAAAGCTGCCTTCTCCTTTGATATCGCCCGAACCACTTACTGCAACCCTGTCCACATCAGGTGCTGTAAGATAAATGGTAATGCCTTTGCTTCGCCAAACCGGTCGATCGTAGGTAATTCTTAAGTGACCGTCTTTCATTTTCAATTCGATATTATCAATGATATTAGCTTGGGCTTCCACAATCATTTCATAATCAGCTCCCTGCCGGAGTTTCACATCGGCATTAATGGCTAAAGTAAATCCATCAAATCGGGGTACTTCTAGTTCTTGCTTCTGGACATCACCCTGTCCTTTAATTCTGTTTTTCCACCAATTTTGAGCTTGCAGGGTCGAAATACTTAACATTCCAAAGGCTAAGGCAATCCATAACTTTTTACGCTTCATCCGAATTTGTTTTTATTTTAATGACTATAAGACTGCTTCAAAGTTGCAGCCCGTTACAAATTAGATGCGATTTACCGATTAAAACCCTCATTCACTCGACGAATTCTTCTCACGAGAAGAGGATAAGCCAGGGAATTTTCGATAATTTTGTATAAATTTTACTTATGCGAATCTTATTCCTGTTTTCTCTCCCCTTTCTTTTGTGGCAATGCCAGGGCCGAAGCGATTTGACTCAGCTATCTGCTTTTGGCGAGACGGGAATCAATGCCGTTATAGAAATTCCGGCGGGCAGTAATCATAAGATAGAGTACGATAAATCAAGCTTGGAATTTAAGGTTGATCAAATAGATGGACAGGATCGGATCATCGACTTCCTTCCCTATCCGGCTAATTATGGCTTTATACCCTCTACAGAGATGGATCTGGCCCGGGGAGGAGACGGCGATGCTTTGGACGTTTTGGTACTTTGTGAAAGTCTGGCCACCGGCACCATACTCGAAACGAAGATCATTGCCGCTTTACTCCTTCGCGACCAGCAGGAAATCGACACAAAAATTATAGCGATCCCTGCGGATCCTCAGCTACGTGTATTTGACATTGATAACTTCCAGGATTTTTTGCTACGACAGGATGCTGCCAAACGAATCATTGAAAATTGGTTCCTGCATTATAAAGGCGCTAATCAGGTCGAGCTGATCCGTTGGGAAGATGATCAATATGCATTACAGGAAATTGAAAAATGGAAGAAATAAAATGCTGAACAAAATAGCCTTTCAATTTTTCCGTAAGGTAAACCCGCAAGCCGAAGCCGGTGTTCCCAGCCTGGAGACAAAACGTCTTCGCCTGCGTGCCCCTTTGCGATCCGACTACCCCAACATACTGGAGCTGGGTAGCGATCCAGAAGTCATGCGCTATATTTCCAATGGAAAAATACAAAGCCCGAAGGAGGCCCGTGCCGACCTGGAGCGTCGCATTGAATTGTCCAGAGGGCGGCATGGTTATTGGATTGCCGAAGACCGGGCGTCGGCCACTTTCATCGGCTGGATGGCACTAAGGCCACTATCCCATACGGATCATTTCGAACTCGGGTATCGTTTTTTACGTCGGCACTGGGGCAAGGGCTATGCTACCGAAGCAGGTCAGCGATTGCTGCAATACGCCTTTCATGAGCTAAAACTCACTGAAGTTGTTGCGATCACACTGCCCGAAAACCAGGCCTCCCGCCGAGTGATGGAGAAATTAGGTTTTCAACTGAAAGGCTACGACACCCATTACGGTTTTAAATGTGTGGTCTACCAGCAATCGAATCGGGATTTTCAGATATGACCAAACAAAAATGCCACCCCGGTCCGGGATGGCATTTTCGCGAAACGACAATTCATCAAGTCGATCAATTCATCACTGCTGGCTTACGAACCTTTAATTTAGCAGTTTCGGTACCTTCGTCAATGATATTCCGCATCCGATCCCGGTATTTGATCCGGTATTCCACAACTTTATAGGCCTCGGGGTCCACGTCCGTAGTGATTGGCTCCACCATCGTTGTACCCATATCGGCAGCAACGGGTCGTTCCTGATCAAAGGAAATAGTAGAAAACAGGAAGGCAAAAACCACTAGCAATAACACAGCGGCTACCATACCAAAGGTCCGTCTAAAGCTAAGCTGATTGCGTTGTTGGTGACTGTCCAAACGACGCTCTAATCGCTTCCAGGTAGCCCGGGAGGGTGCTTCCTCCAGTTCTTCGGCCCGAAAGCGAAAAAAATCGTCTACTTTGGTATTTGAATCTTTCATTTTTTGGTGTTTGTACTGTTTAATAAATATCCGCTTCCACATTCCATCAAACACTTTTTTGGTTAGGAGGATTAGCTATCGAGTTTTTTTTCAACAATTCCCGCATCCGCTTTCTGGCCAGGATAAGTTGGCTCTTGGAGGTGTTAATACTAATATCCAGCAATTCGGCAATTTCGCGGTGCTTATACCCCTCAATGACATACAGGTTGAAAACGGTACGGTAGCCCGTGGGTAATTCTTCCATCAGGCTCAAAATATCCTGCGCCGCCAGGTGATCAACTACTTTCATTCGTACCGGTTGGTCGAAATCGGTAATTTCCAGGGTCATATTAAAGTTGTGCTGCTTGCGCAAAAACATCAGGGCTTCGTTCACCACAATACGGCGAATCCAGCCCTCGAAACTACCATCACCACGAAACTTATCCAGATTATCAAAGACTTTAAAGAAGGCCTCAATCAATACGTCCTCCCGATCTTCTCTGGATCGCAGATAGCGCATTAATACCCCGTTCATCTTAGGGGAATAGGTATCGAACAGCTTTTGCTGCGCCTTTCTTTTTCGCTTTCTGCAGGCCTGTATCAGTTCCTTCTCCGTCACGCGTATGGTTTTTTATTTCCGAATGGCTTCTGTATACCTAGATGTCAAAATACATTTTTTTGGTGTGAGTAGATCATAAAATTTGTCACAATGCCCGAAAAGACCTACTTTTGAAGCCTAATCCTTATCATTGTAGCCTACCGTAACTATAAATTTGTACGTTTATGCAACTAGAAAATGGCCATTTTCGTCTGAGCGGAGGTATTGATCCACTTGAATTAGTAGAGCAATTCGGCACTCCTTTGTATATCTATGACACCGACATCATCCAGCACCAATATCAACGATTGGAAGGTGCTTTTGATGTGCCTGAGCTCCGGCTCATGTACGCCTGCAAAGCTCTTTCGAACCTTAATATTATGCAATACATGCGCAGATTGGGCGCAGGATTGGATACCGTCTCCATTCAGGAGGTCAAGCTGGGCCTACACGCGGGCTTTAAGCCACAAGAGATTATTTATACCCCCAACTGCGTCAGTTTTGAAGAGATTGAGCAGGCCGTTGAGTTGGGCGTAATGATCAATATTGACAACACCTCCATTCTAGAGCAATTTGGTCAGAAATATCCCGATTACCCCATTTGCCTGCGCATCAATCCGCACATCATGGCGGGGCTGAACGCTAAAACTTCGGTTGGCCATATTGATTCCAAGTTTGGTATCTCTTTTCATCAGATGCCCCTGGTCCATCGGATCGTAGAGGCAACTGGGCAGAAAGTGATTGGTATTCACATGCACACGGGTTCTGGTATTCTTGATCCCGGGGTATTCCTACAGGGGGCAGAAATACTATTCGAGGTAGCTAAAGATTTTCCTGATTTGGATTTTCTGGATTTTGGTAGCGGCTTTAAAGTCCCCTACAAGCCCGGTGATGCGGCCACGAATATAGAAGATCTGGGGGAGCAGATCTCCGAGCGTTTTAATAAATTCTGCACGCATTACGGCCGGGATATTGCCCTAATGTTTGAGCCCGGTAAGTTTCTAGTCAGTGAAGCGGGCTATTTCCTGGCTCCGGTAAATGTGGTCAAACAAACCACTTCCACCGTTTTTGCAGGGATCGATAGTGGTTTGAATCACCTGATCCGTCCGATGTTTTACGATGCCTACCACGAGATCGTCAACCTCTCAAAGCCTACGGGTAAAGCCAGGTTTTATACGGTAGTTGGTTATATCTGCGAAACCGATACTTTTGGCATTAACCGCAGAATCAATGAAATTACAGAAGGGGATATTTTGTGTTTTAAAAATGCCGGAGCTTATTGCTTCTCCATGGCCTCGAATTATAATTCGCGATTGCGCCCAGCCGAAGTAATGGTACTGGATGGAAAAGCGCACTTGATTCGCCAGCGTGAGACTTTCGAAGACTTACTCAAGGGCCAGGAACTCATCCCTTTCCTGACAAAAGTAGACCTTACGGCTTAAAAATAAATATTTGCGACAGCTTGCTATCATATTATTCATTACCCTGATCCTTGGTCCCAGCCTAAGCCGAACCTGGATCTTGTTGGACTTTAAAATCCACCAGGGTTTTATTGCCTCCGTGCTCTGTATCAACCGAGATGAGCCCACCGTAATGTGTAATGGCACATGCTATCTAACTCAGCAACTGGCAGAAAACGAGCAACGGGAAGATACTCCTTTTTACGGGGCGGAAAAGTTCGAATTGATCTATGCCCTTGATCAGCAAGAATGCCGTAAATCAAGCACTACTTTAGCCTTTTCCAATATTATTCCTTTTCACTACCGGGAAGTTAGTTCCAACTATCTCGAAGAAGTCTTCCACCCACCGGCAGTTTTTGATGTTTAACCCCATTCTTTCTTGTGCATAAACTTGCGCTAATTCGACAATAGTCCGATTAGCACAATAAGTAAGTGTTCAATATTATCTATACCTTATTTCAGACCCTTTTGGGCTTCCACTGCGTTAAAAAGCCTCGCCTAAGCGCGGCACTTACTTAGTAGCTATTTAAACATCAAAAAACAGTAAAGATGAACTGCTCCTACATAAAACACTGGTGCGGTGTCACCTTATTTTCTCTTTTCACACTCCTTGCCTTTGGGCAAAAAACCGTAACTATCCAATTATTAGACAGTGATGATCAGGCACCCATTGTAGCCGCCCTCTTCATTTATGATAATCAAAGCGGCACATCCGACGAATCTGATCAGATCCGCTTTCAATATCAGGAAACTGCCAGCTTACAGCTGTCTCACCTCAATTACGGCAATTGGCAACTATCGCCCCCGCAAGTCTAACAAGCTATTCAAAGAGGTAGTTATTCCCGAGCAAAAATCAATATCGAATTGTATCCAGTGACCATCATTGCCTTACGGAGTCAGCAGGCTCCCCGAAGTGTCCAGGATTTAGACTTCCTGGACCAGATCGCCTACGATGCGGCGGTACTTCGGCAATCACTGGCGATCAACGCCATCCAAAAAGCAGGGAACTATGGTTTCGACCCCGTATTCCGGGGCTTCAAATACGATCAGCAAGAGTTACGCCTTTCCGCACTGTATAACCGGGCCCGGGATGCAGATTTCCCTGCGCTACCGATGGACCTGCGCCAAGATGATACCTGGATGTTTAATGTACAACATGAAGTCAACTTAGACCAGGGGATACTAGCGAAGTGGCAGACCGCCTTGTTTGGCTCCTGGGTAGATCATCAGATGGACAATCTACTCAAACCCCTTAACCCCAGGATGCTGAACGCCGTCACCAATGCCCAACCCTACAACTACGGTGGGCGAACGGAAGGTACCTGGCAATTGGCGTCCGGAAAGTTATATACGGGCGCAGACCTACGCATCGAAGGTGCCGAAGGCGTCCGTGAGCGTGCCTTTCTTTTGGGGCCCAATGCTGGCCGCACTTTATTCGATAATGCCTGGCAGGACAGTCGCATTCAAAAGATAGGCCTCTTCTCCGAATACCACCTTGGACTGAACCGCTTTAATCTGGTCTTTTCCGGTCGATTGGAGTTCAATCAGGCCAAAATAAACGCCCCGGCTGATGCCTTCGCACAGGCGAATCCGACGCAGGCAATATCGCAAATCAACCCCAACTTTAGTATCGGTGCCACCCGAGCATTGGGTGAAAACCTATAAAATGGGCCTGTGGCTGGGACGCGCTCAGCGCAGTGATAGTCTGACCGAACGTTATATTAATTTCTTCCCGGTGGGTATCAATCCCTACGAGAGGGTAGGTAATCCGGTACTTGATCCGGAAATCAATAATCAATTGGATCTGGGAATAGAATGGAATAAAGCCGATCAGCAAATAAAAGTTGATCTATTTGCCGCTTATCTACAGGACTTTATTTCCTCTTTTATCGATCCGGAGCTGAGTCCTAGAATGCCAATGAGTCCGGGGGGCCGTCGGTTTACTAATATAGAAAAGGCCTTTAAGACAGGTGTCGAACTAAGTTATCGTCAATCTTTAGGCATGGGTTTACAGCAGCAGTTTGGCCTGGCCTATACCTATGCCCAGGATCTGGAGCGGGATCAGGCACTACCCGAAATCGCCCCTCTGGATATTCGTTACCTTTTAAGCGGTAGCTGCTCAGCCCATTTACGCGCCGGGAAGAAATGTCCGTCTGGCCCTGAGTTTTCAGTTCTGATATCAGAAAAATCTAGGGCTGCTCTTTTTGCAAAAAACGGGATTCGCTGCTGCGAATCCCGTTTTCTTACTTATATTTGCGGCGTTTTGAGATGCCGGGGAACTTTTTTTACCGATTTCTCCTTTTTTGCGCAAAGCAATAAAATCAAGACCTACCTGGTCTCCTAAAAATAAATATATGGCACTTTCGACGCGATACAATCCCAAAGAGACGGAAACCAAGTGGTACGACCATTGGATAGAGCAGAATTACTTTCATTCCGAACCAGACGATAGAGAGCCCTTCACCATCGTCATCCCTCCACCCAACGTCACTGGCGTCCTACATATGGGCCATATGCTCAATAATACGATTCAGGATATCCTGATCCGCCGGGCCAGATTACAGGGCTATAATGCCTGCTGGGTACCCGGTACGGATCACGCCTCTATTGCGACTGAAGCCAAGGTAGTCAAGCGCCTACGCGAAAAAGGCGTCAAGAAGGGCGACCTGAGCCGGGAAGAATTTTTAAATCATGCCTTCCAATGGAAAGATGAGTACGGTGGTAAGATCCTCGACCAATTAAAAAAACTAGGTGCTTCCTGCGACTGGGAGCGTACCCGCTTCACCATGGAAGATAATATGTCCAGCGCAGTGATTCGGGTTTTCGTTGACCTTTACCGCAAGGGGAAACTCTACCGTAAGCTGCGGATGACCAACTGGGACCCCGTTGCTCAGACGGTACTCTCCAATGAGGAGGTGATTTATAAAGATGAAAATAGCCGCCTGTTCTTCGTACGCTACGCGATCGAAGGCAGCGAGGATGAATACATTACCATTGCTACCGTGCGTCCGGAGACCATCCTGGGGGATACCGCGATTGCCGTTCATCCCGATGATGAGCGCTTTCAGCATTTACATGGCAAAAAAGCCATTGTCCCCATCGTTAATCGTCCCGTTCCTGTCATTGCGGATCCCTACGTGGATATGGAATTCGGTACGGGTGCCCTGAAGATTACTCCGGCACACGATATGAATGACTACGAGATTGGTCAAAAGCACGACCTGGAGACCATCGATGTGCTTAATGCCGACGCCAGTATGAGCGACGCAGCCGGGCCGGATTACGCCGGCCTTACGGCAAAAGAAGCCAGAAAAAAGATCGTAATTGATCTGGAAGAAGCGGAGCACCTTATTAAGGTTGAAGACTATCGCAATAAAGTAGGTCGTAGTGAACGCACCGATGCCGTAGTAGAACCCCGGCTGACGGAGCAGTGGTTCCTCAGTATGGAAGAGTTTGCCCAAACGGCACTAAAAGCAGTCGAAAGTGGGGAGGTAACCTTCTATCCGGAGCATTTCTGGAATATGTTTAACTCCTGGCTGCGTGAAGAAAACGTTCGCGACTGGTGTATTTCCCGTCAGTTGTGGTGGGGACAGCAAATTCCGGCCTGGTACTACCAAGACCAGGTTTTTGTAGCACAGACGGAAGAAGAAGCCCTGGCACAGGCACAAGAAGCATTAAACAATCCAAATTTGACGGTCGCCGACCTGAAGCGCGACGAAGACGTGGTGGATACCTGGTTCTCTTCCTGGCTCTGGCCCATGACCGTTTTTGATGGATTTGAATCACCCGAAGAGTTGTCTTACTACTACCCTACCAATGTACTGGTTACCGGTTGGGATATTATGTTCTTCTGGGTAGCGCGGATGATTATGTCAGGTTACGAATGGTCAGAGGAGCTGCTGGGCAAGGAACTGGTAGCAGAAAAAGGTCGCCAGCCTTTCTACGATGTTTATTTTACCGGGATGGTACGCGACAATAAGCGGCGCAAAATGAGTAAGTCTTTAGGGAACTCCCCCGAAGCCTTAAAGCTCATTGAGGAGTACGGTGCCGACGGCGTTCGCTTCGGTATGTTATCCAGTGCGGCGGCCGGTAATGATATCATCTTTGATGCTCCCTTTGATCCGGAGACCCAAACGGTCCTGAACGAAAGTAAGCTTTGTGAGCAGGGTCGTAATTTCTGCAACAAAATGTGGAATGCCTTGCGTTTACTGAAGAACCTGGAACTTACCAATGAGGCCCCTTCCACCGAAAAAGCGGCCATCAATGAGCTGGCTTACCAATGGCTGGCGCATAAACTCCACCAGGTGGTGGAGCAGGTAGAAAAGCATTTTGAGGCTTACCGTCTGTCCGATGCCTTGATGACCCTGTACAAATTTATTAAGGACGATTTCTGCTCCTGGTACCTGGAGATGATCAAACCGGAGTACGGCCAGCCGATCGAGAAAAAGACGCTGGAGAAAAGTTTTGTTCTCTTCGAGCAGATGATGACCCTATTACATCCCTTTATGCCTTTCGTTACCGAAGAAATCTGGCATCGTCTCCGAGATCGCCTGGAGGGCGAAGACTGCGTGGTCAGCGAATATCCCGTGGCTGAAGACTACAATGAGGACCTGATCCAGAAAGTAGAACAGGCAAAAACGGTGGTTTCTTCCGTTCGGGAAGTACGCAGTAGCAAAGGGATCAAGATGAAAGACCCCCTGAAGCTTTTCGCTCAGGATACGAAAGGAGCTCAGGCCTTACTGGCCACTGCTGGCTTAAAAGACATGATCGTCAAGATGGCTAATCTCGAATCGCTGGAGTTCACCAGTCAAGAGGTACCCAATACCATCTCCTTCCTGGCTGGAACCGAACAGTTTTTCCTCGAACTCAATCAGGAGGTGGATACCGAAGCAGAATGTCAGAAACTAAAAGAAGACCTGGAATACCAGGAAGGGTTCCTGCAAAAGGTCAATAAAAAGCTAGGCAATGAGCGCTTCGTTACTAACGCACCCGAAAAGGTGGTGGCGATGGAACGCAAAAAGCAAGCCGACGCCACGGCTAAGATCCAGAGTATTAAGGAAGCGATGGAGCAATTGGGCTGCGGGTAATCATGTGGTCATGTGGTCGTGTCGTGTGGTCGTGTGGTCGTGTGATGACCTAACGTCCTGATCGTAGCATTCGGCTGATTTCGAATACGTTGATTTCCTTTTCGTTATTATGGGGAATACAATCGTCATTCTTGGGGTTCTTATCCCGTCTGATATCTGAAGTGTATTTAATCACTACTCTTTATCTGGCTAAAAGGCAGACTTATAAAACTCACGAACATTACGAAGACAAGGATAATGTTTTTCATTATAAGTAATCGTTCAATTACTTAATAGGTTTTTAAAACGGTCAAATGGCCACCTGACACACGACAGATGACCACTTGACTATCTGACCACCTGAACTACCGTCCCGCACGGAAGATGCGGTGAATCTGAGTTCCATCAACTTCTTTTTGATTATTACGGTGCACACAATCATCATTACGGGGGTTACCATCAAGTCTAATATCCGGATCGTATCCGATGACGAGGCGGTAGCTGGGCGGAAATTCATTACCAGTATACCAGTTTTTATAGACGGCGGGCATGGTTTGGGTTCTATTCGAAGGGATATTCCTAAGGCTCATACTTCTAAGCAACCGCTTTCTTCCTCCGGGATAGACTTCGTACAGATAAGCCGTAGCTTGATTCGTACCGGAGACGAAATGCTTCTTCCCAACGTTCTTAATGATCCCTGAGATTTTTATCCTACCGGAATAAGTGCCTCCCGATACTTTTGTTACCTGAATTTCATAGGCGGCCAGATCCGGACAATTGGGTTGGTAGACAAATTTGGGAGAGATTTGAATACCCGGTTGTGTCTTAATATTTTTGATTGTTCTGGAATCCAGTTGATGAGAAAACTGTCCAAAAGAAAAGGTAGCAAAGCCAAGTAAAAGCGCAAAAGTGATGATTACATTTTTCATGATAATGGTATTTAACAGTTTAAATATTTAATGTTCACTATCATGTGTAAGAAGCCCAGGGAATATGACCCCATTTTATTTTTTATTTGAAAAAAATCGTCCAGGCGACGACACTCCCCCGGGCATTCTTCGCCGCTTATCAACCAAAAGTATTTTTATCCGTTAGAAAGAATAAACAATTCAACATGAGAAACACGCTATTATTATTTGCTTTTTTAGGCCTGACCTTTACCGCCTGTGATGCCCAGAAAAACGGCGATGGGAAAGACACCGATGTGCAACGCATCAGTGACTACATTAGCGATAAAGACTACAGTCAATACGAAGAAGCCACTTTTGCCGGCGGTTGCTTTTGGTGTACCGAAGCTTCTTTTGAGCGTATCGAAGGAGTAGTGGACGTAATTAGTGGCTACGCCGGAGGCGAAAAGAAATACCCTACTTATTATCAGGTCGCCGGCGGTAACACCAAATACGCCGAAGCTATTCAGATCTACTACGATCCGGGAGTGATCAGCTACGAAGAGCTACTGGAAATATTTTTTGTTGCCCACGACCCTACTACCCTGAACCGCCAGGGGCCAGATGTAGGGCCACAATATCGCTCCGCTATTTTTTACCGTACGGATAAAGAACTCGCCATGGCAAAAGAAGCGATCGAGCAGGTCAACGAAAGCGGTCGCTACCGCAATGAAGTCGTCACGAAATTGACGCCTTACGATGAATTCTGGACGGCCGAAGGCTATCACCAGGATTACTACGAGTACAATCCCGGAAATACTTACATTCAGCGGGTGAGTAAGCCCAAGGTCGAAAAAGTAATGAAGACCTTTAAGGAGAAACTCAAACCCAAATACGCTAAAAAAGTGAATCCTTAAGCAGGATAAAAAATCCTACCAGAACTGGAGTCCTTTTGGGCTCCGGTTACGGTTTTAAGACAATTCATCTCCCCATTTAGCCGCAAGGCGCCCATTAGGGCAAAAACAATGGCTTCCTTATACTCGATCAGGTGCTGCTGGGGGACAATCACTTCCACTGTCTGGTGCAACAATACTTTTAATTGTTGAATCAAAAAATCATTATAAGCCCCGCCGCCAGTCACTAGCATCCGGGCTTCGGAAGGATGAAACT
>DATFKA010000166.1:0-31965 GCA_035268885.1 Saprospiraceae bacterium
AGATTTTGACCGAGCAGATTTTTTGCCTAATCAAGGCAAAAACTGCGTGTGGTTAACACCAGTAGCAGTTTTTAACGCAGAGTAGGTGAAAAAGATGCCGTCATAAATCATAAAGGTTAATTTTGTGGACTACTTATCTGAAGTTGTTTAAGAATTCCTGGTGAGATGATTGGTAACGGCTTTCAATGTGTTGCCAAGGGCTCAGTGAGGAGTTTTTAAACAACTTCTCTTTAAAGATAAGTGGATACCAAACGTAAAGGAGATATTGCAGAGCAAAGTGTCATTCTCAGAGCCCTGGAATTAAGCTTTGATGTGGTGGCACCACTGGGAGATCGCCTACCTTACGATCTAGTCCTTGCCAAAGGGCAACAATTCTTTCGTATTCAGGTAAAAGCGGCCTGGTACGACTCTGCCAAAGAAAACTACGCTGTTGATGTACGAAGAACCAAAGCGCATCGTAGGGAAATGCTGCGTACATACTATACAGATACTGACTTCGATTTCGCCATCCTCCATATTCAGGAGCGCTAAATCTTTTACGTTATGCCCGTAGAGGTATTTAATTCTTGTGCCTCTGAAATTCATTTAGTAGAATCAGAAAAAAGACAACGCAAACCGAAATCTTTTGCTTTTCGGGAAGCCTGGAATTTAATAGGGTGACTACAAAATAATCAGTCCTTTCCCCCAGATTGAAAGCTAAAAAGCAGCGCATCCAGCGCACCATTTTCGCCTATTTCACCTTCTAATATGGCTTCCGAAATTTTGAAATAACCTGCTATATCTTCCTGGTCGAACTTACCTTTTTTTAGGATTAAGCGGTAGACCAAATTGTATACCTGATTGTCTAGCTCCAGATCTACGCTACAGGGAGAACTGTGGTCTGCTTTGAGGTCTGTGGTGTCAGCGGAGTAGGCCCTTTGTTTTATCCAGATTTTGTCCTGTGCCGGGGCCGTACGGTAGGCCCGTTCAGCCATTTTATCTCCGACGACCTTATCTTTTTCGCTGCTGAGGACGACCAGGTCGATATCTTTCTCCAGGGCCGCATAGTCTTTCTTTCGCATGGCTTTATAAATTCCGGTGCCGGGCTGGCAGGCGAATATGGCTGCTGGTTTAGGTAAACCATGTTCCTGGTAGGCTAATCCGAAAAATAGTGAGGCGGCACCACCGTAGGAATGTCCAAAATAATAGACTTCCGGATCATCGGCAATCAGGTCTTTTGATGATCTGAGCTGATTTAGACCGCCAAGCAGCCCCTTACTCATATTTTCGGCAAATTTCCGGGGCCCCGGTCGATACGAAGATTTTTGATACCTGGGGTAAATGACCACGCAGCCAAGTCCCACCAGGTGCTTGATCCATTTGCCGTAGATCGCCGGATTGATGGCGCCGTAACCGTGAATAAAAAAGACAATTTTCTGATGAGGCGCCTCCTTATTGGCGTAAAATATGTAATAGCCATCTTCCGCATCATAATCGGCGATGGTTTGGATGGCGACCGAATGTTCTTGCTGGTAATTTTTTGCTGCGGCCGAGGATTGCGGTTGCAACCTGCTTATACTACAAGAACTCATTATCGCCAATAAGAATATTATCGATAGATATTTCATTTCCATGGGGGCTTTATTTTGAAGTTGTTTAAGAATTCCTGGTGAGATGATTGGTATTGGCTTTCAATGTGTTGCCAAGGACTCAGTGAGGAGTTTTTAAATAACTTCTTTATCCTCAAATGCAATAGACAACTATTTCTCTTCCAACAAATGCATTAATTCCTGTACTAATTCCGGATGCTCATTCGCCACATTTTTGGTTTCTTTTGCCGGGCTACGGTGATCGTATAACTCCACAAAACCATCCGGGTGCAAGATCAGTCGATGGGTATCCGTACGTAGCGTTTTGGCCCCTCTCCAGTAGGCCAGGGCGGGGTGACCGCTGGCCTGAGGATCGGCCAACAGGGACTTTAGCGATGTGCCCTGGGTGAAAACAGGCATTTCAATACCGGATAAATCGCAGAGAGTGGGAAAGATATCCAGGGTCTCCACAATGGCACTGGTTTTAGCCCCCTTATTTTCCATGCCCGGGTAAGATATTACGAGCGGAGATCGCAGGGACTCCTCAAATAAGCTGTGCTTGCCCCAGATCGCGTGTTCGCCGAGGTGCCAGCCGTGGTCTCCCCAAAGGACAAGGATGGTATTCTGGTCGGCTCCCGTCCGTTTTAATTCCGTCAGTATTTTCCCGACCTGTGCGTCGGCATAACTGACGCAGGCGGCGTAGTGCCGGCGTACAGCTTCCGCAAAATCCGAATCCTGATTGGGGTCTTTTCCCCAGCGATTATACTTCATGAATTCCCCCGATTCGTGCCAGGTAGTTTTCCCGGCGGGCTTTTGGGGGTGTGGAATTTTAGGTAGATCCACCCCCTGGTACGGCTCCATATAAGATTGGGGCGCGCCAAAGGGTAGGTGGGGCCTGATCAAGCCCACGGCAAGAAAAAAAGGCTGGTCCTCGTCGGCTGCGAGCTGGTCTAATTGCTCGAGAGCTTCCCTGGTAATGAGGCCATCCGGATAGATGTCGTCCGGACCGGGTGCCGACTGAAAGACATCCATCTCACCCGCCTTTACCCGGATCTCCCCACGGGCCAATCCGTGCATGGCGCCGCGCGGATGCTGCCAGGGGCCGGTGGGCATCAGGTGTTTATCCCAGGCATTGGGCATTTCAATGACGTCGGGATCATCCCAATCTTCGCCCCCTCTGCCGCCGGGATGGTGGGACACTTTGCCGACGGATACGGTGGTGTAACCATGGGTTTTGAACCATTCCGGCATGCTGGGAAAAACGGCCTCGCCATCTTTGACTATTCTATCCGCGCGGTTGAATAGGGCCTGGTTAGTCGCGGGGCCGTACTGACCCGTCAACAATGTATATCGGGAAGGGCCGCAACTGGGCGCGTTGACGTAATGCCGCTGGAAAGCAAAACCGTTTTCCGTCAGTTGATCGATATGCGGGGAGGAAATGTAATCCGCACCAAAGCTCTTCAATTCGGGACGCAGATCGTCCACACAAATCAGTAGGATATTGGGCAGTTTTTCTTCCGTCGGATTGGAACATTGAAAAAACAAGGTTGAACAAAGCAACAAGAGGAAGGTCAGGGGGTGGTTCTTCATGATGGGTTTAATTGATTAGACCCATAATATCCGACAAATTCATTGGATGACCAAACCGCGATCTTAAGTTATTCTTTCACGTGCCGCTCAAAGAAGCGCCAAAAGCGCTGGGCCGCATCGTAGCCCTGTGGATTGTTTTTACCATTAGGGTAGACGTGCTTCATGTCGGCAATCACTGTAAGTACGTACTGCCCATTTCCACCGTTTTCGCTGTCAAAGCGGATCGTCGACTGTTTTCCGGGCTGATGATTCTCCCGAAAATCAGGATCCAAATCCAGACTGCTAATGGCATTATCGATGTTAGGACCGTAGACCGGGTGATTGACCCAGTCGGCAGCGCGCTCGGGAATAGCGACCTGATCCCGCTCGATGATTTTAGGGTCTCGGGAGCCGATAATCGTATAGACCGGAATGGGACCCGCGGGAATATCATAGGCAATTCGAAAAAGTCCACTACCGGTGGCCAGGGCAGCGAAGAGATCACTGACTTCAGGCAGCAGACGACTGCTCACGAAAGCAGCGCCGTTGGAAAATCCCGTAGCGTAAACTCTTTGGGCATCAATTTTCAAACTTTTTGTAATACTATTGTGTAGTGCCCGCAGCAGGCTAACGTCGTCCTTTAGTTCGGTTCCGGGAGCTACGGCATTAATGAGGCCTACAGAATTCCACTTGGTCTGCTGTCTACCCAGATCAGTGATAGAGTATTTAGAGCCGGTAGGGAAAACAACGATAAAGCCTTCCTGGTCGGCCTTGGCTTTCCAGCCGGTGATATTGTACATCTTATGGCCCGTCCCTCCTGATCCATGAAACATATACACCAGTGGTACCGACTGATTGTGCTGATAAGAGTTGGGTATATAGACGAGGAAATGCCGATCTTCACCTTCCCAGGGCATGACGTAATCCGTACGCCCCACTTGCCAGGAAAAGGCCGTATTGGCTTCCACTTTTATCATTTGCGGCCGTCCACGCTGCCCTTCCAGGTTTATTGGGATCCATAGCCCCAAAAGGACTAAACAAAATACAGGTAAGTACGAGGTTTGGAATAAGGTTTTCATCTTTTTCGGTTTTATAAAAGAGATCCCTAAGGGTCGATTATTTCCCGATGTCTCCCCATTTTAGCACTTCTTTAACGACCACACGCTCACCGCATCTCCGCCAGCATCCCTTCCTTCATGGCATAAGCCGATACGTATATCGTCTGAATACCCGCTACTTTGCAGACGTATTCCACTAATAATAAAGCCACGACGATCATATCTGCCCTTTCCGCTGGCATTTTATCCATCGCTAGGCGGGTTTCCAGATCACTGGCAATGATATAGCCGTTGACCAGGCCCAGACGGCTGGCGTCGATTTCAGCACAATGGGGTCCGTGCTCCGCCTCGCCCAACATGTTTTCAATGACATCAAAGGTACCGGAAGCCCCTACCAGTGATTGACAGGGTGTGGCTTTTAGCGCTGTTTTTAGCGGTTGAAGCGTACGCTCGAGGAAATAGAGCAGGTCCAGTTTTTGCTGATCGGAAATGGGATCAGTCTGGTGGAAGCGTTTGTAGAGTACTGCTACCCCAATGGGAAAACTCTGGGCCCAGTAAACCTGCTCCTGGTCGGCAATGATGAATTCCACACTACCGCCACCAATATCCATGATCAGCATGGGCTCTTTCTGCATGGGGACCACCTGGATAACGCCCTGGTGGATAAGAGCGGCCTCTTTGTCACCATCGATTAGTTGAATCTGGATGTCAGTTTTATCCTTTATTTCCTGCATCAGTGCCGGACCATTCGAAGCAGTACGCAGGGCCGCGGTGCCAAAAGCCTGCACCTGATCCACGTCCCATTCGGCTATTTTTTTTGCGTAAGCAGCAATGGCAGCAATGGCCCGTTGGTAAGACACAGCACCAATGGTTTCAATTCCTTCCTCGGCCAGCTTGATAAATCGTCTTTCCCGGTATAATTCCCGAAAGCCCTCTTTCTCAAATTCGACGATTAGGAGATGAAAGGTATTCGTGCCCAGGTCAATAACAGCTGCTTTCTTCATATTATAAAGTATAAATTCCGCGCACGGCAATGTGTTTTCCTAAAAAAGTGCCGGCGGTAGGGTCGGCCTGTAAGTTAGTAATATATTTTGACCAGCGGACGTCCAGCGCCCAGTCTTCTGTGAACTGGAAAGCCACCCCGAGGTTATATTGAATCAGGTCATCGCGAAAATTTTGGTTGTCGGAAATATCGTTGCCAAAAACGTCGATGGCCTCAGTACTAATCAGGCGGCCGTAGGAGAGTCCCGCACCTACCTGAAACTTCCAGTCGCGGAAATAAATCATTAGGGGGACTTCCACCAGATTTAAACGGATTTTGTCAAAGCTTGCACCAGCCGGATCGTTTAGGGTGCGGCTGCTCCCGTGCTGACTGTATAACAATTCAATGCCAAAGGCCCAGCGCTCGCTGAGGAGGGTATTCACCCGGGCACCGGCCTGAAAGCCAAATTTATTGTAACCCGCCAAAAGGTCCCCGTCGATCTGAGCCAGTACGACACCACCCACCAGGCTACCTTCAAATCGCTGTTGGGCAGTCACCAACGCAGTGCTCAACAGAAAGCTCAAAAAAAATATAAGTCTTAAGTTATTCATTTTCCTTAGTTTTGTTTCGAAACAAATGGCCGTTAATTATGTCTTTCAAATACACCAAACATTTTCTGAAAAAGCTGGAGAGCCTTTTCGATACCCTGGAATATACGATACGTTATGAAAAAGGAAATTTTCAATCGGGTTATTGTATTGTGGAAAATAAGAAAATCGCGGTGATCAATAAATTTTTTGATACCGAAGCAAGAATTAATACGCTTTTGGATATCTTATCTACAGTGGAGGTAGATGTCGAAACCCTGGATGAAAAAGAAGCCAAACTTTATCGAGACCTGGACAAAGGCGATTATTTGAATAATGAAGAAACCGAAGAATCATCGAACTAACATTCACATTTTTGGGTACGGGTACTTCGCAGGGCATTCCCGTTATTGGCTGTAACTGCACTGTTTGTCAATCGGAGGATCCGCGGGACAAAAGACTGCGGACGGCACTGGCGATTCGAGCAGGAGACACACAGCTGGTGGTAGATTGTGGGCCCGACTTTCGTCAACAGATGTTGGCCAATAAAATCACCTGGGTGGATGCTATCCTGATGACGCACGAACACAATGATCATATTGTAGGGATGGATGATGTGCGGCCCTTTAATTTTATGAATCATCAGGATATGCCGGTTTACGCCAACGAGCGGGTTCAGCAACAGCTCAAAGAGCGTTTTGCGTATATCTTTGAAAAGGAAAATCGCTATCCGGGAGCCCCCATGTTATATTTGCATGGTATCGACAAAGATACGCCCTTTGCGGTGAATGGTATCCCTATACAGCCCATCGAGGTCATACACGGTCGGCTTCCTGTCCTGGGTTTCCGCATCGATAACTTTGCCTACATCACCGATATGAAGACGATCAGCGACGAAGAGTTCCATAAATTGGAAGGGGTGGAATACCTGGTCCTGAATGCGCTGCACCACAAAGAGCACCATTCTCACATGAACCTGGAGCAGGCCGTGGCTTTTTCACGCCGGGTAGGGGCCAGCGCTACTTATCTGACGCATGCCAGTCATAGAATGGGCCTGCACGCGGAGGTACAGGCCCAATTGCCGGCTAAAGTATTCCAGGCCTACGATGGGTTATCGGTGCGGGTTACCTAACATGGTCACAAGGAAATAATTATCTTTTATTGCCGAAAGCCCGCCAGGTTACTGACGGCATTTTCCATTTGGTCCCAATCCGAAAGGAGTTCTATGGCGGATTGATGTTGTTTTTGTCGAGCCAGGTCCAGGGCGGTTTCGCCCATCATATTTTCCAGTTCCGGATTTGCTCCGTTTTCCATCAAAGTTTTCAAAAGATCCAATTCTCCGAGGTCAGCGGCAATGTGCAGGCTACTATTATCGAAATAGTTGAGGGCATTGGCCTGTGCACCGTAATCGAGTAATAGTTTGACGATGGTCTGGTTCTTGGTTTGAATGGCGGTTTGTAGCAGCGGTTCGCCGATGGCGTTTTTCCAATTGACATCTTCCTGTGCCTGCTTACTTTTCTTGAGTAGCATTTTGGCCATAGCCAGGTCTTTCGCGCGGACGGCCTTAGCCAGCGGCAGGGTGCCATCATCATCTTTTACACTGGGATCCGCTCCGTTCTTCAGCAGCAGAGCCAGTACGCGCATCTGACCCGTTTCTACCGCATGGGATATCGGAGTGCTGCCTTTAGAAAGGCTATTGAGACGAGCGCCATTGTCAATCAGCATCTGTACTAGGTATAAATCTCCCTGGTCAATGGCCAGCCATAAAGGGGCTTCGTCGAGTTCGTTTTTCAGGGCCGCTTTAGCCCGCTTCGCCACGATCTCAATGATGGGTTTATTCCGTTTTTTAATGGCTAAGGTCAGTGGCGTTTCACCGGCTTTATTCTTCAGGTTAATCACAGCTTTATCCGATAGGGTTTTGACCAGATCGACGTCCTGTTGTTGAATCGCCAGGGTGAGCGGCGTTTCGCCGTTTTTATCGTGTTCGTAATGCGCCAGGGTCCAGGAAAGTCGTTCAATTTGGTGTTTATCTTTGGCATCCACTGCGTCGAACAGGTATTGGGTACGCTGTTCGGGCGTCATCTCTTCGAGTGGGATGTCAGCAATGGCAACGGAATCTTTCTTAGATTTTTGGGCAAATAAAAGGGAGGTGCATAGCACGGCCATGAGGGTGACCATCAACGATTTTGATAACGGCATACTTCACTTGTTTTGTGGCATTGTTCCTGATTTCCCTTCTGGGAAAAAATACCTGATGAAGTAGAGGGTGCTGCAATAAGTGTGTGTTGAATTAAAGGATATAGGAAAGGATTTTCATCCCACTGTGCAGGTTAATAATGCTTTTCCGGGGAAGAATATTGTATGGGCTGTCAGAAATTCTTTATTTTAGGTACTTGAACCAGAAGGGCAAATTTCCGAAGTCCGGCAGATTAACAAAGCCTTTCCCACTTTAACCTTTAAAAGGTCACTATGTCTAGAATAGATTACATCACGCTTGCGCTGGTTGCACTTTGTCTGGGCGCATTGATCTTTCTTTTGGTAAAGGTCGCTCGTATAGACGATAGCCTTCCTTCCACCCTCGCAGAAGAAGAAGAAAAGGTAGGGAAAATAGTGGTCGATTCCACGGTAAGTTCAGATACGCCAGCAATAGCAATGGGGGATACGGTGGTTTCGCTTCCGCAAAAAAAGCAAGGGACCGTACTGGCCGGCGAAGAAAAAAGATACCTGGTCGTAGCGGCCTCTTTCCCGGAAGAGCAGTTGGCACAAAAAGAATTGGATCGACTGATGAGACTGGGGTATGCAGACTGCGAGATTGGTTATTTTAACCAGCGTAAGATTGTCTCGGTCATTGCTGGTCGTTTTGATGATTATGGTATCGCTTCGGCTTTCGCCCAAAAAATGAACGAGCAACATCAGTTAGAAGCCTATGTACATCGCAAGCGGTTGCAGTAAATTAAAAAATACCAGCTGATGACAAAGTGCCGTAGTTGTGCAATCGAACATACCATTTACTTTCGCTACGGCCCAAGCTGTGGAGCTAGAGTAGTGCGAGAGCGGCTTACCCTGCGTGTTTTGTTCCGGGAATTTATCGAGGCCTTGACCAACCTGGAAGGCCCCGTTTGGAATACACTACGGGATCTTACCCTCCGGCCACGCCTGGCTACGCAGGGTTTTATTACTGGTATTCGAGGGCGGTACATGACGCCAGTACGCTATTTATTGCCTTTACGATTTCCGGTTTGTTCTTTGTGCTTTTTCAGGGATATTTTGAGGAGGCCTATCCTAATACTTTTGCAGCAGATTTTAAAAAGTCCTGGCAGACTAGTGTTTGGAGAAGTCTGGTGACGGTAACCATAACTTATATTGTCTATTTTATTATTGCAGGTCTGGGTGTTAGCCTGTATCTGTTGATACCCATGATTCTGGAGAGAATTTAGCCTATCCGTTTATTTTAAATTAAACGTTTAATAACCGACTAAGAGTACGATCTGTCTGCATATTTGTATCGAAAGCAATTCTTCCGGCCGGGAAGTTGCCATTTTGAAATGAGAGGGCCAGCGGTCCTCATTAAAACCTGTAGATATGAATAACCTGAGAAACAGTGTGCGCCTGGTGGGTCATCTGGGCGCTGATCCCGAGTTTAAAAAATTGGATAATGGCAGTGCGCTGACCAAGTTTAGCCTGGCTACCAATGAATATTACAAGGGAAAGGATGGTGAAAAGATGACCACCACGCACTGGCACAACTGTGTCGCCTGGGGAAAAACCGCTGAACTGATGCATCAATTACTCAAAAAAGGACAGGAAGTCATCCTGAGTGGTCGCATCAATTACAATTCTTACCAAGACCAGAACGGACAGAACCGGAAACGCACCGAGATCATTGTCCATGAGTTCTCCAAGGTTGGGAAAAAAGAAGTGGAGGCATCCTGATGGCGATGGTAGACTCCCGTCTGTCCGCTTTCGAGCGGACAGGCTTTTTTTTACCACTTCTTCAAAATGGCCTGCGCTTCGCTTTGACGGTAATGGTTTTCGCTTTGAGTTATTTCCTCAAAGGTCTCCCGAGCCATTATTTCTTTACCGGCCTGGTATTGGCTAAGGGCCAGGTACCACTGCGTCTGTTGTACCAGTGCGGCGGGCGCATTATTATTTAGGATGCCTTCAAAAAGCTCAGCGGCACGGGTGAAGTTAGGTGGAGCCAGATTCAGATAACTCTGAGCAAGTAGGAAAGCATCCGTAGCTTCCAGTTTGACATTATTCTGTTCCAGCTGGTTGATGATTTGCTGATAATCGCCCCTGCTATACCAGCGCCCCAGCTCAGCGCGCTGATCATTGGTGTCGCTACTGCGCTGATTCCCATAAATATTACCATAAGGTTCCTCAAGGGCATCGGCCACTAATTGATCAGTACTGCCGGTGGGCAGGATTCGATCGCGAAGTAGGAATACGCATAGCACGAGCCCGAGTACAGCGGCGGCTATACTCAGTAATCGGGGATTAAGTCGTCGCGTCTGCGTGGGGACATGCTCCTGAACTAATCTTTGCTTAAATTCCGCCAGGTACTCTTCCAGTTCGGCACGGCTGGCGCCGTATTCCCGGTAATAGTACCGAATCCCCTCTACGACGGTTCGGTGGTTTTCATCTTGTGCCAGGAATTGTTCTACTCGTTCCTGCGAGGAAGAATCCAGCAATCCCTCCACGTAATCGAGGAGTAGTTCGAAGCTGATACCTGGTTGATTCCGTAAGGTCATGACGTATTAGTTTATCTATTGAGCAAAAGCCTGCCGCAATTTGTTTCTGGCGATTGACTTTGTATTCGCTGCCGTTTTTTCGGTAATTTTCAATCGGGCAGCAATCTCCTGATTGTTGTATCCTTCTTGATGCAATTGCCAAATCTGCCATTCTTTACCGTTCAGTACCGATTGTATTTTTGCTTTAATATCTGCTGCTGCCAGTTGTTGATCTCCTTTGGCCGGAGCGGTCGTCTCCAGATTAGGTTTGAGCTGATCGATGATCTCCCGCCGGCGTTTTTTTTGTGAAAGCAGGCTGAGGCAACGATTTTTGGCAACGGTGAACAACCACCTTTCGGGTTTTTCTATTGTTTCCTTTTCCTGCTCGAATAATTTCAGCAGCGTATCAGTGGCAGCATTCTCTGCCAGTTCAATATCTTTGAGAAAAGCCAGGCAATACATCGTTAGTTTTTTGTGACAGGGTAAATAATACCGACTAAATAGCGCCTGTTTATTAGTTTTTTTGGCGACCCAGAGCTGCTGAAATGGATTTTCCAGGTTGGATTTTGCCCATAAGACGAATAAATCCTCGATTATTCCCGAAAGGATGCTACTTTTTTTAAAAAAACCAGCGAAATTTAAGCTATTCATCGCTTTTAGCTTTGATACCTGCTTAAGATAAAGAAGTTTTTGAACCAAAACCGAGATTTTGCAAAGCTTTCGATCCTTGTTGTTCTGTTTTTTTCTCCCCCTGGTGTTCGGTAGTCCCTTTGCTTTGTCTGGACAGCCGACAGCGGTTTTGTTTCAACGGGCTGATTCACTGAGCCGGCATTCCCATACACACCGCTCAGACTCGATTTATTTGTACTTGTTGAATCAAAAAGATCTAGCAGATCCGCAATTGGTTCGATTTCGGGCCCTGCTGGGTTTGAGTAAAAACCGCCTGGATTACTTTCAGTTTGAACCTTTCGAGAAATACATTGAACAGGCAGATCGCTTATTAAAGAATCGACCGGATTTGCCTGTTTTCTACAAAGCAAATTACTATTCTTTAAAGGGGCGGGCCGCTCAGAATCGGGGGCGCCTATCGGAGGTCGACGATTATTTGCTACTAAGTACAGAAATCTACAAGAGTCGACCCGAATATTGGCGAGAACTGGTAGGGGTTTATTTGTTCCATTCGCAAACTCAAATCAGGAAAAATAATCCACGCCAGCAAAAGTTGCTGATTGATAAAGCCTTTGCTGTCCTGTTGTCAAAAGAAGCAGATGCCGAGCTGATGGGCGATGCGAATCTACAGCTGGCTCGCTATTATCGACAACAGAACCAATGGGAAAAACATCTAAAGCACGCCCAGCAAGCAGAGAAGAACTATCGTCAGGCCTTCGGAGACATCCATCCTAAACTGGGAGTGGCCATCCAATCACAGAGTCACTTCTATGACCAGGCCGGGGACTTGAATACCATGTTGGACCGGCTCGAAAGAAGCCAGACGGTTTTTGATCAATTGTATCCGGAGCACTATGCCCGAATTGGTCAAAATGCAGGCTTATTAAGTAATAGTTACCGGCGTCTGCAGCGCTACGAACTTGCCCATCAGTATATTGATTTGGCCATTGATCGATTGAGCAGACACCTACAAAACGCTAAGGTACCGGTACTGGCCGATATGTACCGGCGCAAAGCCCTCATCTATGAAGGACAGGACAGTCTGGAATTGGCGGTCAAGTACTTTGAGCGCTCTTTGGATATTTTTGAGGTTAACCGGGGTAATGTGCGGGACGTTAGTCGGAATTATCAGGGCCTGGCGCGCTGCTATTTGACCCTGGGCGAGCTGGAGCAGGCGGAAAAATTCAACCGGGCCGATTTCCTACTGCTCACCCAGAATTTTGGTGCAGACTACAGCCTGTTGGCACAAACCTATCTTACCGCTGGGCAATTAAAAAATCAGAGCGGCCAATTGTTGGAAGCGGTCGCCCAGTATCAACTCGCCCTGGAAAAATCAGCACCCGGGTTTAAAGCCCTTCATTGGAGTGATTTGCCCCGTGCGGAGGATTTTGAATATATACCCACGGCCATTCCCACTTTACAGGCTAAAGCTCAGGCGCTCAGACAACTCGGGCGACAGGAGGAAGAACAATTACGGTACCAACGGGCAGCATATGACACCTATCTATTGGCCATTGATTTAATTGATTTATTGCGCTCTACTTATCAGTCGGAAGAAACCCGACAGATTATTCAACAGAATGGGGCCGTAATGTATCAGCAAACGTTGGAGACCATGCTGGTCTTACAAAAAGAACGACCAGGAGCTTACTGGACCGATAGCCTCTTCAGCCGGATTAATCAGGGAAAATCGCTTTTGTTACGGGAAGCGATCCTCGATCGGGAGGCCCGTCATTTCGCAGGTATTCCCGATAGTATTTTACAAAAAGAGCAAGAGCTAAGAGCAGCCATCAGCGATTTACAGTATGGATTTAGGGCAACGGAGGCACCGCTTACTACTGGCCAACGAAAACGGGAGTTGGCTTACCTAAAGCAGGAGCTGGCCGACTGTATCGCCTACATTCGGGAGCAGTATCCGAAATATTACGATTTAAAATATGCGGATAGAGATTGGCAGCTTTCTAGCCTGCAGGAGTACTTGTCAAAGGAGCAGGCCATCGTTCAGTATTTCTTTACCACTCAAGCCCTGGTCGTCGCTATACTGCAGGCCGATCAAATTGAACTAAAAGTGCTGCCCCGTCCGGATTCGCTGGATAAGACGATCGACCACTTTCTAAAAGCCCTAAGAGATATTGACTTCATCCGTGCGAACAAAACTCAGGCAGATGCCTACCTGGCTGCCTATGGGCATGAGTTGTACGAAGCGCTCTTTTCGGGCGTAGTTGCTCACCTGGGGCCAAAAATCAACCAATTAATTATTATTCCTGACCGTAGACTGGCAGCTATTCCTTTCGAAAAACTACTTTCTTCTTCGGTTCGCCCAGAGTTACCCTATCGGGACTGGCCCTGGCTGCTAAAAGAATATCGGATTAGTTATGCGTACTCTGCCGATATGTGGCAGCAGGGGGAGGAGCGGTCAAAGTCTCCGTCTGCCAGCCTTCGACTGGCGGCTATGGCTCCGTCTTATGCGCAAGTCGGGGCTTTTACGGGGATGGAAGACCTGCTGTTTGAGTTGCCCAATACCCGAACGGAGGTACGCCGTATAGAAAAAATATTTGGAGGAGAAACCTGGGTGGGGTCCTCCGCGACCAAAGAAACATTTAGAAAAGCGCTGGGCCAGTACGATGTTTATCATCTGGCGATGCACGGAGTAATTGATAACGAGGAACCCCTGCGTTCCTACCTCGCTTTTGAGTCGGATGAAAACCTGGCAGCTTTTGACAAGCTTTCCGTCGCCGAATTATATGCTTTAGATCTGGATACTCGCCTGGTCGTCTTGAGCGCCTGCAATTCCGGAGTAGGGCAGATACACCAGTCGGAAGGGATGATCAGTCTGGCGCGGGCCTTTGCTTATAGTGGTGCAGCCTCCATTGTAATGAGTCGTTGGGCCGTTGCTGATAAAAGTACAGCTGAGTTGATGGAACAGTTCTACCGACAGTTAAAGAAAGGTAAAGCTAAGGATGAAGCACTGCGGCAGGCGAAATTAAATTATTTAGGGGAAGTTGACGATCCTTTGTTTTCACACCCTTACTACTGGGGGGGCTTCGTTGTGATTGGGGATGCGCAAGCTATTTTTAGCAATCCACTAAAGAAGTGGGCCTGGATGCCCATCGCCGTCTTGCTGCTCTGGTGGTTGGCCCGAATTATTTATTACCGGATCAGGTAAAGATTATCTATGGTTGTTTAGGGGGTAAATGTCTGTTTTTTAGGTTTTTATAAAACTGTTTTATTGGGTTTACTCTTTGGAGTCACGTAAAATCTGTCCTTTTTTGTCCCGAGTCCAGTCAGCAGTGTAGCCTATATTGGAAATGATAATACTAATTTATCGTTAATTAGGGTGCTAGTTTTAGGAGACAGGCTTAGGCATAGCTTGTCTCCTTTTCTCTTTTTGCGGACTACTTAAGTTCGATACTTCTAAAAAATAAACCCTTCAGTCGAGTTGCTGCTGGGATTCTATTGATTATTTTAGATATTGGCGGCATTAAAAATTAAAAACGTATTTTAGGTCATAAGATGCAAGAAGTAAGCCCGGAAGAGATACTAACCCGCCTTAAAGCGGATGATAAATCTGCACTGAAATCCCTCTTTCAGGCCTATTATGCTTATGTCTGTAGTAATATCCTTCGCATTGTAAAGGATCGGGTGCTGGTTGAAGATCTGGCCCAGGAAGTTTTTTTGCGCTTCTGGCAAAAGCGACACCAAATTGAAGTCAATACCTCACTAAAGGCCTATTTACGACGGATGGCTATCAATGAGGCCTTAGGTTATTTGCGTAAACAAAAAGTATTTGCCGAAGAAATTGATCAGGATACCATGGGGGGAACCACCCGCAGTGGTGAAAAGCAATATCTACATCTGGAGCTGGAAGACCACATCCGTTTGGCCATTAATCAATTGCCTCCCCGTTGTCGTACCGTATTTCAACTGAGTCGTTTTGAAGAATTGACCTATAAAGAAATCGCACAACAAATGGATATTTCGGTGAAAACGGTAGAAAATCAAATGGGTAAAGCCCTGAAGTTTTTGCGGAAGGAATTAAAAAACTATTTACATTTTTTCCTGTAATAGGATAGGGGGCTACACCCTCATTCGGCATCCGGTTAATTAGGATTAAAGATTTATGACAAACGAGGCACAATATCTGGAACTAATGAGTAAGTATCTGTCGGGGAATATCAGCCCGTCAGAGCGTAAACAGCTATTGAGCTGGGCTGAGGAATCACCCGCTAATCAGGCCTTTTTTGAAGAGATTATTCAACTCTGGAGCATCTCCGATGCCTACGAAGAACCCATCTTCGAAGTAGACGAAGAAGCCGCCTGGGCTAAATTGGAACCCCGCCTCGAAATTGCGGAATCTAAAAAAAAGGGTAATGATGCGATAACGGAAGAGCCGAAGGCCAAAGACAAGCCGGATGATAGCGAGGTCAACACACCGGTGGGGGGTGGCCATTCGCCCAAAGTTATCCCAATGAAGCCCAAAGGTCGCAACTGGCGGCGCATCGCGGCCGTTGCCGTAATACTCATCATGAGTACCGTAGCCTTTTATCAGGTATTTATGCCACAGCCTTACCGGGAGGTGATTACACAGAACGACGAGCGGCAGGAGGTGCTACTGCCCGATGGTACTAAAGTATTACTCAATCAGGCTTCCAGTTTACGTTATAGTACCCGATTTAATCAACGCACTGTGCGTCTGGAAGGGGAAGCCTTTTTTGAAGTGGCCAGTATGCCGGAGCGTCCTTTTAGCATTACTTCGGGCGAGGTAACGACTACAGTGCTGGGTACGGCTTTTAATGTAAGAGCTTATCCTGGGGAAGCCGAGGTAGAAGTAGTGGTGCAGGAAGGTCGCGTACAGGTAGAAGCCAGTGGGAATCAAGTAGATCGGGAGCCGGTGCAACTTCGTCCGGGGGAAGCCGTTCGCTATGACAAACAAGCGCAGGCGCTGCAAGCCGCTGAAGTCCCCATTGAAGAGGTAATGGTTTGGAAATCTGCCAGTCTGGCCTTCGAGGACGAAGCGTTTACCCAAATTGCCCGTAAGCTAGAACGCTACTTCAATGTAGAAATAGAATTAGCGGAGAACAATTATAGCAATTGCCCTTTCACCATCGACAAGATCGTGCGCCCCAGGCTGGAGGATATATTTTTGATTTTGGAGGGATTGGATTTCGAAATCGAAGAGTTGGGCCCCGGACACTATCGGATTACTGGTGGCATGTGCGAATAAAATCATTTTATGCTCACCCGTTTACTCAAAACACACTTATGGTTTTGTTGTATATTATTTGCCTTCGCGGCAAAAGGGCAGGCGAATTATGCCTGGTCCTTTCAGGGTACTCCTTTGAAAGCCGTACTGGACGAATTGCACGAAAGTTATGCCTTAAGTTTTGCCTACAGCAGCCGTTTTATTCCTTTGGAGACACCTATTCAGGCTTCTGCTAATACGGCTTCCTTGGAAGATGCGCTAAATGGTATATTCGATCCACTCCCCGTAACCTATCGGCGGGTGGGCCAACAGATTATTTTACGGCCGCAAAAGGTGGAAGTAGAGGAGATCAGCAGAACAAACCCGCCGACTCCGGTGGTGCCAAGGCAACCGGCCTTTCAGAAAAAAGACGAGCGCATGGAGGAGCTGATGGCCGCTCGGCGGGAAAAATGGCGAGAGCGATTACCGTACTTACAAAAACGCTATATCAGCTCCATAGAAGGCAATCGGCCGCTTGATGAAATTGATCTGGAAAAGTATCAGCTCAAACCGGGTGACCGTTTCTACGATCCGGTTTATAATTTCTTTTACGATCGCAACGAAGATCAGATCAAGATGATGAATGACCTGGACGCCCAGTCGCGGCTTGGTCAGGTTTCTTTAGTTCCCTTTCTAGGAACCAATGCTTTTTCGAGTTATAATATTACCAATGAATTTAGTGTCAATTTACTTTGGGGCATGAATGGTGGTGTCCAGGGTAAAGAATTCGGAGGCGTGGCTAATACCATCAAGCGCGACGTGCAGGGGGTGCAAATTGCCGGCCTGGTCAACACGGTGGGCGATGATGTATACGGAACGCAGATTGGCGGACTGGCTAATTTTGCGGCCGATACGGTCCAGGGTATGCAAATTGCTGGTCTGTTTAATGTCAGCGGTTACGGTACGGCCATTCAGTTGGCTAGTTTGGCTAATATCGCCCGTGGAGATTTTGAGGGCGTCCAGGGAGCCTTCCTGTTTAATTCTATTGCGGGTGAACGAGCAAATGCGGTTCAGATGGCCGTTTTGATGAATCGCGCAAAGGGCGCGACCAAATTCCAATCGGCTCTATTGCTAAATACGGCTGGGGATATTAAAACGGGTCAGGTGGGTATGTTAAATAAAGCAGCTCACTTAGAGGGGGTTCAGCTGGGGCTGATTAACCGTGCTGATTCAGCTTCGGGCCTTCCATTCGGGCTGATCAACATTGTCAGAAAAGGATATAACCGGGTAGAAATCTACAGGAGTGAATTTTTCCAGGGAAATTTTGCACTCAAGATAGGGGTACGACGCTTTTACAACATCTTTACTATAGGAGCTCGGACAGACGAGGTGGAGATCAGCCCAGATCGTACGCTCAAAGAGATGAGTTGGGGGCTGGGCTATGGACTGGGAACAAGCATCCCGCTTCAAGATCAGCTATGGCTTAATACGGAGTTGGTCAGCTGGCACATCAATGAGCGGGAAAACTGGACCAGCGATTTGCACCAACGTAGTCAGTTGAAACTACTTCTGAATATAGAATTTGGTGGTAAAGCCAGCCTGGCGGCCGGCCCGGTCTTGAATTGGATGGTTTCGGAATATTATCAGGAAGATAACCGGCTACCAGGGACCCGTCTGGCGCCCAAAACCATTTTTGACGGGGAGCGAAATGGCCGTGACCATAAAGTATGGATCGGTTGGAGCGCCGGGTTAAGATTCTAACCTTACACACATTTGTTGAAAAAAAAACGAGTCATCCGCTTACGGTTGGCCGTGGACTGTAGTGTAAAGCTGCAGGGGCATATTTATGGAAGCAATTAGTTATCAAATAAATCAAACATTATGACAAAGCAACTCATTAGCCTGACTTTTGCCCTGTTTTTGGGGCTTACCTTGCAAGCGCAGACTCAGACTCTATTTAACAAAGCCCGAGTCGTCGGTGGCTTCGGCGGGCCACTGGTAGAAATTGGTTTGGACGAAAATTATAATACTTCCGTTGGCGGCGGCGGTGGTTTACTGATCAATAGCTTCTTTCTGGGAGGTTATGGGATGGGGAGCCTGGATTTTGAGGAATTACTTACGCAAGATGGAGATATACAAAGTATTGATTTAGGGCACGGGGGGCTTTGGTTAGGCTTTAGTGTGCCGACCCACAAGTTGATCCATTTTTACGGAAGTACCCGAATTGGCTGGGGAGCTATCGATATCCGTACCCGGAATGCCGTTTTTGATGAATTGGATCAGGTTTTTGTACTGACGCCCGAAGCGGGTATTGAGCTCAATATTACCCGCTGGTTTAAATTGGCCGGTACGGTGGGGTATCGCTATCTGGATGGTATTAATGACAACAGCTTTTATACCAACGATGACTTTCGCGGCGCCTTTGCCGGCATTACCTTGCGTTTTGGCGGCTTTGGTCACGATCGCAGTAACGACTGGTAATTCAGAATGTATAAAATTTAATCACCAACGACTGTTATTATGAAATCGATTAGCAATTATATCACGACCCTCTTATTAATATTATTAGCTAGTGGCTGTATTATTGACTTTGATGATGATGGCCTACGAACTTGTATTCGGGGGGAAGGGGGGATCATCAGTGAGGAACTGGATATTGCTTCCTTTACGGGGATTAATCTTCAGGTGGATGCCGAAGTATTCATTACTCAGGGCGATGAATTCTCCGTTGTAGCAGAAGGCCAGTTCAATATCATCCGGGAATTAGAGTATCGGGTACGTAATGGAATCTGGGATATCGACCTGGATCGCTGTGTTCGTCGTATGGACGAACTCCATATCTATATTACCATGCCGGAAATTTCCTACCTGGAAATATCTGGTTCGGGGAATATATATGGAGAAAATGTTTTTGATCTGGATGATGTTTTACTGGAGATAGATGGTTCCGGTAATATGGATTTGGCGATGAATGCCGACGATATCGACGCGGTCATATCCGGTTCGGGAAATATTCAGTTGGAAGGTACGGCCAACGATATTTATCTGCGTTTGGAAGGTTCGGGCCTTTTCCGGGCTTTTGATTTGGCCAGTCAGCGGGCCAATATCCGAATTGATGGCTCCGGAGATGCCGAAGTGTCGGTATCAGAGGAATTAAACGTTCGTATTCTTGGTAGTGGTGATGTACGCTATAAGGGGCAGCCACTTATTGATGAGGAGCGCAACGGCTCGGGTCGGGTAATCGATGCGAATTAAGGTGGGGAGATGGCCCGCCCCAGGCGGGCCACTTACCTTTTGTTTATTTCATTCTTGGTCGACGGCGCTTACTCTTGCCACCTTTGATGCCTACCTGGCCACGACCACCCATTCGATTGGCGGCATTCATGGCACCCATGTTTTTGAGCCCCTGCTCCAACTGTTTTAGTTGGTCCTTGATGGTGGCTTCTGTAATATTGAGTTGTTTGGCATTGCGCAGGTGCATTTGCGCTTGTTTGCGCTTACCTTTATTGGCGTGAATACTGGCCAATTGAATTTCGATCATTCCTTTTTCGTTATCCGTGGGTACTTTGACCGATTGTGCTTTTCTTAGCCATTCTTCCCCCTCGTCCATTTTTTTTCGAGAAAGGGCAATACTTCCTTTTAGCATATAATAGTAAGCCCGTTGAGAAACGTAAAGCCATTTGGGCATTAGCGTGAGATCCAGGCGTTGCTCCGTTTTTTCCAGGTCACCCGTCTGCATCAGCTCAGCAGACGATTGAATGGTGCCCAATGCGATATAACCGGCAAGTAGCACCAGGCCAATCAGAATAAAAGGAAAGCCGTACCAAAAACCCCATACGGCGGATAAGATGGTACCTCCTATGATACCCAGGGCAATCAATGCAAATCGTAAGTAGATATTAATCGTAAACATGTAATCTCGGTATTATTCTTTATCTTCAGAACACATAAGTCGGCGCAAAGTTAGTATTTTCGTCAGATTGTTTGGGGTTTTCGACGCCAAATCCTGGCATTTATGGAAAATCTACCAGACTTATCGAATTATTTTGGAGGGTTTTGCAAAAGCTTGTAATTCCTATTTCTGTTCGAGAATAAAACAGAAAAAGTCTATTAAATAAAACGTTTAACAACCAATGAAAAGCACCGCGTTAAAAACCCTGATTTGTTTATTTACACTTCCCGTCATTTTTAGTTTTGCAGAAGCTCAAATACAACAAGAGCCCAGCACTGTTTTTGATATGTTATACGGGGATGAGCCCGTGGAAGTCAGTATTTTTACAGACTTTGAGCAGCTGGATTCGCTGCGAAATACCAATGAATATCAGGCCGCAGCTCTTGCCTTTGAATATAAGGATACGGAGTCAAAATGGGGGATTAAGTTACGTACCCGGGGCAAGTTCCGCCGAAGAATTTGTAACCAACCGCCGCTGAAGTTGAACTTCGACAAAGATGATTTAGTAGCGTATGGTTTGCAGAAGGATGATGAGCTAAAACTCGTTACGCAGTGTGTGCCAGGGTATCTGGGCAAGGATTACGTGTTGAGAGAATACCTAACTTATCAATTATACAACATACTTTCTCCGCATAGCTTTCGGGCACAATTGGTGAAATTAGAATATAATTGCACCTCTACCGGGAAAAAAGAAAAAAGCTGGGGTATTATTCTAGAAGATAAAAATACCCTGGAGCGTCGTCTGGATTCGGAAAAGTGCGGGGACTGCTATGGGCGACTCCGCGAAGAATTCGATGAGCAATCCCTCGGCCGGGCTACGCTTTTCCAGTATATGATTGCCAATGCAGATTATAGTCTAAATCAGGCTCGTAATCTGGAATTTTTCAGAAATAAAGAAAGTGGAAAATTATTTGTTGCTCCCTATGATTTTGATTTTTCCGGCCTGGTTAATACGAGTTATGCTCTGCCGAATCCGGATTATCAACAGAAGAGAGTTCGGGATCGGGTATTTTTGGGTCATTCCAGCGATGAGCAACTGGCAGAAACCATTGCTTACTTTAAGGAAAAAAAATCAGAGATCATGGCTTACGTCGATGATGCGAAGTACCTAGCTAAAGGTTCTCGAAGAGACATAGAAAGATACATTGAATCTTTTTACGATTCACTAGACAAAGGACTGGTGCGACCGAAGTGATAGATCAGCACTTCTTCTTCGGAGCGTTGGTAAGCCATGTCATAACAGACAAAGATAACTTGCTGTTCGGCAGTGACTTGCCAGGAAGTGCAGTAGTCAAAGTGAAAACCGAAGGCTTGTAGCTCTTGTGCACTTACCCGGATACGATAATTGCTAGCCAGTTGGTGCAGGATCGTTCGATTACGGCGCAAGATCTGATTGACTTTGCGGAAGAATGAATGCTCTTTCCGTTTCTGTAGGTTGTGGTAACGGTTGCGACAATAATCAGAGCAAAAGCGCTGATCGGAACGGCCCCGCAGCCTGGATTGGCAGGTAATACAGGTTCTTTGCATAAATTGAAAAGATTGCGGGTACTAAGCGAGAGAAATTTATTTTAGTTTTTCAAAAATAACAAGCGCTACTTTGTCGTCGGGCAGACAGGCGCCTATACTGGCTGGTCGAGGAAACGCTCTTCGTTTAGAAAAATAAAATTGGACCGGGTGTCGATGTAGGTCCCTTTCGGGAAAAAGGGGCGGAAAACATCGCGGAAGTATTGAAAGGCTTCTTGTCGATCTTTATTGGTTACGGCCAGGTGGTTGAACAGGAAAATGCCATCCGGACGCAGGTGATCTTTTATATCTTCCAGAAAATCTTTTTGCCGGAAGGGCTCCGGGATAAAATCATCTTTGAATACATCCATACAAATCAGATCGTATTGTTGCTGATCGATTTGTAGAAAATGCCGCGCATCGGCACAGATGCTTTGAATAGGATTGTTTAAATCTTTTAAAACGTATTTCTCGGCGAGGTAAATGACTTCCTCATCGATCTCTACGGCGGTAATGGGCAGTTGGCAGTGAAAAGTCCGCTCCAGCAGGTAAGGGATGCTCCCCAGCCCTAAGCCTAGCAAAAGACAATCCTGAAGTTTGCGTTGATTGATGTGGGTTTTGGCGAAAGCCATCCGGAAATTATCGTAACGATCATCGTAGGAGTAGATCGCATTCTCCGTACACAATTGATACCGCCCATTTTTAAGGATGACCTCTAAATGTTCGTTATGAGCACTACCGGACTGCTCAAGGGTGATCTCTGCGAGATAGCTGCCGATCCGTTGCCAAAAGTTTGCCTTACCTATTTTTTTTCCCATCTTCTATGCTTGGCCGTGTCTTCAAAGACCCGCATGGTGATGAGGCGGTCTTCAGCGGTAAACTTCACATCGCGGCGTGCCATCATACGCTCCATCATTTGGAAGGCCTTATCAATCTGAAAGGTCTTATAGCCGTGTGGGCCACCCAGGGCAAAAGAAGGAATGAAGGTGCGTGGATAACCCGCTCCGAAAACGTTCGCACCGACCCCAATAATAGTCCCCGTATTAAGCATGGTGTTAATGCCCGTTTTGGCATGATCCCCCATGATGAGCCCACAAAACTGACTGCCCGTAGCTACGAAACGCTCTTCTTTGTAGTTCCAGAGTTTGACCTCCTCGTAATTATTCTTTAGGTTGGAAGTAACGGTATTGGCGCCGATATTACACCACTCTCCAATCACCGAGTGACCAAGAAAACCATCGTGCTGTTTGTTGGAGTAGGCCTGAAGGATGCTATTGTTGATTTCTCCACCGGCTTTACAGTGTGGTCCTACGCTGGTGCCTCCATAAATTCGGGTACCCATCATTACTTTGGCCTGCTCGCCAATGGCCAGTGGCCCGCGCAGGGTGCTTCCTTCCATGATTTCTGCCCCCTCGCCCAGGTAGATGGGGCCGCCCTGCGTATTTAGCGAAACCCCTTCCATGGATACTCCTTTTTCGACAAAGATATGCTTGGGATCTCCGATGATACGGTTGCTATCGCTGATGTCTTGAGAGGATCGTCCGCGGCTAAGCAGATTGAAGTCACTTTGTATTTCCTGGGCATTTAATTGGTAAAGGTCCCAGAGGCGGTCGATTTTCGAATAGCGAGTGCCCTGCAGGTTTATCCCTACCAATTCGTCAATCTCTTCATCTTTAATGAGCTTGTCGAGTTGGCCCACACCAACCTTGGCGACAATCAGTTCATCTCCCCTTAAGTAGGCCTCGTTGTCATCCATCTGTCGAATGAGGGCACAAAGCTGCTCCGAGGGGAGTACCGATCCATTGATGACGTAGTTAACATCACTGTAGTCCATGCCGTATTTGCCGGCAAGGTAATCGCGCGTGATATGAAAGGCGGGCGCCTTTAGCCATTTTTCCCACTTTTCTCGAATGGTGAGTATGCCGACCCTTAACTCACAGATAGGTTTGGTAAAGGTAAGTGGTAGAAGATGCTCACTAATTTCGTTGTCGAACAGGATAATATTGGCCATAATGCAATTGCCGAATTGGTGATTGGATATCCGCCCGAGGCGGTTGAATCTGGAAGCTTAGGTTTAATGAATAGGCCTGTATGCTTAGGGCAGAAAATACGCAACAAAGGGTAAAGCGGTTACACCAACTTTACCCTTTGTTAGGAGTGATAACCACAAAAGCGGTTTAGCTTTCCTGCTCTTCGGTTTCTCTTTTCTTCGCAAATCTTGCGAATTTCTTGTTAAACTTATCGATACGACCAGCGCTATCGACAAATTTCATTTTACCGGTAAAGAATGGGTGGGACTCGCTAGAGATCTCCAACTTCACTAAAGGATACTCATTACCATCTTCCCAGACGATTGTATCCCGGGCCGGAGCGCAGGAGCGCGTCAGTATGGCTTCGTCACAAGACAAATCCTTAAAAACCACCATTCTATAATTCTCTGGATGAGTTTCTTTTTTCATCAGTCTGTTTTTTTAAATTTGAGACCGCAAAAATAGCGATTTTTTTTGTAAAATGAAACCCTGGGTAGGTTCTTTCCCTATTCTGCTAAAATTAGACTATGGTATTTCCGAAAGGTTATAAGAAAAGTGCCGCTATGATCGTATTGCGACACGAGGATCAATTTATGCTGTTAAAAAGGGCAAAACCACCCCATCGGGGGAAATATGTCCCCGTAGGTGGCAAACTAGAACCTTACGAAGACCCCTACACTGCCGCTAAACGAGAACTGCAGGAAGAGACCGGTCTGATGATTGATCATCTGCATTATTGCGGCGTTCTGATTGAGACTGCTCCCGTCGATTACAACTGGCAATGTAATATCTACCTGGCGGATATCGACTTTATGTCGCCACCGTTTTGCGATGAAGGTGAGCTGGAGTGGATTTCTTTTACGGAAGTAAAACATATACCCACCCCGCCCACCGATTGGCAAATCTATCAATACATTATGCAGCAGCGCCCCTTCGCCCTCAATGCCGTCTACGACCAAGAGCTGAACCTGGTCTCCATGGTGGAAGAAATTCAGCAGGAAAAATTAATTTAACCAAACCACCGATGGCTTCCCAACAAAAACTTTTGCGCATCTTCCGGTTGATTCGATTGCTGAATACGCGTCCCTATAAAACCGTTCCCCAGTTGAGTACTATCCTGGAAACGACGGGCCGCTCGGTATATCGCTATCTGGATTTTCTGGAAGAGGTCGGTTATTTAATTGATAAAGATGAGCAGCATCGATACTTTATTATGCACGAGGCCGATGGCAAGCGGGATAGTCTGCTAGACCCGGACGAAGCCTATTATATACAGGATACTCTACAGCAGGTAGCGCCGGATCATCCTCTGGTCGAACAGATCACCGCTAAGCTCAATAAAATACAAACCCAGATTCCCAATGCCCAAAATCTAGCCAGTGTACAAGCTTATCAAAATGTGCAAAAATTGTCGAAAGCGATTGCTCTGGGCAGGCGGGTCTGGTTGCGGAAGTACCATTCAGCCTCCAGCCAAAAAATTAGTGACCGGCAGGTGGAGCCAATTCACTTTGATGAAGATTTTACCTACCTGATCGCTTTTGATCTTAATACTGAGCAGCAAAGGCAATTTAAAATTGAACGCATCGCAGCGGTAGACTTAAGTGAAGTACCTATTCAGCATCCTTCTAAAGCGATGCCCCTGGATCTGTTTGGGTTTAGTGGGCCCCAGGTCTCTGAGGTTACCTTACTTTTGAGTCCGCTGGCTTATCGCCTCCTGATCGAAGAGGTTCCACCCGCCAAAGCCTATCTCGAACCCGAGGGGCAGCGCTTTTTGTTGCGTATCCCCGTGCGCGACTGGCGCGGGATCGGTCGATTTGTCATGGGCCTACCCGGGGAGATTGAGGTGATTACCCCGGCCACCTTTCTCGACTTTCTCAAAGCAGAAGTCAAGCGATTTCTTTTTTGATATTGACACAAACTGTCACTGGCCTCCCTTATCTTTGTGTTGTTGAAAGAAAGGAAAACACCTAATACCTCACTTTTCGGATAAACCCCCATAAGATTCCTGATTGACTCCTCTTTAGCTGGCCGGTTGGATATGATCCACGCCGGCTTTTTTTATGCTGACCCGCGCTTTTCCGATTTTTACAAGTATTTATCGAAAAAAGTGGAAATAAAGTGCGAAAAAATCGAATTTAAGAAAGACTTTTTAATCACATTAATCCAATTAAATATAATGGAAGATCAATTATTAGATGATACTTTTGACCAGACACCAACGCATTGGAATCCTACTCAGGATGAAAAAACCCTGGCGCTAATCAGCCATATCGGGACATTAGTGGCGGGTTTTATTGTGCCACTGGTTATCTGGTTGACGCAAAAAGACAAATCCGATTACGTTACTTATCACGGTAAAGAATCGCTGAATTTTCAGATCACCATGTTTATCATCATTATGGCAAGTGTTATCTTAACGTTTGTCGTAGTGGGGATTTTCCTGTTGATCGCTGCGGGTATTTTTAACCTGGTTGTAGTTATCATCGCTACGGTAAAAGCCAGCGAAGGAGAAGCTTACAAATACCCGATTAATTTACGCCTGATTAAGTAATTTATTCCTCTTCAAGGAGGAAGGGACGGTGCTCTGCTTGCGGAGCATGGTCCCTTTTTTGTGAAAAAATGAATATGCGATTTTCTACTTTGTTTTTATTTCTTTTCGTTAGCTGCATTTTTTTGTTGGCCTGTGGACAAAAAAGCTTTAAACCTGCTGACAGCCAACTGGTCACTCAGGACGGTTTTCCTTCCGCGATGACCGATACCTTGGCTAAATACTTAGCGACTATGCCCAACGGCACCCAGGTGGCTTGCGTCCGTATTACAGATAGCTTACCTTATTTTTATGGTGTCTTGCGTGAGTCAGATCAACTCAAAACAACGGCCAACCCGGCGGCGATTTTTGAGATTGGCTCGATTTCGAAAGTAATGACAGCTACCTTGCTGGCCCGTGCGGTACAAAGAGGCACGGTTGAGCTGGATGAGCCGATTGATCCCTACCTGCCTTATACGCTTAAGGGGGAGCTGCCAATTACTTTCCAGCAATTGGCCAATCATACCTCGGGACTACCGCGGGTACCCGGTGACATGGCTCAGGATATTATTTTCAATCGCAACAACCCTTACAAAGATTATGATACAAGCCGACTGCGGAAATTCCTTTCCGAAAAACTGGAACTGGAGCAAGATCCCGGTGAGGACTTTGCTTATTCTAATTTGGGAGCCGGGCTACTGGGCCAAACCCTGGCGTATATCACAGGTAAATCTTACGAACAGCAGTTGCAGGAAATTATATTTCAGCCTTACGGTATGGAACAGTCTACCACGGACCGGACAAAAGTAGACGCCGCTCTTGTCCAGGGGCTGAACGCCAATGGTAAACCTACTGCCAACTGGGATTTGCCCGCCCTGGCCGGAGCAGGAGCTGTATTATCTTCTGCCGACGACCTGGCATCATTCGTTTTGGCCCACTTTAACCCGCAGGACTCTTTACTTTCCCGGACCCGGGAAATGACCTACCAGCGGGGAGAAATGGGGGGCGTGGGCCTGGGCTGGTTCATCCGCCGGGAGGGCGAACGGTCGCTGTATTGGCATAATGGTGGTACCGGAGGCTACAAAGCCTTCCTGATGATGGATCCCATAAGCCAGGATGCGGTAATTGTCCTTTCCAACTGTTCTGCCTTTTCGGATCAGAGCCCTAAAATTGATGCTTTGGGGCAGGCCTTGCTACCTCCCCTTAATAATTAGCCCAGATCCACTCCAGTACTTTTTGCATCTCTTTTTTTACCGGCGTGGAACTACCCAGGTAATTGTTATGCATAAAGCTGAAGAGTAATACTTGACCACTCTGGGTACGAATATAACCACTCAGGCAGTGTTTATTACTCAGGGTGCCCGTCTTGGCGAATACGTAGGGCTCTTCCTTACCGCCGTACCAGTTTTTGATGGTGCCCGACTTCCCTCCTTGTGGCAGCATGGAGAATAACCAGTCTTCGGGATATTCCTCGTAGAGTTTCTCCAGAAGCCGGACGACCGATCGGGGGGTAAAAAGATTGTAACGCGAGAGCCCCGAGCCATCTACCCAGCGAATAGGGTCGGGAAGATCATTTAGGAGGCTATCCTGCGCATACTGGATGACGTCGGCGGTCGACATCCGGCCATCAAATAAATGGGCACTGGCACTCAATAGGAGTTGCTCCCCGATAAAATTGTCGCTTTCCTGCATAAATTTGCGCAGCAGCGTATCGGGTAGTGGTCCGTAAACCTGTTTGAATTCGAGTACGCTATCGGCCGGAATCATATAATGTCTGTAAATGCGGGTACGCGCTATCTTCCCCAGGAGCGCCCCCACTTCGTTGTCTACATCGTATAAGGGGAGATCGTAAGCAAAGTATTCCCCCTCTTTGGCAGCGCGATTATAGGCAAATAAGTTTCGGGATTCTTCCCGTCGAAAGGAGGGGTAATCGTATTGATTTAGGGCTGGATCGTAATAAGTAGCGCCCTGATAAATACTGGGGAAAATACGCATCTGGTTGGCCAGAGTATCCCACTCTACCCGAATGCGGTTTCCAAAAATAGGGAAGGCCGCTTTCTCCATTTGGTAGGAATAGCTATAATCCGCCCAGGACCAGCCAGGACCGAAGCGTTCTTCTACGTAATTATCAACCGACAAATGCGTAATACCGTCCAGGCTTTGAACCATGCGAATCAAACTGCTATCTCCCGGGAAGTCGGGGTGCATAAATAAGGGATTACCCGTCCCCTGAATGACATTGACACCGGGGCGTTGCGCGATACGGTACAGGGGCAGGCTGTCGCCCAAAACCTTAAGCGTGGTATAAAAGGTGAATAGTTTGGTATTCGATGCCGGGGTGTAATACTTTTCGGCGTCGTGGGTGTACAGCATGGAGTCCAGCGTCGGATCGTAGAGGGCAAAGCCCGTGAATATTCCAGAGAAAACGGAGGATTCTTCAATCTGTCGCTCGATGGTCATGGGGGGCGCTTCGCTTACTTTCTTACTCGTTCCACAGGAAGTCAGCCCGACAATACTGGCGAGAATGATTAAAATGCTTATTTTATGCCCCATAATGAGATATGTTTGTCCTATATAAATTTGGCTGTAATGATAAGAAAATATGTATTGATTTTTTGCCTATTCCTGGGTTTTATCCCCCTCTCCCGGTCGCAGTATCTGGATTCTGCTGCTTACCAGGAAGCCTGGGCCAGTCTGCAGGTAGCTGATCCAGCGGGTCGGCTGCCCCTTTCCGTAGCGCTTGCGCAAAAAATCGCTTACCTGGAACTTCCCGACGATGATTTCGACCAGGCTTATCAGTACCTCAGTAAGTATTTGCCGCTACCCCGTCACTCCTTGTCAGATGACCTGGAGGGGTATCAGGAATTAGTGATAGCGGTGCCGGCTGACTTGAGCGCCTCCGAGCGGGAAAAGATAACCAATCTTGCCCAAAGGAAATCCACAACGATTCTACAATTTGGCGAAAGCGCAGGGGAGTCCACCTGGTCGGCTGCCAAAGTAGTCATTCGGGCTAGTAAAACACCAGAAGCACAGTCTCTGGCCGCGCAAGTCGTATTCGGTGGAGTTAAGCCGGAAGACTGGTCAGCAGGTAGTCGCCTGGGCTATGCGCCGCCTGCTTTGCTTGGGGTAAATGCGGAACGATTACGCGATAGTATTCGTGCGATCGTCGAGGAAGGCTTGCGCAAAAAAGCCTATCCCGGCGCACAGGTTCTGGTCGCTCATCGGGGCAAAGTGATTTATCACCAGGCTTTTGGGTACCATACCTACGATAGTACCCGCGCTACCCAGTTGACGGATATTTACGATCTGGCCTCGGTGACTAAGGTAAGCTCCGGCCTGGCCGCTCTGATGAAGTGGTACGGGGAGGGTGATTTTGATTTGGAGGCTCCCCTCAAGAAATATTATCCTGACTTTGAAGGGTCGAATAAGGCAGATTTGCCCCTTCGGAAGATACTGGCGCATCAGGCCCGCCTCCGTCCCTGGATACCCTATTGGCAGGGAACCCTGCGGGGTAACGCCAAATATCCCTGGCGTCGGCGTTGGAAGAGCGGTGTCAACAATGATTTTCGTTTTAAATGGGCTACCCTAAGCCCCGATTCCAGTGCACGCTTTCCTATTTATCTTTCGGATGGCTTATATCAACATCGCAATTTTCGTCAAGAAATGATGAAAGCGATTCGGAAATCACCCTTAAATGAAGAACCAGGTTATGTATATTCCGGTCTTTTCTTTTACTTACTACCCGATATTGTTGCCGAAAAGGCGGGAATGGATTACGAAGCTTACCTAAAGGAAAACTTCTATCATCCACTCGGCGCCTATACTTTGACTTTTAATCCCTTGCGTTTTTATCCAAAAGATCGTATCGTACCTACGGAGGTGGATACTTTTTTCCGGATGACGACCATCCACGGTTATGTGCACGACGAGGGAGCAGCGATGATGAATGGTGTGTCGGGAAACGCCGGGTTGTTCAGCTCCGCCAATGATCTGGCAAAATTGTTTCAGATGTATATGAATAAAGGGAGTTACGGCGGGCAGCAATTTATTTCTGAGTATGCCTTAAACGAATTTGCGCAATGCCAGTATTGTCCGAAAGATAATCGTCGGGGATTGGGCTTTGACAAGCCGCTGATCGAATACGATGCCAGGGCTAGTTCCGTAGCGGAGGCCGCTAGTCCGAATAGTTTTGGACATAGCGGATATACCGGTACTTTTGCCTGGGTCGACCCAGATGCTGAATTACTTTTTATATTTTTGTCAAATCGGGTGCATCCGACCCGAAATAATCGGAAATTGTACCAACTAAATATTCGACCGCGCATCCATACGGTGCTCTACGAAGCGATCAAAACAAATTAGAAAAACATGTGGTCATTATTAATCATATTCGCCTTAGTTTCCATTTTATTCTCCTTCCTTTGCTCAGTATGGGAAGCAGTACTCTTAAGTATTACGCCCTCTTATATCAATGTGCAAAAACAGGAAGGCTCTCAATTAGGGACCGATCTGGAAGTTTTCAAGGACGACATTGATCGTCCGCTCTCCGCTATCCTGACCCTGAATACCATTGCGCATACGGCAGGCGCCATTGGGGTGGGTGCGCAGGCAGCGGTCATATTTTCGGAAAAGGCGGATCTACACATTGGTCCCCTTGGTATTAGTTTTGAATCCATCGTAGCGGTAGTGATGACTTTAGCCATCTTAATTGGCTCCGAGATCATCCCCAAGACGATCGGTGCCAATATGTGGAAGCAGCTGGCCCCTTTCACCGTAAAGTCGCTAAAGATATTGATGTTTATCCTCAAGCCCCTAGTCTGGTTGAGTCAACTGATCACCAAATACTTGAAGAAGGACAAAGAGAAGTCGGTACTCTCCCGCGTCGATTTTATGGCCATGACCAGAGCCGGCGAGGAAAGTGGTGCCCTGGCCGCTAATGAATCAGAGATTATTAAAAACCTGTTGCGCTTTGATCGTATTCCGGTACGCTCCATTATGACACCGCGTACCGTAGCCGTCATGGCCAAGCAAAGTCAGACGGTACAGGAGTTTTATGATTCCCACCATACCTTACGCTTCTCGCGTATCCCCATCTATGAGAAATCGCGCGATGAGGTAACGGGCCTCATCCTCAAGGACGATGTCCTGGAACACATGATCCAGGGCCATCAGGATTGGCCGCTGTCTAAGATCAAGAAAGAGATTATGGCGGTCGATCAGGATAAACGCCTGCCCGAGCTGTTCGATGCGCTTACGCAAAACCGTACGCACCTGGCCATCGTGGTTGATGAATTCGGCGGCCTGGCCGGCCTGGTCACTATGGAAGATGTGCTGGAAACCCTACTCGGTATGGAGATCGTCGATGAGATGGATGCCGTTGCCGATCTGCAGGATCTGGCCCGTAAGAAATGGGAAGAACGGGCGCGACAGTTGGGACTGATTGAGTAAGGTTAAATCTTGAACATCCCTAAATACTCTGTAATCTAAATTTCTAAGCATTTTGAAAGTCATCTTTTTGTCCATTATTGCGTTGCGTACTCACCTTTGTAGCTAGACGAAGAAAGGGAATTCAAGGGGCCCTTTCTGAAGTAACAAGGCTCCGCCGCGC
>DATFKA010000167.1:0-29166 GCA_035268885.1 Saprospiraceae bacterium
CCAGACGGGCCCGTATAGGCCGGCTTTAGGCTTTACCCGGAAAGCGCAGCGTAAAGAAATGGCTCATTCAGCGGGTGGGTTTTGCTTCTTTTGCCCTACAAAAGAAGGGATAGTTTAGCTAAAGTCTCCGCTGATCAAGCATCTTCCCCATATTCATCCGCGTTCTGGTGCGCCTGAGGCGCATGGGCATTTCATTGTATTCAATTTTGGATTATCGAATGATGAATTGTTGGATTAAATGGAGTAATTCTGCATTCGACAAATCAACAATTGTTTATCACGGCGCAAAAGCACAAAAACAGATGGGGAAAACCGTGCAGGATTCCCTATTTTCGGGCCGTGGACTTGAAAAAACTATGCCGATGATCTCCAAATGGATGCTGAAAGCCTTCGTCCAGAAACTGATTTCTTTTTTCCCGCAAAGGGAAAAGGTCAATTACCTCTTCCAAAAGTACGTCACCAGAGGGGTGGAGCTGACGGATACCTATTTTGATTTTAAGCTGACCCACGCCCGGGACCATCTGGGATACTTCCGTAAATACGGGCAGCAGCCACTAAGCGAAGCGACTATTCTGGAGTTGGGGCTGGGCTGGTATCCCATCGTACCCATCGCACTGTACCTCAGTGGGGCGCATCGTATTATTTCCATTGATATACAGGATTGGATGACACATCAGTCACAACTCACTACCATCCGAAAATTTCAGGAATGGCGAGCGCAGGGCAAACTCATGGATTATTTACCGGATATTGATGAACAGCGCTGGGCGGCGATGATGTCACTTACGCAAAAAAATACGGTGTCGGATTTGAATGAGATTTCACAAACTATCCGTCTGGAGCCCTTAATAAAGGATGCCCGGGCCACCGAATTTGCGGATAATAGTATGGATTATATTTGCTCCAATAACACTTTTGAGCACATTCCGGAAGCTATCCTAGCCGATATTCTGCGGGAGTTTAAACGCATTTTGAAGTCGGGCGGTGTGATGAGTCACTTCATCGATTTGTCGGACCACTTCGCGCACTTTGATCCGCAGATTAATATTTACCATTTTTTACGCTTCAACGAAAAGCAATGGCAACGCATTGATAATCGAATTCAGCCCCAAAACCGATTACGATGGCCAGATTATTTGGCTCTGTACGCCGCACTTGATCTACCGGTGAGCGATCAGACGACGCGCCCCGGCGATCTGACCTTACTGGCTCAGGTGCCACTGGCGGAGCAATACCGATCTTATAGGCCGGAAGCCTTAGCCATAAGCCACGGCTATCTGGTAAGTGTCGCTTAGCTCTGTCGTGGTCGAGAATACTTTAAATCCGATTTTTTCCTATACTGGTATAAAGAAGTCCTGGGCTTCCGTATCTTTTGGCTACATTATTAGAATAAAGTCTATTGAATCGAACCAAAGCAGGTAGCAGAGTATGAAAGCGATAATCCGTACCCATTATGGTGGTCCCGAAGGGCTCTTTTTAGGTGAACTGTCCAAGCCGGAACCCAGGCCCCGGGAGGTGCTGGTCAAAGTCTACGCGACTACGGTCAGTCGTACGGACTGTGGCGTACTCAGGGGCCAACCCAGGATTTTGCGCTTGTTTACCGGATGGCCAAAGCCGAGGAACAGGGTGCCCGGTACCGATTTTGCTGGTCAGATTGAAGTGCTGGGCTCGGGGGTGAGGGATTATCAAGTCGGCGATCGCGTTTTCGGATTTAATGATATCGGACTGAGTTCCGAGGCCGAATACCTCACCATTCGGGAAAATACAGGTATTGCTAAGGTGCCTGATCGCTTCTCTTACGCAGAAGCAGTTGCCTGTGTAGAGGGTGCTCATTATGCGTATAATTATATAAATCGGATGCATTTGCAAGCAGATAGTAAGGTGCTGGTCAATGGTGCGACGGGGGCGATTGGCTCCGCAGCCGTGCAGTTACTCAAGTATGAGGGGGTCTACGTGACGGCGGTTGGTAATGCGAAAAATAAAGCGCTATTGCTTTCGCTGGGAGTAGATAAGTTTTGGGACTATGAGAAGGAAGATTTCACCCGGGACGAAGAACGATACGATTACGTTTTGGACGCCGTGGGAAAAAGTACTTTTGGGCAATGCAAAACCCTTTTGCAGCCGACTGGGGTATACATGTCTTCGGAGTTAGGCCCTGGTGGAGAAAATCTTTATTTACCGCTATTAACCCGATTTAGCGGAAAGCAAGTAAAGTTTCCAGTGCCCATTGATATAGAGGGAAGTCTTCGGCATGTCACCTCCTTAATAGAGCAGGAGGCTTTTCGGGCCGTCATTGACCGGTATTATTCTATGGAGCAAATCAGGGAGGCCTACACCTACGTGATGAGTGGACAAAAGACCGGAAACGTTATTCTTCAGGTCCGGGCCGAATAATGCAGGAGGAATAACGAAAGAGTCATTTCAGGCTCTATACCCGAAATGACTCTTTTATAGTGCTATGAATAGACTTTCTATGACTTGGTATAAGCGCGCTCCTTGATACGGGACTTCTTACCAACTAAACCGCGCAGGTAGTACAGCTTAGAACGGCGTACTTTACCTCTTTTCAGCAATTTAATTTGGGCAATATTCGGGTTGTTCATTGGGAAGATACGCTCTACGCCAATCCCGCTGGACATCTTGCGTACGGTGAAGGTTTTATTGTGTCCTTCTCCTTTTATCTGAATAACGGTACCACGGAAATCCTGGATACGCTCTTTGTCTCCCTCAATAATTCTGTAGCTAACGACGATATTATCACCCGGGCGGAAAGCCGGAAAGTTCGATTCTGCATCTAGCTGCTCGTGTACAAATTTAATTGCATCCATCGTTCTTCTATTTAAAATATTAACACTTCCTGTTTTAGCCGTGCAAAGATATAAGTTTTTTTGACGTTAAGCAATCAATTTTCCGAAAGTTTTTGAGAGACTTGTTTATCGTATCAATGTAGCAAAAGTTTTGTACTCAAATTTTTCGCCACGAGGGCCAATAAAACTGACCCGAACCACGTACACGCCGGCGGGTGCCTGTTCTCCACTGTTGTATATTCGACCGTTCCAGCCTTCGTTGGGATCCGTAGCGCTAAATAATTGCTGGCCCCAGCGATTCCAGATACTCATGTTGAAATTTTTGGCACCAGCCATAATCCCCACGCCCCGGTATTCGTCATTCAGGCCATCGGCATTAGGCGTAAAGGCATTGGGCAAATGGAAACGTACCTCGGGCGTAATATCCAGCCACTGAATAGCCGTATCGATACAGCCGCTCGGATGGGTGACAACCTGGGTGACCTGATACCGGCCGGTGTCTGCGTAATTGTAGACCGGATCTCGCATCAGACTGGTACTGCCATCGCCAAAATCGTAAAGCACCCGGGTCGCTTCCCGGCTTTCATCCCGAAAACGTACTTCTGGGTTTAGGATACTTAATTCTTCGGCAGGCGGAGTAAAAGAAAAGCCCGCATCCGGCGAAGGCAAAACGGTAATGAGGTCAGGAAAAATCGTGTCGATTTCGCAACCAATGGGGGACGTGATACTCAGGTCTACCGTAAAAGTACCGATGTCTTCGTAGGTATACGTGGGACTAATGGCCCCACTGGTACCACCTTCGCCAAATCCCCAACGAATATCGTAGGTATCGTCAATGGGGAAGGAAAGGTTGTTGAAAAATATATCTATTGGTTCGCAGCCAAGCTCCGCACTGGGCGAAACGACCAGGAGGGCGGGGACGGGATAGTAGCGAATATTCTTTGTAATGGCGGTGGCGCATTCATTTTCATCGAGGATGGATAAGGTGACGGGTATATCTCCCGGCTCCCGGTACAAGTGGGAAGGGTCTGGATCTTCGGAAGCATTGCCGTCGCCAAATTCCCAATTCCATTCTACAATCGATTCTGCTCCTGTACGGGAAAGATCCGTGAATAGTACTTCGCCCGCCACGCAGGTATCATATTCGTATTCAAAATCAGCTTCCAGATCTGGATAGACGTTCACCAGGATAAAGGCAGTGTCGCCACAGCTGGTATTGGGATTTAGAATGAGCGAACCGTTATAGGTACCCACCCCTGGAAAGGTGATGACGGGATCCCAGACCCGGGAAGTAACTTCTTTTCCGCCAATCATGAAACTCCATTCGAAATCGTCGATAAAGCGCTCCTGGAAACTTTGGTTGATGAATTGGATATCAACGCTACCACAGGAATTGACCCCGTAGGTTTGCTGATCAATCTGAATATCGTTTTGTAATTGTGCCCGGACTTCCGGGTCACAGTTTTCCACATTGAACTGAAAATCCCGATAGGTGCGGCTAAGGAGCACACCGTTCCGGTATTCCGATACACATACGCCTACCACGAACTGCCCCTGTATCTGGGGCGTACCCGTAATTTCGCCAGTATTGGGGTCGATACGAACGACGGGGTCACCCGCCATGGGCTCTTCGGCGGAATAGGCGGGAGGTAAGAATTGAGTCGGCAAGTAGGGCGGCGGACAAGCGGGTGCTGGTGCGGCTCCCACGCAGGTGGTGACGACGGCCTGCATCGTGTTGGAACCACCTCCCTGAAGAGGAGCACAGAACTCATAGACCAGTTGGTCACCATCGGGATCAATGGCGGAGTGGTCAAATTTTAGGGGTTCGTCAGCACAGATTACCGTAGGGGGGAAGTTGCGAAATACGGGTGAATTATTACAGACGACCGCCGCTTCCGGTTTAACTTCGACGGTATAAGTGGCGCCCTGCGATTCTGGATTGATCAGGTTGTTAATGGTAATATTTCGGCAACAGCGTTGGTAGCTGACGTGGTAACTCAGATCACTGGCCGGAAGGGTCATTTCGAAGGTGTAAGTGCCTTCTTCTACACAGATATCGGGCTCAATCAGGCATTCGTAATCGGGTGGAGAAATATTGCGCTGTGATTCCAGGGGTACTTCCAACCAGCCGTAGACGGTCTGCTGACTTTGGGTGCCGCAATTGTCTCCCACACAGCGATAAATACCTACATTGGCTACTTCGTCTAATTCTGCGCATTGAGTACAGTTGCAGTCCCGGTAAATCTTGATTGTAAACCGATAGCGATCATTCCCCAGACATTCGTAGGTAATCCCCCCACCTACGATGTGTCTTGCCTCCGTGGTCGAATGAAAACTAAACAGAAACGCGACTAAAGCGGCTATGTGGAATAGTGAACGGCGCATGTGTTTTATTTTAACAAATTTAAAAGACCTTTTAGACTTATTTGTTCTCCGTTGGGATTTTTAAACGTCACATAGTAGACATATACGCCTTGCGGCAAAAATTCACCCGTATTATTCACCCGACCATTCCAGGCCTCCGAAGGATCATTGGTATAAAAGACCTGGTCTCCCCAGCGGGCAAAAACCATCAATTCGAAATCTTGTTTCCCGCCAAGGGGCCCAAAACTCCGAAACTCATCATTGACCCCATCGTTATTGGGGGAAAAAGCATTGGGGAGGTACAGGTCATCAATAGACCGAAGCCTAATGTCCTGGATGAGGGTGTCCGTGCAACCATTCTGATGGGTTACGATGAGTTGTACGGGATAGAGACCCGCTGAATCGGGAAAAGTAAAGCTGGGGTTTTGCTCGGAAGAGCTGCCATTGGTTCCAAATTGCCAGGACCACTGCTGCGCATCCACGGAGTTATCGGCAAACATGACCGTCGGCTCCAGGGAGCTGGGTTCGGTAGGCGAAAAACTAAAATCGGCCACCGGGGCATCCGTAATGGTAAGCGGGTCCAGCGTATTATTTAGACTGCAGCCAGAGGGCGTGGAAATACTCAGTTGAGGTGTGAAACTACCGGCGGTCGTATAGGTGTGGCTTACCTGAGCGCCACTAGCCTGGGCGCCATTTCCAAAATCCCAACTGATGTTGTATTGCTCATTGAAAAAGGAATAGTTTACACTAAAATTAGCCTCCTGTGGCAGGCAGCCCTGCCCCTGTGTGGCGTTTACCGGAAGACTGGAGGGCAAGGGGAAGAAATCTACCGTACGCACCGTAGAGTCACGACAGGCACCGTCGCTAATGGCCAGTAGTTGAACTTCCCGACTACCAGCATCGGAGTAGGCATAAGTGGGTGAATCTTCCGTGCTACTTCCGCCATCGCCAAAGTCCCACTCGTAATCGACACTGATGCCCGTCGGTACGGTCGAAATATTCATAAAGCTGATCTCTTCGTCGACGCAGGGATCACTACTGATCTCAAAGTCGGCCTGGGCGGCCTCAATAACCCGTACGGAGACAAAGCCGGTATCTACGCAGCCCGAATTGGCACGGATCACAAAACGCCCCTGGTAATTGCCGGGTTGCTCAAAGTTCACTTCCGGGCGGAATTCGGCATAGGTCTGCGTCTGGCCGTCAAGATCGAATTCCCAGAAAAATTCATCGATGACCTCTGATTGGGTGCTATTGTTGGGAATCTGTAAGCCATCGGCATCGCAGGTATTGATGACAAAAGCACCGTTTACGTCCAGAGAGTCACTGGGGATATCGACCACAATATTTCGCTCACAGTCAGTCACCAAAAACTGGAAATCGCGTCGTACTTCCCCCAGTAATTGATCATTTTCGTCGTATTCGCGAACGCAGACCCCCACCACAAACTGCCCGGCGACCACCGGCATCCCGGTAATGACGCCGGTATTGGGGTCGACCTGAAAGTTAGAAGCCTCCCCCAGGGGTTGCTCGGCGGAGAAGGTCGGCTCTATAAAACTCACCGGATCAAAGGGGGGTGGGTTATCGGGGTCGGGGGCGATACCATTAGGGCCGAATGGGACATTGTTATCCGGGCCGCCACCCAGAAAAGGCGTACAAAATTCGTATTCCAGCCGATTACCATCGGCATCCTGGGCTGCCAGATCGTATTCAAAAGGTTCATTAGCACAAATGATGAAGGGCGGAAATTCTTCAAAACGCGGACTGTTATTACAGCTTTGTTGAGCCGCCGGATTCAGTTCGATGAAATAAGTGGCGCCCGAGCTGCCCGGATCATTGATGTTGGTCAGGGCCTGGTTGCGGCAACAGCGTTGATATACGATAAAGTACGATTCTGCGATGATGGGCAAATCGATATCGCGAAAGGTGTACAGGCCTTCCTCTACTTCTACCGTTGGAGGAACCGTCAGGCAAGCATTCCCAGGGTTTAGATCGAGGCCGGTACGGACCGGAGCTTCCAAAAATTGGGTCGTGAAGGGAGCCGCTTGTGTCCCCTGAAAGATAGACACGGAAGCCGAGAGGTTATTGCCCGGCGCCGAGTCAAAGTCGGCCCCCCCACCCAGTGCATCGCGGTACAATTTCATATAAAAGCGGTAGGTGCGGCTACCGGAGTTGGGATCGTTATTGGTATACCCCAGGCATTCGTAGAAAAGTTCCCCTCCGACGATGTGTCCCGCCCGTAGCGAATGCACGGAGAACAGGCTAAGCAAAAGCACAGTGGATAAGTATATAATACGAGCACGCGTCTTCATCAAGATTAGATTTTTGGCTAAAAGTGAATTCATTTAAAAACATCGGGATTAAATGAATTCAGGATACGCCGATTTTTAACTATCAAAAAACAATAGATATATAGAAATTTCAGTTGTAGCCATGTTCAATTAGTAAACACACCCGGACATCTCATACCATAATGCGACTGACCCTATGATGAATCATTACGAGTGCGATATTGCCATAAAAGCTTTACTAGCCGAAAAAATTATCCTTTTCCCGACCGACACGGTCTGGAGTATGGCCTGTCTTCCAGCAGCCGATCAGGCCCTTTGGCAAATCTTAGAACTCAAACGCGAAAAGCGAGCCGAAAATTTTGAGTTGCTCTTCTATTCTCTGGATCAACTCCGACAATACTGTCCTCGGCTCCATCCGCGACTGGATACACTGCTTGCATTTCACGAACGCCCACTGACGGTTGCCCTGGCTAATTTGCAAGGATTACCGGAGGCGCTGTACAATCATCAGGGCCTGGTGAATATCCGGGTCGTCAAGCAGCGCTTATCTCAGCAACTGATTCGGGCGGTAGAACAGCCGCTGGTTTCTACCCCGGCCAGTGTGAACGAAGACCAATATCCGCGCAATTTTGGGGCTATTCCTTCTAATTTCTTACAAACGGCTGACTATATAATGAAAATTCGGCAGCGGGATGTCATGGAAGAAGATCAACTTTCCGTCAAAGTTCGGCTCAATGCACAGGGGGAGCTCATCTTCTTACGTGAGTAATATAAAGAATAACCAAATCCACGGGAAGAGCGTTTACAAAAGAAACACCATTTTATGAAACTTTCCGGAACTCGTTGGGGGGCGAGTAATCGTAGTACCGTCGATAATAATGACCTGGGATTTGGGAATAAGATTCGTACGGGGCGACTGATTAATCGCGATGGTTCCTTTAATGTGGAGCGCCGCGGGCACCTCTCCTGGACTCCCTATCAGGACCTGGTAGACATGAGTTGGCCCCGTTTTCTGACCCTGACTGGTCTGGCTTTTGTCGCCGTGAATGCCATCTTTGCCTTGCTTTTTCTGCTGGTGGGCGAAAATGGATTCAGCGGTTTGCAGGACCGGGAGAGCTTCCCGCTTTATTGGCAACTCTTTTTCTTTAGTATTCAGACCTTCACCACGGTGGGTTACGGTAGTATGAGTCCGGTGGGCCTTACGGCAAATATTGTGGCGGGCCTAAACGCTTTCGTCGGACTGCTGGGCTTCGCACTGGCAACGGGATTGCTGTTTGCGCGTTTTGCGAAACCCAAAGCACAGGTCTTATTTAGCAAGCAGGCGATCATTGCTCCTTACCGCGATGGCTGGAGCCTGCAGTTTCGGATTGTCAACCTGCGCAGCAACAATATCATCAATATGGAGGCCAAGGTCAATATGAGTTGGCTGGAGCCTAAAGCCGACGGTAGCATGGCACGGCGCTTCGCCAGTCTGCCGCTGGAGCGGAGTAAAGTCTCTCTGTTCCCACTCAATTGGACCATCGTGCACCCCATTGATGCGCAGAGTCCCCTTTACGAAAAAACGGCTGAAGACCTCTACCGGATGCAGGTCGAAATTTTAATTTTGATCTCGGGCTACGACGATAGTTTTGCTCAGGAGATTCACGACAATGGTTCTTATACCGCCAGGGAAATGGTCTGGAACGCTTGCTTTGAGCCCATGTATTTCCCCGAAGCTGGCAAGACCATTCTCGAATTGGATAAGATCAACGCCATCCGTGATTCCAAACCTAAGCTGAGTAGTTCGGTGGCGGATTTTGTGAAGAAGTAAAAGCTAAAATAGCTTACTCAGCCCTCCAGTTTCACCCAGGAAAAATAGATCAGGGTGGCCAGCAGTAAAAACAGACCGGCAGCCAGGCTGATGCGCATCCATTTCTTTTGGGAGACCTGTACACTACTGGCCACGTAGTAAGGATTCGCAGCATTGGGTGTACCCGCATTAAAGTGGATTTGCCAATTCTCCGGATTGGCATTATCGAGGCGGGGAAGCAGCAGGCTCCAGCTGAAGTCTATGTCCGTCGGCTCCAGAATATAACCCACGCTGTCGATCATGGCGCGCTGGTTGTCGAACAGGGCCAGGGTCTCCCGATGCTTGTTGATTCCAAAATCCAGGTCACCGATCAGGTTGTAAGACATGGGATGCGTTTTGCGGAAACGCTCCTGGTCCTGACACAGCACCAGGTAGTCATTGGGGCCAATGCTTGTCCCTTTCGGGAAAACGAATCGATTGCCGAGTTGATCACTAAGGATAAAATCTTCTAAATATAGGCGCTCATCACTGCGGTTATAGAGCTCAACCCAGTCCTGGCTGGGCTTTCCGGTAGGCATGATCTCATTGATGACCAGATTTCCGGCGAGTGGGTGGTCATATTTTTCAAAAATCGCCCGATAGCTTTGCTGCTTATCCGAAACGGCTTCCAGTAGGGCTTCGGAGGTAATGCGTTCGCCCCGGCTATTTTCCCAATATAGGAAGCGATAACCCAGATTGGGAACTGCCAGCAAATGAATTGGGTAATCGGTGAAATAGCTGCCGGCAAAGACACCTTTTTCCAGTTGAAGGTGTCGGTTGAAATGGACCTTACCGCCCGTTGGTACCTCAATGTTGATTACTTGTAAGGTTTCCAGGCCAAAGTAGTCCCGCAGGTGTTGGCGGACAAAACCTGGTCGCTTTTGCGCAAAAACCCGCATCCGGTTGAAATGTCGCTCCCAATTGCGGGGGCTCAAGTTCCAGCGCTCAAAGTGTCGGTCCATCTCGCCCTTGAGCCGGGCCTGGGTTGCATCAATGGTAGCTAACAAAGCTTCACTAGACAACTGGTCGTTGAGGTGATCCGAAAAACGGGTGATGAATTTTTGGCGAAAGCCGGGATTATTCAGGAGGCTGCGAAGCACAAAGGTACTCCAGGGCGGATTAGGCCAGTGGGGCCCATCGGGTCGGGTGTGGAAGAGCAAACTGTTGAATTGATAGGCATCGTGGTCGTGTAAGCCCATTGCCCAGTCCAAATCATAGAGTATCCAGCGCCATTGGCCCGATTCCGTTTGGGGTCGCCAATAGCGAATATTACCCCCGGCATCCCGATTGTCGAAGAAGATCTGTGCGATTTGGAAATCGATAAAACTCTCGGTATCCATCCAATCTTCTACTTGCTGGTAGTGCGCTGCCACACTCAGATCATGCTGCTCCATATAGCGGATGAGTCGTTGATAATGACGGCGGCTTCCCCGCTTGAGGGTCATATTATGTTCGAGCAGGTCGAGGCTGTCTTTATCCACATCGTGGTGATCGGCTAAAAAATGGCGATTTATCTTTTCCCGGATATTGTACAGCCCCCAGTACTGACCATTGATGTACACTTGTGCGGGCTGGTAGGCCTGAACGTCAACGGCCCAGTTGCTGGCTTGCTGGGTAGCGATGGCGTCGCGAGCGTGTCCCTTACCAAAATCGCTACCCCCATTGCGTAGTACAAGGTAGTCGAAAGACTTTGGTCCCTGCTTACCGAAGATGGGGTGCTTAATCTTTGCTTTACCGTATTCATCACGGGTAACCAGAGCCATTGATTTTTGGGGTAACAGACGACTCATGCCCCCAAAGAGGCGGAAGCCCAGGGCACTGTTAAACACGCAGCTGCCGTCACTTTCGTAAAATTCCAGGTGGGCGGGTACCTCACGGCGGCTCCAGAAGTTGGCACCACTCATGCGCATACTTCCCGAGTCGACGCGGCTACCGAGCATAAAGAGTCCCCGCTCGGAGTCAAAAAGCAGCTTTGGGTCAATACTGATGGCCAGTGTCGGAAGCTCGGTGTCGGCTTCGTTGATCAGATAGGTATGGGAGTAGACTCGACCAAAGTTCTGGCCTTCCAGAACGGCAGCTCGCAGACAAGTATTCTCGCTGATGGGAATAGGTGCTTCGTAGCGGATACCATTCTCGGCAGGTGAACTACCATCAAGGGTATAATATACGCTGGCATTGGGGAGTGGATAATAGAGGCTTACGGCAAAAGTAGTGTCATAATACCCACCTTCTGTAGAGAAGATGAGCTCAGGGGGAGCCGCTTCTTGGGCATACACGGAAAGGATTCCCGTGCCGAACAGGACTAAAATGATTAGTTTTCTCAAAGTTTTCTCGTTTTTGGGATGCTCGCAGGGCCGTTATAGAAGTCGATACTTACAATATAATGATTTTCTTTTTTACGCTACTTGTAGGGGTGGGGTTGCGGCAATTGGGGAGTATTTTGCCCTTTAACCTACTTAAGTAGGTTGTCCAATTAAATCAAGCAATAATCTGCGTCTTTTTGGGGCGATTTCTTCGTTGCAAAAGCCTTGGATAGCTAGGCTATCCGCGATTTTTGCGCCTCGAACTAGCCCAAAAAAGCCAGCACCTTATTACAGACTCAATATGGGCAACCTACTTAAGTAAGAGAGCAGTATTAACCTTTGTTTTCTGAGCTGCTTATTTTGTTCTACTCTGCGTTGCTCAGATCCTTAGATAAGGCTATCTGCGTCCTTTGCGCCTTGATTAGAACAAAAACGCGACGCTCAGAAAAGCATATTTAATATTGCTCCCTTACTCAGAAATGCTGTAATATTGTAGTTGTAAAATAAAATACCATGCCAAAGAAGCTTGCCCGGTTTTTATTACATAAGGTTTGGGGCTGGAAAATAGAAGGCTCTTTTCCTACTCATTTACCCAAGTACATGGCCATTGGTGGACCACATACCTCCAATTGGGATTTCGTACTGTCCATTCTGGCGCGGATCAGTCAGGGGGCAGATATCAAGTTTATTGCCAAGAAATCATTATTTCGCTGGCCCCTGGGTTTTTTTATGCGTAAGCTGGGTGGCTATCCGGTCGACCGTAAGCGCACTACTAACTTTGTGGATTACGTAGTGGATACGTTTAATAAGAAAGAAAAATTTGCCATCGCGATCACCCCGGAGGGTACCCGGGAGAAGGTCGACCGCTTCAAAACCGGCTTTTATTACATTGCCCGGGGCGCCAATATTCCGATTGCCGTGGTGGTATTTGATGCCGAGCATAAAGTCTATCGAATCCATCCGCCTTTTTATCTGGGGGATGATTTGGAAGCCGCCATGGATAAGGTTGCCGCTTACTACCGAGGTGTCAAAGGTATCCATCCGGAGCAGGGTGTTGAATTTTGACGACTACTTTCCTGCTTACTACACTGTAACCTAAATACCTTAGCATTTTGGCGGGCTCTTTTTCCGCCTGACGTCGTTATTTTTCTCAACCATAGCTATGGCTATGCTTTCAAAAGATGCCTGGTCAGTCGAAAAAATCCCCTCGGCCAAAATACACATTAACTTAAATTACAGAGTACTTACGCTTGCAAAAATAAGGTTGGTCTTTGCGTCATTTCATGATAACAAATTACCTCTTCACCATAATAATGGGCTACTAAAGAGCGGCGGGTTTTGTTGGAGTCATCAATGGGGCTACCTCCGTGGAGTAGATTGGCGTGCCAGAGCAGTACGTCACCTTTTTTAGCCAGGAAGGTTTTCTTTTTGGCTTTCTTTTCCCGGATGAGTTCGGCAATCCGATCCTCGTAGCGTTTGTTTGTTTCAGCGCCCAGTCGCCAGCGGGTATTTCCGGAAGGGTAATCTTCGGTAGATAGGAAGGGATAGCGGTGACTACCGGGGTAGTAGAATAATTCACCACTTCCGGCTTGTATGTCTTCCAGGGCTACCCAGGCGGCAATCAAGTAGCCTTGCGGATAGGTCGTCATGTGGATGGAGTCAGAATGGGCCCGCTGTTCGCTGCCTTTTACGAAAGTGATGGTCTGAAAAGGAATGACGGGTTTGCTCATAATGAACTGCATTAGTTCTAATAATTCCGGATGGCGAAAAAAATCCTGATTGGCCACTTCCGAATGGCGATGGGCATTCATGATTTTGCGTCCGCTATAATTGAAGTCAATTTCTTGCTGGTTTAACAGGGCATCTACTTCTGCATTCAGGGCATCTACTTTGTCTTCCTCGAAAAAGCCTTTTAGGATGAGGTATCCCTCTTCGACAAACTGATGGATTTGCGCCCGGGTGTCGGCGGAGAAACGCTTATAGTCGGGATGCTCCTTGAGTCGCTGCAGGGCATTGGGCTGGTCGAGCCAGGGTCGCTCGGTGGGTCGCTCGGGCAAATCTTTTTTACCGATGGGACTGATGATGTTTTTGTGAATACCATATTTGGGGTAGAGCACTTTATTATGCGCCAGTTTATCGCGATTGAGGAAGTTATAAAGGACGTAGCTTGCTTTCCAGGAGCGGAGGCTACCGGTATATTTAGCAAATCTGTTTTTGAGTGTTTTCATTGGCTTGGTTTGACCGGGTAATGATTTCAGGTATAGGGTAAAGATAAAATTTCTAATCGGAAGTCGCGAATACTATTCTTGATGGTTTTTACGAGCAATTGATCAAAATACCTTAGCTTTGGTGAGCAATTACCAACCTACAAGATTCTATGTTTAACCCGAGTGATCAGAAGGCGTTTTTTGACCTGTCCAAGGCGTATTTGAAACAGGATAATGGCGTAAAGGAGCGGCCGGCAGCGGAGCAGATCGATGAGTTGCGTTCTCTGATCGAGTTCCACGAGTGGAGATATTATATCCAGAATGATCCGGTGGTCAGTGATTACGAATACGATCAATTGTATAAGCAGCTGGAAGCCCTCGAAGCGGAGCATCCGGGCTTAATTAAGCCCACCTCGCCTACTCAAAGGGTCTCTTCTGATCTGAGCTCCGATTTTGAATCGGTAGAGCATCTGACCCCCATGCTCTCCCTGGGTAACTCCTATAATGCTGAAGATCTAAACGACTGGGATGCCCAGCTAAAGCGCTTACTGAATATGGATCCCGATACGGAGATTGCCTACACGGTTGAGCCCAAATACGATGGGGGAAGTATTGCTCTGATTTATGAAGGCGACCAGCTGGTACGGGCGGCTACCCGCGGTAATGGGGTGATGGGAGAGGAAATGACGAATAATGCGCGGGTGATCCGCTCTATTCCACTTCGGGCCGGTTTCTCGAAGCGGGGCATTCATCGGGTGGAGCTGCGGGGAGAAGTACTGATCCGCAAAGATCGTTTTGAAAAGATCAATCAGCAGCGCGAAGAAGAGGGGATGAGCCTATTCGCCAATGCACGGAATACGGCTACCGGTGGGCTACGGATGAAAGACCCCCGGGAGGTAGCTCAGCGCAATCTGGAGGCTTTTATCTACACCATTGGTTATATGGCAGATAAGGAAGGTGAGCGGATGGAGGAGCAGTTACCCACCCACTTTGCCAGTCTGGAATTACTGGATGACCTGGGCTTTAAGGTGCCCCGGGAAGAGAAAAAGCAATGTAAAAATATTCAGGAGGCCATTGACTTCTGCCTGGCCTGGGAGGAGAAGCGCGAGGGCTATCCCTATGAGATTGATGGTATGGTGGTCAAGGTAGATAGCCGACCATTACAAGAGCGAGCTGGCTATACGGCGCATCATCCGCGTTGGGCCATTGCCTTCAAGTTCAAAGCAAAACAAGCGACGACCCAACTACTCAAGGTAGAGTACCAGGTAGGTAAAATTGGGAGCATAACGCCCGTGGCAAAGTTGGCGCCTGTGCAACTGGCCGGAGTAACCATCAGTTCCGTATCGCTGCACAACGAAGATTTTATCAAGAGTAAAGATCTGCGCCTGGGAGATACGGTATTAGTAGAGCGCGCTGGTGATGTGATTCCCTACATTGTCAAGGCACTGGATGAGCTGCGGGATGGTAGCGAGGTACCCATTACATTCCCCGAGTATTGCCCGGTAAATACCAGTGAATCGCCCGTAAAGTTGATCCGGGAAGAGGGCGAAGCCGCCTGGCGTTGCCCGGATTGTAAATGCGGTCTGCAGTATTTGCAGCGGATTATTTTTCATGTATCGAAGAATGCGATGGATATTGATGGCTTGGGCAAGTCTATTGTAGAACGCTTCCAGGAGTTGGGTTGGCTGCGAGATATTGCGGATGTCTATCGATTGGACTATGATAAGATTGCGGAGTTAGAGGGCTTTGGCCAAAAATCAGCTCAAAATTTGAAAGCATCCATTGAAAAAGCGAAAGATAATCCCATCCATCGCCTGCTACACAGCCTGAGTATCCATCATCTCGGGAAAAAAGCCTCTAAGCTGATTGCGGTGGAGATCGATCACGTTTTAGATTTGCGAGACTGGACAGAAGAAGATTTTACCAATATCAAGGACATTGGACCTACGGTGGCACAGAATGTAGCGGCCTTTTTTGCGGAAGCGAAAAATATTGAAATGCTGCAAGAGATGGAAGGTCTTGGGGTGAATTTAAAGCAAACCGAAGCAGACCGTCCGGTCGAAGTGGCGGGCGATGCGCCCTTAGCTGGTAAAACCATCTTATTTACGGGTACTTTGGAAACGATGAGTCGCAAAGAAGCCCAGGAAAAAGCCACTGCGGCGGGTGCTAAGAATATCAGTGCGGTCAGTGGCAATCTGGACATTCTGGTAGCGGGTGCTAAAGCGGGTTCCAAGTTGAAAAAAGCTACGGCACTGGGTACGGTAGAGGTCCTTAGTGAGGAAGCGTTCCTGAGCCTGATTGGAAAAGTTTAGTTGACAAACCCTTAGAAAGTTTGTATTTTATGTTCACTTTTCCACTTGAAAAGGGACTAAAGGACAAATCCAGGATCGATTAGATGCTTTATATACCACTTCACATGTAATAAGTTGAGATATCCTTAGTAAAGGCTAAAGAAAGGCACAGCTTGTGCCATTTATTCATATTAAACCTATTTATACATGAAAATTTTCAAAACTACCATTTTTTGCTTGTTGTTTGCGGGGCTGGGTTCTTTGAACGCACAGATCGACGCGACGATCAATCCGATTGGTTTGCTCTGGGCCAACTTTAGTCTCGGTGCCGACTTTGGTGTTTCCGAAGACTTTAGTGTCGAAGGCTTGATTGGCTTCGGTGCCGGAAATGAGACGATTGCGGATTATAATGCCTTTAATGTAACGGCAAATGGAAAGTATTACTTTAACCCCAGAGAAGGAGCGGATCGTTTTTATGCGTTTGGTTTTTTACGTTACGTGACACGCGGGTACGACTACGAGGATGGTTCCGGTTTTTCTAACTACTCCCAAAACCGGGTTGGTCTGGGGATTGGAGCGGGAACGAAGATCGTCTCCAAAAAGAATTTCGTCTTCGATGTTCACCTGGGGGCAGGTCGGGCTCTGGTGGATAATACCTCTTACGAAGATAGTAGTGGAAATCGGGAAACCTTCGATTGGCCGGATATTATGTTTGCTGGTAAGCTAGCCATTGGTTATCGCTTCTAAGCAGTGCAAAAAATAGATATCATAGAATGGGCGCCGCTACTTTTCTGGAGTAGCGGCGTTTTTATGCCAACTTATTTAAAATTTGGGTGTTGAGAATTAGTTAGTAACTTTACAAAAAATCAATCTTTTGGCGCATTCAAATGTAAAAAAATTCGATTACCAGTTGCTGGTACGGGTATTGGGTCTGGCGAAGCCTTATCGGACTTTATTTGCTCTGGCGGCTTTCCTGGCTGTCGCCCTGGCACCGATCGCTACACTACGACCCTATTTAGTACAGGTAATGGTGGATGAATACATTTTCAATTACGATCTGCAGGGGCTGACGCGGATGGCTTTATTGTTCATCGGCGTTTTGTTTTTGCACGCCATCATGCAGTATTCCTTTATTTTTTCGACCAATCTGCTGGGGCAATCTGTCATTCGTGACCTGCGGGTGAATGTGTTTCGCCATTTGACCAGCCTGCGGCTGACTTATTTTGATAAGACGCCAATCGGTACTTCGACGACCCGAACGATTAACGATATTGAGACCATTAACACGGTATTTTCTCAGGGCGTAATTACCATTATCGCCGACTTGCTTACTCTTTTCGCCGTCTTGGGGATTATGTTTATTACCAGTTGGAAGCTGACTTTAATCTGTTTGACCACTATGCCCTTCCTGCTGATTGCTACCTATGTATTCAAGGAAAAAGTAAAGAAATCTTACCAACGGGTGCGTTCTCAGATTCAAAAAATGAATGCTTTTCTGCAGGAGCGAATCACGGGTATGCGTATCGTGCAGATATTCAATTCGGAGCGGGATGAAATGCAGAATTTTAAGCGAATTAACCGCGATTATTCCCAGGCCAATTTGGATGCTATCTTGTACTATGCCATTTTTTTTCCAGTGGTAGATATCATTGCGGCTGCTTCTTTGGGCTTGATGGTCTGGTGGGGTGCTCGTGGGGTAATCGGAGGAGAAGTAACCCTGGGTGCCCTGGTGGCCTTCCCGATCTATTTGAATATGCTTTTCCGTCCGATGCGGATGTTAGCGGATAAATTCAACACCCTACAAATGGGGCTGGTTGCTGCGGATCGGGTCTTTGATGTACTGGACCGAACCGATCAGATCTCTAATAAGGGCAGTCTTAAACCGGATAAACTAGCCGGTGAGGTCAAATTTGAGCAGGTCTCTTTTGCGTATAATGAGCCGGAGTATGTACTCAAAGATATTAACCTGGAAATTAAGCAAGGGGAGACCCTGGCCATTATCGGTAGTACGGGTTCGGGAAAAACAACGATCATCAATATTCTTAATCGATTCTACGAGATACAGAAAGGGAGCATCAAAATAGATGGTAAAGATATTCGTGAATACGATTTGTTTGCTTTGCGTAGAAGGATTGCCATGGTCTTGCAGGATGTATTCCTGTTTGGTGGCAGTGTGCTGGAGAATATTACGCTCAGAGATTCTGGGATATCACGCGAGACGGTAATTGAAGCGGCCAAAATGATTGGTGCCCACGAATTTATTGAGAAACTTCCCGGAGGCTACGACTATAAGGTGATGGAGCGGGGCGCTACCCTGTCGATGGGACAACGGCAGCTGATATCTTTTGTACGAGCCCTGGTTTTTGATCCGGATATTCTCATCCTGGACGAGGCTACTTCTTCGATCGATCCGGAAACGGAATCGGTCATTCAGTTTGCGATTGAGACGCTGATCAAGAAGCGCACTTCAATTATCATTGCCCACCGTTTATCGACCATTCGCCACGCCAATAACATCCTGGTGTTATCCAAGGGGGAAGTTCAGGAGTTTGGACCCCACGAAGAGCTGATTGAAATTGAAGACGGTCATTACAAGCAGCTGTACGAAATGCAGTTCCTGGAAGTGGCGGATTCCGAAGGAGAGGTCAAAGAAGAAGTATAGGGGTCAGGTCTGCTAGGCCATTTCAAACTTTTCGACGGTGCGGATGAGGAAAAAGCCATCATCGCCCTGCTTTTGGTAAAGGGGCATCAGGATGGAGCTATCTTCGGTTGCGTAGATAGGGCCATTTTTGTCTTTTGCTAACAACTCTCCTTTCTTGACCCGTTGAAAGTTTTTGTAGCCGGGTTCCATAACGAATCCATCCCCTTCCTCTACACTGTGGCGCATGATCAGATCCGCGATTTTGGGTAGTCCGCGAGAATATTCGATCAGCAGGGCATCGTGGCGATTTTCCACGTGTTCGGCCTTGACACAGCCGCTGGTCCGCATGCAATTAATGGTAGCGGCAATGGCCCGGTTGACCGAAAGCGGATCCTCGTGCTGTCCGGATTCAAAAGTGACGGCTACGGTAGGTATACCAATATTCAGTCTATTGAAATAGTGTAGGGTCGTTCCCTTGAGACTACGGATCAGTCCCTTTACTACGGGAGCGTGCAATTCAGTACCCATGGCTACGCTCTCGTGGTCATCTGCCGTAATGGTAAAGATGCCACCGGTAGCGGTAGTGGTATGGAGGTCCAGCACTACGAGTTTAGAAGGCTGATATTCTTTAATTTCCCGATTGATCACCTTAAGAATTTCGTAGATTTCTTCTTCCTCTGCATCTAGTTGGTGAACAGGAGTTTGGAGGATACGATGGACACGTTCTTTAGTCCAGAGGCGGTTGAGATCACGGTGTAGATAGCGTTGCTTCTTGCGCAGGGCTTTCAGATTCCCAGCGATACCAATCATTCGCCCGTGGAACTCAAACTGTGAGTTGACTTTTGGTTCATTTTCAATGAGGGTGAATAAAAGGCGCAGGGCTTCGATGCCGGCATTTTCATTACCGTGAATACCCGCTAGGCAGACCAGGAGTGGTCCTTTCCGGTCTTCTGTATATGATCCAATAATCCGCTCAACGTCCATATCTTCGACTTGTCATGTGTAATTGGTCAAGTTAAGGAAAGCACCGTTAATTCGATAGTAAAAAATGGAAATTTTGATCATGATTTACATTGACATTTGGCCGGTCAGTATAAGGACATATCAAATTTCCAGCGATAGCTCCTGGTTAAAGGGCGGAGGCCTATGTTTTGGCATAGGTATCCCTTCGGGGTTTGCCTCAATTAGCCTTAAAACCCTGTTTTCACACCTTCAGCAGAAAACCTTAGACAACTTCAGGGTGAGCATAGGGGTAGTATTGGAAAGAATACATCTTAAAAATAGGAATTGTTTAAACTAGAATGATCCGACTTATGAAATGTAAAATGGTATTCTTTTTTGTATTGCTGACCCACCTTAGTGCTTTCGCCCAGGGGCAAGAGACCCTGATTAAGGAGGTGCGTTCGGTGGGTATCTTTGGCGGGCCGATGATAGAAATCGGCCAGATTAATGGAGAATGGGGTGCTGATTTGGGCGGCGGCGGTGCCCTAATGCTGAATCAGTTCTTTTTTGGAGGCTATGGCTTAGGTACCGATTACCCGCAGGTAGAGCTCGATGGTACTTCGTACAATCTACGCTTCCGCCACGGTGGCTTTTGGTTGGGCTACACTTCGGATCCTGCGCGGCTGGTTCATTTTTACGGAAGTACCCGTCTGGGAAGAGGAAAGGCCGAAATTCGCGGTAGCGGGCCAGCAGCAGCCTCGGATCGCATTTACGTCGTCACTCCCGAGCTTGGGCTGGAAGTGAATTTAACAGAATGGTTTCGCCTGGCCTTAAGTGGTGGCTACCGATGGACAACGGGAGTATCCAGACTCGATGGTTTTGACGATGCCACCTTTAGTAGTCCCATTGGCACATTGACCCTGCGCTTTGGCGGTTTTGTTTCGGATGATATGGATTGGGATTGGTAAGGTTAAAGTAGGGTTTAGGGGGAGGAGGAGTGTGAATATGATTAGGAGACCAGGGTGCCGATGGCCTCGCCCATAACGATCCGCTTCAGGTTTTTGCGCTGAGCGATATCGAATACGATGATGGGCAGGTTGTTTTCCTGGCAGAGGGTAAAGGCGGTCATATCCATAATATTGAGTCCTTCACTAATGGCTTTGGCAAAAGTCACTTCATCGAGCTTGATGGCGGTGGGATCTTTTTCGGGATCGGCGGTATAGATACCATCCACGCGGGTGCCTTTGAGGATGACATCGGCATTAATCTCGTTAGCGCGCAGGGCGGCGGCGGAGTCGGTGGTGAAATAAGGGCTGCCGGTACCGGCAGAGAAAATGACGACGCGGCCTTTTTCGAGGTGGCGAATGGCTCGGCGACGGATATAAGGCTCGGCGACCTGTTGTATGCTGATGGCGGAGATCAGGCGGGTAAAGACGCCCAGTCCTTCCAATGCGCTTTGTAGGGCCATGCCATTGATAACGGTGGCCAGCATACCCATGTAATCACCCTGTACCCGTTCGATACCAGAGGCTTCGGCCTGGAGTCCTCTAAAAATATTACCCCCACCAATCACGACGGCGACTTCTACGCCTTCTTTGATCAGTTCCTTTATTTCTTCGGAATAATGTTGGAGCATTGCAGGATCGATGCCAAAACCCTGTTCTCCTATAAGGGATTCTCCGCTGAGTTTGAGGAGGATTCTTTTGTACTTTAGTGACATAGTGCTGAGCTATTGGAGTGATTATTGAGTTTAAACCGCTTGCTTGGCAAAAATAACAGAGTGGGGAAGAAACGGCAATAAAAAACAAAAAAAAGGGTGAATCTTTCGACTCACCCTTTTTTTATTAACCCAGCGTAACGTGTTTGAAGTCCGTTACGGTCAGGTCTTTATCCAGCGACTTGAGGTAAGCCGCCACGCTTTGTTTGCCGTCTTTAACGAAAGCCTGATTCAACAGGGTATTTTCTTTAAAGAACTTGTTCAATTTTCCGCGGGCGATTTTCTCGAGTAGATTTTCTGGTTTGCCTTCGTTGCGGGCAATGTCCATACCGATCTCGATTTCCTTTTTGACGATAGAATCATCGACGCCATCTTTATCGACGGCTACCGGCTTCATCGCGGCTACTTGCATAGCTACGTCGCGACCAGCATCGTAGAAGCTTTCGTCGGCTTTGCTTAGGCCAACCAGGACACCGGCTTTGTTACCCATGTGGATATAGGGTGCGATCATTGCGGCTTCCAGTTTTTCGTAATCTGGAATTTCAATTTTCTCACCAATTACTCCCAGGTATTCAGTTACCTTCTCACCGACAGTTAATTCATCGTTGAAGGGCAGTGCCAATAGGGCTTCTTTATCGGCTGGCATATTTTCCAGGGCGATTTCTGTAAATTTAGTAGCCAGTGCTACGAATTCTTCATTCTTAGCCACGAAATCGGTCTCACAACTCAGTTTGACGATTACCCCTTTGGTTTTATCATCGCTCACTAAAGCGATAACGGCACCTTCGGTAGCTTCGCGGTCGGCTCTTTTAGCAGACAGTTTTTCGCCTTTTTTACGCAGGACCTCAATGGCTTTGTCGAAGTCTCCTTCGGCTTCTTTCAAAGCTTTTTTACAATCCATCATACCTGCGCCAGTCATGTCGCGCAATTTTTTTACGTCGGCAGCTGAAATTTTTACACTCATTGTGGTTATTTGCTTTTATATAATGATCAATGGTTGGGTTTAGCCATTCTTCGCCGCTTCTTTTTCGGCTTTCTGCTTTTTGCGATCTTCCAGACCTTCTTTGATCGAATCCGCCATAAACTGGGTGATGATCTTGATGGACTTGGAAGCATCGTCATTGGCAGGGATGGCAAAATCTACCTGACCGGGATCGGAGTTGGTATCTACCATACCGAAAGTACGAATCCCCAATTTATGTGCTTCTTTAATGGCAATGTGCTCGTGATCGATGTCTACTACAAAAAGAGCAGAAGGCAGTCGATTCAGATTGGCGATACCACCGAGTACCTTGTTCAGCTTATCCCGCTCACGGGTAAGGGTCAGGCGCTCCTTTTTAGTAACTGAAGAAAGGGTACCATCATTCAGCATCCGCTCGATATTCTGCATTTTCTTAACAGAGCGACGAATGGTTGAGAAGTTGGTCATCATTCCTCCCAGCCAACGATCGGTGACGTATGGCATGTTTACGCTTCTGGCAGCTTCGGCTACGATATCACGTGCCTGCTTTTTAGTAGCGACGAACATAATTTTTTTGCCTGCGCGCGTCAGCTGTTTAGCGGCGGCGGCGGCTTTGTCCATACTCTCGAGCGTACGGTTAAGGTCGATGATGTGAATGCCTTTGTGTTCCGTAAAGATGTAAGAAGACATCTTAGGGTTCCACTTTTTCTTCAAGTGACCGAAGTGCACACCTGCATCCAGCAGTTCTTTATATGTAGGTTTACTCATTATCCTTGATTAAAAATGTCGATAGAAAATATTTTGAAAAACAGATTAACGCTTGGAGAACTGGAAGCTCTTTCTTGCTTTGGGCTTACCGTACTTCTTACGTTCTACCACACGAGAGTCTCGTGTCAGGTACTTTTTGGCCTTCAGTGGTCCGCGGAAGTCTGCGTTCAGCTGGATCAGCGCGCGCGCGATTGCCATACGAGTTGCTTCGGCTTGTCCTTTAAAGCCACCTCCGTTTACATTAACCTGGAGATCATAAATATTACCGTCGATTTCTACAGTGGCAAAAGGATCGGTAATGGCATGTTGTACATGCTTCTGTGGGAAAAATTCTTTGTAATCTTTACCGTTCACCTCAATTTTTCCGGATCCTTTCTTAAGGTAAACACGCGCTACAGATCTCTTTCTCCTACCAATTGCATTGATCATTTCCATAATTCAAATCAAATTTTGGCGTGTATTATTAATAATTAAATTCTTCTGGCTGTTGTGCTTCGTGCGGGTGCTCCGCTCCTGCGTACACGAACAGTTTTTTATACATGGCACGACCCAGGCGGTTTTTAGGTAGCATACCTCTAACGGCATTTTCTACCACGCGCTCCGGACGTTCGGTCAGCAATTGCTTGGCGGTTTTGGAGCGCTGTCCACCGGGATATCCCGTGTGACGCAGATATTGTTTTTGACTTTCCTTCTGGCCGGTGAAACGGATTTTCTCCGCATTCACAACGATCACGAAGTCACCACAATCAACGTGTGGGGTGTAAGAAGGCTTGTGCTTTCCTCTTAATACAGCCGCAATTCGAGAGCAGATACGACCTACGGTCTCCCCCTCGGCATCGACGATGAACCACTTGCGCTCTACCGTCTCTTTTTTCTGCGATTTTGTCTTGTAACTTAATGTATCCACTTCTTTATCTTTTATAGGTTTAAACAGACATTGCCTACCCGGCCAATTTGCCTATTCTTAAAAGCGGGGCAAAGATAGGTCTATTTTAGTCAAGAAACCAAGGTTTTTAAAGAAAAAAATGAAAAGTACCGCCGTAACTGTCTGAAAAACAGGTTGAATTTCGCACAAAAAAATCCATGGACTTTTTTTATCTTTATTTTAGGAGATCGATTTCCCCCAATTTAGATCCTCTTTTACGGAATAATTGCCCAATAAAAAATCATCGTATGGATGAGATCCTCATTTCCGGTATCTTCAATTACTGCGATCGCTGGTGTGAACGCTGCTCCTTTACCGACCGTTGTGCCATTTTTGAAGCCGAAGAAGACTTTATAAAAGTGGAGTCAGCCGCCTTTTTTCATCTTTTGGAGCAGCGACTCAAAGATACCATTACCAGGGTGGAAAAGAGGATCCGAACTGAAGCCCCTGAGTTATGGGAAGATTGGCAGCTAAAGATTAAGGCACTCGATACGCCTCAGGCGGAGCTGCCGGAAATAGAAGAGGAGCTCATTCAGCTCAGCCGTAAATATTTTATGAGTGGTCGCAATTGGTTCAAAACGAACGAGCCCCGCCTAAGCAAGCGTCGCACAGAATGGGGTGAACAAATCAAAATGGGCATGGACGGACAGCATCAGCTGGACCAGCTAGAAGATGCCCTGGCGGTCATTCAGTGGTATCAGCCTTTTATTGGTGCCAAGGTGCATCGGGCGATCACGGGGAAGAATAAAGACTGGCAACCGGAGCAGGAACGCCACCAGAATGATGCGAATGGCAGTGCCAAGATTGCCCTGCTGGCCATTGACCGTAGTCTTAGTTCCTGGGAGCTGATCCGCCAATTCGTACCTGAAGTCAGCGACGATCTGCTAGACCTGCTGGTGCAATTGAGTAAATTGCGTTCGGGTATGCGGGTGCTATTTCCAAAGACAGCGCTTTTTATTCGTCCCGGCTTTGATGAGTTGGGTAATGCCCGATCGGATAGTTGAGGGGGGATTGTAGTTTAGGGTTTAGTTGAGGGTGGAAAGGTTAAAGTGGAGATTGGGCGGTATCTTAGTGCTTAAACTATTTCAAAAGGCTTGCGTTTGATTGATGAAACGGTATTAGTGGGCCTGTAATCAGGCTGCTCTGAGCCAAATTACCTAATTTTGTAGCTGCCTCTGAATCGACTATTCTCCCGGGGCACTCCTATTAACTAAATTATGGCGGAAACGAAGCTCAAAACATCACAGGTGGCAGATCAGGATCCAACGGCAGCCCAACGCAAGAAAGACCATATCGAATTGGCTTTTCAGTCGCAGATTACCAGTGGCGAACTGGATCAGCGTTTCTATTATGAGCCCTTGCTGGCGGGGCATCCCGAGGCAGATTCCTATCCGTCCTTATCCTTTTTGGGTTTTGACTTTCGCCTGCCACTTTGGGTCTCCAGTATGACCGGTGGTACCGAGATGGCGAACACCATCAATCACAACCTGGCCCGTGCTGCCGGAGATTTTGGGTTTGGGATGGGGCTGGGCTCCTGTCGCTCCTTATTATACAGTGACGATACGCTGGCCGATTTTTCCGTAAAGGAATATATGCCCGACCAGCCGCTTTTTGCCAATCTGGGGATTGCGCAACTCGAAGAGCTGGTAGATCAGGGCGATTACGATCGCATCCATCGCTTGCTGGATAAGCTAGAAGCCGATGGTTTGATTATCCACGTCAACCCGCTGCAAGAATGGCTACAACCCGAGGGCGACCGTTTTGCGAAAGCGCCCATTGACACCATAGAGACGCTGCTGGAAAAAATTGACCGGCCCATGATCGTCAAGGAAGTGGGGCAGGGAATGGGGTACGAAAGTCTGAAGCGCCTCCTGCAATTGCCACTAGCCGCGGTAGACTTTGCTGCGAACGGAGGTACGAATTTTGCTAAACTGGAGCTGCTGCGCAGTGATCCCGTTAAGCAGGCCATCTACGAACGAGTGGCTATGCTGGGACACAGCGCCGAAGATATGGTAGGAATGGTTAATCGCATTACAGCCGAAATACCGGCGGCTGTAAAGGTAAAGCAGATCATCATTTCTGGCGGAGTACGCCATTTTCTGGACGGTTATTACCTCATCAATAAAATAGACACGACGGCCATCTACGGGCAGGCTTCCGCCTTTCTGAAACACGCCCGTGGGGAATACGAGGAACTGGCTAAATACGTGCAGGCGCAGAAAGAGGGGCTGGAGCTGGCACAGGCGTTTCTGAAGATACGTGAAGGGAGATAGGAAGAGATAGAATTAGAAATTATTTTGCATATGCATAAAAGAACGGTTAGCGGATTCTCCAAGAAGAATAAATCCGAAAAGATAGATTGGCTGGCGGAGCATTATTTCAGTGATAATGGCCAACTGAAAGAAGAGTGGCAAAGCTTTGAGCATTCAGATTCGGACTTACAGAAGGTATTTGATGCCTTTAGTGAGAACACCGTTGCCAATTATTACATGCCCTACGGGGTAGCGCCCAACTTTATGATCGACGGGAAGGTCTATGCGGTACCCATGGTCATTGAAGAGAGCTCGGTCGTAGCGGCTGCTGCCAGTGCCGCTAAATTCTGGCTTAGCCGGGGTGGTTTTCAGACCGAAGTACGGTCGACGGTTAAGCTGGGTCAGCTGCATTTTACCTGGAGTGGCCCTTCCGAAAAACTGCAAGCGATATTTTCAGAAATAGAGGCGGAATTGTGTCAGGATGCTAAGCCCATTACGGCGAATATGGAACAACGCGGAGGTGGAATTATTGGTATGGAACTGATTGATTTCACTGCTGAAGAAGCCGGTTATTACCAACTGCGGGTACGTTTTGAGACCTGTGATTCGATGGGCGCGAACTTTATCAACTCCGTTTTAGAGTCTTTTGGCGACAGCCTGCGCCGTCTGGGAGATACTCATCAGGCTCTACGTGATTATCCGCTGGAGATCGTCATGGCCATCCTCTCGAATTATACGCCCGAATGCATTGTACGGGCACAGGTCTCCTGTCCGGTCGATGAGCTGGAGGGTGCCTGTCAGGATATGGATGGAGCGGCTTTCGCCGAAAAATTCCGAAAAGCGGTACGGATTGCGGAGATTGACCCCTACCGGGCGACTACTCATAACAAAGGTATATTTAACGGCGTAGACGCCGTGGTGCTGGCGACGGGGAATGATTTTCGGGCGATTGAGGCCTGTGGCCATACTCATGCCGCCGCCGATGGTCAATACCGCAGTCTTAGCCATTGTACGGTAGAAGACGGTGTGTTTACCTTCTGGCTGGATCTGCCACTGGCGGTAGGCACGGTGGGTGGGTTAACCAAACTGCATCCACTGGCCCGACGCTCGCTGGAATTACTGGACCAACCCAGTGCAGCTGAGCTGATGTCGATCATTGCCGCTACGGGGCTGGCTCAGAACTTTGCGGCGGTCCGCTCGCTGGTGACGACGGGCATCCAGAAGGGGCATATGAAGATGCACCTGATGAATATCCTCAACTTTTTAGGTGCTACCGATGCGGAGATCAAGGTTACGCAAGATCATTTTACCGATCAGATTGTCAGTTTTAACGCCGTCCGTGCTTACCTGCAAACGATTCGTTCGGGAAGTATAAAAACCATCTAGCCCATGTCGGAGGCTTACCATTATTATGCGCACGGTAAATTGCTCCTCAGCGCGGAATATTTCATTTTGAATGGTGCCACCGGCCTGGCCGTACCCAGCGCATACGGTCAGCACTTACGGGTGCAGCCCAGCCCAGACTGCAGACACATTCACTGGCAGAGTTATGATCACCGGGAGCAATGCTGGTTCGAAGGCCAGTTTTCCACCACCGATTTTGGGATAGTGGAGGCCACCGACGAGGCTACTGCAGAGCGTCTGGTACAAATCTTTCGGGCGCTGGTCCACTTAAGTAAAAACAAAGCCTTTATTTCCCGGCCCCGTCTATTTCAGACCCAGCTGGAATTTCCTCGCGATTGGGGACTGGGTAGCTCTTCCACTTTATTAGCTGCGCTGGCCGACTGGGCTGAGGTGGATCCGTATGCATTACTAGACCAAACCTTTGGTGGCTCCGGTTACGATCTGGCCTGTGCGGGTAGTGAGCGGGCCTTATTATATCAGCGTCGGGCAGGTAGGGGACATGCGATCCATGTACCTTTTGCGCCACCCTTTCGGGAAAAGTTACATTTTGTACATCTGAATCGTAAGCAGAACAGTCGGGAGGGTATTCGTCGCTTTCGCGAAAAAGTCGAGTTGGATACGGCGGACAACGACTACCTAAGTCGCCTCAGTTTTCAGTTACTTTCGGCCGGGGAGCTAGTGACCTTCCAGCGCCTAATTGATCAACACGAAGCCTTCATTGCTGAAAAGTTGGGTTTAGCAAAGGTGAAAGAGCGATACTTTGCCGATTTCCCCGGTAGTATCAAGTCGCTCGGTGCCTGGGGCGGTGATTTTGTATTGGTGGCCAGTGGGGAGCCGTCTGCAAGGGTTCGGGCTTATTTTGGCGAGTGTGGGATGGAGACGGTCTTGAGCTACGAAGAGATGGTTCTGCAAGGGAGGCAGGGGGGCTAGTGGCTTAGCCATGAGCAATAGCGACTTGCGAGGCGCTATTGCTCATAGTTTTTATTGGTGCGTCTTTATTTATTTTTCAGTTTTCCGAGTACAGTCCTCAAGCTTGCCTTCATTTTGTCGACCGCATCATCAACTGCTTTTTCTTTTGAATCATTTGCACTTGCCACCATTAAGGGTTGCATTCCTTTAATTCTTGCTTCTATTTTACACTGTATATCTTCAGGACCTGCTTTGTCCGCATTTTGGTCAGAGAGGTGTACCTCTATTCGAGTTATTTTGTTGGCAAAGTGTTTTAATCCATGATTGATTTTTTCAGATACGATCGTTTTAAGCGTATCGGTACCCTGAATGTTTTTGTCTGTGTTGAACTGTAATTGCATATTGTCTATTTTAGAGATGATGGAATATAAGTAGGTTGCCCAATTAAATCCAGCAATAATCTGCGTCTTTTTGGGGCGATTTCTTCGTTGCAAAAAGCCTTGGATAGCTAGGCTATCCGCGATTTTTGCGTCTCGAACTAGCCCAAAAAAGCCAGCAC
>DATFKA010000168.1:0-4240 GCA_035268885.1 Saprospiraceae bacterium
TTTTTCGCGCAAGCAGGAATTATTAAACAACTTCTTTGATAAGAATCAAAAATGTGGAGTATGAGTACCCTGGAATTGAAAGGAGGGCTGATCGAAGCGATCGCAAAGATCAACGATGCCGAAGTTCTTTCAAAATTACTAAGACTGGCGCTGGATTCCATACATGAAGGAGAGGAAGATTTCCAACTTTCAGAAGCATGGAAGGCCGAAATTGATCAGCGCGATACTGCTCTGGAAGATGGAAGTTCTGTGGGGCGTCCTTTGAAAGAGGTATTGGCCAAATATAAGTAATAGCAGATGGCGGGTTATTATCTGAGATTAAAGCTATCCCTTTAAAAAATCAACAAAAATTAAAGTAATAGCTTTAAAATATTGAATTTTACGCTTTTGGCCGCAAGGCGATTAGCAAATCCCGCAATATTGGCGATTCATATTTATCATGACTAAGCCCAAAAAATCCTATCTTAAACCCATGAAACACCTCCCGGAATACTTTATCAGCTGCGATTGGGGGACCACTAATTTTCGCTTACGATTAGTGGAGACGGCCTCTTTGCAGATTCGATCGGAATGTGCTACCGATCAGGGGGTGAAAGTGCTGTACGGCAAGCACGCAGCCGCTACCCGGGAGGAGCGGTTCCAAATTTATGTACGGTATCTGGAGGAACAGATTCAGCAATTGCCCCAGGCAGCATTAGGCCAGTGGGTGGTGGTCTCCGGGATGGCCTCTTCCAGTATCGGTATGTTTGAGCTGCCCTACGCCGCCATTCCGATTACCTTCGACGGAGCTAGTTTGCTTTGGAAAGATTTCGAACTAAGGGGAGGGCGAAAGCTCATCCTGGTATCGGGCGTGAGCAGTGCGGATGGCATGATGCGGGGAGAAGAAGTACAGGCGGTAGGCCTTGCTCCCTATCTGACTGAAGTAGGAGAGGGGATGCTGATTTTACCGGGTACACACAGTAAGCATATCCACTTTAGCGGTGGTCGCTTTTCCTCGTTTCAAACCTTCATGACGGGGGAGTTATTCAAAATAATTTCCGAGCAGAGTATTTTGTCGAATTCGGTCGTCGCTAATGACTGGTCCGCCGCAAGAGAAAAAGCTTTTTTAGAAGGATGTGCGCTGGGTCTGGCAGGTAAGCTGAGTGCCAGCTTGTTTTCCGTAAGGGCCAAACAGCTGAATCAGCAGACTACTCTGGAAGATAACTTCTATTATTTAAGTGGCTTATTGATCGGGGATGAAATGTCGTATTTGCGGGGCACCGCCCAAAAAATCGTTCTGGCCTGTCCCGACTCCCTGTTTCCCATGTATCGCGGGGCTTTACAAAGTGCGGTGGCGGAGGCTCAGTTGACCTTACTGGATGCAACTGTGCTGGAGCAAGCTTTATTGACTGGGCAAAAGAAAATCCTACTATCTTATGAATAATCCGTCGACTTTTTCCTGGGACTTGTTCAGGGCAGCCCCCATCATTGGGATCATTCGCGGGCTACCCCGGACGAGCGTTTTTAAGATTGCGGAGGCCTATCTGGAGGCAGGCCTGACTACCCTGGAAGTCACCATGAATACGGAAGGGGCCCTGGATATGATTTCCGATTTGCGCCAACAATATCCGGCGCTCAATATCGGAGCCGGAACGGTCTGTAACATGACCCAGCTGCAGGAGGCGATAGATGCCGGTGCTCAATTCATCGTCACCCCCATTCTGGAAGAAGCAGTGCTTAAAATGGCCCTTAAAAACGGACGGGTGATTTTTCCGGGGGCGTTTACCCCTTCGGAAATTTATCGGGCCTGGTCTTTGGGGGCACCCGCCATCAAGGTCTTCCCCGCCACCCAACTGGGGCCACAATATATTAAAGATGTACTCGCACCTTTGAATGATATTAAGCTCATCCCAACGGGAGGGGTGACTGCGCAGAATATGCGTGCCTTTTTTGACGCCGGCGCTTTTGGCCTGGGTATGGGCAGTGCTTTGTTGGATAAGAAGCTCATTCAGCAAAATGATTTTAAAGGATTACGAGCTCATTTTACCAGTATAAAAGAACAGTTGCCTTAGCTGCGGCAAAAGCCTTTAACCGATTCAAAGCAAAAATCATTAAGTTTGTTTTTTTTCCGCCAACTTATTGTTAGTATTGAAAATCTATGCACAGGGTAAAACGCTGCTCTTTTAAAGTTCATCCGCAAGGGACGCCAGGTTTTGTCCTGTACGAAGATTAAAAAATAACTTCTTTAATTAGCCGGTTTTCCGGAAAGGAAAATCGCAAATATTATAAAAACACATCCAATGATATCACAAACGATGACCGATGCCCTCAACAAACAGATTGAATTAGAGGGATATGCTTCCTTTCTTTACCTGGCTATGGCCTCCTGGTGCGACAAAGAAGGAATGGAAGGCTGCTCAAAATTTTTGCATCGTCAGTCCGAAGAGGAGCGGGAACACATGCTACGGATTTTCCACTACCTCTCGGAAGTAGACGCCCATGCGATCGTGCCGGCTATTTCGCAGCCGCCCAGGGAGTTCGAGTCTCCGCAGGAGGTTTTTAAGCAAGTTTATGGGCATGAGCAAAAAGTGACGGCCGCTATTAATGAGCTCACCAAGTTAGCAAAGGAAGAAAATGACCACTCTACCAATGTCTTTTTGCAATGGTACGTCATCGAACAAAGAGAGGAAGAGGCTTTGATGCGTTCCATTTTGGATCGGATCAAACTCATTGGCACGGGCGGACAAAGTCTCTATTTTATTGATCTGGAGCTGGAGAAAATCAATGCCGCGACCGCTGCTGCCGAAGACTCAGAAGAAGTTTAGGTAGTCCTTAGACAACTTCAGCAGATAGTTTATTTTGGCACACCACTTATTTTACTTAAGGGTTTTTGGGTTTACCAACAGCGCAATCAGCTAGCTTATTGTGCTGTTGGTCGTTATAAGATCAACCGGTTTTCTCTTCTTAGGGCTAAGCGCTATATTTGTCTGGATAAGATCTAATCCGATAAACTTTTATTCTTTGGTGACCATTATAAATAGACATGATCTATTTTGTCGCCCATCATTCTTTAAGTCTCAGCCTTTATGAAAAAAGCAGCGTTACTATTTGAAGTACTAAGGCCGCACCTGCGGAAGGAAAAGGAACTACCCTGGGTAGAAAAAAAATTAGCGCAGTTGCAGGAGGGTTTCAAAGCGAGAAGCTTTTTCCTGGCTTTTAGTTCCTGTCCCCGATTTATTCAGAAAGAAAAATTGTTTTTTTCGGAAGCGCAACTAGCGGGTATACAGGAGGTGTACCCCAACTTCGCAGCCCAGGACTGGTCGAAGGAGGAATTGGTGCGCGTGCTATTCATGTGTCAAATTCCGGTAGCCGACAATCACCAGGTACTGGATACTCTTTTTGAAACGGCAGACATTAAGGAGACCATAGCGCTTTACAAGGGGCTCTTATTCCTGGAAAACGCGGATACTTTTGTCTTAAGAGCCCGGGAAGGCTTGCGGACCAATATGACCGACGTTTTTGATGCCATCGCCCTAAACAACCCTTTTCCTTTTCTTCACCTGAGTGAAGATGCCTGGAATCATATGGTCTTGAAAGCCATGTTTATGGGGCGTCCGCTTTATAAGGTATACGAAATTGAAAAACGCAAGAATCAAAAATTGGCCCTTATCTTTTTGGATTATGCGCACGAACGTTGGTCGGCGCACCGAAAGGTAAGTCCGGAGCTTTGGCGATTCGTCAGTGGCTTCGTAGATGAGTCATTTTTTGAAGACATCAAAAGGACGATCAAAGAGGGAGAGGAACTAGAACGCCTGGCCGCCATCAAAGCTCTGCAAGAAAGCAATTATCTAGCGGGTTCGGAATGGTTGAGTCAAAAGGACCTGGATCAGGAGCAAGTACTCGGATGGGACGAACTAGGCAAGCAGGTAGAATTACAGCAGATTACTTCTGGTTAACGCAGATAAAAACCAATTAAGCTAAAATGATAGGAAATGCCCACGAGCTAAGGCACACCAGAACGCGGATGAATATAGGGAAGATGCCTAGTAATTGTAGTTTTTGCCCTTTAGTGCATCTTCTTTTTGACCGCAAAAAGAAGCAAAAACTCCCCGCTAGGATTAGCCATTTCTTAATCCGCCTAAGGCGGACTACCTGGGTAAAGCCTAAAGCCGGCAAACTCGCGCGTGATTGTAAAGATGCCAGGCTAAGCTGGTCAGGGCACAGGGCTGAGACGCGGAAGTCTTTTTTCTGGAATATTTTT
>DATFKA010000169.1:0-31639 GCA_035268885.1 Saprospiraceae bacterium
ATAAAAAACCACCTATCTAAATTGTAGTATCTTGTCAGAGACCATATCCAGCACAGAGTAGGATTAAGACGCTGCATAATTCCACTTAAAACCATTAGTAACCCCGAGTCAGAGACCATATCCAGCACAGAGTAGGATTAAGACTAGTTCTAGAAAAACTACATGGTTCACCTAAATCTTGTCAGAGACCATATCCAGCACAGAGTAGGATTAAGACATGACCTTTCGTACCTTTAGCGGTTTCGATTTTTTGGTCAGAGACCATATCCAGCACAGAGTAGGATTAAGACTCTACCTTTTTCTTTTGGGTAAATTGATTTCAGATACAGTCAGAGACCATATCCAGCACAGAGTAGGATTAAGACCACTTCCTCATCCATCGTAAAATTGATAATGGTGGTCAGAGACCATATCCAGCACAGAGTAATGAGGGAGCGATTTTAGCCAGGAGGGCTAAATCATGATCCGGGGGATCATGAAGCGAGTGAACCGCGAAGCGGGCGGGCGGGCAAGGGCTTCTCTTTAGAAATGGTATTATTGGTTTAAATAGTCAGAGACCATATCCAGCATAGAGTAGGGTGTTCAATTGGTGATTTGGTGGATTATTGATTTGTTGAATTTTTTTAGATAAGTAGTTTGTTGAATCCGATCAATTTACACATGACCACGCCGCCACATAGCCACCTAACCACATGAACCCGTCAGAGACCATATCCAGGGTATCAGGTGGTCGGGTATATGTGTAATGTGACAGCAGAAAAATACATCTTAGAGACTTAAGTAGTCCACGAACTACTTAAGTTCTAGCGGTTATCTCTTTGAATGAGGTGTTTTCACCATTTATTTTGGGATAGGCACTGAACGGGATAAATATTGGGAAATGCTGTATTTAGATTTTAAAAACTAGACTTTCTTCCTATTATTTTTTATCTTATAGGGTACTTTATCTAAAATTTACCTGCCTCTCTCGCTAAAACCCTTTTGCTGTTCGTAGTGAAATTCTGTCCTTTATCCGGAGTTTCAAAATGGTCATGAGTAGTTACCTAAAGCCAAACCATACAGCCATGTCTCAAAAACCGAAATTGTCTATTCAGGAAGCGATTATAGCCCTGAAAGAAGTAAATCAAAGCTTACAAAAACTGGCTCCCGACTGTAAGGGGAACCCTGCCTACCTGAAACTATTAAATACGCTGGACGAATTACTACATCGACTGCGCCGGCAAAGGCAGCAATGGGAGAAGGTACATCAGCTTGAGCGGCTAGACCCACTATCCGTTCTGGCCTTTAATACGACGGGCGAAGTGGATAATAATCTAATCTGTTTTCTCAAGAGTCGTTACCGATACCAGGAAATTAATCACCTCAATCGTTGGTCCTTACAACAGATTGCCGGGCCCTACGACCTGCTCATCGGTATCTTTAATCGGCCGGATGTCGAAGAAATGGAATATCTGACCAAAATCCGCAGTACCCTTGCGGAGTATACGCCGGTCATGGTTTTTGCTAAAGAATTTTCAGGGCTTACCCATAAGATTGGAGCCCGGTTCTCCATATTTTCTATTCTGTCCGTTTACATTCTGGCGCGCGATGTAGAACGCTATATAAGTAGCTTGTTACGGCAAAAAAGTGAAATAGAAATCAGTTACGCGATCAGGTTATTTCAGCCTAGTCAAAGGCGCTCTTCCTCAAAGGTGGGTTTATTGATGGAATTAGACAAGCTTATCGAAGCCCAAATTAATGACTTAACCATACCTTCTTTATGTCGTGATCTGAACTATAGTCGTAGCCACCTTAGTAGAAAAGTAAAGAAGCTCTCCGGAATGAAACTAACCGAATACATCAATCAACACAAATTGCAGAAAAGTCTATACCTCCTGGTGCAAACGGAATGGAGTGTAGGGAGAATAGCCGATAGTACGGGCTTCAGTTCGCAGCAATATTTCACACAGCTTTTTTCTAATAAATTTGGTCTTAGCCCTAGTAAGTATCGGAAAAAGTGGAAATAAAAAAGTACAATAGTACAAAAATTGGTCACAATGGTTTAAATCAAAATAAACAATAAGGCATAATTTTAGGTGGTTGATTGTACTGCAAAACCATATTTAAGTGAAGCCACATTTGATCATAAAACTCCGTGAACCGATTCGCCGGGCCATTCCTTATTGGGAGGAGATTCTTAGGGATAAGACTGGTGTAGCGACCACTTCGACACCCCAGCTTGATCAATTCCTTATCGATAAATATCAAATCCCATATTGGCTTACCCAAAATTTTAAGCCGGAGCAGCAGCATTGGAATAATGCTGAGTTGAAGAGTGGACTCAATAAGGTATACCGCTTAATCCTGCAACGGAACACCCCAATTCCCGATAGTCTGATTCGAGAGATACGACTCTTACCAGAAGTAGAGTACGCCAAAACGGGGCTGCTCAGTCTTACGCCAATTCCAGATGAACGCATTAGTACCGCTCAGGGCTTATCCGCAAAATATCGTACCAACGGTATTCGGTTGCAGGAAGCCCACCAATATACCAAAGGACATCCAGAAATTAAGGTTGCCGTATTGGATACGGGCTTTGAGCTCGATCATCCGGAGATTAAACATGCCCTGCTGCCGGGAAAGGATTTTGTGGACATTATACATGGTGCCAAACAATTCATTGGAGATTTCCTTGGCTTTGATAATCATCCGGAAGATGGCTTCGTAGGGCATGCGACCCACGTGACCGGTATTATTGCTGGTAAAGGCTTGAGTATGCCATTGGGGGTCGTACCTAACTGTAAAATTTTGCCGGTAAAAGTACTCGGCGCATTAAAAAGAAACGGGAAAGTGGTTGGGGCAGGATTAGTAGATAATATTGATAATGGGTTGAAATGGGCGATTGAGCAAGGAGCCGATATCATTAATATGAGTTTGGGAATCCGGGCTCCGGACGAGACTCCCGCCCATAAAGAGATAATCGATTACGCTCTACAAAAAGGGGTGACAGTGGTTGCTGCAATGGGAAATGACGGCACCGGGCAAAAGTACTATCCGGGCGCCCTGCCCGGGGTCATTGCGGTGGGCGCAACGGACGATCAGGGCCGGATGGCTCCTTTTTCGACCTACGGTTCCCACGTCTCAGTAGTTGCCCCCGGGGTCATGGTATATAGCGCTTTTTTGGATGATGGATATACCGCCTCTTCGGGTACCTCTCAGGCGGCCCCCTTCGTGAGCGGAGGCATTGCGCTGTTAAAGTCTTTTGCTCGTAAACTTGGCCACCAGATTACGGATCAACAAGTGAAATATGTTCTCAAACACACCTCAGATAAGATTAGTCATCACTTCAAAGATAGGAATGCGGGCTACGGTAGGATAAACCTTCTGGATGCACTGAAGCTCTTGAAATATAAATTAAAAACTCAATATTATGGATAAGAATAGAATGGACCATTTTGCCAGTGTCCTGGGTAATTCTACTTCCAGAACTAAAAAGGCCTCAAGTTTCAAAGCCTTTGGTTCTAAGACCGGATATTATCGCCCTCCGATTAGAACGGGTGACTTGATCGAGGGTGCTCATTTCGCAAATGCCAATTTTGGTCAATCGTTTCCCGATGAATTCTACATCGCGCCCAGTAAAGTCCGCCTGGATCGACTGGCGGAGCGGCAACTGGATGAAATAGCCAAAAAGGTCGGAACCATTTCGGATGAGGCGTTCCCCAATGCGGATCAGATCCTATCGTCCAGCCTGGGGGAGATTCTCGAGCAATTTGCTGGCAAGGGTAAAGCCGAGGATGGACTGGTGAAAGTCCTCAAAAAGGATAATAAAACGGGGGTGCTCATTCAGGTAGCTAAAAAACTCAATGCCAGTAAATTGGACCCCATCACCCGGGCGGTACTCAGTCGTAAAAATCTTTATATCTACACCGCTTACCGGGCCATCCTTGGTCTGGGCGTCTCCGACATGGAGGGGATTGTTTCCGGCATTAAAGAATCGATTTCAAAGGTAAAGGCCGAGCTCAACCGTCGATTGGTCAGGCGCGTCATTGAGATCAGGAACCTAAAGGCTTCCAATGAGTTGATTCAACGCATCCAGTCGACGCTCGCCGAGCGAGAAATTTCCTATGCCCCCGGAGCGGTCGAAGCACAGATCATTGAGCTGTATAATCAGTATAAAAAAACGGGAAATGTTTTGTCGATGATCCAGGAGTTTTTGGATTTGGATAAGGTAGAAATTCCCGATGGGATGGATAGAGATGAAGTCATAGCAAAGATGCTCGACTTTCTGGTGGAGATTGGATTTGCCGAGGAGGCAGATGGAGGGCAATCCGAACAGGAAGCACAACCGGAAATCCCAAAAGACCACTTCGATAAGGCTATTGTGGAAATCGGAGATCATCGGGAAAAGCTCTTGTACGATCAGGGTGTTTTCACCTATGGCCAATTAGCCAATACCTCTACGGCCGACTTAAAGAAAATCCTGGGGGCCGGAGTGAGCGATCAAATACTCGAAAGGATTATAGGACAGGCAAGTCTGATTAACCAGGGGCATTTTGACCGTCTTCTCAACTTACAAGAAGAAATGAGAAATGGTGGTGCTTAAGTACCCCTTGCTCTGGAATCCATAGATGAAAAATTTATTCGTATTAAAACCATATTGATATGCCTTTAGGACAAAATGATTTTAGTGTTCTTCTCCAGGCGTTTACGCAGGCCATTCAAGAGGGCGACCAGAACGGTGGCTTACTGGATCCCGTAAAGAATGTTTATTCCGACGGAAATAATATCCTGGATCATAATAATCTATTCGATTTCTTAGAAAATAGTGGCTATAGCCAGGATACGATCAATAAATACAATATCCAAACGGCGGCCACGCTCTACGCCATAATGATCTTGGGTGATGAAATGGGCATTTTCCGGGTGGCGGATGCGATCCTGAAATACGTGACGATTGGCCGGGTAGATGTGGAATCTTCCAGTATTGCCACCCGTCTGTACAATTACATGAAGTTACGCGATGAACGAACTACTGCTCAGGAGCGAGCTATGTTCTATCAGCAGGTGTTCAATCTCGGTCAGGGTCAGACTATGGATCAAATGTCACTTAACAACAATTTCGTACCCCTCTGGGATAGCCTCATGCAAGAGTCGGTTCGGTATATTCGTACCTACGAGCGGGTAGACAATCCCGAACTCGTCTCCAAATTTGGTGTACGTCAGGCCATTCTTAATTTGCAGCACAACTTGTCGAGAGCGGCTTCCGGAATGGTGAAAATTTATGTGCCGGAAATGTATGCCCACTTACAAGATGCTATACAAATCATTTCTTCTGAGGAATTACGTGATCAGTTAGGACATGGCGTATCTCGTGATCTTTGGAATGTGGTCGAAAGTGTGAGCATGGAAGAGTTTAATTATTATCCGAATACGGCTTCTCTGCGGACGGTTGCCTCTTCTGCCCGGGCCGTAATGCTTTCCATTGCCGAATTTACGGACGCCTCTTTTGATAATACCCAATTCCAACAACTCATTAATAATGTAGAGGCCTTTATCATTGCGAAAGGACAAATGGATGAAGGGCGACAGATGTACCTGAATGGCAATCAAAACGGATATTCGGACAATGATTACGAAACGGATGAAATCAATGCCGAGCTGGAAACCATGGATGAGGACTGGGATTTCTAAACACCTTTATCATAATTAATGGAGCATATGAATAACGATAATATTAAAGAACTGGCCCGGTCCAGAGCCCGGGAAATTCTCGCTACTAATCAGACTTTCCGCAACTTGCCAGTACCAGAACAGCGCAAGATGTACCGGGATGTTGTTCAGGAGCAAATGGATCAATTACTCAGCGAGCAACAAGGGCTTTCTTCTGAAATGCGAAGAAGGCGGAGGGGCAGAAATGAACTGGAATTTAAGGATAAGGCGTCTGATTTAATTAACGATAGTCGGCACGATAGTATACTGGATTTCAGTAATGCGGGAGAGGCGTTGGAGGATGTAATGGAGTCGGTCAACTTTCCAAAGTTTGTCGCCGACTTACTCAAGGCGGTCTTTGATGCCAACATTGATGTGATGAAGGCGCAGACGGATGATTATATCCGACTGATGAAAGAAGCGACTACCGGTTTGGCGAAATTCATCAAACAGATAGACTCGACCACGACTTTTGCCTACTTGGCCGAAAATAATCCCGATGAGTTTAACATTGCCATGGAAGAAGATGACGAAGGCAATGAAAAGCTGGCCCTGACTAAACCCAACGGGGATGAGGTTGACATGGATGATAATGAGGTGAAAGCCAAGATCATGGATGCCAAGATTAAAATGGCCCAGGAGCATCGCGCAGCATTGCGCGAAATCATTCTGATGGGAGTTACCCGTTTAGTCGTGGAAAAAGGGGAGATCGAAGCGGAGGTGCTTTTTGATTTTAAAGGCAAAAGACAGCTGGACAAAAAGGATAAAGCACTCCTGAAAGCTCAAAAATCCAGTGGGGGTTCGGTACGGGCCAGTGGTGGCCTTTTGGGCTCGATTTTTGGTGGGCCCAAAGGGGGGACAACCTGGAGTAATCGACAGACCCAACTGAGTGTTTCCTCGGCAAAAAGTTCGGCGGATGACACCTTACGCACGAAGCTGCGGGGCTTCGTAAATATCAAGTTCAAAACGGATTATTTCAAGCTGGATAATTTTGCGCAGATGTATGGCCCGGTACCACAGGATGCTCAACAAGCGGCGGCGAATCAGCCACAGCTTCCAGCAGCGAAGTAGCACAACCATAAGCCTTCGAAACAATGGCATTGGCATACCTTCAATACAAGGGAAGCAACCGAGCGGACCATCTGTTTCTGGCAGACATCGGCTCTAATCAGGTGTATAGCTATAAAATTGGGAAGAAATATTTTAGCAGAGGTGGTTTGGACCGGCTGGAAGAAATAGTCTATCAATCCCCTTTGAAAAGGCTGGCTCCAGGTTTTCAACAGCGTATACAGACAGATTTTGTGCTGCGGGTGCCACATCAGTTTTTTCGAGACCGAGCCCGGTTTATACAGCTGTTTAGTTTTAGAAATCCATCAGGGCTGGCTCCGGCCGTATCAGAGGTCGTGGCGGTATTGCCGGCAGTCATCGCTCCCCAGGACGGACGGTTTCCTGCCTGGTCATTTTCAGTAAGCGAATCTTTAATTATGAAAAAATTTGAAGTTGGAAATAAGAGCTTTTGTTATTCTGAGCCACCCGTTGCCCGCGCAATGTTTTGGGATAAGATCGTAAGCGCATTACCCCAAATAGTGGAAACGGCGCTCCCCGTTGTGAAAAAATTAATTGGCGGAAATAAAACGAATGGTAGTAGCAATGGCCAAAATACCAGCCCTAAATCTGATGAAATCCTCAATGCCATCGCGGAGTTGCTCAAAAACCTTGCAAAGGATCAAAATACATCAGCATCCGCCCAGACTTTATCCGTCAGTGAAAGCATGGCTATTAATCCCGCTATGTTGACCCAACTCGCCCCATTGCTAGAAAAAGTGCTAAGTCCAGAGAGTATTAATGCCATCGGCAATCAACCGGTTAAGTTATTTAAAGCGATTGGTGATTCCGTTCTGAAAATGGACAAACAGGAGATGAAACACCTGGAGCGGCTAAATCCGGGAGTAGATGATCCTGCCATCCTGCCCATCCTGAATAGTATGAGTATGGGGCATAAAAAATATGCTACTGCAAAAGTCGCTCCGGCTTTATTGGCGGCGCTACCCGCCTTAATGCCGGTCATTGAAAAGGCGCTAGACCCAAAAATGATTGAGGCTATTGGCAACCAGCCCCTTAAGTTATTTAAGGCAATTGGTGATGCTGCCCTGAAAATGGACAAACAGGAAATGGAACACCTGGAGCGGCTAAATCCAGGGGTAGATGATCCTACCATCCTGCCCATCCTGAATAGCATGAGTATGATTCCGGCTTTGGGCAAAAAAAGTATTCCTTTTAAGATCGACCCAGGATGGGAGCTCAAGTTTGAAGAAGTCGAAATGATTGAAATTAACGGGCAAAAAAAGGTAGCCTATAGCACCCAAAAAATAGCGAGAATCCCCATTCGGATTCTTACGGAACAGAATAAAGTGCCCCGTCGACCCCTTCCCCGGGCGATTATCCAGCTTTTTATTCAGGACGGAGATAGCATGGCGGTGCTTCTGGAGAAGAAATTTAAATTGAGAAATATACACCCTGGACAAGTCTTTTACGACCTCATCCTAGAGCCCGCAGAACTAAAAGCGCTCCCCGCTAATCAGGATCTGAAGATCGAGGTTTCTTTCTTATGGAAAAGCAGTAAGTCTGGAAAAAACCTTGGTGTCTTTAAAAATCATTATATCACCCTAATCGATGATTACTCCTTCGATCGGATAGGAGAAACGGTGGGCGAACCTATTCCGCTCAATGATCTGGTAAAATATCGGCCTTTCTGGCATAAGGTGTGGGAAGGAGGATATACTGATAGTCGACGCTGGGAAATAGACTTTAATATTAAATACTACTACGTGCTGGACCTGGAGGGCAAAAAAGCTCATCGCCTTTCAACCCGAAAAAAAATACAATCCGATAACGCTAGCGCCGGAGAGGATCCGCCCTACCGACGTAAAGTCCAGGCCCGTATGAAGAGTGGAATGGAAGTAACGCTGGAAATGATGAATACATTATTAGAAAGCGTTGGGCCCGAGCCCCTGAGCAGCCAGCAGCTGCAAGCACTAAAGTCTTCTGAACTACAAAGTTACTTCAACCAAACGGCTCGGGTGCACGTCGAAATGAAAGGAGAAAGCGGCGATACGGGTACACTTTGGGTCTATCCGGAGGTCAGCATCCACGAGATTAAATTACATAAAATAACACAAAGTAATGAACACGGTATGGTCGTACAAACGGTTGCTGAAACGGTTCAGTTTCCACGCCCGGCTGCCATTCATTTTATCGGGACAAAATCAATGTGATGGAGGACAAAAACAAATTTCCGGACCTCTCAAAGGCCCAGGTACAGTCACTGGAAGAACGAGACATCAAGCTCAATGGCCAAAAAGTCTTATTTGATAAAAAGGTTAGCCTGATGCCCGTGGAATTGGATAAAAAAATAAATAAAAAAACAGGAAAATGATCGATGAGGCTTTTCTGAAATTGTCAGATTTCATCCAGGAACTCTCCGAGCACGAAAGCAAAGTGGAGGGTGGAGATTACGGATTTAATATGGAAGTGGAAGAAATTAAATTGGGTATGCCCATTCAGCTGGATATTGTGGTTGAAGAGGACGGAAAGATTGCACTGGGGGGCGTGCCTCCGCTTTACTACGTAGAGACTTCGGTAATGCCCGTCTTTCACTCCATTAAATTGTCATTGGGAAAAGATAAATAATTATGGCTGCTACCAATCGTGCATGGAATCTAGAATCCTTCTTGGATTCCCTTATCGTCGAACTGGATAAGGCACGGGAAACCCTTGCGGTAAAAGCCATAAATAAGCCCCTGACCTACGCTGTGAAAGATCTCAATCTCGAACTGCAACTTTTTCCCAACTACGATGGGAAAAAAGTTCGATTCACTACTGCGCAACCTGGGCAAACGGGGGCTTCAAAAATTGGAATACAACTGGGGTCAATTACCGACCAACAAATTCGCAAGACCACCAAGGAGCCAACCACCAGAGACGATATTTCGATCGACATTATCGAAGAGATTGATGAAGATACTAAAGATTCCCTCCGAAAAATTGGCGTTTCTTCGGTTAATGACCTGGAAAAAGTTGAAAAGAAAAATGTAGACCTGGAAAAGGTCAGTAATAAAAAAGTAAACTACAAAAAGCTTTCGAAGCTATTACAAAAAGCCCGACGTACGAATTTGCCCCCTTCCATCCAAAGAGCCAGTATGAGTGTCTCCACTGAGGGAAAGGTACTTGAGTTGGAGGGAAATAATCTGGGGATAGATCGACAGTTCTCTCCCGTAGCTGTATTCAATGGAGACCTGGCTGAGGTGCTTTCCTGCGACACGGTAAGCATGCAGGTGAGAGTAGATGAGAAGCAATTTAAAGAGAAGGACAACGTGCTGGTAATGGCGCTCGATCCTTTTACCGTATTAAAAATAAACATCAATAATCCGCTATAATATGAAAAACAAAAAAGGCTTATATGGATTATTACACGACTGCAAGTATCCCTACACGATTCGCGAGCCTGCCCGCCCGGCCAAGGCCTCAAAGAAGGAATCCCCCTTTGAAGAAGCAGAGGTTATCGAGGGAGTAGAAAAGGAAGAGGAATTTTTTGATCAGGGCGAACCACTGACCATGACCATGACCTCCGATTTTCTTTATGCACAATCAACGGAAGCTTCCTCCTACGGCGGAAATGATCACTACGATCAAGAATATGTCCATGATCAGAATGAAAATCAAAGCAGTTATGAAGAGGAAATCTTTACCGGAGACAGTGAAGCCTTCTACGTCGAACCTTTTTCCACACTGAAAAAGGAGAAGTCGGTTTCATCACAACCTGAAGAAAGGGCTAGCATTTCTCCAAAAGAAAAAACGCAGGAAGAAGCGGTGTACTTACCCGAAAAACCATCAGATGAAGAAAAAAGTACGATTGATATAAGTACTCGAAATATCGAAGAGGATATTCGAGCTATCATGCAGCAACAAAAAGATTACGATTCTTTTCAAAAGAAAAAAACGCAGCCCAAGCCAGATCCAAATCCATCTAATCCGCCTGAAGGCCCCTCTTCCGAACCATCGATTGATGATGTCCTGAAAAATGAACACCAAATCTTTGATAAGATCGCACAAAGCATGAAAATGGCAAATGCTTATGATTTGGGGAGTATTGCCCTTGAAAATCGTCTGGATACTTTTGATGAAGAAATGGAAATAGAAGAAAAAAAAAAGGATCCGGCAACTAAGGCACTAGCTGATCCGCCCGCAGTATCAGCTCAAGTCTTGAGTACCGAAGAGTTCCTTTCGGATCTGGACAAAATGCCCTCCTCAAAAGCGGCTGATATACAGAGTGGTTCCTCTGCCTTATTTACGGCGGGCAAAAATGGGGTGGAGGTTTACAAGGATACGTACCGACAAAAAACGGTTTTTCATTTTAAGGCAGGCCTGGTAGTTGAAGAAGAGGACGCTTCGGAAGCTTACCCTTCCAAAGCAGTAAATACCCCCCTTGTTTTCCTGGCAGACGGGCCAAAATTTAAAGAGGAAAATGTAGAAAAGGGAGATTTCGCATCGGTCTACTGTTGTCGGACCCAAAAGCTGGTACACGCAGTGATCGGAGATCATGGTAGGGGTGATCTCGGAGCAGGCTCCCTATTTTTGGCGAAAGCCTTGCTCGGTCAAGACCCGGCGCCTGATGATGAGAATAAGACAGGACATCCACGGCTGTCAACCCTACAAGAGAATTTCCTTTACATTCTTTATCCTGGCTCCGGCGCTTCAGATAATATTCCGGAGAATACCACCATAAAGCAAACCGGACAACAATTGTTTGAGAAATGGGGAGGGCTGGCACGATTAGGGGAGCTTTATCCAGCCTGTGTGCCAGAGGCTAATTAAAATTAAAATCCAATACCATGAATCGATTTATCAATTTAAACCAGGATCTCCATCATTTCAAAAAAGATCAAACCCGGCGCCTATCCAAAGCCAGTAGTTATTTCCATCAGCAAATGGGGGATCCGGTTGAAATGCCACCCATGGAAGTTACCATTCCCAAGCGACGCCGCGAGCGGATTTTGCGTAAAGCGGGTTGGAAAAAGGCTACCCTGATCATCGTGTTGAAAGATTTCCTGAATCGCCCCTTACTTGGCTATAAGGTCATGGTAGAGTCTCAGGCGCCGAACGTAGTTCCTCAATACGATGGAAAGGACGTGAAGGGCGGCGGCGTTATTTTTTCCGACTTCTGGATAAAACCCAGTGGTATTTTAAGAGTAATGGCCGTTTCAACCGGCGCTGCATCCCTGGCTCCTTCGGGAACAATTCACTACACTTTGCCCAGGAATAATGTGCTGAAATTAGAAGCTAACCAGGGTTCCAAAGAAGTGGAAGTGGTAGCCACTAGCTCAGCGGAAGCCGCCAGCAAATCCGGAGCGAAGGGGACCGCGGGGGTAGATTATAAAATCCTTAAAATAGGCGGGGAGATCTCCGCAGAGGAAAGCAATACGCGGGGAGAGTCGGTAGCTTATCGATACAAGGTAATTCTGCCAGCCGAAGATTTGAATATTAATGTCGTCCAATAAAGCCAAAGCCATGAATCGTTTTACAAGTCTGATTGAAGAGCTACAAGTAGTGAATCGTCCAACCGTATGGGTGAAAGCTCAGGGGAAAGAAGGTAAGGATCATTCGAAAATATTGAAAAAAGTACGGCTGGCGGCTCGTTCCCGTGTGCAAAGAGCCTACCTGAAGCTCAATGGTACAAATCCTACTTATGGACAAAGGTGGCAGCGAGAAGGATTGCGTTTAGCTCGTAAATTGATTGATCGAAAGATCAATAATATCTCTACCATCACGGATAAGCTCAGCACCATGCATGTCGTCTTGTCCAGTGAGAAACGGTTTAGCCGAAAATATGACGCCAGCTACTGCAAGCTTTGGGGGGCTTATTATAATCGTCGGGATCGTTTGATTCATTTATGCCCTTCTTTTTTTAACAAAAAAGAAGAAGAGCAAATTCGTACCCTCATTCACGAATCTGCTCATGCAGCAGGAGTCGGGGAGTCGAAAGGGGAATCCTACTTAACTATCTACGATGGTCAAACTTCTTTTAACGATATCAACGTTGCCGATGGTTGGGCCCATTTTGTCCACGTTCTACTTGATCTTCCGTTGGACAAACCGGATACGATCACCGGAGAAGGGATGGCTATGAGTAGAGATGGGGCTGATAAAAGTGCCACAGCAGAAATCTCTCAGGGAGATGATTTTATATCCTCTGTGTTAAATTTTATTTTCCGAGACCACCGAACGAATGAAAAATTAAGTGAAGAGCTGCGTAATCTGGCGGCTACCGCTCTTTGGGACCTGATCAAAGCCGCCAATTTACAGCAACATTTTCCAAAGCCTCCCCGGGGTTTACCCAGTCCTGCCTGGTTATTAATGGAGGAGGTTCAAAAAGCTTTTCACCATGCCTATCGCATGGAAAAATTCCCGACAGCTGTTCGTAAGATCATCCACCAAAAATGGAAAAGGGCCTATGACCTGGCCAAAAGGCAATGGTCGAAAGGCATGACGGGAGGGCTTTCTGCAAAGCATCTCGATTGGGAGGGAGCCAGTGCGGAGCAATTAGCCTTTATGCGCAAAGTGTATCGCCACAACTTAAAACGCTCCTCCCGCAACCGAAATCAGTTGGGTAATATTCCTCAAAACGAATTGGAGGAAGTAGAAAATGGATACCAATTGCGGAAATCGGCCGCCCAGGCCTTTGAAAATTTGTTGGCTGCGGCCCGGGAAGCGATTAAAAAAGCCGGCATCGATGTGAAAATCGGCATCACCAGTGCCTATCGTTCCCCTGCCCATCAATTTAGGCTTTGGCAAAAGTATTTTCCGGACTATTATCAGCGGACCAAAGCGGAGCGTAAGGTATTGGAGGGAGGAGAGTATGGTGATAAAGCTGTCGCCCATCTAGCCGCTTTTACGCGCAAGCGAATTGCTATGCCTGGGTTTAGTAACCATAACGATGGTCTGGCGGTAGACATCAAAAATGTACAGGAAGGAGAATATATTAGGAATAGAACGACAAATACTGCGGTCGCTAAATGGAAAGCCTCCTGGTTGTGGAAATGGCTCGTTGACCACGCAGGCTCTTTTGGCTTTGAGCAAGAAGCTGGTATTAATGAACCCTGGCACTGGGTTTATACGAAAACTTCTGAACTTGCTGATGACCAGCCCACAAGCCCATCCATTGACACCATTGCCCAGCAGTTGTACCAACGATTTAACCGTTCTGAAATATTTGGTTTGCTCGATGCGATCAATGGCCTGGTATTGCAGCATTCTTCCACCAACTTTCAGCTGAGTGCTTCGGTGGGTAGTAGGGGAGATAATCAAACCAAAGACGTGAAAGCCCTAAAAAATCGCCTTCGGGATTTGGGTTTTGACTGGTTACGAGCGGATGATAACCTGGATAAGGATACTATTCGTACTATTAAACTCTTTCAGAGTATTATTCAAGGTAAGCAGTCGGTAGGTGGAGATGGAAGGGTCGATGTCAAGGGCGATAGTACGTCTACCTACGATTGGCTACGAGCCGCCAACGCCCCCAGATGGAAACAGATGCCCCAGTCGGGCAAGGGATACGAAGATACGGACCGGGCAGCCTCCAATATAAATGATGGGAAAGTTTTGATGAATTGGGGAACCGACTGGCTGATTGATACTATTATTGCGGCAGGAATACACTACGAAGATCACTACCGAAAGGGAGATACCAATACCCCATTGATCCATACCAATGATTTATCTCTCCGGAAGGGAGGAGATACCAGGGATCATTCGGGCCACGAAACAGGGCTCATGGTGGATTTACGCCTTCCTCGAACCGATGGCCGGATCGGAGGGGTCAAATGGAATGATCAATTTGGTTTATATGATCAGGACGCGGCGGAAGCCATTATCAAAGCTTTCAGGGCTCAACCACTCTTTGAGGTTTGCTATTTTAACGATGAAGTCCTAATCAAGAAAGGACTCTGTAAAAAAGCAAGTGGCCACGACGACCATATACACATTAAGGTTAAGCCTCCTTCCATGAAATAGGTGAGCCCTATACAATTCAGCCCAAACCCGCCGACTCTTTCGACCAATTGAACCGCTTGAGGACCGCCAGCCCAGGCCGCTTTTTCCAATTAAAAGCTCGAATATCCACCAATATCTCCGCTCCAAAAGCGAATAGATTCAGGCAGACCATAATCCCGGCGAATAGCCACATGCCCATGACCAGTCCAATGCCCAGGTGCATGCCAACCGCCGAAATGACCGCGAAGGTCCGGTATTTGGGAATCCAGACCAGGAAGGCATACGTGAATTCAATCAGGAGGATGGACCAGCCCATCACCAGGGGAATCACGGGCGCATAAGCCATCCAGCCAAAATCAAAATGCTTAAAGGTGGGCAACATAAAGGTACGCCAAATGGCCTCTCCGTTCCACCACTGGTAGCCCAGGCCCTTTTCGATGGCAGTGGAGAAGTAGATGAGACACAACTGAAATTGAACGATTCGCTTCAGGATACCGGCTTCGGTAGACCGTCGTACCACTTTACGGATGCCCAGCACATTATCCAGGGAGTAGTTGCTCCCCATAGGGAAAAAGATGCAGTAGAAGAAGCCGATCTGAGTGAATACATCCACGCCGTACATATAGCCACTGGCCGCATAAATCAGACAGAGGTGTAGGAAGAAGCAGATCAGACTCGATAGGCGGGTTAAAAATCCGATCATAAAACAGATACAGGCGCCGATGAATATATAATACAGCGTGTAGGTCGCCGCATCCAGACTTTGTCTTGTGAAATCAGACAACCAGAGGGCTACATCGCCAATGTGGGGGAGAAAAGGATAAATACTGGCTTTGCTGATGGCCCAGGGTACCATGCCGTACTGACCGTGGAAATCCAGAAAATTTGGGCTGTAGATCAGGAATTTCAGGATGGCGATCAGACCCAGGCCCAGCCGGAAAAAGACCAGGTTGACGGTGGAGGCTTCTTTTTCAATGAAGGCGAATATATTTTGGTAGAGACTTTTTATCTTTTGGAAGGTTTTCATTGGGATCGTTTTTTGGGTGTTAAAAGATGCCGGTTTACTCCTCTATGGTTTCAATCTGCGTGGAGTAAAAGTTGCTGGACACAATGCGCTGGCCCTCCCGGTAGGCGGCCATACTCGGAATACCGTTTTGCTGGACCAGGATGTCCACGCGTTGTACCTCAGGATTTTGGTTGATGATGTAGAGGCCCCAGCCACGGGAATACAGCCCCATGGTGGATTCTTCCACATTCTCGGCAAAGTGGGCAAACATGGTGCGTACACGCAGGCGCTGGATATAATTATCACCCGGAAAATAGGCTGGGATTACCCGCGTGGTATCCGTCCCGTAGGCTTTGATGTGTACTTCCAGATCGTCGTTGACGCCCGGAGAGAAAAAGCCAAAACAGCGGTTGGTATAACTGAACGAGGAGTAAGTGTCTAATAAGCCGGTGACCAGTGGGTGCTTGACCACCTCGTGTAGATGGGCCACCGTGAAGAGGACCACGGCAAAGTGGAATAGAAGGATTCCACGTCGAAATCGTTTCATGAATAATCGGTTTGTAGGTTCAAAAAAAACAGGTTGACCTGCCCTGTTTAATTATCGCTTACTGGTATTTGGCCAATATCTTGTACAGCGCATCCATCTGCGTGAGTTGCTGGTTGGTGGGCTTGAAGATATTGTACTTCGTATTGGTTGCCGCCACCGGCTTAAAGATGTTGTATTTGGTATTGGTACCCATTGCCTTGAAGACGTTCCATTCGGTATTGGTCCCCGCGGCTTTGAGTTGTCTAAAGATATTGTACTTCGTATTGGTTGCTGCGGCAAAGCCCTCCCGGTTTAGGTAGACTTGAGAATTAATCTGCTTTACATTGGCCAGACCGCGGTTGGCCTGAATCTGGCGGGTACGGGTATTTCGGGTAATCTCTTTTTGCTTAATGTCCCTGGTAGCTGGATTTATCCGCTTCCGCTGCATATCCTGCTTACCCAATCGGGCGGTTTGTAATCCTTTTCGCGTTCGGACATCGGCAATTAACTGATAGGAGTCTTGATCAAAACTCCTAAGGATACTCTGTACCCGTTTGAAATCAGCCTCCGAAAGTGGTTTGTTAAGTTTAAGTGCTACTTCCTGAGCCAGCCCCAGGGAGGTAGAAAGTAGAAAGGTCATGATTAAGAATAATGCGTTGTTTTTCATCGGTTATATGGATTATTGAGAATAAGCCTACTCTTTTTGTGGCTTTTCGGCATCCGCCATTTATCAGGACAGGTCAACCTGGGAAATAATTGTTTAAAAGCATCATGGATAACTTGAGAAGGCCTAAGCTTGTGAATTCTTAAGAGGTAAGTAAAGGGTGGCTAATAGATCATAATCAACTGAGGAGTTGAAAATCTATTAAAGGATAAATCAAAAAAAATATTTGTTTGGCAAAGATTGAAAATGGCCTTACATATGAGGGTGGTAATAGTCTTAAAGATACAATATTTTTATTTATACTGCAAGTGTGAGTTTTTAAACTTAGATCACTGTCCGATTTTGTCGAGGTATTATAAAGATCAGGTAGCATCACCTCATTGGGATTCATTTTTCTAAAAGATAGGAAGAATATACCGGTAGGGCACAAAAAAAGGTCCTTACTATTTCAAGTATAGTAAGGACCTTAAACTATTATCACTAAGCTTTATCATTTATTTTAAAAGCAGATGGCACTCACCCTTTTCATATGAGGATGAAAAAATGTTGGTCTCGTATTGATTACCCTATTACACACAGATTTAAGACCCATTGCGTATGATCGACAAAATGGTGAGAAAGGGCAAGTGCCAATGCTGTCAAATCTTATTTGGTTAGGATGCTTTTATCCTATCGTTTACAATGGTAAATATAAGCCCCGTTTCAAGGTAAAGGAATGACCTCTGTCATCGTCCGGGGTGACTTTCGTCAAAAAAATGGTTTGGTCACGCTAGCCGGAAGATTCCCTCCGACCGTTCGATCGAAGCTCCTGCTTCGACCAATATCTTCTTGATCCGTATTAACTTTTTAATAAAAGATTACCAACCAAAATTCCCGTATTTTAGTCTCGCAGTTCTACCGCTGCCGACGGGAGGCCATCTTCCAGGATAAAACCATTTTTAAATCTAAAATTTCACGAATCATGAAGTATTTTTTTATGTCTCTGATCCTACTGGCGACTTTCAGCCATGACCTCTCCGCCCAACAAACCCGCTTTAAAGTGGTGACCGTAATTGAATCAATTGTTCCCGGTGGTCTGGGCCGCTCCCGCATTATCGAAGAAAAAGCAGAGGTCGAAGTGGAGGATATGACGACGGAGCGCACCGACGGTAAGAGCAGCAATATGAAGGAGGTGAAACGCAGGGATCTCAAAATCGATAACTTTGAAGAAACCAAGCTGCTGAACTTTTACAGTATTGCCGGGATTAACTTCCAAAACATCGCCTCTAACGACGCCATCATCTCTGAAAAACTGAATGCCCTGGCGGCCGAAGGCTGGGAGCTTATGTTTATGGCCAGTGGGGTAGAAAGCAGTGCCGGTGGAGATGATACCGAGGGGATTTTCATCACTCGCTTTTTATTTAAACGGATCCGGTAGTTAGGGCTCTGAACTACCCGTTATGCCGAAGCTCCTGCTTCGGCATTGTCTTTTGTGAACACCTCCTGAAAACACCGGTCCATTTTTTCTTGTAATGCCTTTGCCGACTCCTGATCTTTCGCCTGAATCTTACCTTCCGAAAGGTCGATGTCGTAATCTTGTTGCCAATCCCTAAAATTCAGAGCCAGTTCTTCAATGGCATCTAGAATGTAGCGTAGCTCCTCATCGGTCATAGTCGGATGAATCGACATTCGAATCCAACCTGGCTTACTGGCGCAATTGCCCAGACTGATCTCACTGGTAATGGAGTCGGATACTTCCGGCGTTACATTCAACAAGTAATGACCGTAGGTGCCGGCGCAAGAACAACCACCCCGGGTCTGGATACCGTAGCGGTCGTTGAGTAGTTTTACGCCCACGTTGTAGTGCAACCCGTCGATATAGAAAGAGATAACCCCCAGCCGCTGCCGGTGCTGATCTGCCAGAATATGCAGACCGGGAATGGACGGCATCCGCTCCCAGAGGATAGCGAGTAGCTCTTCTTCTCTTTTTAGCATATTCTCCACGCCCATTTCCTCCTTCAACTGCATACACATGGCCACCTTAATCGTTTGCAGAAAAGCGGGCGTGCCACCATCTTCGCGGGCTTCGATATCATTCACGTATTTATGCTGTCCCCAGGGATTGGTCCAGTCGACGGTACCTCCGCCGGGATTATCGGGCACCCGATTATTGTAGAGTTTCTGGTTAAATACCAGGATGCCGGTAGTACCCGGGCCTCCAAGGAATTTATGTGGGGAGAAATAGATGGCGTCCAGATATCGGCCGCTGGCATCATCCGGATGCATATCCATTTCGATATAGGGGGCTGAGCAGGCAAAATCTACAAAACAAAGGCCTCCGTTTTGATGCATGAGCTCCGCAATCTCAAAATAAGGCGTCATGATGCCCGTCACGTTTGAACAAGAGGTGACGGCGGCAATTCTTGTCTTGCGGTCGGCGTATTGTTCGATTGCTTGCGCAAAATGGTCTACACTAACCAGCCCCTGAGCATCGGGAGCCACGACCACCACGTCGGCAATCGTTTCGATCCAGCTGGTCTGATTGGAGTGGTGCTCCATGTGGGTGACAAAAATGACGGGACGTTCCTCTTTCTTGAGATTTACCCGGTCGACGAATCGCTCGTGCAGCCGCAGTCCCAGTATCCTCTGGAATTTATTAACCACACCGGTCATGCCGGAGCTGGTGGAGATTAGGATATCGCTCTTCTGCGCTCCGATGTGTTTTTTGATCAGGTGCTGGGCTTTGTGGTAAGCGTAGGTCATCGCCGAACCCGTATCATTGGTATCCGTATGGGTGTTGGCCACTAGCGGCATGATTTCTTGCTGCAATCGTTTTTCGATAGGAGCATACATGCGACCACTGGCCGTCCAATCGGCATAAATAATTCTTATTTTATCGTGATAGGGGGTTTGAATGGTGTGGTATTCACCAATGATATGGTCCTTAAATGGAGAGAAATACGTCTGCATTGGTTTGAGTTTTATACAAAGATCACAGTACTGCGCAAAAATGACTAAATAAAGATAGAATTTTTTATGCTGCTAAACGAGATCAGCCAGTGCCCGTTCCCAATCCAAGATCAAATCCCGCGCATCTTCCAGGCCTACCGAAATCCTCAGCAAATTACCAGGGGTGGGACTATCCTCGCCTTCGACCGATTTGCGGTGCTCAACCAGGCTTTCCACACCACCCAGACTAGTGGCAGTAGTAAATAATTCCAATCGATTGCTAAGGGCCATAGCTTGTTTGGCGTCCCCCTTTACCAGTACGGAGAGCATAGCGCCAAAGCCATCGGGCATTTGTTTTTTAGCAATGGCATGCTGTGGGTGACTGTCCAGTCCGGGATAATTGACTTGTTCGATGGCGGGGTGCTGCTCCAGAAATTCGGCGAGCTGTTGGGCACTCTGGGTCTGTGCTTTCACCCTTAGCGCCAGGGTCTGTATACCCCGGCTGATCAACCAGCAATCGAAAGGGGCCGGCACCCCACCGGACAAGGCCTGGATGCGGGCAATTCGCTCGGCTCGCTCGTTTTGTTCCTTGAGTACGACGGCACCACTCAGTACATCACTGTGACCGCCAAAGTATTTAGTGGTGGAATGGACAACAATATCTACGCCCCACTCGATAGGACGGGTCAGTACCGGTGTGGGCCAGGTGTTGTCTACTGCCACCAGACAGTTTTGCTTTTTGGCGAAAGCCACTACTGCCTCCAGATCAGTAATCTTTAACTGCGGATTAGAAGGGGTCTCCAGCCAAATGAGCCTGGTATTAGATTTGGTGGCTGTTTTAATGGCATCTAAATCTGACATGTCGACCAGGCTGGCTTCCAGTTGCCAGGGCTCAAATACCTCTTTGACCAATGCATAAATATTGAAGTAGATATCGTCGGGTAAGAGGATGTGGTCGCCAGGCCGTAGACTTTGGAAGACGGCACTTACCGCGGCCATTCCGGAAGCAAAACAGTAGGCAACGGCCCCTTTCTCTAATAAGGCAATACTGTTTTCCAGGACCTTTCGGTTGGGATTATCGGCCCGACTGTACAGGAAGTCGTGGTTATAACTACCATCCGGATTACGCACGTAAGTCGTGGACAGATAAAGGGGCATACTGACGGGACGAGCTTCCTCAAAGGTGTTTTCCGTAGATTTGATGGCCAGCGTACTAAAGTGATGTTTGGGTGTCATAGCTATTAATTTTTCACAAGATAGAAGATTGCTTACTTTTGAAGTAAATAACCGACCATGCGATTTCAATTGATGACTTTCTGCTTATCCGTTTTACTATTGGCGAATTGCCAAAAAAACACCGCTGACGATTTCACCCACGAATTGGGTATGTTCACTGCTTATTGCGAAGCGGTATCGGCCGGTGCTAAACCAATGGCACTGAGTGAGCCTATGTCATCCAATAAGATGGATGCCTTTTTGCGCAAAGCTAAACCCATTGCCGATCAGTACGGGGTGTCCATTTTTCGCGAAAGCGAACTCATCGCTACTGACCTTTTCCCCGAATCAGTAGCCGCGGGTAAAGAGGTATTACTACTTTACCAGGGACAAACCCTGAATGCTTACCAACGCCTGAAAGCGGATCAGCAAGCCTGGCAAGAAGCAGGAGACTACGAGGCAACGCGCCAGATGGAAGTCGCTCGACGAATGGGGCGTTTGCTGGGCTATTCGCCCCGGGGGATTAACCGTATGCTGGCGGAGCAAACGGATTTTCGGACGATGCAAGATTTTGGTGTACAAGCCAGTAATACATTTTTATATTACAAAGATCTGGCAGGAGCCGCTGACTTTTACGGAAAGGTATTGGGTTTAAGGGAGTTAGCAGATTATGGCAGCTCGCGGATTTTTCAGCTTTCGCAAAAGTCCTTACTGATTTTGGTAGATGAAAAAGCGGGTATGCACCGGGCTAGTGAGCCCAAATCGGTGGCCCTAGCTTTTTTGACCGATCAATTAGAAGAGTGGTGGGCTTATTTAAATACCCAGGAAGTTCCTGTGAAATACCCACTAAAAGTGGTGGAGGAGGGGCCGCACGACGGTTTCGTAATGATTGATCCCGAAGGTTATCTGTTGGAATTCGAACGCTTCAAGCAGCACCCGGAAAATGAAAAATTTATCCCGGCGCTGGCTGAATGTGTAAGTTTACCGGCTGATAAAAATAGCGATTTAGTACCCGAAGGTTTAGGCTTTAAAGCCAGTATCACCTGGTTGTACTATCAGGATCTACTAGAGATACAGCAATTCTATGAGGAAGTATTAGGGCTCAAAATGGTCGCCGACCAGGGCTGGACAAAAATTTATCAGGTATCGGAAAGTGGGTTTATCGGTCTGGTAGATGAGCGCAGGGGGATGTGTGACTACGCCGAGGATAAGGCCGTTACCGTTTCTTTTCTGTTGGAAAGTCCCCGGGGATGGTACGATTATGTACGCGAAAAAGAAATCTTTCCCTTGCGAACGGGTGAATGGGAAGAAGATGAGGAAGGTCGCTATGAAGCCTTTGTCGGTTTTGATCCCGGTAAATATTATATGGAGTTTGATCGCTTTCTTGACCACTCTATGAACACGGCTATTTTGGAACAGCTCCAATAGGAAGACGGCGCGCTAGCATCCGTACCACTGCACTTTCGCCTATATGGTATTCTCCTTCCTGAAGGGAATGAATCTCCTCTTCCATAGTCAGGAATTCAAAACGGGGAAAATCTCGTTGCAGAAGTTCAGAATTATAAAGCATGGCCATGTCTTTGGGGCCACCAGCTTGTGGATTCTTTTGATTATAGCTTAGGTGCGCTTTACTGAAAGCTTCCAAGATGATATAGCCACCCGGGCGCAGTAATTGTCCGAGCTTATCGTGGGTGTTAGTACGAATGTCGGGGGGGAGATGGGCAAAAATAAGACCAATCACGTCAAAGGACTCCTTTGCATAGTCTAAATCCTCCAATTTACCTACCTGGTAGTGGATGTTTACCTCATGTTTAGCCGCTAGTCGTAGCGCTTTCTCTTTTCCAGCCTCACTAATATCGTAAGCTTCTACCTGCCAGCCTCGGCTGGCCGCGTAGACCGCATTTCGCCCTTCCCCCTCGGCGGGTAAAAGAATCCGTCCTGCTGGTAACTGGTCTAGCTGGGATTTAAAAAAGAGGTTTGGCTCTGTGCCGTAAGCGTAAGCTGCTGCGGCGTACCGCTGATTCCAGAATGCTCTCATTGTCCAGGTTTAAGGGATAAAGTGAAAGGTTAAAGTGTTTTGGCAAAACATAAACTATTAGCTATGCCAAGGTAAGGTTCAAAATTTTTGATTCTTTCGTACTGGTGCTTTTGGTATAATCCGACTGCTTCGTATTGGCGTTTACCGGTTTCCAGGATTATGCGGGTGTAACCCAGATCCCGGGCCCAGGTTTCGAGTGCGGCTAATACCTTACCGGCATAGCCCTTTCCCCGCTGTTCCTGTCGTACGTACATACGTTTGATTTCTACCGCTTGTTCGTCGAAGGGCTTGAAAGCACCGCAGGCGACCGCCTGATTGCCTTTCATTACCAGAATGACGTTTTTTAGAGCCTCGATGCCGTTGAATTGGGCGTAGAACTGGTTCTCTGCCCCGTCTCTTTCTGCCAACTCGGCATCCAGGAGCTGAACCAGCTCCTGGAAATCGAGGTCGGTATGGTCGACGCGTTTGGTATGGATCATTTTCCCAGGTGGCTTACTTTCCTAGGGATAAGCATCAATTTAGTAGCGCGTCCGTCAATGTAGCTTACTGTTTCGCCATCGAAGAAGGCATCTTCTTCCATCATCACCCGGATTTCTTTATTCCATTCCGGTAAAAACACCCTGGTGTTCAATTCGATGGAATAAGCAGTATTGGCATACATCGGATAGTCGCCCTTGCCGGGTACGCCACCCTGCTGATCCCAGAGCCCGATCGTGGGCCCGGCGCCGTGGCCGTGATAACCGATGGGGTGGGTATAGATGGTCGGTTTCAGTCCGGCAGCTTTGGCTTTGCGTAGGGCATCCGCCAGGATTTCGTTACCACTGCGGCCGGTAGCAAACTCATTGGTGAGAAAGTCCATAGTCTCGAGGCCCTTTTTAAAAGCAGCTTTCAGGTATTCCGGCGCATCTGTTTCTCCTGCCTTCAGAATGTAGGCGTTTTCCTGGGTGTCGGTATTCAGGCCCAGGTAAGTAATCCCAAAGTCGCAGTGTACCAGGTCACCAGGCTGAATCACGGCCGCGTCGGGACGTCGGGAAAAGCTGCGGTTGCTATCCCCTTCTCCGGGATCGGCCCGTTGTACATCCACGGTAGGGTGGAACCAGGCCGTCAGGCCCAGATCACGGATGCGATTGCGGTAGTACCAGACTACATCATCCGTAGTGGTGATACCGGGCTGAATGACCGCTTCGGAGAATCCCTCGGCAATGATCTCGTGGGCAATACGCATGATTTGTCGATAGACAATCATTTCCTGGGGAGTGCGGGTTTCTAACCAACCGATGGCCAGTTCTTCGGCAGAAACGACCCGCTGCTGGTATTTTCCCGACAGGGCAGCCATTAATAACTCATAATGGGTAGCGGAAAGTCCGTCGGCCAGTCCAAAATCCTCCGATTTGTTCACGCCAATCTTTTGGGGATCTCTTTCGGCGACAATTTTCGCCAGGCGTTTCCACTGGTCGGGTTCTTGTTCTTTGTCCCAGGCTTTTTTAAATACTGAACCGACGTCGTAGCGGGCACAGGCCAGGGTCTCCAGTTGATTCCCATCTTTATAAATGACCAGCATCGTCGTCCGTCGGGCCGACAACCAGCTGGAAGGAAGCATCGTTTTCAGGACCGCATCCTCATTGTATTCCTTGGAGATGAGGATCCACATGTCAATCCCCGTGCGCTCCATCAAGCTGGGGAGTACGGAAGCCACCCGTTCTTCTAACCATTGATCCCGGATTTCTCCCCGTTTTTCCAGGTCGAGTACAATGGGCATTTGGGCAGACAGGCCGAGTGGTAACAATAGCAATAAAAAAAGTAGTTTTTTCATACGGTTTATTCTGATTTTAAAAACTGAATATTTCTTTTGAGCCCCTGGAATTTGGTGCGTTTGACAGCTGATTTACGGAAAACCTCACGGAATACTTCCTCCGTCAGCTCTTCCCATTCGCCGTTGCTCATATCGAGCAGGTCGGGATGGGGCTCGAAGGCTGGTTCGCTGTGCCTTTCGGCAAAACGATTCCAGGGACAGACCTGCTGGCAAATATCGCAACCAAACATCCAATTTTCGAATTTTCCCTGATATTCTTCGGGTAAGGCCTCTTTGAGCTCAATGGTAAAATAGGAAATACATTTACTACCATCCATCCAGTACCCCTCATCGGCAATGGCATCGGTGGGGCAGGCATCGATACAGCGTCGGCAGGTGCCGCAGTAGTCTTTGATCGGGCCGTCGGCAGTAAGCTCCAGGTCGATGATCAACTCGGCCAGAAAAAAATAAGAACCGGCTTTGGGATGGATGAGCAGGGTGTTTTTCCCCACCCAGCCCGTACCACTGCGACGGGCCCAGTCGCGCTCCAGTACCGGAGCCGAATCGACGAAGGCCCGGCCCGCTACCTGACCGATACTTTCCTGGATGCGGTCCATCAGAATCCGTAGCTTGGCTTTCAATACATGGTGATAGTCTTTTCCGTAGGCATACTGCGAGATCTTTGGCGCCTCCGGATCCTTTTGTGGCTCCGGATTGTGGTAGTTGTACATCAGGCTGATCACCGATTTAGCACCGGGCACCAGTAGGGTAGGATCTACTCTTTTATCAAAGTGATTGGCCATATAGCCCATCTTGCCGTGGTGGTTTTGATTGAGCCATTCCTCCAGCCGCCGGGCTTCTTCTTCCATATAGCCCGCCTGGGCAATCCCCACGAAACTGAACCCCAATTCATAGGCCTGCCGCTTAATAAAATCCGATCGCTGCTGTAGATCCATTTCACGAAAGTAAAGAAATCCCCTGGCTTGGTCAATTCAGGGTCCCGACTTTCTAAGTAGAAATGGTGATCTATTTCGCCAGCAGAATAAATATGGACATTTTGCAGGTATTGCCAAATATCATTAAGTAGGATGAGGATTGTCAATGAGAATAGTAAGGAATTGCCTCAACTTTATAATGTAATCAAAGAAGCCCGAGCGCTTCTCGCCAATTTTATAGCCAGCACGCTGCTTCTCGGCCTGCACAAAATTTACGCCATGATGACCAATTTATCATTCACTTCGAATCAACTTGTATTGGGAATTGTTTTAGGAATGGCGACCATTTTTGCGATTATTTTCGCTTTCAAATGGTACTACAGACACCAATCCAATTCCAACCTTACCACTAAGTATGCTGACAAAAAGTGGCGTTCGCCCTTGACCGCCCGTAATAAGTATCCCGATGTAGATGTATTTAAATTAAGTCCAGTATTCTTACGACTGGGGCTTATCTCTGCTTTGTTACTGACCATAGCTGCTTTCAACTGGACACAGTACCACGAAGTTATTGAGCAGGAAGAAATCGTATTCTCCATTGAAGAAGATGTCGAAATTGACATACCCAGAAGCACCGAACCCCCTCCTCCTCCGCCTCCTCCTCCGCCTCCCGTTATTCAGGAGGTCCCCGAGGAATTAGTGATGGAGGAAGATGAAATAGAGTTTGTGGACCAGTCAGTAGATGCCGAAACGGCTATCGAAATACCGGAGACATTTGTGGCCAATACGGATGCGCCTCCTCCTCCGCCTCCTCCTCCGCCCCCTACATTTAAAGACGATGCCCGCGAGATTTTTGTAGTTGTAGAAAAGATGCCTCGTTTCCCGGGCTGTGAGGATATCGAGGGTGATGACCAGGCCAAGAAAGCTTGTGCCGATCAGAAGCTGATGGAGTTTTTAGGAAAGAATATTCGCTATCCCGGTATGGCCATTGAGAATGGTATCCAGGGCTCGGTCGTAGTCAGTTTCGTGATAGAGAAAGATGGCAGTATTACCAATGCCGAATTACTGCGTGATATTGGTGGTGGCTGTGGAGAAGAAGCTTTACGCCTGATTAACTCCATGAACGACGGGCACAAATGGATTCCTGGAAAACAAAGGGGTAGAAATGTAACCGTTCGATTCACACTGCCGATTCGATTTACTTTACAAGAGTTTAACTAAACCCAAAAAATTAAGAATCACCGATAGTGTGAATGTAAATTGGCGTAGGTGCCGGGTCCGTGAGGGTCCGGCACTTTGTTTGTGTGCCATTCCGTTTTAACGCCCGGTTTTGTTTTGTATCTTCAGGGCATTGAAAAACTAAATTAATTATGATGAGAATACGCTATGGATTAGTACTGGCCATCTTCAGTCTTTTTACGCAAGTGGCCGATGCCCAAATGACGGCGGATAAAAAAGCCATCGTCCAATCAGTAGAAAAACACCAGGACGAATTAATTCGGATCAGCGATGAGATCTGGGCCGCCGCAGAGATCGCTTTTCAGGAGACCAAATCCTCCAAGGCCCTGGCCGATTACGCCGAAGCGAATGGCTTCACCGTGGAGCGCGGCGTGGCCGGCATGCCCACCGCCTTTGTGGCTACCTATGGTTCCGGAAGCCCGGTCATTGGTATCCTCGGAGAGTTTGACGCTTTGCCGGGGCTTTCACAAAAAACGGTGCCCACCAAAGATCCGCTGCAAGATGGCGCGCCCGGTCACGGCTGCGGCCACAATATGTTCGGAACGGCGAGCCTGGGGGCCGCCATTGCCGCCAAGGAACTCATGGATCAGGGAAAAATCAAAGGAACCATTAAATTCTTTGGCTGCCCGGCCGAAGAAAAATACTTCGGCAAAGTCTGGATGGTTCGCGAAGGGGTCTTCGATGGGGTAGATGCCGTACTCGACTGGCATCCCGGCGCTGCTACTAAAGTCAGCGTACAAACCGGACTGGCCCTGGTGGACTTTATTGTCGAATTCACCGGTCAGGCGGCCCACGCCGCCGCCGATCCCTGGAACGGCCGATCGGCCTCCGATGCACTGGAGCTGTATACGGCAGGGATCAATGCCTACCGGGAGCATGTCAAACCATCCGTACGCATGCACTATCATATCCAGGATGCCGGTAAAGTGGTGAACGTAGTACCCGATTATTCCCGTATTTGGGTTCGGGTTCGCGATACTAATAAAGAAGGCCTGGAGCCGGTCTACCAACAGGTAAAGCGCATGGCCGAAGGCGCGGCCATCATGGCGAATGTCGACCACAAGATATCTCTGGTCTCCGGAATCTACGAGGTGCTGGTCAACCGTACTGGCGGAGCCGCCATGCAGGAGAATCTGGAGATGCTGGGCGATATTGAATACACCGATGAGGAGATCGCTTACGCGAAAAAAATTCAGGAATCTACCCAGAAACCTCAAGTGGGCATGGATACCAAGATCGAACCTATGGAAGAGACCTTATCCGAAGGCAAAGGGGGGTCCACCGATGTCGGCGACGTAAGCTGGGTCGTACCCGTCGTGCGGATGTCCGCTACGGTAGCGCCCAAGGATACACCCTGGCACTCTTGGGCAGTCGTCGCCTGCGGCGGAATGTCGATCGGCCACAAGGGAATGATTTTTGCCACTAAGGCACTAGGTATGACCATGGTTGATCTCTTTCAGGATGAAGAACTGTTGGAAGGCGTCAAAGCAGAGTTTAAAGAGCGCAAAGGCGACCACGAGTACAAGGGCCTGGTTCCACCAGGACCTCCACCCGTTGGTGGAGATAATAAATAAGGCGTCGTGATTTGGTCACGCGAAAATGGTCACAGATGAAGCTCATCTGTGACCATTTTTTGTCTGCCAGGCATCATTTTTAAACAACTTTGCTAAAAAAAAGCAAAAGTCTCAACATCCGAAAGGGTATCGCAGTTCGTAACTAGTGTAAAAGAAACTTACTTTATTCATTAGTAAACAAAAATACAACACATGAATTTGCGACATCTTTTCCTTTGTACATTAGCGGCCTTCAGTTTATACAGCTGTGCCGAAGACACCCTGGCCGATCCAAGTGGTAGTGAACAAGAGCCTCGTGTCATCACCGGTGATGTCTGGGAGGGCAGTACGATTACCTTTACCAAGTCACCGGGCGCTGATCCCAACGATGCCGCTAATCAAGACCGGATCACCGATAATGTCTGGCTGACCCGGGGGAACAACGGCGGGCAGGTATTCAATATCCGTGCCGAAGGTAATTACAATAAGCAGGATAGTCCCGTCGGTACCGAATGGGCCCAGGGCAGCCTGGATGAGATCAGTAGCCTGAATTTCCGGCCTTTCCGCTCGGCAGTAGGTAGCCCCAAAGATGTAGTGGGCAAAGACCTGGTCCTGTATCTGGTCGACGACGACATCTACCTGAGCGTGAAATTTACCCAGTGGTCACAGAACAAGAATGGGGGCTTTACCTACGAGCGGTCGACGGAGTAGTAGGGGCTTTTCCATTCGTTATTCTATAACATACCATTGACGGCAAAAGCGGTCAGATTATTAAGGGTATGTAAGAGCGTAATCAGCCAAAAGCCGCTTAGCCCTCTTTCCCGCGTCTGGTGATAGAAATGAGTAAAGAGATAGCCCATTATGGCCGTACCCAGGACGACGCCCCAGTGTACTCCGGGAGAAATGTGGAGGGCTCCGAATACAAGCCCTACGGCTAGCATGGCAACCAGGCGCGGGGCAAAGAGCTGGACCAGCCAGAGTATACCTACGATTAGGACCGATTCGAGTAGGGGAGCGATCACCGCTCCGATGATCACCAATTCCGTACTATTCAGTTGGTTTAGATAGGGCTGTTCAAAGCTTACCCCGAAAAGCTCAAATAGGCCGGAAAGCGAAAAATTGAAGAGATTCATGGCCAGGTAAGCAACGCTTAGTATCTTAAAAAAGGAAATAGTTTTGCTTCTAAGTGAGTAGCTTTGTGTTGTTAATTCCATAATTGATGTCGTTTTTAGTTGAAGTTGTGTCAAAGAGAAACCGTTGTATAGGTTTTATTGCATGATTACAATATATCTATTCGACCGATGGGAGACACTGACAAAACGAACCTCTTTTTTACCTCGATTCACGACATTTTTCGTGTTCAATACATTGATTATCATTGTTTTAGGGGCTTGAAGGTTTACCTGGCAGCAATTTCCCATGTGCTTGCAAAAGAGCCAATCACCTGATTTTAATGCAAAACCTAGTGCTGGCTGTCCTACATGGGGAATTACTGCTTACCAGGGGATATGCGGGGGGATTCAGGCAAAGACCAGTCTAAATGCAAAGGAGATTAAGAAGATGCTAAGGGTCGGGTACCCACGGATTGTTTGTAAGTGATCCGGTGGATCAAGCATCTTCCCGATATTCATCCGCGTTCTGGTGCGCCTGAGGCGCATGGGCATTTCATCTGTATGTAGTTTTATTAAAATTCTGTTTTACAGTTGGTTATGAAATTTAAAAAAATAAAAATCCTGCAAAGTTATGTGCCGTGCTTACCTTACTTTTTTGTGGCCCACAAAAAAAGTAATTCGCCTAAGGCGGAGGCCGGTCAAGGAATCCTTAGCTAAAAAGTCAAACGGCCCTGGCGCTCGAATCTCAAGCCGTTTGGGCTGCGCTTGCACTCGTGATCTTCTCTTGTGGCCACCCGCTATTTGGCTTTTCTTTGTGTTTTTGTTCTGCTAATATCAGTTGATTAGGGGGTTCAAGTCAATTGAAGAATTGGATGATTTCGGGGATGATGGAGAGAGCATTACTCAAAAAATGGATGATGACAATTAACCAGTAGCCACTAACGCCGCGGGATCTGGCTTTATAGTAGTAGTAGGTGAATATGTAGCCCAAAGATGCAGTCATTACAATGACTACCCACGTCACGCCTGGAGCTAAATGCATTACCCCAAAAATCAAGGCAGTAATGATCATTGCTAATTTTCTACTCGTAAAATGAGTAGTTATCCAAAGCATTCCAATTATTAATAAGGATTCCAAAACGGGGGCGACCACTAATGCTAATAGTAAAAGTTCTGAAGGAGAAGATTCTTGGGTATATGGTTGTTCCGGCTGAACAGTTGACATTACTGTTAATGCAATAAATGCTATTCTTAGGATTAACAATGATACTAAGGAAGATATTAGTAATTTTAAAAATATCACTGTTTTATATAAAGTGGTTTTTTTTTGATGAATAGTTTCCATTTGATTTTCGATTCATTCAATGAATAATGCCTAAAAAATTGCATTTAAATTTGTCTCAGCTAGTTTCAGGATTACTATCAGATTTGAAAAAGTCAGCAGCACCCCACACTACTATTGCCAATAGCATAACAGGCTTCAAGAGATTCAAAATGTTTAAATTGAATTTATCGATTAAGAAGGGGTTGAAAACCATAATTCCTATGACTAGGGTAATCATCCCAAAAAGTATTTTGCCCTTTTTAGAAAGATTTTTTGGTATATGGTCTCCATGGTTAAATTGATCGTTTTCCTTTTTCCACTCCTTAAAAAATTCAAGTATCAGTAATATTGAAAAGAGCCATACAATAGAAAAAAACTTACCTAGATCATAATCTAGATTTAGCCAAGATTCTATGTAGCTAGGATTTCCAGTGAGTAGGATAACTAGTCCAGCTATTATTGATAATTGTACTAATTTGTTCATCTTTTAACGGTTTAACTCATTGGGCTTTTAAAAGCCCAATGAGTTTTTAAATTAATAATTTAAATCACAATCACAGGGGCGATATCT
>DATFKA010000170.1:0-20977 GCA_035268885.1 Saprospiraceae bacterium
CACGCCCCAAAAGGACGATGACCACCAAAACGGCGTATCGACCTTTGACCTGGTGCTGATCAGTAAGCACATCCTGGGCGTACAGCCGCTGAATAGCCCGTATCAACAGATTGCGGCCGACATCAATAAGTCGGGCACGGTGACTACGCTGGATCTGATTCAGCTGCGCAAACTGATCCTGAACATTGATAGTGAGTTCAGCAACAACACGAGCTGGCGCTTTGTGGATGGTGACTATACGTTCAGTGATCCGGACAATCCGCTGGCGGAGTCTTTCCCGGAAGTGAAAAACTTCAATAACCTGGAAGGAGAGGAAGTAGCTGATTTCATGGCCATCAAGGTAGGTGACGTGAACGGCTCGGCTATCAGAGACGTACAGCCTCGCTCGAGTGAGGCGTTCACCATCGACGTGGATGCCCCACAGCAGTTGCAGGCCGGGGAGACCTACGAGGTTGCCTTCACCGCTCAAGATCTGGCCGCCGTGAGCGGTTATCAGTTCACGCTGCAATGGAATTCGGCACTGGTTGAGGTAGAGCAGATCGAAGAAGGTGTGGCCCGCGAGGAACACTTCGGTGTTTTCCGTGAAGAAGGGGTGATTACCACGAGTTGGAACGCTTCTGAAGTTCGGAATGCGGAATTCGGAATGCGGAAAGGAGAGGATGCTGTACTGTTTAGTTTGACGCTGATGGTACGAGCCGACGTGCCGATTGAGCAGGTGTTGCAGCTCAGTTCGCGCTACACGGCGGCCGAAGCTTACAATGCGGCCAACGATGAAGTGATGGACGTGGCGCTGCAGTTTGGTGAGGTGTCAGCTCAAAGAGCGAATACCTTGTACCAGAACGTACCGAACCCGTTCCAGTCTGAAACGGTAATTGGCTTTAGGTTGGCGCAAGACACGGAAGCGACGCTGACCGTGCGCGACGTGACGGGTCGCCTCCTGAAAGTGGTTGAGGGCGATTTTGTCCAGGGCTACAATGAGGTACGCTTGACGTCTGCTGACTTACCGGAGACCGGAGTGTTCTACTACACGCTGGAGGTGGGTGAGTTCACTGCTACCAGGAAGATGATTATAGTGGAGTAGTACCTGGCACATAGCATCAGGCAATAATAAAATCCCCTGCCGATCAGCGTACCGGCAGGGGATTTGTTTTGAGAAGCCTTCTCCCTATGTAATCCGTTCCAGCACCGTTTCGATCAACCGGTCGACGGTCTGTTTAGGGTTGGTGCTGAAGGTTTGGTTAGCGCGGTTGGCGATGATGGCGTTGCAGCTGGTGGCCCGATGTCCCAATAGGCGTGCAAGCCCGAAAATGGCGGCCGATTCCATTTCCAGGTTAGTGATGGCTAGTTTTTTATGGCGAAATTGACTTAGTCGGTACAGCCAATCCGGATGTAGGGCCGAACCGGCACGCAAACGGCGCCCCTGGGGTCCGTAAAATCCGGGGCAGGTGAGCGTGATCCCGGTATAGAGATCCTTTTTGGCGACAGCCGATACCAGATCGCGGTGGGCCTCACAGGCATATGGCTCGGTTGGTAGCTGGCCGGCATGCTGCAGGTAATCGCGTAGATCGTCGTAGAGTTCCGCTTCGGGCAGGGTAGGAGGGCGCTGGTAGAAATGCATCATATTATCCAGGCCAATGGCGAAACGGCTTACGACGAAAGAATCGACCGGTATGTCGGATTGCAATCCTCCTGTAGTACCGATGCGAATAATGTCGAGAGAGCGGAGCTGCTCCCGGGGCTGCCGGGTTGTAAAGTCAATATTGACCAGAGCGTCCAGCTCATTAAGGACAATGTCAATATTGTCAGGCCCGATCCCAGAGCTGATAACGGTGAGGCGCTGGTTGCCAATCCAACCGGTATGTGTAACGAATTCCCGCTTTTGGACCTGGACGTCGATGCGGTCGAAATGACGCGATACGCGAGGTACTCGCCCCGGGTCACCGACGGTAATTACTATAGGGGCTATCTCGCTGGGATGTAGATCGAGGTGGTAGATGCGTCCTGCTTCGCTGATGATGAGCTCCGATTCGGGAAAGACCGGCATGGATTGGGATTTTGACAGTGGCGTGGAAAATCAGATGTTGTTGAATTTGTATGTTTACAACAACGAATATGGTAAAAGTATGAAAAAGATCTATCACCTCTCTACTTGCAACACCTGCCAGCGTATTCTGAAAGAACTGAATAACGGCGAAGGTTTTGAACTACAGGATATTAAAACAGAGCCGATGACGCCCACCCAGGTCGAACAAATGAAAGAAATGGCCGGTAGCTATGAAGCTCTGTTCAGCCGCCGGGCTCGCAAGTACCGGGCGATGGGGCTGCACGAGCAAGATCTCGCCGAAGATGATTACCGCCGCCTGATTCTGGAGGAATATACCTTCTTGAAGCGTCCGGTGATCTTGGTCTACGATCAGATATTCGTAGGTAACAGAAAGAAGGTGGTGGCCGCTGCTGTCGCTGCTGCCGGTATTGATTAATTCGCTTGCGCAAAAAGAAATACATGACTTACACCAAAGAACAAATCGCCGACTATTTCCGGTCGCTGCAAGATTCCATCTGCCAACAGCTGGAGGCCATGGACGGGGGGCACTTTCGTGAAGATGCCTGGGAACGCCCGGGAGGTGGAGGCGGTCGCTCACGCGTCTTGCAGGGTAAAGTGATCGAAAAGGTGGTGTGAATTTCTCGGCGGTGCATGGTCCGATGCCGGAGAAAATAACAAAAGCGCTGGGTGTTGCTCCGGGCAACTTTTTTGCGACCGGGGTCAGCATAGTGCTGCATCCGCATAGGCCCCGGGTGCCGATTATTCATATGAATGTGCGTTACTTTGAAATGACGGAGGACGTGTGGTGGTTTGGTGGAGGCATCGATTTGACGCCGCACTATATCGTAGACGAGGATGCGCGGTATTTCCATCAGCAGCTCAAGGCGGTTTGCGATCAACATCATCCAGGCTACTACCCGGAGTTTAAGAAGTGGGCCGATGATTATTTTTCCTCAAGCATCGTGACGAGACGCGTGGTATCGGTGGTATTTTCTTTGACCGCCTCAGCCAGCAGGATGAATTCACCCAGGAGCAACGCTTTGCTTTTGTGCAAGAGGTTGGCGAGTTGTTTGCCCCCCTGTACATCGAATTGGTCAATCGCCACCGGGAAGAGCCTTTTTCTGAGCAGGAAAAGCAGTGGCAAATGCTGCGTCGCGGTCGCTATGTAGAATTCAATCTGGTATGGGATAAAGGAACGAAGTTTGGCCTCGATACCAACGGCCGCACAGAATCCATCCTGATGAGTATACACCTCACAGCCCAGTGGGAATACATGCACGAAGTGCAACCAGGCTCTCCGGAGCACGCTACCCAGGAAAAGACAAGCATCCTACTCTTGAAAACAGGGCACAAATGGCTAAGCGCCGTTGTTTGTGCCTTTTATTTTCTTCTTCTTGTCAGTACATAAAAAAGGCCCAGCCTTGACAGGCCGGGCTTTTTTTGTTGGCAGGGGGCGACAAATAGGACACAATTGGTTCCTCCGCAGATTCTCATCTAGCAAAAAAATAAGGCACAAACAGCGTGCAGCCGTTTGTGCCTTTTAGTGATGCGATACTTATCCATTTTAACGTTAGCCTGGGAGCCGGGCGCTAAATGGCTGCATGTCAAAACCGCACATTATTTCAGAGAGAAGTGTACCGGCAGGTAAAAATATCCGGAAATCAAATTCGTGCCCTGCTGGGCAGGAATCCAATCGGAGAGTAGGGATACCACTCGCCTGGCTTCTTCGTCGCAACCAAGTCCTACGGATTGCATGACTTTGTTCTCGACGACTTTACCACGGCTATTCACCAGGATGCGCAGGATGACGGTACCTTCTCTGTTATATTCGCGAGCCAGGGCCGGGTAGACGAGGTGTTCCGCTACCACATGCTGTATGGCCTCCTGACCTCCGGAATAGTCGATCCGGCGTTGGTAAAGGATGTCAGCATCGTCTTCCAAAAAGGCGGAGCGCACTTTAGTACTGATCTTTTCGGAATCTGACAAGCTGGCGACAGGGTTTTGACCGTGTGCTGATACGGTGGTGATGATGGACATCACAAAAATTAGAATGCTGGAATAAAGATTCATAAGGCTTTGTGTTTAAATGAGTAATTAGGTCTTATAGAAAATACGAATAAATTGTGGTTTTATTCTGCCTGTATTTTCCTTCCAAGGTGTTGATAGATAAGTGGTTGTAGGATTTTAGAATGCTCTTTGGATAAGTGTTTTTCTGCCTTGTTTTTATCCCGTTGGTTTTGGGGTGGGCTCTATTTTATTCGGATAAAAAAAAGGATGATTTTTGCGCATGAATTCAAGAATGATGGTGTGAGTGTTTTTACGCTACGCAGAGGTCCCCTTTCGGAGTGCAGTATTTTTAGACTACAGTAACATTTCTTCAGATAGTTTAACAATTTAACATATCTGTTTAACGATTTTACAGGAGTTTAGCCAGCTAAAATGGGCTATTATTGAAGGGAGCGAACTATTGAAAATCACAAAACCTTCGCCCATGAAAAGAAGACTAAAACAATTGCTGCCCATTATTTTGCCCGTGTTTTTACTGCTGTCGGGTTGTGCCTCTCCTGAGAAGCTGGTTGATTCCGGGAATTATGATCAGGCCATTGAGGTGGCGATGCGTCGCCTTGCCGGCAAAAAGAAACTCAAAGAAAAGTACGTGCAGGCGCTGGAAGAGGCTTTTGCGAAAGCTAATAACCGCGACCTGGCCTATGCTGCCCGCCTAAAGCGGGACGGGCGGGTTGAGCACTGGCCCGACATTTATAATCATTATCGCAATATTCGCCTGCGCCAGGAAAAACTAGCCGGCCTACTGCCACTTGCCGATCAATATGGCGTGCGGGCACAGGTACAATTTGTCAAAGTAGAGCCACTGGAGCGCGAAGCCCGTGAGCAGGCTGCGGCGTACTATTACGATCGCGCCCTCACCCTTTTGGCGCAAGCTCGAAGAGGGGACCGCCAGGCGGCCCGCGATGCCTGGACTATGCTGGAACGCACCGAACGGTATTATCGCCACTTTCGTGAAAAAGAGCAACTACAGGAAGAAGCCCTGGCATTGGGTACGACTTTTGTCCTGGTGGATGTAGAAAATCGTGCCCCGGTTAGCATACCCAACGGATTTGATGAGGCTTTGCTGGGACTGCGGGAAGGTGACCTCAATAGTAAATGGCGCATCTTCCATACCCGGCCGGATGAGCGGATCAGTTATGACTATCGGGTAACGCTGGAACTGGTAAACCTGGCCGTTAGTCCTGAGCAAGTGCGTGAGCGCCGTTATCAGGAAGCCCGGGAAATTGAAGATGGCTGGGACTACGTACTCGATAAAAATGGCAATGTCGCAAAAGACAGTCTGGGCAACGACCTTAAAGAACCCCGCTTCGTTAAAATTGGTGTGGAAGTACTGGAAAACTACCAAACCAAGGAAGCGCGTATCCTGGGCCGAATGAGCTTTTATGACCTAACCAGCGATCGGATTTTGGATGTGCGGGAAGTACAGGCTGATGCGCTCTTTGAGCACTACGCTGCTACCTACCGGGGCGATAGACGAGCGCTGAGCCGGGAAAGCAGGCGCCTGATCGGAAATCAGCCACGGCCATTCCCGACAGATGCCGATATGTTGCTGTTAGCCGCCAATCGACTCAAGCCGGCGATCAGTCAGGAGCTGCGCCGGTCGCACATTATGGAATGATCGAAGCTGGCTTTCGCCAAAAACACACCCTTTTTCCAATAATAAGTAAGCCGCCATGCAATACGTTGCATGGCGGCTTACTTATTGTAGTAAATTGGGTCTTCTTTTTATCGTCGTGACCTGCGTCCTTCTTTTTTCTGTAGTCGATAGTTAAACGAGACGTTTACACTTTGTGTTTGCCGCCACTGGAAAGACGATTCCGATTCGAAGTCGGGCAAGTCGATAATGCTGCGGCGAACACGGGTATTGAAGAGGTCGCGTCCGCTGATGATCAGGTCACCGCGTCCATCAAAGAGCTCCATGGAAACCCCTATGTTGAGAGCATAAGACGATAAGCGTCGTCCCTGTGGAGTATTCCGTGGTCCTCGGTAATTGAATGAAGGTTGGATTTCGAATTTTCCAAATGACAGTTTGGAGTCAATGCGTCCGTTCCAGGTAAAGGCATCGGCCGTATAATCTACTCCCTCGTATGATCCGTCGAGCAATGAACGGAAGAAATTGAGGTCGGCATTAATACTCCACCAATCAAACCAATCATAAGAGAAGGTGAATTCTACACCGTAGGCGTCTCGTTCGGCCAGGTTAATGGGAAAGCGCAGGCTGGTACCGTTTTCACCGGGAATAGTAATTCGGGTAATTACCCCCGTGGTACGGCGGTAGTATACACTCGACAGGAATGATCCTTTGTCGAGGTAGCGCAGAATGCCGGCTTCATAAGAATCTGTGAACTCCGGGCGCAGATTGGGGTTACCCTGCGAAATGTTGCGCCGGTCGCGCAGGCTGGAGAAAGGCAGCAGACGGCGGAAGTAGGGCCGGCTTAGGCGGCGACTGTAACTTACCTGCAGTTGGGTGGTCTGGGTTAACTCGTACGATAGAGAGGCGCTGGGAAATAGGCTTAGATAGTTCTGTTCATTATCCTGACCTGACTTTAGGAGAGAGGCACGGATATCAGAATACTCGGCACGCAGGCCGGCCTGCACATTGATCATATCCCACAGCTTGGTGGCACCGATGACGTAGGCAGCGTATACATTTTCTTCGTACTCCAGGTTGTCATCGAAATTGGGCAGTACGAAGAAATCGCCGTTTTCATCCCGTTCCTGCACCTGGAAGTTGTTGTTCACGGTACGCAGAGCTGCACGTGCCCCGGCTTCGAATTTACTGTTTTCGCCCAGGGGATGGATGTAGTCACTCTGTAGAATGATGTTGCGTTCATCCTCCGTGTTTCTTGATTTTTGCATAAGCGGATCCTGATCATTGGAGAAGGTTTCCAGGTATTCCGCCAGCTCCGTATCGTCGTCGTTGATAAATTTGAAATCCGTAGTCCACTTGCGGTCTTTCTGAGCAAAGGTCTTTTCATAGCGTAGACTAGCTTCAATATTATGCTCTTCCTCATCTTCCTGGTTATCGCGCACAGAGCGTTCGAGCAGGTTGTCATTGGCGTCGAAGTCTTCATAGGTTACTAAAGACGTATTGTCGTCACGTCCGGTACGGTAAAGTACAGAAGCGGTGATTAGGTCGCGCTCGGACAAGTACCAATCCAAACCAGCCTGCAAGTTACCGCCCCAGCCACCGCGATCCTGATCGCGGTCGATAGTATAGGTGTTTTCGAGGTCACCGCTGTTATCAAAGAACCGTTGTTCGGTAAAGCCACCCCCGGGAGAGCGGCGGTAGTTAAGGCCAAAATTACTGAAGAAGTTGATATTCTTCCGGCGAAAATTTAAGTTGTAGGATCCGGAGTAGTTACTTGGTTGACCGACGTTGAGGCCAAATGACCCGTTAAGTCCCTGTTCGTCTTCCTTCTTTAGAATGATGTTGATAATACCAGCCTCCCCTTCGGCCTCGTAGCGGGCTGATGGGTTAGTGATCACTTCTACGCGGGCAATCATGTCGCCTTGCATACGCCGTAATGCCTCAGTGTCGCCATTAGAGACGAGGCCCGAAGGTTTACCGTTGATCAGGATACGCACACCCTGACTGCCTCGTAATCGAAGATTTCCTTCGGTATCAACGGTAACAGAAGGGACATTGTCGAGAATATCGGCCGCATTGGCTCCAGAGTTGGAAAGGTCTTTGCTGACATTGAAGACGCGTCGGTCCATTTTGAGTTGCATCTGACTGCGTTCAGCACTTATTTCTACTTCGCCCAGGGAAACAGCTTCCTGACGCATCTCTACCGTGCCGAGATCAACCTCAGAGCCCTGGCCGGAAATTACTACGTCCGTCACGGTCCGATTTTCGTAGCCGACAAATTGAAAGACCAGATAATGCTCGCCGGTAGGGGGCGTAAGTTGAAAATTACCCTGATCGTCGGTTAGAGCGTTAGCCACCATGCTGCTGTCCTGAGCGTCATACAGCATAACGGTGGCAAAACTAAGTGGATTGCCCGATGAAGCTTCTACTAGTTGTCCCTCCAGGGTGGGGTTGGGCAGGTCAGGCTCTGCCGGCTGGGCCCCAGCCAGGGTGATTATAAAAAGGAGAACAAGTGTTGGTAAAATGCGGTACATAAAGTAATTTTTTTAGAAGCTCACACGCCTACCTAACGGCATATCCTGTATATTGATTAGCAAATCCCTCTTTTTTTACAATTCTTTTAATAATTATTGAAACCTTTGATAGTTTGAGTGCTGAACATTGGTACTGATGATGCTTTCTACAAATGGATCTATAAATTGACTTATGCCAATTCTGGGAAATTTTTTAAAAACAGCCGTCGAACTAAGCCGCCGTCTTACGCCGGCACCTTCGGCTGAAGAGGCGCAGCGTAAAGAGCTGGACGGCTTGCTGTTCAGCGCTAAAGACACTGCGTTTGGACAATTCTATAATTTCGACGCTATACTTGATGCGGAGGACACACAGCAAGCTTTTCGCGAAAGCGTTCCAATATTTGATTATGATCAGCTCTATGATCGTTGGTGGTATCAGCAGCAAAAGGAACCAAATATTACCTGGCCGGGAGAGCCCGATTTTTTTGCCCTGAGCTCCGGGACAACGGGTAAGGAACCCAAACGGATTCCAGTGACCGAAGCCATGCTCGATTCCATGCGTTCGGTCAGTTTGGCACAAATCAAAAGTTTAGCCAATTTCGATTTACCTCCCGAAATATTCGAAAAGGAAATTCTGGGGTTGGGGAGTTCTATCAATCTTCAATCACGACGAGGACATTTGGAAGGCGAGATTAGTGGCATCAATGCGCATGAGGCCCCCGAGTGGTTTGATTTTTTTTACCGTCCGGGGCGCGATATTGCCGGGATTGACGACTGGGACGAACGCATTACCAAAATCGTGGAAAAGGCTGATCAATGGGATATTGGCGCTATTGTAGGTATTCCCTCCTGGGTACTCCAAATGCTACAAGCTATTATGGAAGCCTACGACCTGGACAGTATCCACGACTTATGGCCTTCTTTGGGGTTGTATGCGACGGGCGGAGTAGCCTTTGAGCCTTTTCGTGCCAGCTTTGACGAATTAATGGATAAGCCCGTATATTATCAGGATACGTACCTGGCCTCAGAAGGATACTTTGCGTTTAATGCCCGTCCCGATACCAACGCTATGCAGTTGGCCTTGCGCAATGGCATCTACTATGAGTTCATTCCTTTTGATGAATCAGGGTTTGACGGCACGGGAAGTGTGAAGGACGATCCGGTGGTGCTCGGTATCCACGAGGTTGAAGCAGATAAAGATTATGCCTTGCTGGTTTCTACCTGTGCGGGCACCTGGCGCTACCTGATTGGCGATACTGTGAAGTTTACTGATTTAGAACTACATGAGATTGCCATTTCCGGGCGTACTAAGTACTTTATGAATGTAGTCGGATCACAATTATCGGAGGAGAAGTTGAACGCCGGGATAACGCACGTAAGTGATGAGCTCGGGGTGCCAATTAATGAATTTGCTCTGGCAGCCCTACAACGTGAGGATGGAGCGTATTACCACCAATGGGTCATTGGTACGGAAGACGATTTGCCGGAAGACAAAGCTTGTTCTTTACTAGATTCTTTTTTGGCAGAAGCCAATAAAAATTACGCGGTAGCCCGCAATAAAGCCCTGGCTGAAGTCCGGCTATTGCGGGTGCCGGTGGAGCAACTGTACGATTGGGTGGAGCGACGGAAGAAAAAAGGAGGACAGGTGAAGATACCCAAAGTGATGCCTGCTGATGATATGCAGGATTTATTAGAAATGATCAAATAGACACCCATGGCAGACCTTTTTGGTTTCTGGAAAAAACAAGAATCTGATACCTCAGATACATTACCTTCGGAGGAGTCAGATGTAGCCAAGCCGCTGGAGCAAATTTACCAGCAACAGTTGAATGAAGGGCTACGAGAATATCAGCGTAGCCCGCGGGGCTTGTTCTTTAGTGCACTACTGGCTGGATTAGAGCTTGGTTTTAGCCTTTATTTTATGGGAGTTGTACACGAGTTATTGAAAGATCAACTCAATGTAGGATCCCTGCAGATCGCTACCAGTATTGCTTATCCATTAGGATTCATTTTTGTTATCCTGGGTAAATCTGAGTTGTTTACCGAGCACACCACACTTTCGGTATTGCCGATGCTAAATGGACAGAAGAAACCCAGGGACCTGGCACGTATCTGGGGAACAATTTATTTTGGCAACTGGGTAGGAGGATTATTAATGGCCATCTTGCTGGTCGCCATTTGTACGAGTAAAGGCATCATTACCGTCGAGACATTCCAGGAGATTGGCTTTCATTTTGTCGATTATTCCAATCCTGTGATCTTTGGTAGTGCGGTATTGGCGGGCTGGTTAATGGGATTGGTAAGTTGGCTGGTTACCTCGGCCCAGGATACGATCAGTCGGATTGTAATTATCTTCCTGGTAACTACGGTGATCGGTTTGGGCCACTTACACCACTGCGTAGTGGGCTCGATTGAGCTTATCGCAGGCATTATCAGCTCGGAGGAGTTAGGGATCAACGACTATGTTCGCGTACAGTTATTTGCTACCCTGGGAAATATTGTAGGTGGTGTTGGGTTCGTTGCGCTGATTAAGTATAAAGCTACTTCGGAAAGCTAAAAGGGCGGTCGCGAAATACAGTGCCTTCTTCTTTGTTATATACCATCATTTCGACCTCTTCGGGAGTTAGATAGTATCGGGTGAGGCGATCTTTATAAGAGTTGGGAATGGAAGATTCATTCAGGAGAAATAACTTGGTCGCCATGATCTCTTTCGCAAAGCCATATTCGATAGCATAAATATCAGCTTTGCGTTCCGCTCCGATGCGGAATGTAGGAAATAGTAAATACCCCAGGCCAAAGCGCAGCATATTTGGCCATGAACGGTTAAGGTAATCCATGACATGCCCCAACTCGTGGGCAAACCAACCGACCAGTACATCTTCGGGAAGATCTGATACATTTACAGACTCGTTAATGCGCGTACTGCTCTGAATATCTATCTGATATGATCGCCGCTTACGCGAAAAAAAACGCCAATTTACTTTGGGTTGTGCACGCATGGTCATATCCTTGAGTTGCACACGGCACAGCCAAATAGCATGTTGGTGCAGGGGTGAGTATCCTTTCAATGCTTTAGTAAAGCACTGCCGGACAAATGAATTTGTAACATCATCGAAATGAACGTTCATTGATCTAAAGGATTTGGTTCTTTGTCTTGCTGTCGGCGATAAAGCCAATAGCCAAAGATGAGGACGAATAGAATAAGGCCAATCCAGAAAAAGGGAGTATCGTACCAATGGACGTTGTCTTTATTCAAATCCATTTTCTGATCGTCATAAACTCGCCCACTTTGCGCGATTAAAATAACAGGGGTAAGGGCAAGATAGAGGCTTGCTAACAAACGGTAAAGCATAAAATATAAAGGTTAATTAGAAAAGAATCAGGAATTAATAACAGCATCGAGTCGTTTACGGATCCTATTCTTGGACAGAATTCCTTTAAAATAGTCTACAATTTCTCCATTGACAACCACCAGGGTGGCTGGTAAATTGATGATTCCATAATAGTTGGACAGAAATTGCGGTACATGATCGGCTTGAATTGCCCGGAATGAAATACGTTGTGTTTCGTATTCGTCTTCTAAATCCTCCATAAATGATTCTAGAAGCTGTGAAGCACCTAGCCACTCACTAAGAAAGGTTATAATAACCGGTTGGTGGCAGCTTTGATCAACGACAGCTTCCATTTCTTGCTGAATGACCTCTTCTTTTCTTGGTCTGGAAATGTCCACGGTTGCTAAGTTTTCTAATTTTCTATACATCTAAGGAACGAAGCAAGTACTGGGGTGTTTGCTCAGAGTAGCTGATTTTCAGTTATTTCGAAGGAATCCCATCATCGATTGAGAAAATCCATGCGGTCGATATTCCATTTTCGCATCCGGGATGACAGTGTTTTACCGTTCATTCCGAGCAACTTAGCAGCCCCATTATCCCCACTGACGCGGCCCCGTGTGCGCCGTAATGCTTCGAGAATGTGCTGCTTTTCCAATTCTTTTAAGGTAGGAAATTCTTGTGGCTCATCGATTTTTTTACCGGACGCTTTAGGGAGTACGGCTTCCAGGTCGAGTTCTTCCCCATTAGAGATGATGACGGCTCGCTCGACCATGTTTTCCAGCTCGCGAATATTTCCGGGAAATTCGTAGGTCATTAGTTTTTCGACCGTTTGCTCGCTGATCTTGGTTATTTTCTTTCCAGAACGGTTTTTGTGTTTTTTGAGAAAATGCTGGATCAATAAAGGGATATCATCAAGACGTTCGCGCAGTGGGAGGTTATAGATGGGAAAAACGTTGAGTCGAAAAAATAGATCCTCACGGAACGTTTTTTCCCTGACCATTTCTTCCAGGTCTCGGTTAGTGGCGGCAATAACGCGTACATCGATGGTGCGGGTTACGGGATCGCCTACCCGCTCAAATTCACCTTCCTGCAGCACACGCAGCAACTTGGGCTGTACTTCGAGGGGCAATTCACCCACTTCATCAAGAAAAATGGTGCCTCCATCAGCCAGTTCAAATTTTCCAATTTTTCGTTGGTAAGCGCCGGTAAAGGCTCCTTTTTCGTGGCCAAATAATTCACTCTCGATAAGCTCAGCCGGTAAGGCGGCACAGTTTACCTTAATCAGGGGGCTATCTTCGCGATTACTCAGCCCGTGGGTCGCGCGGGCCAATAACTCTTTGCCGGTGCCGGTTTCTCCCTGAATCAGTACCGTTGAGGCCGTGTCAGCTACCTGGGCTACCTGCCGGAGAATACGCTGGTAGTTTTTACTTTTACTAATGATATTGTTGAAGTTATAGGAGCTGGTCACCTCTTCTTGCAGGTAAGTTTTCTGGCTTTCGGCCCGTTCCCGTAATGCTTGATTCTCTTCCAGTGCTTTTTGTAAGGCCCGCTCTTTTTCAACCCGACTCGTAATGTCGCGCATGGTGATACAGCAACATTCCTGATTGCGGTATTTGATATAGGTAGCGTGTGCCTCTACCTGGAAAGTAGACCCGTCGGCCCGGTAATAAGGATGTTCTGAGACAAAGACTTCGTTTTTTTGTATGGTTTCCCAGGCATCTTGATACTCCTCATCGGTAAGGTCAGGATTAAGGTCAAAGAGAGTCATCTCTTGCAGTTGTTCTGGAGAATAACCCAATTCGCGGGGCACCGAATCATTAAAGTAGATGATAGAACTGTCGGGACGTATCCAGAAAATAAGGTCGCTGGATTGGTTAAGGGTATAGTGAGCCATGTGGATGAGTTCATCCTGGGCTTTTTGTTGGCGTAGATCCCTAATGTACAGACAGTCGAATCCAGTTGATTCATAGCTTAAGTAATGGTGCGTAACTTCGGCCGGGATGCTTTCATTCTGCCGGGTGAGGATGGTCGTTTCTGCCCGCAAGGAACCATTTTCTTCCATTTCTTTCCAGAATTCCGGCCATTCTTTTTTGGTAGGCTGGGGGAGGAGATCGAAAAGAGACGTAGTCTGAATTTGACGGCGGGTAGCCCTCAGGGTGTGACATGCTTTGTCGTTAGCATAAAAAATAGACCCGTCTTCGCGTATCCACATGATGAGGTCCCGCATATTTTCCAGCACGAACTTTGCCATGTACATATCTTCCGAACGGGCGGAAATATGGGAGATGTCCTGAATTGTTCCGTAGAGCTTGGCGGCTCGCTCTTCGGATATTTGGGGCACTCCTTTAATAGCCAGCGTATGCTTCTGGCCGCCCGGTGCCTGTACCCGGCACTCTAACTCAAAGGATTCTCCTTTTTCCACCGCTTTACGGCTGAGGCGGTCGAGGCGATCAAAATCTTCGGAAGAAAAGATGGTACGGAGTAGTTGGTTAGCTTGCGCAAAATCAAAGGTATCCTGATCGGTAGTCATTTCCAGAATGCTAAATGCTTCCTCGGTAATGGTCGTCTTGCGATTGATGAAATCAAGCTCCCAGCATCCTATCCGACTAATTTGGGTGGTAATGTCGAGTAAATCCCGGTAGCGATCCGTATCCAACTTATTTTCTGCAATGATACAGGCGACCTGATGTTCCCCGGTATCGAGCAGCGTAATGTTCATGTGCACCGGATAGATTACATCGTGGCTGGAAATGAACTCCGTATTTTCCTCCCGGAAACTACCTCTTTCTTGTAGCGATCGCCAGATTTTCCTCCAGGATAAGAAGGTGTAATGCGGATTAATCTCGAATACAGTCTTTTGCTGAGCCCTGTTTTTTTCGTAATCTAACTGATCTAGGGCATGCTGATTAGCACCCAGAATTTTTCCTGACTCATCTACTAAAAGTACAGCATGCCTGATTACCTGTAATATTTGCAGATACGGTCCAAGATCAGCATAGGAGGAAGGCTCTAGCATAAATTATGTTGATTACAGTCGAGAACGTATACGTTCACACCACCTTATTAGAATCAGTATATGTAACACTATGTTCAGGGCCAGGTTTTTTTAGCTGCACCATAAAAGTGTGAATTCTGGACTGTTGGGTAAAATAATTTATGGATCTGGCAACAATCTAATTGCTCAAATATAAGGTTTTTTCTTAAATATAAGCAAATTGGCAAGATTTTATTTTTTATAAATATTTGGTTGTCAAGTATTTATGTTTTTGGCATGGTGTTTGAACCAATATAAGTGATTGCAAAAAAATAAAACACTACATATACTTTATGAAGACTGCTGCTTTTCAAAAAAAATTTGACGAATTACACGATTTATTGTTTGCTTTTGCCATGAAACTTACTCGTGACAAAGAAAACGCCAAAGACCTTATACAAGAAACAGCCTGCCGCGCCTTCAAACACCGCAATAAATTTAAGGAAGGAACCAACTTTAAAGCCTGGTTGACAACCATCATGCGCAACACCTTTATTAATGATTACCGCAAGCGCCGTACGCGTAATCAGGTAGAAGCACCCATCGAAGATTTTCTGTTTGCCCTGGAAAATAAGTCTATTACCGGTAATGGTGCCAAGTCTAGTTTGATGATGAAAGAGTTGACCGGAATGCTGGACAAACTCTCTGACCTCTACCGGGTACCTTTTTTACTCTTTTACCAGGGTTTCCAGTATCATGAAATTGCCAAGCAATTGGGTATTCCAATGGGTACTGTGAAAAGCCGTATCTTTTTTGCCCGAAAGAAAATGAAGAAAATGATTGTAGCACGCTACGGTGAAGGTGTACGCGCAGCCTAAAATAAAAGCAGAACAGAACCAACTTGAATCCTCCGACAGATATTTATTCTGGACCGGAGGATTTTTTTGTTTAAACTTGCTTTTAGTCTATGTTTAATTTTCTAACCTTTCAATACCTGGTAGAGGATACCGCACTTTAAAATGATCTACTGTACCACTCAGGAAGTAGTTTGGGCTTTACCCAATTACTGCTAGCGAGCATATCCTAATCGTGGCCGGTATACTTTACTTTATACCTTCTACCAAATACCACGTGGAGTTTCGACATTCGATCCTTTAGCGTCCGGGTTAGCCTCAAATTTGCGTCAATATATACTGTTTTCAGGGGGTAACTGGGTCGAGTTGTTTTGTACAAAAAGAAGTTACTGCATTTCATCCTCACTCAACTCAGGACGTTTATTTGTACGCTTGCGTTTACTCTGTCTTTGAATAATGCGCAGGGCCCGGTCATTGCGGAAATAGCCGTACATCCAGTTTATCAGGGTGACGACCTTGTTGCGGAATCCCACCAGGGTAATTAAGTGAATAAGCATCCACAAAAACCAGGCAATAGTCCCCTGGGTTTTGCCGAAAGGCAGATCAGCCACCGCCTTATTTCGACCAATGGTCGCCATAGTTCCTTTATCGTTATAGTTAAAAAATTCGGCAGCCTGTCCCTTTTGTAAGCGCACCAGGTTTTTTGCCAGATGTTTTCCCTGTTGTTGCGCGACGGGAGCGAGCTGAGGATGCCCCGCGGGGTAGTCTTCACTCAGCATAGCGGCTACGTCGCCAATGGCGTACACATCACGGTAACCTACCAGTCGGTTGACCCTGTCTACGACCATACGATTTCCTTTGGTGTCTATTTGATCCGTTAAGCCTTCCGGACGGTTTGCCTTTACTCCGGCGGTCCAGATAAGATTATGGGTGGGAATATATTCGTCATCGATACGGATGGATGCCCCGTCGTAGTCTTCAATCATTTGGTTTAGCCGTACGGAAACGCCCATGTTTTCCAGAAACTTTTGAGCAGCCCGGGAGGATTGCTCCGACATAGCCGGCAATAATCGGTCTAGCCCTTCAACGAGATAGATTTTCATCCGGTCAAGATCTAATTCGGGATAATCTCGGGGCAGAACGTACTTACGCATTTCGGCAAAAGCACCAGCCAGCTCTACACCGGTCGGTCCACCACCGACGATGACCAGATTAATCAGGCGCTGTGTTTTCTGATGATCAGCAGCGTTGACGGCTCGTTCAAATTCGGTCAGGACAGTATTGCGCATGTAAAGCGCATCTTCCGTAGTTTTCATGGTGATCAAATGCTCTGGCGGAAGACCAAAGAAGATGGGGCGGCTGCCCGTAGCAAGCACAAGGTAATCGTAAGCGATTTCTCCGATGGAGGTTGTCAGGGTATGATTTTCCGGATCAACTTTTGTAACTTCTGCCAGACGGAAGAGCACATTATCATTACGGCGTAGTATCCGACGAAAGGGATAAACGACCGAGGTAAGCTCAAGACCGGCAGTAGCGACCTGGTAGAGCAGAGGTTGAAAGGTAAAGTAATTGTTCCGGTCAATCAGTACGACCTGGAAAGGTTCGTTTTTAAGTTGTCGAATGAGTTCTAAACCGGCAAATCCTCCGCCTACGACGACAATTCGGGGGTGGTTTGAAGATGGTAGGTGCATATATTTAGGACTGGGCTTTTTTGAGTGTACGGGCGGCTTTTTCGTATTTTTGGGTAATGCGAGAGCGGATTTTTTTCCATTTCCGGCGGTCAGCCAATGTTACTTCGTAGAAGGCTTGCTTCATACGGTTACGGGATTTCTTCAGCTTTTTGTATTTCTTGCGCGCCTTTTTATTTGATTTTCCGGAGTACTTATTCATTTGTTCACGAATTTGCTCGTGTAAGGCCCGCATGCGGCGCAGTGCTTTTTTACGGTCTTTTGGAATAGAAGGTTTAACGGCTTTCGATTTCGTTTTTTTAGACATAATGGACTGTTATTGAATTATATTTTATTTATAACGAAGCTTTACCCGGGGTGTTCGCCCAGAGCAGAGTAGATCAAAAAACCAAAGAACTATGTCAGAAAAGCTATTGCAGATACTCAATATTGTAGGATTTATAGCGGTAATTGCCACCAACGCTCTGGCCAATGCATTGCCTATTGCCGGACGTACGACCGGAGAAGTATCGGATCTTTATCCCAACCTGTTTACGCCGGCAGGGATCACTTTTAGCATCTGGGGCATCATTTACTTAGCGTTATTGGTGTTTATAGTGTTGCAAAGCAGGGGGCTGTTTTCTCGTCGACCAGCTCCGGAATATGTCGTTTCGATTGGCCCTTTTTTCTTTATCAACTGCCTGCTTAATGTGGGGTGGATCCTGGTCTGGCATCACCTTTTGGTCATACTTTCAGTATTTATCATGCTGGGGTTATTGGGCACTTTGTTAGTAATTTATCGACGTTTGCAAGGTTATTCCTGGCGGGGCTTTGGATTAATACGTCTACCTTTTTCGCTCTACTTTGCCTGGATATGTGTGGCTACCATTGCCAATGTGACGGTACTTCTGGTCGATGCAGGATACCGGGGAGCACCGCTTGATCCTTCGGTCTGGACGTCTATTTTGGTAGGCATTGCAGCTGTATTGGGCGGGTTCTTTTTATTTCGGGAAGAAGATCCGGTCTTTCCGTTGGTGATCATCTGGGCTTTGATTGGTATCATCCTTAAATTGCGTGTTTCCTTCGATTGGACCTTTGCGCCCATAATCGTTGCTCTGATTGGTATTGGTGTGCTGGTCGTGGGCGATTTATGGCGTGTGGTACAGCACTTTTCCCAGCGTAGCTCCCGAACATCTAATTAGAGTGTCCGTTTTAGGGTAACAATTTGTAAATAAAAGCATAATACCTATGGCGTTTAAGTTACCTGAACTACCGTATGATTACGACGCATTAGAACCTCAGATTGATACCCGCACGATGGAGATCCATCATCAAAAACACCACGCTGGTTATACCAAAAAGCTGAACGCAGCTATCGAAGGCACCGATTTAGCAACAAAAACTATTCGGCAAATTTTAGAAGAAGTATCGAAGCATTCCGCTGCCGTGCGCAATAATGCAGGTGGATATTTTAACCATGATCTTTTCTGGAATATTCTTTCTCCAAACGGAGGTGGAGTACCTGATGATGGTACCGATATTCATCAGCGTTTGGTACAGGCATTTGGTACTTACGAAGGGTTTAAAGACGAATTTACCAAAGCGGCGACCGGGCAGTTCGGCTCGGGTTGGGCCTGGCTTTGTGTACACGACCCGGTAGGAAATTTATTCATTACCTCTACACCAAATCAGGACAATCCCCTGATGGATGATGCGCCCAACAAAGGTATTCCCATCCTGGGACTCGACGTGTGGGAACACGCTTACTATCTAAAATATCAAAATAAGCGGCCCGATTACGTAAATGCTTTTTACGACTTGATTAACTGGCCGGAAGTTAATACTCGCTATCAGGCCGCTAAGAAAGAAGCTGCCCTAATTTAGTAGCTTTAGTTGATACTACATAAAAAGGCCCGCTCTGGATAAGAGCGGGCTTTTTTATTGAAAATTATAACGTTTAATCTCGATAAATACTATTCTTTATTTTTCCTTGATTTAATGGGAATAGCGTCTAGCAATTCCATAAGATCAGGATTGGCATAGGTGCCATAAGGAGCTATAATTGTACCCTGGGTTCCATCTTTGGCTTCGAGGGCGTAAATAACCGACATGTCAGCAGGGTTGGTATTTCCTTCAAAGCGATGATATTCAATAATCTGCACGTCAGCGGCGTTGTATTCTTTGTTCGTATCAGTCTCTTTTAAACAGCCATCACCAAACTCGAATGAGGCTGTAAAACCTCGTTCACGTAAGTCTTTGGTTGCGTCTACTAAGGTATCGTATTGGTTAATCATATAGGGCATTTTTTTATTTGCTAAAAACAGTTCTTTACCACTACCATCAATCTTCAATGCGGGGGTAGCGAAAAAAGCGCCAAAATAAAAAGCAGGTCAGGCACCCCACCATCAGGACTATTCCGGCCTGGGGGATAATCTGCTTTAGGATGTACTTTATTTGCAGGTTGCCATCGGTTGCATAAGTAAGCCAGATTAGGGCTGTACTTTTGGTGAGTAAGAGCGTCAAAGCGGCAAAAAGGGAAATAAAACCGCCTAGTGTAAGTAGACTGGGTAGGAAGTTTTTTTTGCCGAGCTGTGGTCTTCTTTTTCGAATACTACGCAGGAGAACTAAGGCCAAATAAGCATAACAGAGAATTTGCAATGGAAGTACACCGGAAATTTGTAACACGTGTAACATCCATTGATAAACGCCCATTAATATTCCGGCTTCAACACCTCTTTTAGCGCCAATATCTAGTTTTTCTCTTGTGGTTAGGGTCTTTATTTGTATTCTAGGTGGGGTAAACGAGATAACGTGATTTCTTGTATTAGTCATTCATTCAGGAGTGATATTTAAATAGTAATAAAAAATCAGGAAGCTGGACAAGCCAACTTCCTGATTGGGTTTAGTTTAGACATTTGCCGGGCGCAACTTCTTGGCGGCCCAGGCATCAAGCATCCAGGATGCTTTCTCTAATTCTTCCAGGAATCCACCAATCATATCGTCGGTACCGGCATCATTGCATTCATCTGCTGCGGCAAGTAACTGACGCATATTGGCAATGATAATTTTGTGGTTAAGTAGCACTGTTTCTACCATTTTGTAATCATCCTTAATAACTGGCGACTCATCAATGTCAGCATGTGCCAGATAATCCGAATAACGGCTTAATGGGCGATGACGAAGCGTGAGAATACGTTCGGCAATTTCATCAATTTTCACTGTGGCGTCATCGTATAATTCTTCAAATTTTTCGTGTAAGTCGAAGAAGTTTTCACCATCGGTATTCCAGTGAAAGTTACGTAGATTCTGATAGTATACGTGATAATTTGCCAGAAGCGTGTTAAGCTCGTCTACTACAGATTGCAATTTTTCACGATCGAAACCAAGGTAATTCATTTAGTATAGTCTTTTTTAATTTAGTAATGTATTAGTTCTTGTTTATTTGTCGGTTAACTGGGTTTCTAAAACGGGTTCACCGGCTTCATGTTCACTATACTTTCCATTCTTTTCTGTCAGGATCCGAGAAAAGAATTATAGGGTCGATCATAGATATTGTTTTCCCTTTTAATCTGAACCGAATAGAGCGGATATGCGAACATAGGCTGACCTAATTCGCTTAAACAGACGTATAAATAATTGAACCGCAATGCAAATATCCATATTGGCGATTTTTATTGTCAGTCTGCTAACTGCTTTCTTTTACCCTCGGTATAGAAAAGTAACTGCTGCGCTTATCTCAATATTTCTCCTGGGCGTCTTCTCTTATTTTGGAACGTTTCTCACTACCGTATTACAAGGAGAACGAATTATTCAGGAAGTCTCATGGGTACCTTCACTTAACATTCACTTCACTTTTTTACTGGATGGCTTAAGTTTCTTCTTTGCCTGGTTGATTATCTTCTTTGGCTTGCTGGTGCTTATTTACTCCTTTAAGT
>DATFKA010000171.1:0-6974 GCA_035268885.1 Saprospiraceae bacterium
GCGGATTAAGAAATGGCTCATTCAGCGGGTGGGTTTTGCTTCTTTTGCCCTACAAAAGAAGGGATAGTTTAGCTAAAGTCTCCGCTGATCAAGCAGCTTCCCTATATTCATCCGCGTTCTGGTGCGCCTGAGGCGCATGGGTATTTCATCTGTTTTCATTTACAAATATCCGGGAATACATCCCTTAAAGGCATATCAATTCCCCCTTAAAGGCTATCAATTTGGTAATTTCCTCTGTAGACAGAAGGACTAACCCCTTCCATTTTCTTAAAAAACCGGGTTAGATTATTGGGCTCACTGAAATTCAAAGTATAAGCGATCTCAGCTATCGTTTTATCAGAATAACGAAGTTCCGTTTTTATCTCTTGTAGTAATCGATTGTTGATCATTTCCCTGGTAGTCAATCCCGTATGCGCTTTTACCACCGAATTCAATTGATGCCGGCTGGTCTGTAATAGCACACAATATTCTTTTACAGCGTGCAGGCTGCGTATATGCTGTTCAAGCATCTCCTTAAACTTGTAAATCATAGACTCGGAAGGTGTACCGGGTGGAATCCCGTAATACTTCGAATACAGTCGGTTGAGCTTTGACAAAGTAAAATATAAAAGGGACCGTATGATATGAGGGCTATCACTTTGATAGGCCTTTATCTCCACAATGATCTCATTCAAAGCAAAGCCTACACTATCATAGTCCTCCTTTTTTAATGCCAAATACTGGGGATGCTGATAGTTATAAAAGTACTGTAACCGGTAGGCAAACAATTTGTCATCAAAAAAATCGGCTAAAAAATCATTTTGAAACACCAGATGAAAACCCTTTACACCGTCGGTCCTTACCCGGCAACTTTTCTTTTGGAAGGGACAGATAAAAAAGAAACTATGAGGAACGACTTCAAAAGTGCGACCGTTTAATTCAATAATTCCACTTGCCTTTTCGAAGGTCATCATTTCAAAAAAATCAGTGGTATGCGGAGCCGAATCAAAAAAGATGTTTGGATTATTTTCGAATCGGTGTAGATCCATCAATAATTCGAATCCGTACTTCCTTTTTTCAAAAGTAAATGTTCGCAAACCACTCCTTTATTTTGTTATTCATCAACTTGTTTAAAACACCTAAAAGATCAGGTTTTCACCAATTGTACCTCCAATTCCTCCAGGGATTTCCCTTTCGTCTCGGGTAATACCAATAAGACAAAAACCAAACCGGCGAGGGCAAACAAGCCATAGATCAGGAAAGTCCAGGCACTACCAATGGTCGACAATTCCCAGGGGAAAACAAATTGCACCAGGGCCGAGACGGCCGAATTCACAAAACCGACAAAAGAAATCGCAATACCCCGAATCCGGAGTGGAAACAGTTCGGAGAACAAGACCCACATCACCGGCCCCAGAGAAATGGCGAAGCAGGCGACAAAGCCAATAATACCCATCAGGATCAGGGAGGGGTTCATGGTGATGGCGGCCGTGATCAACTCCGACTCGTACTGTTTTGCTCTTTCGTTACCCAGTACCGACTTGAGTTCATTTTTATACTGTACATCGTTCAGGAAGGACTGCCCCGCCAGGGCAGAAATCTCTATTTTTAATTGATCATCCGAGAGTTTTTCTATCTTTTCTTCGGTAAGGGTGTAAGAAGCGGAATTGAAACCATAGGCCAGTAAGAACATAAATACCGCAATACCGGCAACCCCGAAGGCCAACAGTGGTTTTCGACCCAGCCGATCAATCAGGGCCATGGCAATAATGGTGAAAACGAGATTCGTTAATCCCACCAGAATGGCCTGAATAAAAGAAGCATCAGTACCAATCCCCGACTGCTCAAAGATCATGGGGGCATAAAAGAAAACGGAATTAATACCGGTAATCTGCTGCAAAATGCCAATCACCAGACCAATGGTGATGACCAGACGCAAAGCGGGCTTAAACAGCTCTGCAATGGAGGCCTTTTCTTTTTGCTGATCATTTTTGAGCGCCTCCTGAACGGCTTGCAAATCCTTTTCTGCCTGTTTTGCTGAACTAAATCTTCGCAGTACCCGTTTTGCCTCGTCTAATTGCCCCTTCATAATGAGCCAGCGCGGACTACGGGGAACAATAATCAAACCCAACAGGTACAATACCGCCGGGAGGGCTTCCACGCCCAGCATCCAGCGCCAATTATGCTCGCCTATCCCCAGCGATTGCACCCAGCTGGCGTCTGAATCACCCAACGACAAAATAAAATAGTTGCTAAAGAAGGCAATCGAGATACCCAGAACAATATTTAACTGGTTGAAAGAGACCAATCTTCCCCGCTGCTTGGGCGGGGCAATCTCTGCGATGTACATCGGCGCCAAAATCAGAGAAGCGCCTACGCCAATTCCTCCAAACATTCTAAAAATCAGAAATAGTATAAAATTGGGCGCTAAGGCAGAACCCAGCGCAGAAACCATAAAGACGATAGCACAAGCCTTGAGCAAAACTTTACGACCAAAGCGATCACTCAGCGGCCCGGATACCATCATGGCCAGGGCAGCAACGATCGTCAACGAACTGACCGAAAAGCCAAGTTCTAAATCCGTCAGATTAAAGTCGATCTGAATAAATTTATTTACCCCTGAAATAACGGAGGCATCAAAGCCCATCAGGAAACCGCCCAGGGCAACAATCAGAGCAATACGGGTCGTGAAAAGGGTCTCTTTATTCATGCCATTCAATTAGGTGAAGTGAATTTTGCTTTAATATAGGACTTAATCGCGTTTTTCCACCTGCCAACTCCCAGAAAAAGGATAGTTACCCCGATGAACTACCTGCACAAGAAGGCCGCCCCTTACCGGCGTTTTTGCCAGATTTCCTGCGATTTTTTCAGCGAAAGCCGCATCCTCCGCCTCGGTTTCCAGCCAAAGCAGGCATTGGATCTTTCCTTGCTCCAGTAAGCTGGTCGCCCGCTGCCAAAAAAGCTGCTCAATATCCGTTTTGCGAAAGCGATCCAGCCAGCGCCAGGAACGGGCCTGCTTGCGTTCGTAATAAATGCGAATAGCCCGCAGGCCCGCCAGGGTATCTTCCATTTTTTGTTGAACCGCCGCGGCAATCAACTCCGGCCCTCGCAGCGACTGACGCACATCCTTTTCCCGAAAGGGGGTATACCGCCAGGTGTAATTCTTCACTTCCAATAGCACTAATATATCCTCCTGGTAGATACCGATAAAGTCGACCCCCTTCAGGCCCACCCCACTAAATCCCTGGAAGTAGGCGTGATCGTCGTACTTACGAACCTGCCAGTAGGCCGGATCGAAGTGGAAGGTGAGTTGACCTTCGGCAAAAGCAAGGTATTCCATGGCGCTAATTTACAATTTAGAAGGATCGAAAGTCCAAACCTGACGAGGAGATTCGCCAGCCAGCCCTTCAACAATAAAATACGCCAAGTCATTTATCGTAAATAGATATTCAATTATTCGGCGGCTGGATAGATTAAGGCTCTTTACATCTTCCTCACCCGTGGTGGTATCCAAAACAGCGATATTCGGTGTGCCCTCCTCAAAGCCCCAATAAATTTCCCTACCAATAGGCACCTTCTCTCCTCCTAAACCAATGGCTCTCTTACCTAGTGGGGTCCACTGCCCTTCGTCATATCGATAGATTTCAAAAGAGGAACTCAAATAACCGGTCTCATTCAGGGAGAAGGCCGCTCCAAAGGGAGGCAGGTCCTGATCCAACTGCTGCCAGCTCTCCTGTTCTGGAAGATATTGCCAGATTTCATCTCGAAAATTAAGGGTGCTCCCGGTTTCGTTTCTCCCACCAAGCAGGAAATATCGTCCCTGATCCTGCATTGTCTGTGCATCGTAACGAGTTTCGCCCGGAAAATCCGCTTGTCGGGTCCAACTGGCCTCAAGGGGATCGAAAAGATAAAAATCACCTCGGGTCTGTAGCACATCATCAGTTTCACCGAGTCCTAAACCCAGCAAAACCTGATTTTCTAACACAATCGCAGTTGCGTGCGCCCGGGGAACACCCTCAAAATCAGGTAAACGCGTCCAGCGGTCAGCAACCGGATCATAGGTATAGAATATATTGGTATACCGACCCGCAATCTCACCAATTCCATAATAACCTTTTCCCGCCAGGGGAAAATGGGTACTTCCCCCCAGCACCGCAATCGGAAAATCGGCTCGACGACGCCAAAGAGAGCGATTCTCTAGTTGAACAGAAAAGCGCCCTACCTCTGCACCGTGATTCAAAAAAACCAACTCTCCCAAACCGTTAAATCCAGCATTCGTAAAAAACTGAAAGAAACTACGGCTCAGTTTGAATTGTACTCCTCTACTACTTATTTCAAGAATATTTTCATCCGGCAAGCGGACAAAATCACCTTGGGCATTCAATGCAATCTCGAAATAATCCTTATCTGAATTTAGGTATTCTCCGCTTGCGTTTATTACCTGATCGACCTCATTAAGTATACGAGTAGACAGGGTATTCACAGTGGGGGTATTCAGTCGAATAAAACCCATGTTAATACTGAACGGTCCGCTTATGAAACGCAATAAAATCGAAGGGTCAGGAATAACCTTCCCGGGTATGGCAAAAAAGATACTATCAGTAGTCCATCGGCAAGGGGAAAGGCTCCATTCCTCATTGCCATCAATCAAACGCAACTGATTATTTGCTATATCCGGATGAATGTTCTGGTGCTGAATCCGAATAGTGTCTCCGTAAGCATAGCTGCCTGGGTCAAACCTTAGAAGGTCCGGGGCCGCCAACTCAAGAACAATCCTAGAGGCGAATCCAGCAGATTGAAGTTCTAATTCCGGAAAGACCATATTAAGGGTCATCGGTACTACCAGGCTTAGGCTACTTTCCGTTTGTGCGATCCCTTCGACCGGTTCACCACCCAGCGTCAGAGAATAATAATCAGGATTCAAATTCGCCAGCGTTAAGGTCACCGTATCTCCAAAGGTAAGCACCTGGGGAGCATAGGCTAATATCTCTACCTGATCATAGTTAAAAACGGCAGGTTCAGCCGTTGCTATGCCATTGACCTCCAAACGAAAAGCTGCTTCAGGATCATTTGCTACCGGGGGTATCCTAAAAGTTAATCGGGATGCTGAGGCAGTTATCGGAGACAATTTGACGTCATTCAAAAAAGCCTGATTCCTGGAAGAATCCGTGGAAAAAAACTTCCCCAGCACCGTAATCGTATCCCCCCAAGAGCCCCGCTGTGGTTCAATAGAAGTCAAGACCGGCACACTACTACCCAGACTTAAAAAAGAGATCTCATTACCGTACACTACCCGCTGAGACGTTTCCACAAAAGCTCGTACATAATAAGGTTTATTAACCTGTAAGCTACTGCGGATGCTAATAGCAAAATGATTATCGGCCGGTGCACCCACTACACTTTCGGTTAAATCCTCACCCAGAACAGGATTCGCTAGTAGAGACCAAACAAAACCATGACGGATAATCTCCTCCTCCCCTGACTCAAAAACACGAGCATTAAACACAGCACCTTCATCCGTAATATCACTCACCGCCAGGGTTTCCAGGCGTGGAAAAGGACGGGGACCGATTTCCTCTTTCTCGCAAGCTATTATTAACAACGTGCAAAGGCCGTATAATAAATAAAGGTAATTGTACTTCATCACAGATAAATTATCGCGTTTAAACTCCATCTACTGCCCCGGAAATTTAACTCGGGCTCCTTACTCAGGCGTGGCCATCCCGTATACCGTAGCCCCAGCCCCAGGCGTTGACCGGCAATTGATTTAGCCGCCCCTATCCCCAACAGATAACCATAATAGGTGGACTCTAAATTAATTGGAGCCTCATCTATAAAAGTATTTACCCGATCCGAAAACACCCTTTCCCGTATAACTTTCCCATCCGCCTGCAAATAAAAATCAAATTGCAAGCCGAACTGGAAGATCAAATCAATACTTCTCAAATCATATTCATACTGGATCGTAATCGGAGCGGATAACATCTGATAATTTAGGTTAAACTCCCTAAACTCAGTCCCAACATCTAAAACGGCTTCGAAGTCGGAATAGAAATGCTGATAGGTATATAAAAGCTCGGTATGTAGGAACCAGTTTTGCAATACTCTCGGCATAGACAGATCCATAAATACACCTGCCTGAATACCATAGTGTTGGTATCGATCCAGGACAAAGTCAAAGGGTTGGGTTAGCGCTTCTGCATGGAGTTGACTATTCACCAGGCCTGCGGTAAGACCATAAGATATACTTGTCCAGGGTAGGCGCAGGCCATATTCGGTATAAGGTAGGCCTCTGCACTCGTGGTAAGATTTTAATGCCTTAAGTAGATCTTTTTCCGAAAGGGAAAATTGCCGAACAAAATCAGCCGGCTGATCTATACAATCGTAGATCGACTGAATCAGAATACCCTTCCAAAATTGTCGGGTCCGCATCTTGAATTGCCCCTCTACTTCTACCCTTTCCCTCCCTTCATAAAGCTTAAGGATAGAGGTGATGCCCTTCTTGAGATAATAAAATTCTGGATCCCGATAAAGATCAATAGCGCCTTCCAGCAACACCTCCAGCAATTCGTTTTCACGGATTTGAGTGGAAAAATATCGCCCATCTCGCAATTGTAATCCCTCGATCTCTCGCAGGGTATAGCTCGTCAGATGACCTGCCTCCTCGAACTGGACTTGTTGCAACGTACTTTTGAATGAGAAGCCAACTATTTCTCCACTAAGGGTATCGCCTTTCGGCAAAAAGAGCAGATCGGCATTAGATTGCGCGGAAAGGTATATCGGTAAGCATAGCAAAAGCCAGAGGATACATCTACGAGTCATATAACTGAAGGCATTTTAGAAGAAGATAAAAAAAAAAAGGGAGCTCCAAACCGGAGACTCCCTTTTTTAAAAATTTGAGTATAAACCTTATGAGTTGGACTAGTCGTTTTCGAGGGCGGCGGCACCACTGACGATCTCGAGGATCTGATTGGTAATCGCCTCCTGACGAGCTT
>DATFKA010000172.1:0-12544 GCA_035268885.1 Saprospiraceae bacterium
CAATACATTTGGTACGGGATTAGTTTTCTTAAATAACGCCTAACCATGTACGAAGTGCGCCCCAGACACCGTAGAAAGCAGGCATAATTCTTGAGTTTAGGGTAGTGTATTGGTACTTTTACCAGATGCAATCTATTTAAATGGTAACATGACTGAAGCATATATATATGATGCCCTGCGTACTCCGCGTGGTACCGGAAAACCGGGAGGAGCCCTCTATGAGGTGCGGCCCATCCATCTGTTACAAACCGTATTACAGGCGCTTCAACAACGCACTCAACTCGATACGGCATTGGTCGACGACGTACTCATCGGCTGTGTCAGCCCCGTTGATGACCAGGGCTACAATTTAGCCAAAGCAGCTATTCTATTTGCTGGCTGGGAATTTTCTGCTGGTGGTATGCAAATAAATCGATTCTGTGCCTCGGGGCTGGAAGCCATCAATTTGGCGGCCACCAAAGTACGCTCAGGCTGGGATGAATGCATTGTAGCCGGAGGCGTCGAAAGCATGAGTCGTGTACCAATGGGCAGCGATATGGGCCCTTTGCTGTACGACCCGGAGGTTATTCATGCGGTCAAATACATTCCACAGGGAGTCGCCGCTGACCTTATAGCTACCCGGGAAAGGTTTTCTCGCGAAGCATTAGATCGCTACGCCCACCAATCGCACCAACGCGCTCAGCGTGCCTGGGAACAAGGATATTTTGCGGAATCTATCGTTCCCATCTACGATCAGAATGGGCTTTTGATTCTCGATCGCGATGAATACCTGCACGAAGACACCACCATGGAAGCCCTGGCAGCATTGGCACCCTCCTTTCTGGATTTTGGCGGATGGGGATTCGACCAGATGGCCCTCAGCAAGTTTCCCGGTATCGCACAAATTGAGCATGTGCATACGCCAGGAAATTCTTCCGGAATTGTCGACGGGGCCTCCCTCGTCTTAATTGGCTCAGAGGCTGTCGGTAAAGCTTCCGGCCTTAAGCCAAGAGCTCGTATCTGTGCTGCCGCCAATGTAAGCGTCGATCCTACCCTCATGCTTACCGGTGCTGTACCTGCTGCCGAAAAAGCCCTGACCCGGGCAGGAATGAATCCCGAAGACATTGATTTATGGGAATGCAACGAAGCCTTTGCTTCGGTTGTCCTCCACTTTCAGCAGCATTTTCAGTTGTCTGATGATGTACTTAATGTACACGGTGGGGCTATTGCACTTGGACATCCCCTGGGCGCTACCGGAGCTATACTGCTTGGAAAGATGCTGAGCGAGCTCGAACGGCGCGACCTGCAAACCGGACTTATCAGTTTGTGCGTTGGCGGCGGGATGGGGGTAGCGACCATCATTGAACGCGTTTAACGCAAGACATCTATGCAAACCTGCTTATTGCCAAACGTATGATCCACTACCAAAAAGATATCGACAACATTGTTACGCTCACCCTGGATATGGAAGGGCGCCGTATGAATGTCATCAACCACGAAATTCGTCAGGCCTTTCTGCCGGTAATTCACCATTTACTGGAGGAAAAAAAACACTCAGCGCTGCGGGGGGTCATTCTCACTTCGGCTAAAAACACCTTCTTGGCTGGTGGCGAGCTCGATTATTTGTATCGGGCTCAGGATGCCGGCGAAATTTTTACGTTTGCCGAACAAATGAAGTCCTTCCTGCGACAACTTGAGCAGCCTGGCGTACCCGTAGTTGCCGCTATAAATGGCAATGCTATCGGTGCCGGCTTTGAAGTAGCGCTTGCCTGTCACCGGCGCATCGTCCTAAATGATCCAACCATCCGACTTGGACTACCCGAAGTAGAGATCGGGCTGATCCCGGGCGGGGGCGGCATCATTCGCCTGATGTGGCTGTTGGGTATCGAACGGGCCTACGCTATTCTCAGCAGTGGTCAGCGCTATAATCCACAAGAAGCAAAACACCTCGGTATTATTGATGAGGTTGCCGAAAATGAGGCACAAATGCTATCCCTGGCTCGCAAATGGCTGCTCAATACACGGGAAGCGCGTCGGCCCTGGGATCGTCAGCAATGCTCTATCCCCGGTGGGACGGCCAAAGACTTGCATACGGCGCAAAGCATTCGGCGGCTCATTGCCAACCTGTCTATGATCAGTCATGACCAATTTCCTGCCCCCCGGGCTATCCTCAATGTGCTTACCGAAGGATCAAAGGTAGATTTCGACACCGCCTGCCGCATTGAAAGCCGGTACTACACCCAACTGGTACGTAGTCAGCAATGTAAAAATATGATTAAAGCCTTCTGGTTTGACGCCAACTTTATAAAATCAGGCGGTAACCGGCCTAAAGGGTATGGAAAATTCCGCCCCAAAAAAATCGGAGTGATTGGTGCCGGCCATATGGGATCAGGCATTGCTCTCTCCTGCCTGATGCATGGACTCGAAGTAATCCTAAAAGACGTATCGCGCCATATAGCTCAACGAGGGCGGGAATTTGTTGAGGCTCGCTTACGCGAAAAAGTTAAACAAGGCAGCATAACGGAAGCTAAAAAAGACGAGATACTCAGCCGGATTACCACCACCGAGGATGCCCATCAATTTGAATCCTGCGACCTCGTGATCGAAGCTGTATTCGAAAATCAAATGGTAAAGCAAAAGGTAACCCGGGAAGCGGAAGACTATCTCGATGACTATTCTTTTTTTGCGACAAACACCATTTCTATTCCCATTACCCAACTGGCCGAAGCCACCCGTCGGCCGGAAGATTATGTCGGACTACACTTTTTTCCTCCGGCCGACGAAGTCCCTTTGGTTGAAATCGTACGTGGTGCCCGCACCAGTGAAGAGACCATTGCCCGTGCCTTTGATTTCGTACAACACATCCATAAAACCCCCATCGTTGTCAAGGATGATTGGGGCTTTTTTGCGGCCCGCGTCCGCAACACCTTTATCCTCGAAGGCATTACTATGCTTCAGGAAGGCCTGTCCCCGGCCCTCATTGAGAACCTGAGCGTACAGGCCGGTATGCCACAGGGAGCACTTTCCCTCGCCGACGATCTCGGCTTAAATATGATCATGCGGTACGAACAACAAGCCGCCGCGCACTACGGCCCTAAATACATACAACACCCGGCCGTTAACGTGCTGAACGTGATGCTGACCGACCTGGATCGACCCGGCTTAAAGAAACGCGCCGGATTTTATGACTATCCAGTTGAAGAAACTCCAAACCTTTGGCAGGGATTAGCCGACCATTTTAAAGTAGACCGCAGAAAACGGCCTAAATACGATGAATTAATCAATCGTTTTCTCATTGCTCAGGTGTTAGAAGCAATCTGGTGTATGCAGGAAAAAGTGATACATTCCACCGCTGCCGCTAACCTCGGTAGCATTTATGGATGGGGATTTCCTGCCTTCAAAGGTGGGGTCATACAGTATGTTCACGATATGGGAATAGAGACCTTTACCAAAACCTGCAAAGCTCTGGAGAAAAAACATGGACAACGCTTTCAGATTCCCGGTAAAATGAAAAAGATCATGCAACGTGATCCCATACAAATCGAATAAAACCTTCTTCCCCCCTTAATAGCCTTAGACGAGGTAAACTCTCCAAAAAAAATCAAAATTTCTTAAACCATTTTAGATGCTGTTTGTCTCACCATTGTCGATTAAGTAATTATAAACCATATTTGGTTAAATCGGCTGTATACCAAAGATTTAGTGGTATATTTATAACAGTGCATTAGTAAACTAGGCTGTGGATAAACAAAAATACATCATCGCTGGCGGTGGTTGTTCTGGGCTGTCGGTTGCGCTGCAGCTTGCTCAAAACCTTAACTGCCCTACAGAAATCGTAATCATTGATCAGGAAAAGAAGCTTGATAATGACCGAACCTGGTGTTTTTGGTCCTCAGCCCCCCCTTGTCCTTCTCATCTTTTGCATCATACCTGGAAAACCATGTCTTTCGCTGATCAGCATGGTGTAGTAGCTCAGTCTATTGCACCCTATGCTTATTACATGGTGCGCTCTTCAAAATGGTACAACTACATGTGGACGCAGCTCGAACAGTACGAGCAGGTATCCTTCATGGAGGCAACTATTCATCAGATTGATGAAGACGAGCAAGGCCCTTACGTCCGAACCAATCAAGGTGTAATTCGGGGAAATTACGTACTGAATAGCGTACAGCCCGCCACCACGCAGGAATCCCATTGGCCTACCTATCAGTTGTGGCAGCACTTTACAGGATGGTGGGTGGAGGCAGAACAAGATGTATTTGACCCCAAAGATGCCCGGCTCATGGACTTCAGGGTTGAGCAAAAAGGTGAAAGCCGCTTTATGTATGTCCTTCCCTATTCACCTCGAAAAGCACTTGTTGAGTTTACGGTATTCTCAAAGAAATTGCTTTCGCCGGAAGAGTACGACCAAGAAATAGCTTCGTATCTCGACAAATATTATCCGCAAACATCGTTTACTGTCGCTGAAAAAGAGAGTGGTAAAATACCAATGAGTAATCGGAAATTTAACCGCTATCAGCACCCACACGTGCTCAATATCGGAACGGTTGGAGGAGCGGTAAAACCGACGACGGGATATGCCTTTCTCCGTATTCAAAATGAGGCAAAACAGATCGCACAAAAACTGCAACAAGGGAGGCGTGTAACGAATGTATTGTCCACCTCAGCTGCTCGCTTCCCTTTTTATGATAGCCTCCTTTTACATATTCTTACCCATTGGGGTGAGCAGGGTGCAGGTATTTTTTCCGCCCTGTTTCGCGCCAACCCCATGCGACGTATCCTTACATTTTTAAATGAAAAAAGTACAATTTGGCAGGAAGCCCGTATTTTCACCCGTTTGCCTTATGGTCCATTTCTGCGTGCCCTGGCCATTCAGTTGCGGTATAGAGGGATGCGATCTTTATCAGCTTTGTTAAAAAAGTGGTCAGCAACACCCGGTACGCCAATAGATGCTGATCATCAAATCGCCCAACAAGAACTACGATGACTTCCAAAGATATTTGATTGTCAGGCTCATTTAACCATAGTTGATTACGTCCGATGACTTTTTTCTTCTGAAATCATAAACTTTTTAAACCAATAGCCGTTACGCATACAACTTTTAACACTTGCTTAACAAAACACACCAATAATGAACGCATTAGTAAACTTCGAGTCACTGTTTTTGGCTCAATTGCAATCAGGTGATTACGTAGGTTTCACCTTCTTTATCGGTTCGATGGCCATGCTGGCCGCGACGGTATTTTTCTTTGTACAGATGACCCGGGTAGATGGGAAATGGAAAGATTCCATGCTGGTATCTGGTTTGATTACCGGTATCGCCGCTGTACACTATTTCTACATGAGAAGCTTCTGGGCAGAAAACCAGGCCTCTCCCACAGAATTCCGCTACATTGACTGGATCCTGACGGTACCCTTGATGTGTGTGGAGTTTTACCTGATCTTAAAAGCATTCGGTGCTAAACAAGGTCTACTGTGGCGTATGATCTTCTGGTCAATATTCATGCTGGTAACCGGTTATCTGGGAGAAACGGTCTTCCGCGACGCTTCTCCACTGTGGGGGGCTATCTCTACCATCGGTTATGCTGCTATTTTCTACGATGTATGGTTTGGCCCAGCTAAGAAGTTGGCTAGCAACTCTAACGATCCTACCCTGCAGAAAGCTTTCCGCACTCTGGGTTGGTTCATTCTGGTTGGTTGGGCGATCTACCCAATCGGATACATGGCTATTCCAGGAGGTCTGCTGAGTGGTATGCTGAGCCCTGAGTCTATGGATATCATCTATAACATCGGTGATGCCGTGAATAAGATTGGTTTCGGTCTGGTTATTTATACCTTGGCTGCTTCCAAAACAGCTCAGACGTCAGCGGCAGCTGCCTAAGAAATTACGGTTGTTTCAACGGCTATACGATAGGGTGAAGGCTTACGAGCCTTCACCCTTATCTATTTTTAGGGGTCTCCACAAAAATAAAAACCTGCTGCTCCAAAAACTCGGATCACAGCAGGCAACATGTGCATTAGTAAACTAAGGTTGCAAATGTAACTAATTGTTCCTATTCAATGGTCCGACAGCCCGCCTTTTTAACATCATTTTAGCACTAGACTTTCCCCGTGTGATCTTCATTCCCGGTAAACCTTTAGTATTACGAGTCTGTTTTATAAGTGTTTAATTAAATACCAAAACACACTATTCATGGATATCAAACTTAAAGCAACCCATACGCACAATGTCGAGATAGGAATGACCGGTGAAGAGCGTGAAAAAGTCGCTACCATCCTGAGCCAGTTACTGGCCGATCAGCATGTACTGTATCTTAAATTGCGCAACTACCACTGGAACGTAACCGGCATGATGTTTAAACCTCTGCACGAGTTGTTTGAAGAGCAGTACACTCAACTGGCTACTTTTATCGATGATACCGCAGAGCGAATTCGTTCATTGGGCTTTTTTACTGCCGGTAGTATGAAAGAATTTGCCAGCCAAAGCCGCCTGGTAGAAACTGATCACCTCAATGGTAACGATAAAAAGATGGTCGAAAACCTGCTGCGCGATCACGAAGCTATTATTCAAATCCTGCGCCACAACGTAACGGAAGTCGAGGATCTCAATGATGCTGGAAACGCAGACTTCCTCACTGCCTTGATGGAAGAACACGAAAAAATGGCCTGGATGCTCCGTTCGCACCTCGGATAATTCCTTTTGTGTATTCTTTTCTCTTACACCTAAAAAGTGCCTTCTGACCGGAAGGCGCTTTTTCTTTTTTCAGGTCAACCTTTTAACGACATATAGCGTACCTATAGTAAAAGCTAATTTTAATTAGTCTAAATAACCGCTTATTTTTATCTTTAAGCCTACAGTTATTTCTAATAAAGCGCTATGAATAAAACGCACACTTACCACCAGCTCTTAGTGGATTATATCGACCACATCGGACAGACAGATTGCCCCGAGGCACGGCTTCCCCATTTGCCCGCTAATTTTGTCGCGGGTTGGAGTGCCTCCTACCGGGTTCAGCCGATCGATAATACATGGGAATTGCGCATTAGCCAATTTAACCAACAGGATCATCTGTTTTTCGAAGTAATGCGGCAGCGCTATCCCAGCAAAGTGGTGGCCGATATTATGGGGCGATACCATTGCCGGAGAATAAACCAGGAAACACACCAAATTAAACCGTCGAATTCATCGCCCCAGCTTCTGAATTGAGCCGCGATATACCTAATATTAGGTACTTATACCAAACAATAGGTATTTTGCTTATACGGTGACAAATATTACGCAATACCGCTAACTTTTGCCCTAACTTTGGGGTACTATTAAGACTAAATCAAAATTAAAGCCAGTGCTAGCTCCAATCAAGCAACACAAATGCATAACTTCCCTGCAAAGGGGACAAGAAGGAATCGTTTCGCACATTGGTAACGAGCGTATTGCTGGAAAGCTGATGGCTATGGGTATTTTGCCCGGCTCTATGGTACGCCTAATACGCAAAGCCCCCTTCGGTGGTGGCTGGTACATCAAAGCAGATAATATGACGATTGCTTTGCGACGCGAAGAAGCAGAAAGCATCATTTTGCGCTAAGAGCGCCCCTGGGATTTACCCTTAGGTCGTTAAATGGCTATTATTTGCTCCCGTAATACTGCGGAAGGGTTTTTACCCGCAAAAGCAAGTCCCAAACCCGCTCTAAGCAACCATCACTTAGTATCTTTGTAAAAGGCAGGAAGTTGATCAACTTCCTGCCTTTTACAAAGATACGAGGTGATATTACTTTCTTTAAAGACAACGACGTGCAGCAGGACAACACTCCCTTCAAGATAGCTCTGATCGGCAACCCTAACTGTGGGAAAACATCTATTTTCAACCAATTGACCGGTCTCAACCAAAAAGTCGGCAACTTTCCCGGAGTAACTGTCGACAAGAAAACCGGGAAACTGACACTGCCCAACGGCCGCCAGGTCATTCTCATTGACTTCCCCGGTACCTATAGTTTCTATCCGACCTCCAAAGATGAACGCATTGTTGTACAGACATTTGCTAACCCGGATGACGAAAATTATCCGGATGCCGTAGTGTACGTTGCCGATGTGACTAAGCTCGAAAAGCACCTCCTGCTGTTCACACAGATTCGCGACCTCGGTTTACCGACTATCCTTGCGCTCAATATGTCGGATGTTGCCCAGCATGAAGGGTTGAGCATTGATGAAGAAAAAATTTCGCGTAAACTGGGTACCGTAGCCCTGTGCGTGAGTGGCCGTACCGGAGCAGGCCTTGATCAGCTTAAAGAAATCATGGGCACCATTCAGGCCACCGACGGTGCACCTGAGGATAGTACCCTCTACCGCCCCTCGCAGGAAGAAGCCCGGCTGGTCAGCGAACTGCAGCACCCCCTGACGGATCGCTCTCCATACCAGCGAATTCTCCTGGCACATCATTATTCCTGGCTACCAGACCTTGACCCCGAAAAAAAGGCCAAAATAGCCAGGGCCGTGCAGAGCTCCGGGTTCCAGGATCTACAAATGCAGGTACGGGAAACCATGCAACGCTACGATCATTTCACCCCCATCGTACAACAAAACATCAGCCGGTCGGGCGAAGGCGGTTCGTCCATTTCGGAAAAACTAGACCGCATCCTTACCCACCGCATTATCGGTCCGATTATCTTTTTCATCCTGATGCTCATGGTTTTTCAGGCCATTTTTTCCCTGGCCAGTTATCCGATGGATCTCATTGATTTCTTCTTTGGCTACCTTATCGAGTTGGTGCGAACCACCCTGCCCACAGGTTGGTTTCCAGACTTAATAGCTGACGGCTTACTCGCCGGCCTGGGCGGCATCCTGGTTTTTGTACCCCAAATTGCCATATTATTCCTGTTGATTTCTATCCTGGAAGAAGTGGGCTATATGGCCCGTGCCGCATTCATGTTTGACCGCTTAATGCAAACCTTTGGACTCAATGGCCGGTCTATTGTGGCGCTCATCTCTGGTGGAGCCTGCGCCATTCCGGCGGTGATGAGTACGCGCACCATTGCCAATTGGAAAGAACGCCTGATTACCATCCTGGTCACCCCATTCATAAGCTGCTCGGCCCGCATCCCGGTCTATACTGTGCTCATTGCCTTTGCTGTGCCCCAGGCTACCGTACTGGGCTTCTTCAATCTACAAGGCCTGGCTTTTATGGGGTTATATCTCCTCGGCATTGCGGCGGCCCTCGGTTCGGCCTACATTCTAAAACTAATCCTAAAAACTAATGAATCGAGTTTCCTAATGTTGGAAATGCCCGAATACCGGCTGCCCGTGGTCCGCAATGTAGTCCTCACCGTCTGGGAAAAAGTAAAAACATTTGCCGTAGAAGCAGGGAAAATCATTCTAATCATCTCCCTCTTGCTATGGATACTGTCGTCGTACGGACCAACGGGCGATATGGAAGCGGCCAGCCGGGAAGCACAGCTCACCATTGAGCAACAAGATCTTTCTGATGACGAAGCGGACGACCTCATGGCTTCCCGCAAACTGGAGGCCTCTTTTGCCGGCCACATCGGCAAATTTATCGAGCCTGCTATCGAGCCCCTCGGCTTCGATTGGAAAATTGGTATTGCCCTCATTACCTCCTTCGCGGCCCGGGAAGTCTTTGTGGGTACCATGGCGACCATCTACAGTATCGGATCAGCCGATGATGAATTTTCCATTCGAAAACGCATGGCCGAAGAGGTGAGCCCCAAAACAGGCGAACGCGTGTACAATCAGGCTACCTCGTGGTCCTTACTGCTCTTCTACGTCTTTGCGATGCAATGCATGAGTACCCTGGCCATTGTGAAACGAGAAACCAATTCCTGGAAATGGCCCACACTACAGTTCTTCATGATGACCGGACTGGCTTACCTGAGTAGCCTCCTGGCCTATCAGCTGTTGAGCTAGCCCAACTCCTTTTTCAGGGTCTCTAACAGCCAACTTTTCTCGGCTACAGGGTGTAGCTCTTCGATTTGCTGACGCACCTTTTCTGCCTTTTTTGGCGGCGACCTTAATATTAAAGCCAGGCTGCGGCAAAAATTGGAAAAGGGCTTCTTTACACTGCCGGACAACTTTTTATTGCGCCGTAAGTACTGATTAAAAGCCGTTATTTGCGAAAGCAGAGGCTCAATATCGTCCTGTGCGTAAAATGTTTTTAGCAGCAATACCCTGGAGCCCAGAGTATAGTAAAAATCAGAATGTTCCAACTTATTTAAATTGTCTAGCACCTCTCCGTAATCTTTCTTGAAATACGATAATTCAGCGCGGTTAAGATGCTCGGCATCCACCCGATGGCCCGGAGGTAAATGCGCCGAATGTGTTTCAATAAACTCCTCCAGCAAACCGATTTTCTTTAACCCTAATGCCAGCTTTACCACATTGGTGTAGGTCCAGGGCGACAGGTATTCTCCTTCAAAGAGCGCACGGTTATCGACACCTTCCATGTACAAATCCAGCATAACCGTATAGTAGGTGGAATGCCCCGCCATAATTTGCCGTCCACAAAAATTGATCGCAAACAGAAACAACTCGCGTTTAATTCTCGGTGAGGCTGTTTCCACCTGCTTGCGCAACAGCGTCAGGAATTGCTCGAAATAGGTTGAATCAGAGTGCCTATAGGCGAGAAATAAATAGCGGTAAACATCTACTTCAGGTACTACATGATCGGCTTTCGCCAAAAACTGAATAATTTCGTCAACCATCCCCAAATCAACCTCTGCTGTCACCAAATCCTGTAAGGTGGCAATACTGGACGCATGCCGCAGCTTTTCGAACAAAAAGAAGGTATCTAGCGTATCGGAGTATTCCTGAAAACTGGGATCTATACTCCTTTTTTTCAGGGTATTAAAGTGTTCCAGTTGAATAGCAGCAAAGCGGAAGCGGTGATACCAATAATCGGATTCCCTCGATTGACGTTGCTTGAAGAACCGCTTTAACTTCTTCTCCAGAAATTGAAAGTTTTTTCCCTGCCCTTTGCGTACAAATCCCTCCAGAATATCTAATTGCTCCCCCGCAGCTCTGGATTCATATACTTTTCGCCCCAAAAACTGTTCTGCCAGCTTAAGCAGATAGTTCATATGGTAAGCCATCTTTTTGTCGTCGTAGCCCTCCCGGGGAAAAATCCCGGAAAACACCTGTTCCTTTTTCATTTGTTCGCCGGAAAAATCGGGAGCAGCATTACTCAATACCTCGTAAAAACGAATTAGAGCAGATCGTTTGTTAAAGTAGGGCGAGGCCACAAAGTCTCCGAATTCAATCCATTCTTGCTCGTTAAAACTTCGTAGTAACCCAATTAACTTGCTATTCTCCATGCTGAAAAATCACTTCATCATATCAGTAAAAAAACAATTCGAACAAATCAAATCCCTGTTTATCAATACTTTGGCAATACGTAAAGGCTTAAATAAGTTCTACACTTCATAAGATACAATGAAAAATATACAAACATGTACTTGCTGCATCTTATCCAATGTTCTATTTTAGGATGTACTAAATCATAATCCTTTGCAGAAAACGATATACACCCTCTTTTTCCTTTTGTTTTGGTGTGCCTGGCACACTCCGTTACACAGTCAGCAAGTCTGGCCCGGCGACGTTGATAATAACGGCATCGTCGAACACATTGATGTTTTATATCTGGGCTATGCTTTTGGTAGTACCGGCCCTCCCCGACCTGGAGGGTACACGAATTTTACCGGTCAAAACCTGGAAGAACGCTGGGATGATAATTTCCCGGATGGTATTAACTATGGCTACGCGGATACCGATGGTAATGGTACCATCAACGGCATTGACATCATTGCCGTTGATACTTTTTACGGAAAAACGCACGGTGAAGTTCTTTTTTTCAAAGAGTTTATGACCGGTAATGGAGCTCCTCCACTGACCGCTATCCCAGAGCAGTCGACCGCAATGGGTGAGGAAAGCATCTCATTCAGTTTCGAGCTGGGTTCCCCGGAGCAACCCGTGGAAGACTTCTACGGAGTAGCCTTTTCCTTTCGCTACGATACCAGCTATATGCGCATCATCCCCGATTCTTTTGCGGTCGCTGCCGATAGCTGGATTCTGGGTAGCAACACTTCTTCCGATTCTCTACTCATCTTAATTAAAGATAAACCGCTGGAGGGACGGGTTGATGTCGCCATAACACGCCGCGATCAACAAGGTGTTACTGGACACGGCCCCATAGCTACAGCCACTATTGTCATCGAAACCATCGTTATCGGACCAGCCGAGCAAGATATTAAATATGGCGTCGATAGTGTATTTTTGATTGATGAAGCCTTCTCTACTTTACCCGTTACCTGGACAGAAGGAGCACTTAATGTGCCTGCCGTAAAAACACGGGCCATCCATACCCATATCCAACCTGAGGTCTTTCCCAATCCAGTGTTTACCCGGCAGTTCCGACTTGCTCTGCCCGACTTTGCCCAGCCTATACAGACACTTTATTTAAGCGATGCTAGTGGCCGACTACACGCTATACCCTTCCGGCAACTGTCAGCAGGAAACTACTCCGCAGCGATTCCTGCTTCCTTTTCCGCCGGTTTCTACTTG
>DATFKA010000173.1:0-80555 GCA_035268885.1 Saprospiraceae bacterium
CACCTTATTCGGCGGGCTGCTCGGTTCGTTCGGCTGCGGCCCAGGAGGTTCAATTGAAAGAAAAAGGGAATCGTTGGCCTTGCCGCTGCGCGTGACTGGTAGCTTCTCTATCGTTCCCGCTCCCAGCCCTCACTCACACCCGCATACGCCCGCCGGGAATCTTACCCAACAAATTACCTATTGCACAAGACAGTACCTGGGCCTCTCGTCGGCCGGCCCAGACCCGCCGAACCTCCGTTTAAATAACTAAGCCGCTCAGATGGCTGGCCCGCTTGGGCCAAGCTTAGTCCTTTAAACCGAGGATAGTCCTTTTTATTTTTCATCTGGAAAAGCTCGCGGCAGCGAATTGCTAAAACATGTATTTTAGGGGTGTGCTGCTGAACGAAGCGGTGCTAAAAAAGGGGTTGGTAGTTGGCGTAGTTACGGGGCAAGGGAGTATGATGCAAGTATTGGAAGATGGATGGCAGTGGACCCGCTGGCGGAGGACTACATGCCTTTTAGCCCTTACAATTATGTTTTAGGGAATCCAATTTCTCTGATTGATCCGGACGGAAAGCAAGTCTCTTATTCAGCTAGCGGAACAACCTTTACAGGAGAAGATGCACAAAATGCATTTAGACAGCTGCAAAACCATTTCAGAAGTAATAATACGGAGAGTGATCCTAATCCATCTTTAGTAAGAGCTTATAGTAATGCATTGAATGCACTTGCCGATTCAAGAGCCGATGCTATTATTGCAAAGTTTAATCCATCAATGGAGACTTATGAAGATGGGAGTTTAAGGATTTACGATGAAGTCAGAGGGTATAAATATGATGATCGATACTCTGGTGCGAAACCTAATAGAATTTGGGAATATAATGTAACACTGGAAGTTGATGGTGAACCAGTAACTGTGGATGAGCTTCACTTTTTTATAAGCCCTCAAGAGTATAATATTGTTACCGGGGTAAGAGAATATATTGACATGTTTGTTTCCTCAGCGGGCAACCCTAGAAGTGGCCCAGCCTATGAAGTTATGGGTAGAAAAGCAGCAAGAACAATTAGGACAAAATCTGGTGTAACGGTTTATGAATATGGAAAAGGAGAAATTAGAGGAAATATTCAAAAAGGTTGGATTGTAGCTCGTGGAAAAAACCACGAAAAACTTGAATCTTTATTACAACGAAGGACACAAAGAGTTGTAATGCAACACGTAAATAAAAATTATAGTGGGCAACGCAGACAGAAGCTAATTCAATGGCTAAAAGAAAACAAATACATAAAATGATGCTTGTAAGATTCTTTCTAATTATAGGTTTAGTTAATCTAAGCTGTAATGCTAGAGTAAACCATATTTTGGAAAATAAAACTAAAGATACAGCTAGTAAGAATGTATCTAAAGACTTTTTCTTTTTAAAGGATAAAAAGGAAATTTACGTACCAATATCTAAGAAGAAAGATTTGTCTAAGGAGGTATTGAATCAAATAACCAAAGAAATAAACCCTCAAAATCATTTGATGGTTCCGATTAATAGTGAAGAAGGTAGGCGATTATCTGTTTACTTATGCAGCTTAGAGAATACAACCTGGAATATCAACTTGTCTTTTTCTGAGCACAAAAAAAAGTATGCTAAAATTGTTCAAGACGAAATATTGAAAACCATTCAAAACGATAGCTTAATTAATGCATTAGAAATTGACTTCATTCAATTCCCCGTCTCTTTTTATGAAAAAGACCAATTGAAAATTCTCGACTGATCCTAAAAATAGAGTTTAGTTGGTGAAACTATACACCTGACGGAGTCGGATAAGAAAACGATGCAGTAAATAAGCAAATCGAAGCCTGTCAGCAGCTGCTGGCGGGCTTTGGTGCTTTTAAGAAGCATAAGCAAAACGCGACTTGGCATCGCGGATCATAGCATCGAGTGTAAAAAGGATATGTTCCTGATCTTTCGGGGGAAGGTTTTGGATGACTTCCTATTTTTCACCTGCCGAATAGCATGCCAATTGGTGTCACTTCCAAATAGAAAACCCTTATTTTTCCAAGGCCAGAAAGCTGGTCGATTAAGCTTGAAATTTTGGTAATTGGCGTAGTTACGGAGCTAGAGAGTATGATGCAAGTATTGGACGGTGGATGAGCATAGATCCGCTGGCGGAGGATTACTTTTCACTATCGGGGTACAACTATGTAGCTAACAACCCAATTTCCAATATTGATCCTGACGGTATGAGAATAATATTCAATATGACTGATGAGGAGGGCAATTCAATAGATTGGCGAAATGTAATTAATGAGCTCCAGATAATAACTGGTCTTACCTTGGAAATAAGTGATGGAGGAATTTTAACAAATATTACCTCAGGTGATGTTGCAGAAGGTAGTGAAACTGCTAGAAATATGTTGTTAAATGCAATTGAACATAAAGATGATATTAACATCATGATGGATCCTTACGTCGATTCTAAAGTCTTCATGAATGGTAAGACAAAAGAAGAAAGAAACACAATAAACATCAACTTATACCAACTTGAAGATTTTATGGATGGAACATCAAAAGATCTCAATCCACTAACTTACGGATTTGGAATGAATTTTTTACATGAGTTAGGTCATACTGAAGCAATGGGAGCTAAGTTGGATTATTTTGGTGGTGATTACGCTTTCGAAAATGTTGATTATGTTAATAAAATCAGGAAAGAAATGTCCGCGTGGAGTGGATCTGAGTTTGGCAAGAGAGTGGATTACAGGCCAGGGATATCTATCAATGATCCGGGCTATCAATATGAACGTTTTAGCAATCATGCGCATTTGAAATTGGAGCAGCAGAAAACACCCAAGCGTGGATTTATTAGGCATTTACCTTTTGACAAACTCAAAGAGGCTATTCGAGCTAAAAGGAATAAAAATAAATAGAGATGATATTAATAGTTTTAATTGCTTTGTTTGGATATGGGACTCAAAATGAAGACACACCTAAATCAGAACTAGAAAAGTATTCAATTGCATATACATACATAATTAGCAATGATTCGGTTGTTCATCAAATCAATCAGGCATTCAAGAATATCAAGAGAAAAGAAAAGGAAAATATTGGAACTTATTGTATTAACGATAGGCTACAACCACTTGTTTTGACTGGATTTAGTAGTTTTAAACATAGTAACTTAAAGCAAGAACTCAGGAAAATTGATTTTAAGGATTTACCTGTTGCCATTTCTCAGTTTTCTAAATGTATGGAAAAGGAGACGAAATACAATATGTCTTTTTCAGTTGTGTATAAAAATGCCTTGATCGTTGATATATCATTGAAAAATTTTAATCCTCTAGGAGGAAGTTCAATGGGCCCCTCGATAAAATTTCTACTTATGTTTGATGATAGAAACGTGATTAAGGAAGTCTATCATCAGACTTTCATAAGTGGCTGATGAGATCGTTTCAAAAACTATATCAAAAAACCGAAGCCCATCAGCAGCAATGCCGGCGGGCTTTGGTGTTTTTAAGAGGCCCTTTTCTTTTTTTAACTGCCGAATGGCATGTCAATTGGTGTCACTTCCAAATAGAAAACCCTTATTTTTCCAAGGCGAGAAGGCTGGTCGCTGGCATTTGAAAATTGGGTAGTTGGCATAGTTATGGGGCAAGAGAGTACGATGCGAGTATCACACCGTCTTTTCGGCCAGAAGGCCGAAGAACTGGAAGGATACCGTACTTTGCAGGTACACTTTTTCCAAAAGACCGACTAGCTTTCTGGCAGTAAGACCAGCTTAATCCGCTGTTCAAAATCAAAATATTGCCGGGCGGCTTTTTGAATATCTTTTGCCGATAAGGCCTCCACTTTTGTCCGGAAAGCCTCCGTAGTGGCCCCAGACATGGGCATGTTGTTTTTGTAGCGGTACCGCAGCTGGGCCATCCAGTAGCTGTTTTCTTTTTCGGCCTTTAGCCGGGATTGTATCTGCGTCTCCTTGACCTTTTCCACGTCTTTCTCCTCTGGTCCCTGACTTTGTAGCTCCCGGATCACTCGAAAAGCGGTCTGCACCAGGGTGTCGAGTTCGCCGGGATCGGTGTTAAAACTGATGGTGATGCGATACTTCGGATCGGGAATGCGGCTATTGGTGCCGTTGAGGCGTACGCCGTAGACGCCTCCCAGTTCCTCACGTAATTGCTCCCGCATTTTGATCCGCAGCACCGCAAGCATGGAGGCAAAGTGGTAGCGCTTTTCCGGGGTATAAGAAAAATCGCCGTGGAAGGTAATATCCACCAACGCTTTGGGTGCCTGACCGCGCTGAATGACGGTATCGACAATACCGGGGGTCAATTCAATGTCGAGCGGACGATAAGTTTCTTCCCGATCTTTTGCCGGAAGGCTACCCAAATACTTTAACAGTAGAGGACGAATGGCTGCGGGCTCAAAATTACCCACCAGTAAGAAGGTGAAATCGGAAGCATCCGCAAACCGGTCTTTATAAAAAGTTTCGGCGACGGCCAGATCAATTTTGGCCAGGTCTGCCATAGTTGGAATCCCTTGGCGACGTGGATGATTCTGGTATTTTACCTTACTCTGTACCTTGGCAAAGTAATAATAGGGATTATCGGTGATGTTCTTCAGTATATTCGCCTGTCGCTGTCGATAGCCGTCTAGCGAGGTGCTCGAAAAACGGGGATCCGTGAAATAGAGGTGAGTCAGCTGCAGCAGGGTCTCCAAATCGTTCGTGGCCGCGTTTCCGTTGAGCCCCTCTTCGTATTCACTGATGTAGGGGGAGATATTAACGACCCGACCACTGAGTTTTTTTAGCAGGTCTGGCGCCGAAAATTGGCTAAGGCCACTGAGGTTGGCCAGGGTAGTGGCGGCCATTGCACTTTGGTAACGGCTGCTGTCCACCAGGGAGTGACCACCGGGGCTAAAGGCTTCGATTAAGATTTCATCTTCTTTGAAATCTGTGGGTTTCATGACCAGGGTCAGGCCATTGCTGAGTTTCCATTCGGTTACGCCTAAGCCCTCGTAGGTCTTTTCTCCAAGCACCGTACCCGCCTGGAGTTCTTTTTCAAATAGCGCCTGATTAGCCATCTGGTCGATGTAAGGAGCTAGTCTGCTGTTCTCGATCTTTTGCATAGCCGCTTCGATTTCTTCCGGAGAGGGTAACTGATCTTTTACCTTTTCCGGACCAGTGACGATGAGGCTGCGATTGTCTGTGGTGATCCACTTTTGGGGAAGCACATTGATAGTCGACAGATCAATGGTGGGCAATAGTTCCTCTACCAGTTCCAGGTATTGTTCTGGACTAAGGACGGGACTGTCTTTCAGAAAATGACTTACCAGGCCGGCGGCCAGACTTCCGGAGGGGATATTTGCCCTTTCCTTTTCCCGTTGCTGGGCGCGAGTAAGTAAATTTTCTTTGGCCCTTTCCAATTCTGTAGAAGTGAAACCGTACTGTTGGGCACGAATTGTTTCCCGGTAAACACTCTCAAATCCCGCCAGTGCCTGCTCCGCACCCACAAAAGCGGAGATATTATACACGTCGGTGTCGCCCAGGTTACGACTATAGGCCGTGGTGGCAAAAGTGAAGGGAGGATTGGCGGTTTGTTGAAGCTCGTACATGCGGGCACCGAGCATGGTGTTGTATAGGCTGATCTTTAGCCTTTCGGCAAAATCGCTCTTGGTACTATCGCCCAGGGCGGCTTGTTTAATGAGCAAACGGATCTGGGTGAAAGGTGCCTCGGGATCAGTAGCCGTTATGCTCCGGGTACCTTCGTGAAAGGGGAGCCGGTATTCCTTTCTCTTTCTTGGTTTTTCGGGATTTTTTAGGGTTTCAAATTGCTCTTTGATGCGTTTCTCCATTTGGCTGGGATCAATATCCCCGACGGCGATAATCGCCATGAGTTCGGGGCGGTACCAGTCTTTATAAAAGCGCTGAATGGTCGACTGATCAGCCTGCTCAATAATTTTTGGGTCCCCGATGGGCAGTCGCTCTGCGTAGCGAGAATCCTGAAAAAGAACGGGGTAAAATTGTTGTTGTAGACGTTGGTCGGGGCTAAGCCGGTTGCGCCATTCGGCGATGACCACCCCGCGTTCTTTTTCAATCTCATTACTGTCAAATCGCAGGCCACTGGCCCAGTCGGATAGAATCAGTATGGCCTGGTCGAGTAGGGCAGTACTATCGGTGCGGGCCTGCAGTTGGTATACGGTTTCCTCAAAGGAGGTATAGGCGTTCAGGTCGGCGCCAAAACGCGTGCCACTCAGCTCCAGGAAATCAACCAGTTCATTCTTTTTGAAATGTTCGGTGCCGTTGAAGGCCATGTGTTCTACAAAGTGTGCAAGACCCAATTGGTCTTCGTCTTCCAAAAGGGAGCCTGCCTTTATGGCCAGACGCAGTTCCACCCGGTTTTCTGGTTTGTTATTCTGTTTGATGTAGTATTTCAGCCCATTGTCCAACTCACCACTGACAACCTCCGGGTCGAAGGGCAGCGGTTGACTAATGAGTAAAACAGGGATTAGGGTAAAGAAAAAGAGAAGTAGTTGAGCACGCATAGTAATAAGAATAAGTAAAAAACCCGTTCCTCTGGCAGGGGAACGGGTTTTTTCATTCTGGTAATATATTTATCTTCTGCGACGTCTGCCGGGACCGCCGCCAGCACCTGGCATCATACCCGGTACGCCTTGTCCTTTCGACATCTTATGCATCATTTGACGCATTTGGTTAAATTGCTTTAAGAACATATTGATTTGCTGAAGATCCTGGCCACAGCCACGGGCAATCCGCTTCTTGCGGCTGTTGGTCTTCAGGACCAATTCCGGATTAGCCCTTTCGTCAGGTGTCATCGATTGGATAATAGATTCTACCTTATTAAAGGCTTTATCATCGATATCCAGGTTTTTGGTCATTTTACTCATCCCCGGAATCATATTCATGAGCGATTTGAGATCGCCCATCTTACGGATCTGATTGATCTGCCCCAGGAAATCATCAAAGTCAAACTTGTTCTTTCGGATTTTCTTTTCCAGGCGCTCTACTTCTTTTTCATCGAACTGAGCCTGGGCTTTTTCAACGAAGGAAGTAATGTCTCCCATACCGAGGATCCGTTGCGCCATTCGCTCGGGGTAGAAAACATCAAGGGTCTTCATCTTTTCCCCTTCACTAATGAATTTAATGGGCTTACCGACGGTATATTTGACCGAAAGGGCAGCACCACCACGGGTATCACCATCCAACTTGGTCAAAACAACCCCGTGGTAATCAATGACATCATTGAAGGCTTTGGCCGTATTAACGGCATCCTGCCCCGTCATCGCATCCACTACGAATAGCGTCTCATTGGGTTGGATGGCTTCTTTGATATTAGAGATTTCATTCATCATCTCTTCATCAACAGCCAAACGGCCCGCCGTATCGACAATTACCACGTCGTGGTTGTGATCCTGTGCGTGGGCAATCGCTTTGAGGGCGATTTTGACGGGGTCTTTGTTTCCTTCTTCCTTGTAGACCGGAACGTTGATTTGTTCCCCCAGGACGGATATCTGGTTAATGGCCGCTGGACGGTACACATCACCGGCGACCAGCAGGGGAGATTTTTTCTTCTGGGTTTTCAGGAAGTAGGCCAGTTTACCGGAGAAGGTTGTCTTACCCGAACCTTGCAGACCCGCAATCAGAATGACGGTCGGTTTGCCACTCAGATCAATACCGGCGGCCTGACCACCCATTAATTCGGTCAGCTCGTCCTGGACAATCTTGACCATCATCTGGCCCGGCTTAACCGATTTTAGTAAATTTTCGGTACCCAGCGCTTTTTCTTTAACGCGCTCCGTAAATTCTTTGGCTATTTTATAGTTCACATCGGCGGCCACCAGGGCACGACGGATTTCTTTAATGGACTGAGCGACGTTCAGCTCGGTCAATTTATTATCACCCGTAAAAACTTTGAAGGCACCTTCTAGACGATCACTTAAACTTTCAAACATAAAAGCTAATTTATTTCTTTCTTATAACATCCCAAAAAGAGAAAGGGTCACAAATATAGGGAAATCTATACATTTTCGCTTTCTCCGGCGGGGGTATAGGTAATAAAAGTTCAAGAAATGGATAAAAATGTTTATTTTGATCAATGATTTTAATAGACATCGTTACTTCACTGAGCTTCCCCGGTCATAAATAAACAAAACGCTTATCCGTTCCTAACATCTCCCGTGAATAATAGATAACAAAACAAAACTATTTTTTCATAAAACCAACTCAAACCTATGTCATTACTAACCAGACGTTTGTTGATTCTGGTCTTACTGGTGGTGTACATGATTCTGTTGTTTGTATTTTTCTACCCAACTTTTGCTGCCAATTGTTGTGGGGGAATTGCCGCTACGGATGATGATACCAGCCAGGTCGATGAACCGGTCAACAACTATTTACTTGCCAGTAAATGGGACACCACGGGTATTTATACTACCGATGAATTTGGTGCTTTCCGCGATAGCCTGCTTTCTTTGGAAGAAGAGGGGAAGGTGCTGGAGATTACCGGGTTTTACTACGAGGGAGAAGCCATACCTGCCGATTACGAATCATTGGGACGAGCACGAGCAGCCCAGATTCAGCAATTATATTTTGCGGATATACCGCCCGACCAGGTGAAGCTTTCGGGAAGGCCATTCCCGGCGAATCCGGATGTCCGATCCGGGTATTTTCCGGCTGGTGTCTTGAACTGGAGCGACTCCGGTACGACCATTAAAGAAGACGTCGAAGTGCTGGATGACCGTATTGTCGTTCGCTTTCCCTACAAGTCGGTAGAAAAAGTTTACAATCAGGCCGTTGATGATTACCTGGAGAAATTAGCGCCTCAATTAATTGAAAGCGGGGATCAGGTACGTCTCACCGGACATACCGACAATATCGGTAGTGATGCCTATAATATGGACCTGGGACAGCGTCGCGCCGAAGCGATCAAGTCTATTTTGGTCGATTATGGTGTGCCGACAACACAAATCACCACCGAATCGAAAGGCCGAAACTTACCCGTCGATACCAATGACACTGAAGAGGGTCGTCAGAATAATCGTCGCGTTGAACTCGTGCGCATTCCTTCAACTAATTCATCAACACAAAACTAAACATCATGATTATCGATATATTATTAGCAACACTCTGGGGGCTTCCCTGCTGGTTATGGCTGCTTTTGGCGGGTATTATTCCATTTATATTGGGTTGGCTATTCGGTAGCCGTTTTGACCGCAATACTTCTTCTGAGAAGAAGACTAAAACAAGCTACGCTGCCGGCGCAATGGGGGCCGATCAGCGGGCTATGCAAAACAAGCTGAATGATTTTGAGAAAAATGAAGTAGAACTCAAATACAAAATCGAACAGCTGGAAGCTGATCTTAAAAAGTGTCACGATAAAAGACAGCGGCTGGAAATGCAAAATCTGGAGTACAAAGCCAAGTTGGAGGAAATGGGGGCACTGGGACTCGCCACAGGTAAAGCAGCGGGGGGCCTAAATTATGCCCAAATCTTTGATCTGGATAATCTGCAGGTGGTAGAAGGCATTGGCCCTAAAGTCGAGAAGACGCTGAAAAAGAATAAGATCAATACCTTGTCTGATCTGGCTGGCGCTAAAGTAGAGGATCTAAGTGCCATTCTGGCGGCTAATAAAATGCAAATGATGAAGCCCGAAAGTTGGCCTCGTCAGGCAGAATTGGCTAAAAATAACCAATGGGCCGAATTGATCGAATATCAGAAATTCCTGGATGGCGGTCGAGAAAAAACCGGCGACTTTGAAAACCCGTCTAAAGTTGAGAAAATGGCGATGAAGATTCTGGGCTTTTCTAAGAACCCGGAAGATTTGAAAATTATTGAGGGCATCGGCCCCAAAATCGAAGGTATTTTGAAAGAAGCAGGGATTAAAACCTGGTCTGATCTAGCCGGGACGCCCATAGCTCGGATTAAGGAGGTGTTAGCCAATGCCGGTGACCGGTATAAGTTAGCCAAACCTAATACCTGGCCCAAGCAGGCTAAATTGGCGGCCGATGGCCATTGGGGAGAACTCAAAGAATACCAGGACTACCTGGACAAAGGGGTAGATCCCAAAGCCTAAGTATCTTTAATTTAGTATTCAAACTGCTCTGCTATCCGCTAGCAGAGCAGTTTTTTTATCTGCGCTTTGAACAATGTAGACTAGCTAGCTATTTTGTTCTAAAATCAAATCAAAACGAAATGAGACTTTGCAAACTGTTTATTTTATGCGCTACCTTCCTGAGTTTGAATTATTGCTCCCCAGCCAATATGGAGGGCACGGACGTAGGTAATCCCGCCGCCGAGGGTTTTAATTTAGAGGCTTCGGATGCCGAAGCCATCGCCGTTGCCGATGAAGTGATGGAGGCTTTAGGTGGAAGAAAGGCCTGGGATGAGACCCGATATATTACCTGGACCTTTTTTGGACGTCGTACTTTATGGTGGGATAAGAAGACGGGCGATGTGAGAATAGAAGTGCCAGCAGATTCTGCCGTGTACCTGGTGAATATTCATGATAAAACCGGTAAGGTACTGCTGAATGGAACGGATATCTCCAGCACGGATAGTCTGGATCAATACCTGGAGCGAGCCGAATCTATCTGGATCAATGATGCTTACTGGCTGGTCATGCCTTACAAGCTCAAGGACAGTGGGGTGACGCTTAAATACGTCGGCCAGGATACCATGCAGGGCGGGGCGCCAGCCGATGTGCTGCAATTGACCTTTGAGGAGGTGGGGCGCACTCCGGATAATAAATATCTGGTGTACGTAGATGAGGAAGACCGTCTGGTTAAGCAGTGGCAGTTTTTTGGCAATTATGAAGATCCTGAGCCCAGATTTACGACTCCCTGGCTCAACTATGAACAACATGGTGCGATTTTACTAAGTGGTGATCGCGGGAATAATAAGTTGACCGATATTGCCGTATCAGAAAGTATGCCTGAAGAGACCTTTACCAGTCTGGAACCGATTAAGTGGTAGGCCTGATTGGTTTTCAGGTATCGTAATACCTGTATACAAATACCAAAAAAGCGTGGCAAGTATTTGAAATAATTGTAACTTAGAGCTTGTTTATGGTTCATGGCGAAAGCCAGCCGTATTAACCATTAAAACCCTGCGAATAACACCCGTTTATTCGCAGGGTTTTTCGTACAAAAAAAGCTACTTATGCCTAAGATTTCTAATCGCGCGACTCAGGTTCCCTTATCTCCCTTTAGAAAGCTGGTTCCTTTTGCCGATCAGGCCAAAGCACGAGGTACGCACGTTTACCATCTCAATATTGGTCAGCCCGATATCCTGACTCCTCCAGCGGCGCTCAAAACCCTTAAAGAAACAGAGCTGGATATTCTGGCCTACACCCCGGCAGTGGGAAACCTCAGCTACCGGACCAAACTGGCGGCTTATTACGATAAATTCGGGATGAACGTCAGTGCTGATGAATTGATTATTACGACGGGGGCTTCCGAAGCGATTCAGCTATTAATTTACGCTTGTCTAGATCGTGGAGAAGAGATGATCATTCCCGAGCCTTTTTACGCAAATTATAATGGCTTTGCGCAAATCGCCGACGCAGTCATTAAACCGGTGCCCACCTATATTGAAGATGGTTTCGCCCTGCCTTCTACCCGCACCTTTGAGGAGCAGATTACGGATCGTACCAAGGCTATCTTTATCACCAACCCCAGCAATCCCACGGGTAGTTTCTTCAGTAAAGAAACCCTGTTTGAACTGGCAGAGCTGGTTAAAAAGCACGATTTGTATCTCTTTGTGGATGAAGTCTATCGCGAATTTTGCTACGACGATCAGGAATTTTATTCCTGTTTGCGACTGGCCGGTCTAGAAGATAATGTGGTGGTAATTGATTCGGTATCCAAGCGCTACAGCGCCTGTGGCGCCAGGGTAGGGGCCGTGGTTACGAAAAATCAGGAGGTGCTGGAAAGCTTAACGCGTTACGCTAAATTGCGGCTCAGCCCTCCGGGACTCGCACAGATACTGGCGGAAGCCATGGTGGAGGCCGGAGACGAATACCTGGCCGAAGTGAAAGAAGAATACGATCGCCGTCGGATGGTCGTCTACCATCGCCTGAAGGCCATGGACGGCGTGCTGAATTACAAGCCCGGAGGTGCCTTTTATTGCTTCGCTCGCTTCCCGGTAGATAGTGCCAGCCGCTTCTGTCAGTGGCTGCTGGAGTCCTTCGAACACGAAGGCTCAACCGTGATGCTTTCACCAGGAGAGGGTTTTTACGCCACCCCCGGACGTGGTTCGAATGAAGTGCGTATTGCTTATGTGCTCAATACCAATGCCCTGGAGAAAGCCATGGATTGTCTGGAAGTAGCTTTGCAAGCTTATCCAGGCCGTACGCTGGCCCATCAGGAAAGTTTTGTGGGAACGCAAGCGTGAATCGTGTGTCGACCACCTGAAAACGTGACCAAATGACCTACCAGCAAATACTACAAGACTTAAAGAAAGGTAATTACCAGCCCATATACTTTCTGCACGGTCAGGAGTCTTATTTTATTGACGCTATTGTCGATATTATTGATGAGCAGGTACTAGAGGAAGACCAGAAGGCTTTCAATCATACCGTCTTATACGGTAAAGAGACCGATCATAAAACGGTAGTAGACGTGGCCCGTCGTTTCCCGATGATGGCTCCCTATCAGGTCGTCTTACTCAAGGAGGCCCAGGAAATGGCCAGTTTGAAGGATTTATTGACTTACGTCGAAAACCCCTCGCCTACAACCATTCTGGTCATTGCCCATAAGCATAAAAAGCTCAATCTGAATTCCAAGTTTGGCAAGGCGCTCAAGGCAAAAGCTTTAGTATTGGAAGCCAAGCCCCTCTATGATAATCAGGTGCCCGATTGGATCGTCTCTTTCCTGAAGACTAAGAAGTTGAAAATCGATATGGGTAATGCTCAACTGATCAGTGAATATTTAGGCTCCGACCTGTCTAAGATCGCCAACGAGTTGGATAAGTTGGCTATCAACTTGTCGCCCGGTGCGACTATTTCAACCGAAGATATTGAAAATAATATCGGCATCAGTAAGGATTATAATGTCTTTGAGTTTCAGCGTGCCCTGGGCGGAAGGGATGTACAAAAAGCCAATCGCATCGTACAATACTTTATCGCTAATCCTAAGAAGAATCCGCTGCCCATGATCATGGGTGCACTGTATAATTATTTCAGTAAGGTCTATATGCTCAGTTTCCTGAAAAAATCCGGCGAAAAAGAAATTCTCCAGGCGCTATCCCTGCGCAGCTCTTTCTTTTTACGCGATTACCGACTGGCCGAGCGTAATTACCGCCGTCGCGATCTGGAGAAAATTGTCAATATCTTGCGGGAATACGATCTGAAAAGTAAGGGCGTGGATTATTCCAGTACCGGGAAGGAAGAGGGGGGATTGATTCGGGAACTTTGTTGGAAAATCCTGCACGTACATACTTTACCTGCTGCCGGCTCCGCCTTCAAGTAGGTAAAATAAGGGTATTCTCCACATGACTTTCCTCATTATTTTATCTGCGCTGATTATAAATGCGTAACGAAGAGCATCTACTACTGAACCTGAAAGTTCTTGTAGGCTGGTAGCGTCATTTTCTGCTTATCATCCCCGAGAAACTTTCGAATCTCTAAACCCATAAATTTTATAGTATGCCTAATGAAAAAAAGACAGAATTAGAAGCTTTTCTGGAAGGAATTAAAACACTTCCAAAATTAATTATCAAGGGCTTGTCAGATGCTTTTGAGGATGAAGATCACAAAAAAGTAGCCAATGAATTCCTTGCCCCTCTACAAGAGCAATTCAATGGGCTGTCTTCTTACTTGTCAGAAAGGATGGAGAAATCGTCAGACCAGGGTATATCCGAGGCCAATCAGCTGGTGAAGCTTGCCGGAGGAAATCAGATGGTTAATTCCGCCTTATCGATTTCAAAAAAGTTAAAATCGATATTCTCCAGATTAGGTTTAAACCGAATCGTCAAAGAAATCAAGAAGCTAATTATTTTCCTTTTAGATTTGTTTAAGGCGCCAAAATGGATTTATAGTATTTTGTTGATCATTGATCAGATATTAAATGCCTTGTTCGGTTGGGACTTACCAGAAACTATGCCGGAGCACTTATCGCAATTAGAGCAAAACTACTACAAAGAGCTAGAGGCGCATTACGGATTTATCAACAGAATAGAGTTGGAAGAATAGATAACCTTTCGGGGCTACTTCCATTTAATGTAAGTTCCTGTTTGTCCTGAACCATTAAGGCGTGAAGGTAATTGAGGTCACCACTTTTATTGTCTTTTACTGCCTTAATGGTTTTTGTTTATCCCCTGGAATAAGCAAGGAACTAAAATTTCTGATCAACTAATTTCCCCGAAGGGTCATATCTCCTTTTTTTAGGACACTCGTAGGTAAAATACTATTAACCATAAAAACCTACGATCATGAAGAATCTATCCTCCTTTATCCTACTCCTCTGTCTTTTGCCTTCCTTTTCAGCCGAAGCGCAAAGAAAGATGACCTCCTTTAAGCCGAATCAACATGGCTTCAAGTTTGTCAATACCTTCCATAATAATTTTGTTTCGGAGATTGACTGGCGCACGGGGGGACTTTGTGGGGGTATGGTATATTCAGCCTTGGACTATTACAATGCTCGCAAGACCATTCCACATCAGGACTATCGACCCAACGATGGTACCGCCTTACACACGCATATCTATAGCCAACAAGTAGAATCCATTAAAAGAAACATTGACCAGTGGGCAGAATTGGGACTCAATCCCGGAGGAGCCCGCAATGAGGAGTTTTTCCGCTGGGGAATGAAAGACCGTTTGCGAGATATCATTTATTATGTCGACCGCAATAAGCCTATGCCCTTGGGCCTGATGGGGGCTGGTGGCGCACACAATGGGGGAGAGCACCAGGTACTGGTTATTGGTTATGAGCTCGGACGCTACAAAGGGGACTACGGAGCCTACCAGAGCGACCTAAAAATTTTCACTTATAATCCCAATTATCCCGATAAGGTTTCAGTTATTCGTCCGGATCTGCGTAAAAAAGTCTTTTACACCTTTGACAACCGGGGTAATCGAAAAGAATGGCGGACCTATTTTGTGGATCGCAAATATCAATTTAGAAACCCTCCTTACGTAGTCCCTGAGAATTACCCCAAAGATGGAAAAGTATACGAACTAGTTGTGTATTGCACGACTGGTGGCGATGATTTACGGGGAGGCCGAGATAATCTGGATATTACCATTAATTTTCACGGTCAGGCCAGTCAGGTAGTTCGCAACGTAAATTTGAGCCGTCGTTGGATTAACAATTACATGCAGCCGGTGCGCATCCGACTCAATCGTCCGATTGCTGCCCAATCTATTAAATCCTTGCAATTGTTTAAGCATGCCAGCGGGGGCTGGAATGGAGATAATTGGAAGTTAAATGGAATTAAGGTCGAAGCTCGCCTGGGACAACAACAAAAGAAAGACCTTCTGGAACGGACGGGAGAACCGCTCAAAGAATTTAGCGGTGATCGCAAAACCTTCCTGTTGATGATTAATGAAAAGGCTCCAAAGACCAGTTATACCACGATTATCCAGCATAAACCTGTTTTTTATGGCAATTTTTCCCAACCAAAGGTAAGCCAGCTGGAGTTGGAATTCAGAACAGGAAATGATGATTTACGGGGAGGAAAAGATAATCTGAACCTGAGAATTTACTTTAAGAACGGTAGGAGCCAATACATACGCAATGTAAACAAGGGAAAGCGCTGGGCAGATGGCTCCCGCCAGACGGTTAAGGTGAAGCTCAACTCTCCGCTTAATCCTGGCCAAATTAAAAGTATTCAATTAATGACCACCTTCTCTGGAGGTTGGAACGGCGATAACTGGAACCTCAATGGTATTAAAGTAAGAGAAGTTACGGATAGAAAAAAACTGATCTTTGACAAAGCTGGTAATCCGATAAAAAGATTTACCGGTTCCAGCAAGAATTACCGGTTTTACATCCGATAGGCCAGATTATGCGAACAACTTCCCATTATTTTTAAAAAAGTCAAAAAATAAATAGGAATTTCCAGAATAGGATTTTTATATTTGAGCATTAATAAAAAAGTAATGCAAAGTTTTAATAGCAATTCTTGGTGGTGGCGCTCAATCTCTCGAACATTCGGGTGATAGGACACGCCTTGTCAGGATGCAAATAAACGGCTTGTCGGTTCTCCCGAACAAGCCGTTTGTTTTTTTTTGCTAAGGTCATAATGTAAGAAAAAGACACAAAAACATGGATACCACGCAAACAAAGAAAGTCAAACTCAGGACGGTAGTCACTAAGCACCTGGCGGATATCATTACGCCGGTTTCTCTGTACCTGAAGGTAAGAGACCACTATACTCAGGCGGTACTTTTGGAGAGTAATGACTTTAGCAGTGCCGAAGATTGTTTCTCTTTTATTGGATTACAGGCCATCGCGGAAATTTCGGTGCAAAACCGGCAAATAACCGAAAGTCTGCCCGATGGTAGCCAAACGGTGATTCCCATTCCGGCCTACGATACTGACACGGTCCCCGAAGAGTTGTTGCGGTTTACCCAACAATTTGATGTAGAAAATCAATCCGAGCTTGGAAGATTCAATGGCTTTTTTGGTCACGTGGGTTTTGATGGCGTACAATACTTCGATACGCTGGCCTTTGATTCGGATAAACGCCGTTTCGATCTGCCCGATATTCGATTTACACTGCATAAATATATCATTGCGATCAACCATTATAAAAACGAATTGTATATCCTGGAGAACTTATTAGAAGGGGAGGAGCCCTCTTCGGGAAAACTGGAATCGTTGATCTTGAGTCAAAAAATTCCTGCACATGAATTCCATTTAGAAGGTCAGGAACAAAGTAATCTCACCGATGAAGAATTTAAAAAGTTGGTGAGTATTGGCAAGAAGCACTGTCAGTTGGGGGATGTGTTTCAGATCGTATTCTCCCGTCAATTTTCTCAGTCTTTTAAAGGTGACGAGTTTAATGTCTATCGGGTCTTGCGTTCCATCAACCCTTCGCCCTACCTTTTTTATTTTGATTATGGCAGCTATAAAATTTTTGGCTCTTCACCAGAGAGCCAGATGGTGATCCGTAACGGTGTGGCGAAGGTAAATCCCATTGCCGGTACTTACCGTCGTACCGGAAACCGAGTCGAAGATGAGGCCAAAGCCAAAGAATTGACCCAGGACCCCAAGGAGAATGCCGAACACATCATGCTGGTAGATTTGGCCCGCAATGATTTGGGCCGACACGCCGTCAACGTGCGGGTAGAAAAATTGAAGGAAATTCATTTTTATAGCCACGTAATACACCTGGTATCTACGGTGGTGGGCGACCTGGAAGAGGGGTCTAATCCAGTACAGATCTTTGGAGATACCTTCCCGGCCGGTACACTCTCGGGAGCTCCCAAGTACAAGGCCATTGAATTGATTAATAAGTACGAAAACCAAAACCGAAGTCTTTACGGCGGTGCCCTGGGCTATCTGGGTTTCGATGGTGAAATCAACACGGCGATTGTTATCCGATCCTTCCTAAGTAAGGACAATAATCTTTACTACCAGGCGGGGGCCGGAGTGGTTTCCGCGAGCGTGGAGGAAAATGAGCTACAGGAAGTCAACAATAAACTAGGGGCCCTCAAAAAAGCCCTGCTTGAAGCCGAAAAACTGTAAAAAAAAGCGGGTGGCAAAGGGGCCTAACAACAAAATAAAAGAATCATGAAAATACTAGTCTTAGACAACTACGACTCTTTCACCTATAACCTGGTCCAGTATATCCAGGACATACTGGGGCAAAAGATCAATGTCGTTCGGAACGACGCCATTGATCTTGATGCCGTTGCGGCCTACGATGTCATCATCTTGTCGCCGGGTCCGGGAGTGCCCTCCGAAGCGGGGATTATGCCGGAGCTGATCAAGCGCTACGCACCGGAAAAACCGATCCTGGGCGTTTGTTTGGGACATCAGGCCATTGGGGAAGCTTTTGGTGCCCGCCTGGAGAACCTTACGCAGGTGTACCATGGGATTGAGACGCCCATTAAGGTGACAGATGAGAAAGATCCACTTTTTCGGAATATTCCCGACGTCTTTCATGCAGGCCGATATCATTCCTGGATCGTAAGAAAGGATAGTTTACCTTCGGAATTGAAAATAACCGCAATCGACGTAAAGGGCGAAATTATGGCGATGCGCCATACTACTTATCCGGTTTTTGGGGTGCAATTTCATCCGGAATCCGTAATGACCTCGGAAGGGAAAAAGATGCTGGCTAATTTCTTGTCCAGTTGTGGGGTCGAAATTCCCAGAGAAGCTTTAATGGCAGAATAAATAAGATATTTTTTGGCGAAAGCCTAAGAGCTAAATAAATAACCATGAAAACGGTACTGAATCGTTTATTTGAACACGATAAACTCAGTCGGGAAGAAGCCCGGCAAATATTGGTAGATATATCGGGTGGCCAGTATAATCATATACAAGTAGCTTCCTTTACCACGGTATTTAATATGCGCCCCATCACCCTGTCGGAATTACAGGGCTTTCGCGATGCCCTATTAGAGCTTTGCGTCAAAATAGATTTGGGTGATCAGGAGACCCTGGATATCGTCGGCACGGGAGGTGATGGCAAGAACACCTTTAATGTTTCGACAACCTCGGCTATGGTGATCGCCGGTGCCGGGTATAAAGTCAGTAAACACGGTAGCTACGGCGTTTCCTCTTCGGTTGGCTCCTCCAATGTACTGATCGAACTGGGTTACAGATTTACCAATGATCAGGATACTTTACGTCGTCAGTTGGACGAAGCAAATATGTGTTTTTTACACGCCCCTTTATTCCATCCAGCGATGAAAGAGGTCGTTCCGGTACGTAAACAGTTGGGCATGAAGACCTTTTTTAATATGCTGGGGCCACTGGTTAATCCCCTACAACCTAAATACCAGTTATTCGGTACCTTTAGTATGGAACTTTCGCGTATGTTCCAGTATATTATGCAACATACGGGGCGACGCTTTGCTATTGTCTACGCGCTGGATGGCTACGATGAGATTTCATTGACGGGTGATTTTAAACTCCGTACCAATGACAGCGAGCGGATTATTACGCCTAAGATGATGGGGTACCAGCAAATAAATCCCAAAGAACTGTACGGTGGGGAAACGGCAGAAGAAGCGGCGACAACCTTGTTAAATGTTTTACAGGACAAGGCGACTCCGGCTCAGAAAGCGGTGGTAATGGCCAATGCCGGATTAGCCATTCGGGTCATTCGTTCGGAGCAATCGATGGAAGATTGTTTGGCGGAAGCCCGCGAAAGTATTGAAAGTGGTCGCGCTTATCAGCAACTTCAAAAGTTAGTAGCGCAAAGCTAGTAAGCCCAATCACCAAATTTAAAAACTAATAATTATACCTATGACGATCCTCAATAAAATCGTAGACCACAAACGGGAAGAGGTGAAAAAGCGTAAGGAACTTTATCCCATCAAACTCTTAGAGAAGAGTCTGTATTTTGATTCTCCCTGCGTATCGATGAAAAAGTATTTACGTCGTCCGGATAAATCGGGCATCATTGCTGAATTTAAACGAAAGTCACCCTCCAAGGGGGATATTAATCCCTATGCCAAAGTAGAGCGCGTGACCATTGGGTATATGCAGGCGGGGGCATCGGGTCTGTCAATACTGACCGATACACATTTCTTTGGGGGAAAAAATGAAGACCTGACGGAGGCGCGTAAATTTAATTTCTGTCCTATTCTGCGCAAGGATTTTATTATTGACGAATACCAGCTCTACGAGGCGCGGGCCATCGGTGCCGACGTTATATTGTTGATTGCAGAGTGTCTGGATCGCGGACGCCTGAAGGCACTTGCTCAGAAGGCAAAAGATTTAGGGCTGGAAGTATTAATGGAAGTCCATTCGGAGGAGCAGCTGGCCAAAGCCAATGAGTACGTGGATATCATCGGGGTGAATAACCGGAATTTGCACGATTTTAGTGTCAGTATTCAGACCTCAATTGACTTGTTTTCTCTGATCCCGAATGACTTTGTGAAGATATCTGAAAGTGGGATTAGCGATCCAAATGCCATTGTCCAACTGAAGGAAGTTGGTTTTGAGGGCTTTCTCATTGGGGAATACTTTATGCAGGCTGATGAGCCACACAAGGAGTGTGCAGATTTTATTGAACGAATTAACCAAATGGAATCAACGCTAAAACACGGAATTGCATGATGCAGGTAAAAGTTTGTGGAATGCGGCAGTCTGATAATATCGAGGCTATGCTGGCACTTCCTATCGATATGATTGGCTTCATTTTCTATCCGGAATCCAAACGCTTTGTCGGAGAACAAGACGAATTAGCTCAGTGGGTTAGAGAAAACGAAGAGACCTTTAATTTGGTGAAAAAAGTGGGCGTTTTTGTTAACGCTGGTACTTCGGATGTTCTGAATGCCATCCATGATTACGAATTGGATTTTGTGCAGCTGCACGGGTCGGAGGCCCCCGGTTATTGCCGGGAGTTAGAGCTTTTATGGACGGCCAGTAGTATTCGTACGGCCAAGTTGGTAAAGGCGTTTTCGATTGATGAAAAATTTGACTTCGCCGTGACCACTCCTTTCGAAGACCATTGTTCCTTCTTTGTGTTCGATACCAAAGGTGTCGGCTTCGGTGGTACGGGAAAGCAATTCGATTGGTCCCTTTTGGAAAAATACGAAGGCAGCACGCCCTTTTTATTAAGTGGCGGTATTGGGGGAGATAGTGCAGAAGCCATCCTGGAGCTAGACCATCCCATGCTTTTTGGTGTAGATATCAATAGCAAGTTTGAAATCGAGCCGGGTCTGAAAGACGTAGAAATGACCGGGCGGTTTGTTCAAAAATTAAAACAACATCAGCAATGATTGCAGTAGACGAACGCGGATATTATGGGGAATTTGGCGGAGCCTATATTCCCGAAATGCTTCAGCCCAATATCGAGGAAATTCGCAAAGAATACAGTACCGTTTGGGAAGATGAGGATTTTCAAAAAGAGTTTAGATCCCTGTTAAAGGACTACGTAGGACGCCCGACTCCTCTGTACTATGCTTCTCGCCTTTCGGAGCATTTTGGCACCCACATCTACCTGAAGCGAGAAGACCTTTGTCATACGGGCGCGCACAAGATCAACAATACGATTGGCCAAATCCTGTTGGCCAAGCGAATGGGTAAAAACCGCATCATTGCCGAAACGGGTGCCGGACAGCACGGGGTCGCTACTGCAACGGTTTGTGCCCTGATGGGGATTAAGTGTATCGTGTACATGGGAGAAGTCGATATAGAACGACAGGCACCAAATGTATCTCGTATGCGAATGTTGGGGGCAGAAGTTCGCCCGGCCAAGAGTGGAAGTAAAACGCTTAAAGACGCCACGAACGAAGCGATTCGCGATTGGATTAATAATCCGGTAGATACGCACTATATCATTGGTTCGGTAGTGGGACCACATCCCTATCCCGAAATGGTGGCCTTGTTCCAGTCGGTGATCAGTGAAGAAATCAAATGGCAATTAAAAGAGAAGACCGGTAAAGAAAACCCGGATGCGATCATTGCCTGTGTGGGCGGTGGTAGTAATGCTGCTGGCGCTTATTATCATTATCTCAACGAAGAGGAGGTACGCCTCATCGCGGTGGAGGCGGCTGGCCTGGGCGTCGATTCGGGAGAGTCGGCAGCCACCAGTGTACTGGGAACCAGGGGGATTATTCACGGTAGCCGTACCCTTTTAATGCAAACTCCCGATGGTCAGATCGTTGAGCCCTATTCTATTTCCGCTGGCCTGGATTATCCGGGAATTGGACCTATGCATGCTCATTTGATTCATTCGGGACGGGCGGAAGCCATTAGTATCACGGATAAAGATGCCCTGGAAGCCGCCTACTTCCTTTCTAAAATTGAAGGCATTATTCCTGCTTTGGAGACGGCACACGCCTTCGCAGCGCTCAATGTGATGAAGTACGATAAGGATGATGTGATCGTCATTAATCTTTCCGGAAGGGGAGACAAAGATTTAGCCACCTTTATTAAGCATTACCATGAATAGAATAGTAGAACTCTTTAAGAAAAAAGACCGGGATATCCTGAATATCTACTTTACTGCCGGGTACCCCCAGCTGGAGCATACCCCTATCGTGATTAAAGCACTGGAAGAAGCAGGCGTCGATTTGATTGAAATCGGTATGCCGTATTCTGATCCCCTGGCGGATGGTCCCACCATTCAGGAGAGCGGCACTCAGGCCATTAAAAATGGAATGACCCTGGACTTGCTTTTCAAGCAAATCGAGGAGGTACGTCAGCATTCAGATATTCCCCTTGTCATGATGGGTTACTTTAATCAGGTGATGCAATACGGTGAAGATCAGTTTTTTAAGCGGGCTGCTGAGGTAGGTGTCGATGGCCTGATCTTGCCGGATTTACCCATCTACGAATACGAAACCTTTTATAAGGATATGTTGGAGAAATATGGTCTGGCGATTAGTTTTCTGATTACGCCACAAACCAGCGAAGCGCGGATCCTCAAAATTGATGAACTGACCAAAGGCTTCATTTATATGGTATCCAACTCTTCCATCACCGGCGCAAAAACGGGGATCTCGGAGGCCCAATTGGACTATTTCAACCGAATCAATGAATTGCCGCTGAATAATCCCCGTTTGATTGGATTTGGAATTTCTAATCACGAAACCTTCCGTACGGCCTGCAAGTATGCCAACGGGGCGATTATTGGTTCTGCTTTTATCCGGACTTTGGCGAAAGCTAAGGACATTGGGCAGGCCACTTTGGATTTTGTAAAAATGGTGAAAGAGGATGTGAATTCTCCGGTAACTTAAAAATATCGACATGATCATTCAACTGGATAAGGGTATTAAGCAGAAGCAGATCGAAGCCATCCACGAGCAAATGGATAAGATCAATTATGAGCTCAACAGTGTAAAAACCCAATTTGGAGATTATCTCATTGCGGTAGGTAAAAAAGAGTTTGATATTCGGAGCATAGGCCATATGCCAGGTATCCGGGATATCCACCGCGTGAGCGATGCCTACAAGCTGGTCTCTAAAAAATGGAAGGTCAAGGATACCATGGTCGATCTCGGAGATGGTATTGAGATTGGGACAGGACAATTCCACATCATGGCCGGACCTTGCTCCATTGAGTCAGAAGCACAAATCGAAAGTACTATACAGCATCTGGTTGACAACAATGTGCGCATCATGCGCGGTGGCGTATACAAGCCTCGTTCCTCACCCTACTCGTTTCGTGGGCTGGGGCAGGAAGGCCTGGAAATGTGGTATAAGAAAGCCAGTGCGGCCGGTATCAAAATCGTGACCGAAGTAATGATGACGGAGCAGATTGACGATATGTACGATTATGTTGATATTTTTCAGGTCGGGGCCAGAAATGCGCAGAATTTTAATTTGCTGGATGCCCTGGGTCAGGCGGATAAGCCGGTACTGCTAAAGCGCAGTATGTCTGGTACACTGGACGAATTACTGCAGTCAGCAGAATACATTTTCTCCAATGGTAATGAGAAGATTATGCTATGTGAACGCGGCATTCGCACCTACGAGAAAGCTTACCGGAATTGCATGGATATCAACGCCATTGCCATGCTGAAGGAAAAAACCCACCTGCCTGTAATTGCGGATCCTTCCCATGGTATTGGTCTGCGTCGCTTTGTCTCTCCAGTGGCCCTGGCGAGTGTGATGGCCGGCGCGGATGGGGTGATTATGGAGGTGCACCATACACCAGAAAAAGCCTATTCGGACGGACAACAAACCTTATCTTATCAGGAGGCTGGGAAGTTGTACCGTCAATTGATCAAATCCTTTGAGATGCGGGAGTTGTTTTAGCGTTTTCAAGTCAAAAGCTTTACCTTTATGAATTGTAGTTTGGTGCAAAATGCATTTATTTTGCCCCCTTACTCAAGCGTGAAGCGCATTGCCCTGTGTAACCAAAGCCATAATGAAGAACGAAGAAGCACAAATACCGGAGAACGAGCAGAACGACGAAGACAATGATGACTTCTATGATATTAAAGAAATTGTAGTTGATAAGAAACAGAAACCCATTCGGATTGATAAGTTTTTAGTGAATCGCCTGTTTCGAATATCCCGCAATAAGTTGCAGAATGCCATTCGAGACGGTCAGGTGTTGGTCAACGAAGAAGAAATCAAGCCCAATTTTAAAGTCAAACACGGGCATACCATTAAGGTTATTTTACCTCAGTACCAATCAGAAAACTACGTCAAACCCCAGGATATTCCCCTGGAAATCCATTACGAAGATGACGATCTGTTACTGGTGAATAAGCCGGCAGGTATGGTGGTGCATCCGGGGATCGGGCACAAAGATGGCACCCTGGTTAATGCGCTGGCACATTATCTGGGCCTGGGCGCAGTAGAGGTGGAGGATATGAATTTCCAGGAAAAAATTGGACTGGTACACCGGATCGATAAAAACACCTCTGGGCTTTTACTCATTGCCAAAAACGATGAAACCCTATCTCACCTGGCCAAGCAATTCTATAACCATACCATTGAACGCACCTATTACGCCCTCGTTTGGGGGCAGCCGGAGCCCCTGAAGGGAAAAGTAGATGCCCATATCGCACGGCATCCTCGTTTTCGCGATCGATTTGCCGCTTTCCCCGATGGGGAGAAGGGGAAGTGGGCCGTAACGCACTACGAAGTAATAGAACCCATGTACTACGTGAGTTTAGTGAAATGCAATCTGGAGACGGGGCGTACCCATCAGATACGGGTACATATGAAGCACCTGGGGCATCCCTTATTTAGTGATGATCGCTACGGAGGAGATCAGATTCGCAAAGGAACGATATACAGTAAGTATAAATTTTTTGTAGATCGGGCTTTTACTTTGTTACCCAGGCACGCCCTGCACGCCAAATCATTGGGTTTCGTACACCCGAAGACGGGAGAATTTATGCAATTCGAGAGTGATCTGCCCGAGGATTTCACCAGAGCTCTGGACGCCTGGCGGGAATATCTACAAAATCGTAAAGAAAACCTAGAATGACACAGGAGCAGGCCATACCCATTCGAGCGACCCGTCATTGGGTGGAGCAAGTGGTCATCGGCTACCAATTGTGTCCTTTTGCGCGAATACCGTTTCAGCAGGATACCATTCGATACGTACTTGCTTCGGCGCAAGATACTGCGGGCTTAAAGAAGATGTTTCTGGAAGAGTGCGGCCGTCTGGAAGCACATACCACAGAAGAAATTTCCACGACCTTACTGATCCTAACCGAAATGGGTAAAGATTTTATGGAATACTGGGATTCAGTAGGTTTGGCAGAAGACTGGTTGGATCAGGCCGGGTATACGGGCGTTTTTCAGGTGGCCAGTTTCCATCCTGATTATATTTTTGCGGAAGCGGAAACTCAGGCGGCCCAAAATTATACGAACCGCTCTCCCTGGCCCATGTTACATCTTTTGAGAGAAGAAGAGCTGGAAGCGGCCATCGATCACCATCCGGATATTGAAGCGGTTCCGCAGCGGAATATCGAGCTGATGGAATCAAAAGGAAAAAATCATTGGGAGGGATTATTACAGAAAATAATTGAACAAGCGCAACGGCAATAAATATTTAACATGAAGCTGGAAGAAAGAATATCGGCACTCATTGCATTGGGAAAACACCTTCAGGAACCGGACGAATACCGGGAAGCGGTCATGCACCGCACCCATTTTAACAACCAGTGGTTCACAAAAGAGAATCAGCGCAAAGCGATCCAGGCCATTGCTACCCATTTCCTTTCGGAAAAAGAATTAAGGAATTGGCTTGCCGAATACGATATGCCCGAAAATCCGCAAGCCAAAACCGTTGGTTTAGTGATGGCTGGAAATATACCCCTGGTGGGCTTCCACGATGTGTTTTGCACTTTTTTAGCCGGACACCGGGCGATGATCAAATTATCAGAAAAAGATAAGTTTTTGTTGCCCTACTTTTTTCGCCAGCTGGCCATCATCGATCCCCGAACGGCAGACTATTTTGTGCCCGTAGAGCGCTTACAGGATTTTGACGCCGTGGTGGCTACGGGTAGTAATAACTCTGCTCGGTATTTCGAACAATACTTTGGTAAATACCCCCATATCATCCGCAAAAACCGCAACGCCATTGCCGTGCTCGATGGTACGGAATCTAAAGAAGAATTAGAGGCGCTGGGCACTGATGTGTTTCAGTATTTTGGCCTGGGCTGTCGCAACGTTGCCAAACTCTATGTACCCAGGGGGTACAGCTTTGAGCCACTACTAGAAGCCCTACATGAACACCGGGAGATTGTACTCAACGATAAATACAAGAATAACTTCGACTATAATTACGCTATTCTAGTCTTGAATAAAGAAAAGTATATGGCGAATGGTTGTATTATCTTAAAGGAAGATCGAGCTATCAGTTCTCCCATTGCCGGGTTGAACTACGCGTATTACCAGGATTTGAAAGCATTGGAAAAGGAATTGAAGGAACGAAAAGAAGAAATTCAACTGGTCGTGGCCAAAGATGGATTGCTGTCGCAAAAAACTTACCCTTTCGGTAAAGCGCAGCAGCCAGAATTATCGGATTATGCGGATGGCGTGGATACGATAGATTTTTTACTGAAACTATAAATCGTAGCGTGGAGGAGAGGGTGGATTGAAAAGGAGGGAGAGAAAGAGAGACTTTGTGACAGGTTCCCTCCCACAAAGTCTCATCGTCACGAAGTCACTAATTAAAGACTAACTTCTTCGCGACAACCCCTTCCTCAAACTCGGCCTGGAGTATATAAATTCCTGGCGGTAGGTTCTGTCGATGTAATTCGAATGTACTAGAGTTAACATTCATAATACCTCTCATCATTTTACCATTCATGTGGTAGAGTGCTACACTCTTCATTGGTTTATCAGGAGCTGTACGGATGAAAGCTACGTCACTAACCGGGTTAGGGCCTACGGTCAATTCAACGGTTTCAGCACTAAGGATTTCCTTAGTAGAAGTCGTTAGGTTCAAGGCTAAATAGGCACGAGGATTGAAGTAAGCCATAATAGTGTCGATGTAACGCATAGCCTGTTCCTTCGACATATTAGGGTTTAATATTCTACTCGTAGAATCTAGTGCTACGGCATCGATAGCCGCCGCTGGAGGACGAAGAGAATTAATGAAATCTACCGTAGCAGCTAAAGTAGGAAAATCCCACCACTCCCAATAACCAGAAGCAGGACCATTAGTTACGAATGGGAACATGTTATCGGTAGAAAGCGTCAGACCTCCTTGTCCAGGAAGGGTTTGGTATACTTTGTTTAAAGCATTAATCGGATCATTTAGGTCATCATTAGCAACCTGGAAAACAGCATTACTACCGTTGTCATTGGCCATTTGTGTTACGCGTCTGGTACCAGATACATTTACGACAAAGTCTCCCGTCGTTGGTACAATTACGGCTCCGTCAACGTAAGGTGCAAAGGGATCACTTGCCATATGGAAACCAATGGTTGGCGGCTCATTCACGGTGCCATCAATCCAGGAAGTATCTCCTAAGGCACCACCAATGTTCACCGCCAATTTAAACTCAGAAGAATAACCTGGATGATTACCGATGTTAATGATAGCGTTATTTTCTCCATAGACACCACCTACTAAAGAGGAGTCTACATAAAGTTCTAAATTCTGATCATAGAACTTATCTAAATCTAACTCTGAAAAATTATCTAAGTAAGCAGCTCCATAGGAAATGTAACCACCGGTTCCTTGTCCCCAAAGGGTAATTCTTTCGGCATCCACTCCAAATTGATTGCTACCTTCTGCAATGTCTTTTCTCAAAAAACGGATTAATGCTCTGGCATCTTGAATACCTCGATAGGCCGCATTCAAAAGGGTGCCGGTACGGACATCTTGTCCATCTGCACCTAAGGCAGTTGGATTCCAGCCTGCCCGGTAAGTAGCGGAGATAGCTACATAGCCTTGACGAGCGAGTCGGCGGCAGATTTCAGCAACTGTAGAATCTGTTTTGGTACCCGTGACCTGACCATTAATAATGGCCGGTAAAAAGCTACCCGTATGGAAATAAACAACTACCGGGCGATTCGTTTCCTCATCACCAACGGGAGTATAGACATCCATTTTAAGCTCTTTAGGTAATGGTGAACCCGTCAATACTTCAATATTAGTGGCATAAGTAATGTCGGACTCAACATTTACGGAGGAGAAAACCTCTTCTAGGTACCGCTCCTGAGCACTTATATTGCTCGCCAGGAAAGTGGCGACCAATAAGAAAAAAAGTTTGTTAAATTGTTTCATAAAATGTGTTTTGAATAGATAAGAAAGTAAAATTATTGTTTCTCAAATTCATAGAGAATGGAGAAGTAAGCTAAGCGCCCAATTCTAGGCCCTCCATAAGTTTGAAAAGCTTCGTTGTTTAAGAGATTAGAAGCACCTAATTTAAAGGTCGTATTAATCTTAGGAGCCTTCCAGTTGATCTGGGCATCTAATAAATCATATTGAGGAATGACTCCAGTAAATTGAGGAGAACCTTCAAAAATGAAAGAATCAATCCACTTATAATTCACATTAAAGCCAAACCTTTTTAAGGTTACAAAGCCTAAGTTTAAGTCAATATCTCTAGAGGATACTCCAATGTTGAATTTATGCTCAGGCGTGTTAAATGCAGGAATGATGGGATCATCCGTAGCCGTATTCAGTCTGTTCCAGGAGTAGTTACCATTCAAGACAAACTTATCCCAAAAGTAATAGTTGTAACCCACCGAAAAGCCTTGAGTCGTTACTCTATCCGTTGCATTGGCTGCCACCCGATACGCTTGGAGATTAACCGGGAATCCCGTAAGCGGGTCAAAAGAAGCGTCTACGCCAAAGTTGAAACCTATAAAATTCTGGTAAAAACTAAAGTAGTAAGTTGCATCTAAAAATAGTTTTTCTCCAACCAGGGTGCGGTATCCAGCTTCTACTGTTCTGACTTGCTCCGGTCTAATTGGAGCCACATCAAAAAACTCTAATACGTTATTGTCTAAGGTGTTGAGGTAATCGCCAATCGATTCAATAGTAATTAAGTTTTGGACACCATCTAAGTTGCCTAATAAAATAGCTCGACCTACATTATAAAAAAGGAATTGATCAGCCAGCGTTGGATTCCGTATAGCCGAGCTAAAAGAAGCCCTTAAAGTATTGTTTTCCGATGGTGAATAAACAATAGACGCGGCTGGAGAGAACAAATAATTGAAATTTTGGTGCTTATCCAGACGCATAGAAGCGCTTATCTTGACTTGATTATTGAGTTCTAAGGTCCCACCACCGTATATTCCAAATTCATTTACATCAATGTTACGACCAAAGGTATCTAGTAAAATAGAGCCTTGAGAATTTGGATAGTATTGTCTAAAGTTTCCTCCCACTCTTAAGTCTAAATCAGTGATTGCTCCACCTTCATAAACATCGTTAAACATTTTCTCGCCATGCACATGAAATAGTGCCGAACGATCAAAAAAGCGAGTGCCACCTTCTGCAAAAGAAATACTGGAAGTAATATCATCAAAAGCTTGTTGGAAGCGTTCTGTCCCTGGTTCTAAAAAAGATTCCGTGCCACTAATTGGGTTGGCAGCATTGGCCTGTTCTTGTGCCTGCATATGCAAATCGTTAATGAGCTCGCTTACATTTGGCTGATCTAAAAATGCACTTAGTGCCGCCCTGAACTCATCTGGCCGACCGGCAAAATCTCTGGGACGCGGATAACCTTCCAGGCTACTAATTTGTGGAACGGCCGTTCGAGACCAAAAGTTGATATAGTCTGATCGCCATTCGTTTGGTGTCTTAGACCTTTCCTGCAGCAATAAAGAGGTAAAATAAGGATCGTAGGAATCCCCCGCATCCTCATGAGTAGCATAAGCCCGGATGAAATACTCATCTTGTTTTTTTAATTCAATGCGATGCTGGAAAAATTGAATGTTTCGGAGACTGAAACGGTTATCTCCTTGAAAAACGGTTGTCCCTTGACTGAAGTTAGAAGCTAAAATCAATTCAGGTGACTTAAAATCTTGAGCTGGATTTAAGCGATAATGTAGAGCAACACCCGCTTTGAAATTATCGGAATCATAATCTACTACATCAATCTCTTCATAACCCCGACGGTGAAAAATTCCTAAACCAGGATTAGAAAGAGAATTGGATAAGTCATTGGCTGTTTGATATTCATCTCCATAAATATTTACGGCGTCAAATCCACCGGGGTTACCACGACCAGTAGGGGTGTCAAAGACAGGGTCAAAATTATCCGCAACCCAATCATTGGCTTGAAAGTAAGCTAAGTTAAATTTATAGGCAAAACGATCCTGTCCTTTTTTGTCTTTGATGACATCTGCGTAGCGCACGGCCGTTTCAAGCAAATTGCGCTCCCCGACTTTAACCATGGCACTTAGGCCTTTTTGCAAAAATGGATTTTTAGTCTGCATAGAGATGACGCCATTGAAGGCGTTTGGTCCGTAAAAGGCAGAACTTGCCCCAACAATAAGATCGACACTATTGACATCTAGTTCGGAAGCCCCCAGGAAATTCCCCAGGGAGAAGTTCAAACCTGGAGATTGGTTGTCCACTCCGTCAATGATCTGTAGAGATCTTACCGGACTGGTAGAATTGAAACCACGGGTGTTGATGATCTTAAAGCCTAGACTGGCTGCCGTCAAATCTACATCTTTTAAAGCCCCCAAGCCATCGTAAAAGTTAGCGGCAGGGGTTTCTTTAATGGCAATGTTATCCAGGGTTTCCATGGTCAAAGCCGACTGCTGGCGCTTCTCGCTGATCCGCCGTCCGCGCACGACTACTTCATCGATCATCTCGGAGGAAGATTCCAAAACGATGTCTAAGGGTTCCTCTGTACTGGTGACTTCTATCGTCTTGGAAGCAAAACCAGTATACGAAAATTCAATCGTAGTAGGCAGGGAAACCCTGAGGGGCAACTCAAAATTGCCATCAAAATCGGTAACGACCCCATCCCCTGTTTCTAACACCAGAATGGTGGCACTGATTAGGGGTTCGCCCTCACTGTCTTTTACAGTACCGCGTAGTACGTTTTGAGCAAACAGACCGCTAGTAGATAGTATAAAGAGTAGGAAACATACGTTCCTGATGATCAATGGAAACTTCATCTGTAAAGTCTAAGTAAGTTTAGTAAAAATTGTCTAAGGGCAAATTAGCGAAATTTCGCAAAAAAGCGAATCTTTCGTTTATAGAATTTTTAAAGAATGTTATTTGAAGACATTTAGTTTACACAAAAGTCTATACTTCTTTTGATATTGTACTTATTACTCTGTACTCTAAATTTCTAAGCATTTTGAAAGTCATCTTTTTGTCCATTATTGCGTTGCGTACTCACTTTTGTAGCTAGACGAAGAAAGGGAATTCAAGGGGCCCTTTCTGAAGTAACAAGGCTCCGCTGCGCCTTATCTTGAACAAAAATCTGAGGTTTCAAAATACTTGTTCTTTTGCCGCCCAGTTTCGTTAAAAAGCCTCGTCGATGCGCTGCATCGCCTGCATTTTTCGCCTCACTGAGCAGCAAAATATCTTCATAAATCTTTTATACTTTGTTAATGCCCATTCCTAAGTCAAGATAGGTGTCCAGATAATTTGTCGGAAAAGGAAATAATTATAATCTGGGTTAGGTAAGTGAATCAGGCCTGAGGCGGTCGGTCAACTGCTATTTTTTCGAGTGTAAAATACAGGCTCTTGATCAGATAAGCAATTAAAAGGCCTAATATTGCTCCCACAATAACATCTAAGGGATAATGCACCCCCACATATACCTGGGCAAAAGCAATACTGGCGGCCCAGAAATAAAACAACCAGCGCCAACGCTTGTAATAAAGTCCCAGAGTCATAGCCAAAAAGGCTCCAATGGCAAAGTGATTCGTGGCGTGCGAAGAAGTAAAACTGTAAGCCTTACCGCAGCCGACCAGGAGTACGACATCCTGCTGGATAGCGGGGTCGTTACAGGGGCGGACTCTTTTTACCGTTTTCTTTAAGACTTTGCTGCTCACGAAATCCGCTATGCCTACCGTCAAAAACAGGGCCAGCAATAAGTAAATGCCTTTTACGCGAAAGCGGTAAACAATAAAAGCCATCAATGCGATGTAGAAAGGAAACCAAAACTTTTTATCCCGCCAGTAGGGCAGGATGAAATCTAAAACTTCATTGTGCCATTGTCCGTTAATTATTCGGAAAAGCTGTTCGTCGTACGCTAAAAGGACCTCCAGTATATCCATCAATTAGTCTTGATAATTCACTTTGAATGTCTACTTTTGCTGCTAAAGCATATAAAATAGGACACAATAATATAAAAAAATCGAACATTGGCCTTAATTAAATCAATATCCGGAATCAGAGGTACCATCGGTGGTGGTGCCGGAGACAATCTTACCCCGCAAGACATTGTGGAATGTACCGCCGCTTTTGGCGCCTGGCTACTTGAAAAAGGGAATACGCCCAAAGTGGTAGTGGGCCGCGACGCCCGTATTTCAGGGCCACTCGTCAAACAGTTGGTGATCAATACCTTACTGGCACAAGGCATCCACGTCGTGGATTTGGATCTATCCACGACGCCTACGGTAGAAATGGCGGTGGCCTGGGAGCAGGCCGGTGCGGGTATCATCATTACGGCCAGCCACAATCCCAAACATTGGAACGCCCTCAAATTTCTGAACGAAAAAGGAGAGTTCATCGCTAAGGCTGAGGGAGAAGCCCTGCTCGCCAAAATTGAAGAGGGCTCTATTCACTACGCGGAGGTCGATCGTTTGGGTACGCTTACGCAAAAAACAGATTACCTGCAGCAGCATATCCAGGCAGTACTGGATTATCCACTGGTCAATGTCGCGGCCATTCAAAGTAAAAAACTGAAAGTAGTGGTCGACGGGATCAACTCTAGTGGTGCGGTCGCCGTGCCGGCCCTGCTAGAACGCCTGGGCTGTCAGACCATCCTGATTAATGGCGAACCAAATGGGGAATTTGCCCATAACCCGGAACCACTGGCCCAGCACCTAACCCAATTGTCAGCTACTATTCGCACCGAGCAGGCAGATCTGGGTATTTCGGTCGATCCGGATGTAGATCGCCTGGCCTTCGTTTGCGAAGATGGAGTGATGTTTGGGGAGGAATATACTTTAGTTGCCGTGGCGGATTATGTACTCCAGCACCGAAAGGGAAATACCGTCTCTAATCTGTCTTCTACCCGGGCTTTGCGGGACATTACTGAAAAACACGGTGGGCAATACCAGGCCAGTGCCGTAGGGGAGGTCAATGTCGTGACAAAAATGAAAGAGGTAGAAGCAGTAATTGGCGGAGAAGGCAATGGAGGCATCATTGTACCTGACTTTCACTACGGTCGCGATGCGCTGATTGGAATTGGTTTATTTCTTACGCACCTTTGTCAGTCGGGTCAAAGCATGACGGAACTGAGAGCCAGCTATCCGGATTACGAAATGATTAAGGATAAAATCCAGTTAGACCCCGGCCTTGACTTGAATGCGCTTTTGCAAAAGCTGGAAGAGATTTATCGCTCGGAAGACTATAATACCATCGATGGATTAAAGATCAATTTCGAAAAAGGATGGGTACACTTGCGTAAATCTAATACAGAGCCCATTATTCGCGTCTACGCAGAAGGCCCTGATCGGGCGACCGCACAGCAATTTGTAGACGATATCAAATCGCACATTTAGGCACAAATAATTCAAAACTCAATACACTCAATAATTCACCAATCGATATGTCCAGAATATACTTTGATAACGCCGCAACGACCCCTATGGACGCACGGGTCATTGACTACCTCTCGGGGATCATGTCCGAACTTTGGGGCAACCCCTCGAGTATTTATCAGGAAGGACGGACCGCAAGAGCCGCTATTGAGGAAGCGCGCAAGACCGTGGCGAATACCCTTCAGGCCTCCATTGGCGAGGTGTTTTTTACCTCCTGTGGTACGGAGTCGAACAACATGGCTTTGAAATGTGCCGTAAGGGATTTAGGTGTTAGCCGGATCATCAGTAGTCCGATTGAACACCATGCCGTACTGCATACGGTGCAGCGTTTAGAAAAAGAAAAAGCCGTAGAATTGTTTATGCTGGATACCGATGAGCAGGGAAAAACTGACCTGGCGCAATTGGAGGAGCTACTCAAGGATGGAGACAAGAAGACCCTGGTCTCTTTAATGTACGCCAATAATGAAATCGGCACCATGATAGACCTGGACGCTATTGGTGAGCTTTGTGAAACTTACGGCGCTTATTTTCACTCCGACACGGTTCAGACCATTGGTTATTATCCCATTGATGTAAATCAGGCAAAAGTCCATTTCATCACGGGTTCGGGGCACAAGTTTCATGGACCGAAGGGAGTGGGCTTTATTTATATCAATAATGAAGCTATGTTGCAACCCTTTATCGATGGTGGGGCACAGGAAAGAAATATGCGCGGGGGGACGGAAAACCTTTACGGTATTTTGGCGATGGCCAAAGCGCTGGAGCTGGCGGAGGCGGAAAGGGAAGCGCGCCGGCAAAAGATTGATTCGGTACGTCATTATTTTGCAGAGCAGTTACAATCTCAATTTCCGGAAGCAAAGTTTCATGGAACGCCTTTTGAGGGCGGTCATTATAAAATTTTGAGTGTCAGCTTTCCGGAAAGTGCCAAGTCAGATCTATTATTACTGAGTTTGGATATCGCCGGTATCAGTGTTTCGGGCGGTAGTGCCTGCAGCTCGGGAGCTGATGCCGGATCACACGTGATCGGTTCGCTTTTCCCGGATTCCTTACGGAAAACCATCCGCTTTTCCTTTTCCCATTACAATACAAATGCGGAAGTGGACAAGGTGATCAGTACCTTAAAAAATATTTTGCAGTGATCAGGGTTTAATGAGACGGTGGTGAATGCGCATAACTTGTTGAATGAGCGATTGGCTACCATCATTGTAGATCAGAAAATCGGAAAGCCGTGCTTTTTTAGCCTGGGGCCATTGTTTATCTATTCGAGCCCGTACCGCCGCGCGGTTGATCTGATCCCTTTTCCTGACCCGTTCGATGCGCATTTCTTCCGGCGCAACAACACAAATTATTTTATCCAGCGCCCGATAGCTACCCGCCTCATAAAGCAGCGCGGCTTCTTTTAAGGTATAGGGTGCGTTTTGCTGCTTTTTTTGCCATTCTTCTCCGTCTTTGGCGACGGCCGGATGGACCAGAGTATTGAGCTGGGATAGTTTATCGGGATCCTGGAAAACGACATTGGCGACATAGGCGCGGTTCAGTTGACCATCGTCTGTATAAGCCTCCGTACCCAGGAGTGCTTTAATCTCCACTATGAGTTGAGCATCTTCTACCATCAGTACTTTGGCCCGATCATCGGCATAATAAATAGGGATTCCCAATTGTTCAAAGATTTTGCATACCGTTGATTTGCCGCTACCGATTCCGCCGGTGATTCCTACCTTTAGCATTGGTGTGTTCTTTATTTAGGGTTAAAAATGAAATCACTTATCTCCTTATTTTTCTTGGCTTAAATTACTATTTTGCCAGCACAATAACACAACATGGCAAAACTACGATCAAATTATACAGGAAAATCCAGAGGCTCGGGAGGTACGGTAGTCCGGGTAGGGATTTTTGCGGCCGTTATTTCGGGCCTGATCTTTGCCTTTAATTTTTTTAACGGGGACAAGAGTGCAGAAGCCCTGATTGACGAAAAGACGGTTACCCCTGCGGATCTGGAAGACGATCGCCAATTTTACCTGCCTACTTCCACTACGGATCAGATCATTAACCACGATTACTTTAGCCTGTCTTACAGCGAAGCCCACGAACAGGCAGAATGGGTGGCTTACACCTTGACCCGGGAGCGACTGGATATGCCCTGGCATGAGCGTCCGGACGCATTTAAGTCTGATTTTAAGGTGGCTGGTGGTTCGGCGACCTGGGAGGATTACCTCAACTCTGGTTACGATCGCGGTCATCTGGCGCCTGCGGCCGACCTGGCCTTTTCGGCGAAAGCCATTCGAGAATCTTTCTTAATGAGTAATATTAGCCCCCAGGCCCGGGATTTTAATACGGGTATCTGGCGAGAATTGGAAGAAAATACCCGCAGCTGGGCAAAAAAATATAAAAAACTCTACGTGGTCACCGGCCCGGTCCTTTCGGAAAATATAAAGGGACGTATTGGAGATAATGAGGTGAGTATACCAGCTTATTATTATAAAGTCCTCTTAGATGTCTCCGAACCCGGAAAAAAGGGGATTGCTTTTCTATTGCCCAATCAGATTAGTTACGAACCTTTATACGAGTATGCGGTAACGATTGACGAGGTAGAGGAACGAACGGGGATCGATTTTTTTCCGAATTTGATGACCCGGCGCCTGGAAGAAAAGATAGAAAGCGAAATTAATCTTGATCTTTGGGAGTTCAGTAAAGCTAAACACAATCTACGGACCGAAAAATGGAACCAACAGTAAAAGATGATACGGAACTGAAATTGCGCTCCAGTCTTGAATCAACACTATAAAACAAAGTACTAATATGCAAGATAAAGCAAAATTCGTCGAAGAAATAGAAAAAGGATATACCTTCAAAGGACCGAGTATAACGTTCGGTGGGGCGATGCTGGATGGGGAAAATCAAACCGGAACGATGGTTCGCGTGCCCCTGGAGACGCTCAATCGCCACGGCTTAATCTCGGGATCTACGGGTACCGGTAAAACCAAAAGTTTGCAGGTAATGGCGGAGCAGCTGTCTGAGCAAGGCGTGCCCGTTTTGTTAATGGATATGAAGGGAGACTTAAGTGGCATAGCAGCCCCCAGCCCGGGCCATCCTAAAATCGACGAGCGCCACGCGGCGATTGGCCTGCCTTTTGAAGCGGGCACCAGTCCGGTTGAATTCCTTACGCTATCTGATGAAAAAGGCCTGCGTTTGCGAGCCACGGTAACCGAATTCGGCCCGGTCCTTTTCTCTCGCTTACTGGACCTTAACGAAACGCAATCGGGAATCATGGCTGTTGTATTCAAGTATTGCGATGACCATGATATTCCACTGATTGATCTGAATGATATTCGGAAGACCCTGCAGTATTTTACGAATGAAGGGAAGGAAGCCATTCAGGATACTTACGGTCGGGTTTCTACGGTTTCGGTAGGGGCGATCTTGCGGAAGTTGATCGAGTTGGAGCAGCAGGGAGCAGACCTGTTTTTCGGAGAGCGCTCTTTCGATGTCGACGATTTGGTGCGGGTAGATGAAGAGGGTAGAGGAGTGATCTCCATTTTGCGTTTAACGGATATCCAGGACCGACCAAAACTGTTTTCGACCTTTATGCTACAGATGTTAGCAGAGATTTATAGTACCTTTCCGGAGGAGGGCGATCTGGAGCGTCCCAAGTTGGTCATGTTTATTGACGAGGCGCATCTGGTTTTTGAGGAAGCCAGTGATAGCCTGCTGGACCAATTAGAGGCCATTATTAAGTTGATTCGTTCCAAGGCGGTTGGTATTTATTTTGTTACGCAAAACCCAGTGGATGTTCCCGACGCCGTTCTGGGGCAGTTGGGGTTAAAAATACAGCATGCCTTGCGGGCCTTTACGGCAAAAGATCGAAAAGCCATCCGCCTGGCCGCTCAGAATTTTCCCGAATCTGATTATTACGAAGTCGATGAGTTATTGACCCAGCTGGGTATTGGCGAGGCCCTTATCACAGTACTGAACGAAAAAGGCATACCTACGCCTCTGGTACATACCATGATGCGGGCGCCAAAATCCAGGATGGACATTTTAACGGGTCAGGAAATTAATCACCTCATTGGTCAATCGCGGCTTGCGCAAAAGTATAATAAGGATATTGATCGCGAAAGTGCCTATGAAATACTGCAGGCTAAGATTGATGCGGCCCGCGAAGCCGAGAAACAAGCCGAGCTGCAAGAGCAGCGCGAAAAAGCCTCACGCAGCACCAGCCGCCGTCGCGAAAAAACGGTGATTGAGCAAATTATGGATAGTCCGACGACCCGGCAGATTGGCCGGACCGTAGCGAGGGAGTTAACCCGTGGTATGCTTTCGGTACTGGGCGTGAAAAAACGCCGCAGATGAGGCGGGATGGTTAGTGTTCTTCATTTTCGTGCTTAATCATCATCTGTTTGGGCACGAAACTTTTCTTATAAGTAGACCACGGGGTGGTACGGTGGCGGTCTTCACCAAAATAGGTGATCATTTGCATGAATTGAACCGGCGATTTATAGCCGGAAATGGTTTGGATAATATCGGTTCGTTCATCCATAAAGACAATGGCAGGGTAGCTGAGTCTACCTTTCAGTAGCCGGGCAGCTAACTCGTGGTGACCTGTATTTCCCGATGTGGTAAATCTATAAACCTGACCGTCAAATTTCACCGCTTCTTTTTGATGGGCATCAAAGCGGACGGGGTAGAAATTCTCATTGATATATTCGGCAATGTATTCATCCTGGAAGGTGTTTTCTTCCATCTTTTTACACCAAACACACCAGTCTGTATAGACCTCAACCATTATTTTTTTAGGCCTTTGCTCGGCTGCCTCCATCGCCTCTTCGAGGCCCATCCATTGGATGGTATCTTGTGCCAGTACCGTAGTAAATAGCCCTGAGACCATAAATAGCAAAAAGACAATAGTTTGTTTTTTAATCGACATAGTATGTTTTAATTGTTCTTCCAAGTAACAAAAATTCCTATTGTAGCATGATGATTTAGTCGTACTTTAAAGGAAGTTTAACGAAAAACAAGGCAGCAGTTTGGAAGTCTTAACGATTCTCGTACAGTTCCAATTTATCATTGCCGATGGCAAAGGTAGCTTTGGGAGGTAAATCTAATTTGGGCGCAGGAATACCTTTGTCAATCCACTTGGCCGTTTTAAAAACTCTTGCTTCATCCCAAAGATTGGCCTCAATAAAACTCTCCAGGGTCATGGCGCCTCCTTCAATCAGTAAGGAAGTAATATTTTGTTGGGCTAATTTAGAGACAATTTGCTGGGTTAATTCTTCTCTGAAATCTATCTGGATATATTGAACAGAGGGTATAGACTGATCTTCCGCTTCTTTTCGCGTAAAAATGATAGTTTTAGATCTTTGGTCAAAAAGCCTGGCTGATTTGGGCAATGCCAGTTCCCGATCGAGTACAACGCGAATGGGAGAACGACCAAAATAAAGTCGATTGGTGAGGCTGGGATCGTCGGTAATGGCCGTATTAGTACCCACCAGTATGGCGTCCGTTTCCATGCGCCAACGGTGTACGAGACGCTTGCTGTAATTATTGCTCAACCAGAGTTGGCGAGCGGGGAGGGGAGCAAAAAGCTGATTTTGGGAAGTAGCGTATTTCAGAATGATATAAGGCCGCTGCTCCCTAACAAAAGTATTCCGTGCTGCGGCCAAATATTCTCCTTCCGCTTCTAACAGTCCAGTGCTTACCTGAATACCAGCCTCCCGGAGTTGTTGTACGCCTTTGCCCCGAACTGCCTCCGTTTGATCGAGGGCAGAAATAACTACTTTGGGGATTTTACTACTGATGATTAGATCTGTACAGGGAGGGGTATTACCTTGAATACAGCAAGGCTCCAGACTAACGTAAAGAGTAGATGCTGCTATGTATTGCTGGTCTTCGGCCTCAACGCTATTAATAGCATTTACTTCGGCGTGGGCCGTTCCGTATTCCCGATGAAAGCCTTCGCCAATAATGCGTCCTTCGTGCACCAGTACGGCGCCCACCATTGGATTTGGACTGACTTGACCTGATCCCTGACGAGCCAGATCAAAACATCTACGCACAAAATGTTCTTCCCTCATATTTTTGAATTTATTACGGTTACTTGTCTGAAAATAAGCCCACGGCTCACCAAAGCCAGCGTTTTTGTTTAGAATTACTTACATTTAAATGAGAATTTCTTCAACAAGAAGCTACTCATTAACACCAACCTGATTTTTTAGTCACTAACACAAAGTGATTAGGATTCCCTGATGACGGGGCGGGCCTATCATCCGCTTCCTTAAGTCTGAATTTTATTATCAAACCAAAAGAAAAACTGTGCTGTATAAAGTTAAACTAAAGAACGCGGACGAATCAGTATTACTAGATGATCAGGTATTTGAATACCTCACTAACGAGCCCTACCTGAAAAAAGTTGATTTCATCAATAATCTCCGGCGCCATTCTAGTGGCTGCGCTGTTTTTCAGAAAACCTGGAAAAAAGCAGACGAAAGTTACAAAACCGAAACGATTTATCTGCATAAATTGGTGGCGGAAAAGTTTTTATCCGATACCAAAACGGGGAAAAGTAACCTGGTCGGAGCCAAAAATGGAAACAAGCTGGACTGTCGACTGGAAAACCTGGTTTACCGCTCCCGTTCCGTGGCTTCCCGTAAGCGCCGCTCATCGAGTAAGATTGGTTATACCGGTGTGTATAAGGAAAATAATCGCTACCGGGCTGTCATTTCTGTCGATCGCAAATCCGTACATATTGGTATGTACGCAACGGCCGAAGAAGCCGCTCTCGCTTATAATAAAATGTCTCGTAAGTTATACGGCGATAATGGTAAAATTAATGTTCTTAAGAAGAGGAAGGGGAGGCAGGTTTAGCTCCTCTGGTCATTTCTCTTTTACCCGGAGGCCCGGGTAGAGTGTCCACCCTAAACCCAATGGCTTTCAAGGTTCTTTTAACCACCCCTTTTGCACAATAGGTAACCAGGTATCCACTGGGGCGAAGCGCTTTATAGGCCTTGCTTAATAGAGGAGCCTCCCAAAGCTCTGCTTGTGCATTGGGGGCGAATGCATCAAAAAAGATGATATCAAATTCCGAATCATAAGTCATGTCTTCGAATGGCATGTTCACCTTTCGAAAAGTGAAATGCTGGCTCATTTCGTGAGTCTCTCCCCATTCCAGGGTGTGTAGTTGCCTGAAAAATTGGGCTTCCATACCCGTTTCTTGTGGATAGTTCAATTGATCAACGAAATCGAGGGATACCGGATAAGCTTCCATACCTTCATAATGAATCGGGCGGCCCAGTTCTTCAGCCATCTGATAACTAAGCAGGGCATTGAGTCCAGTACCAAAACCAAATTCGAGTATCCGTAATGGCCGATCGTCCAGAAGCATTCTGGCTTTCAAACCGGCATTAATGAAAACGTGACGAGATTCCTGGACCGCACCGTATTTGCTGTGGTAGCTTACCCCAAATTGGTGGGAGAGCAAAGAATGCGATCCATCCTGGGTCTCGATTAATTCATTTTTTGCTTCGTCAGGCATGACCTACACTAAATACTGGACCCACTGAATGACAATATTGCTAATGTCGTCAATCGAGAAGTTGGTTGGACAGCCATAACCCCGGTTACAGGAAGAAATGGCAAAAACGGCTAAGATCAGCAGCAGTGTTTGTAGGCGATTATTCTTTTTCATTGGATTAATATTTTAATTTGGATATTTACGTTTCAAAAACGCGATGGATTTTTCTTTATTACCCAAAGGTAGGGAAATCGTTAATTTTGACCATAAAGAATGACAGAAACCTTTATAAAAGAGCAGATAAACGCCTTATCCGGGCGGTATGACGAGCGCGAAGCACAAAATATCCTGCGGATATTACTGGAAGACTGTTTTGACCTCCGCTGGAAGCATCGGGCTAAGTGCGTGCTCAATAAATCGGAAAGCGCTTTTTTAGCACAAGCCATCACCGCGCTCAGGCAGGGTAAGCCAGTACAATACATTACTGGAAAAGCCCACTTTTTTGGGTATATATTTGAAGTGAATCCTTCCGTTTTGATTCCTCGTCCGGAAACGGAGGAATTAGTGATGTATGCCTTGCGATTATCAAAATTGATCAATCACCGACCAATTGAAGTGCTGGATGTAGGTACCGGCTCGGCCTGTATTCCGATAAGTTTAAAAAAAGAACGACCCGCCTGGCAAGTATCAGCCCTAGATGTCAGTCCGGAAGCCCTGGCCGTAGCGGATCGGAATGCCCAACGACTGGGAGCGGAAATCAGCCTCCTAAACATGGATTTTCGGGAAAGGCAGAATTGGAGCTCCTTAGGCACTTATGATCTTTTACTAAGTAACCCTCCCTATATTCCACAGGCTGAAAAGGATTTGGTAGGACACAATGTACTGGGGCAGGAGCCGGATCTGGCGCTATTTGTGGAGGATGAGGACCCCCTACTGTTTTACCGTTTGTTAGCCGAATTTGGACAGCAACATCTACGGGCCCAGGGGCATATTCTGGTAGAAACCAATCAATATAATGCTTCCCAGGTAGCACAACTGTTTGCAGCGGCCGATTATAAAGGAGTAGAATTATTGCAGGATTTGATGGGCGAAGATCGAATGGTGCGCGCTATAAAAGCGAAGTAATAATCGGTACCAGCACTTCATTTAATTTTTCGATAGCCAGACCAATCTCCCAGGCGTCGCGGTTGCGAGGTTCCACGTAGTTAGATACAGATCTGATCTGCAGGCATTTACTACGTTTTTGTTGGGCCACGTAAAATACACCCGCCCCTTCCATCGATTCCAGATCAACGGCGTATTTTTTTTGGATGCGCTCAATAGAGGGCTGCGCGCCGTGTACCCGATTAACCGTAATGGCATTGACTTTAGGTAAAAAATCAAAATCTTTGGCTTCTTTATTCACCAGGCGCCCCTCCTGAAAGGGAAAGGCATTGCGCTCCGTCAATTCAATATCAAAGAGATCCTGGAAGTCCTGGTTGGCTAACTCGATACCCAGGTCACCAAAGCGATCTTCCACCACCTGTACCACCGTGCCCAGGGGAATATTCCTGCGGAAACTGCCGGCTATTCCGGCATTAATAATCAAATCGTAACTTTTTACCGACAGGTGATCCGTCAGACGAAACACCGTGGCTGGTAATCCTACTCCCGTGATCAGGATGTCCAGTCCGCTGGGCCCCTTCTGGAAACGATTGGGCTGGAATTCAATCAGGTTTTGTTTTAAAACCTGAATAGTTGGGTTAATTTCAAAAGGCGTTGCAGCAACTAAAAGTATTTTCATATTTATTTTATGCTCTTTTCAATACCTGTGTAACGTAAGGAAAAACTGGGACTAAAGCCAAGAAACTCGTGGCGACTGGCCGCAATATCGATAGCCCAGTCCGGCAATATTTTAATGCCCAGACCAAAAGAAAGGCGGGTAGGAGCAGTACCTACACCCAGACGCAGGGAAAATGTATCCTCGATCTGATAATCAACTCCGGCTTTGAATTGTGCAGGAAAATCAATGTCCTTATACACCTCCGCTACTAAATCCAGGTCTTCGGAGGCTTGATAGACCAGGCCAATTTGCAGCGAAGAAAAAGTGGGCTCTCTCTCACTTACCCTGGCTCGGATGGGATTGTACAGGTAGGCACCAGCCTGCAAAGTCGGACTCAAGTTCGCCTGTAGTCCCAGGGCAAAGGTCAAAAAGCCTTTGTTGCCATATTCGGAGATGTTTTGGTTCCAGTAAATCATTTCTGCGCCCAGGCTAAGCTGGCTATTTAGTGGCCGACTATAGGCCAGGCTAAATTGTAATTCGCGATAAGCATCAAAACCAAAAGTAGCGGCTTTCAGACCCAAGGTACTACTTCCAAGGGGACTGGCCAGACCAAAACCAGCGCCTTGTAATTCGGAAAGGGCAAAGGGAGATTCCATCACGGCAATTCCCTGTAATGAAGTGATTTGGCTGAGCCCGGCGGTGTTCCCGTACAGCGAAAAAATACCCTCGTTCATTACGGTACTGCCGGCCATTGCCTGACTGCGGGCATCTGACAGATGGTGTATACCCGATTGTGCATCAAGGTGAGTAAGGATAAATAAGAAGAAGAGCAGTAGTACGCATCGCATATTGGCTAGATTGACCAGGCCAAATATAGTGATTCTAGCGTGATTTATAGCTTGTTTAGGAGCAATTAATTGCTTACTTTTGCGCCGCATTTCAGCTTAAAGGATGGAATTTAAATAAGCGATCAGCGGAGGAATGAAAAAAGTAATATTTAAGGATCTCGGTCGTATCGACTATCAGGAAGCCTGGGACTACCAGACGCGCGTCCATAAAGCGATCGTTCAACGCAAGTTAGCCATCCGCAATGAAGAATCGACGGATTTGCCGCTGCCCCACCAATTGCTTTTTTGTGAGCACCCCCCCGTATATACCCTGGGTAAAAGTGGTTCCCTTGACCACCTCTTGCTAAACGAAGATGAACTCGCCAGCCAGGGTTTCACTTTTTACAAAATTAATCGAGGGGGAGATATTACTTATCACGGACCAGGACAACTGGTCGGTTATCCCATTTTTGATATGGAGCGCTTTTTTACGGATATCCATAAATATGTCCGTTATATTGAAGAAGCCATTATTCGGACCATAGCAGATTATGGCCTGGAGGGCTTTCGCCTAAAAGGCTATACTGGCGTTTGGCTGGAAGCAGAAGGGGACTTGCCTAAACGGAAAATTTGTGCCATTGGGGTGCACCTGAGTCGGTGGGTAACGATGCATGGCTTTGCCTTCAATGTAAATACAGACCTTAGCCATTTTGGCCATATTGTCCCCTGTGGGATTGACGATAAAGATAAAGGCGTGACCTCCCTGGCAAAAGAAATGGGGCGTGCAGTTGATATAGTAGAGGTGAAGGAACAAGTAAAACAACGATTCCAGGAATTATTCGAATTTGAATTTGAATAAGATTTCATTTACCGCTTACCCTTAGGATGATCTGAGCATCCGGGTAAAAACGAAAATATGCGAAAATGAGGAGTGATATTCCAGATTTAAAAGTAGAAGGCGTCGCAGTGGCCATTGTCCCGCGAAAGGATGACGATCAGCTGTGGGATTCTTATTTGATTAATTTAAAGGAGGAATATATTGAAAACGTCCTGGTTAATTCCCGTGGTTATGGGCAATTCAAGGGGGATAAAGTAAAGACGACCATCCTACGGCATTTTTTCGAGCAAATTAAGCCAAACACCATCATCAAAATCGAGCCGATTCAGGTAAAGCTCTTCGGTCTGACCAATGAATATTGGGTGAGTTTTAGCTACGATGGGAATTTGTACGATAAGAAATACGTTTTCGTGCGGGGGAGTATCGATGAGAATAACTTCACCAGTATCCCTTATACCAATTGGAAAGGTGTAATGATCCGGTAATGATCCGCTCCAATAAACAACACAAATGCAAAACAACGAACTACGCGGCAAAAAAGTAGCGGACTCCAGGACAATCATGACCGAAATGATCATGCCTAATGACACCAACCCGATGGGCAATCTGATGGGTGGGAATTTATTACGTCTAATGGATGTGGTCTCCGGTATCTGTGCGGGTAAACACTGTGAGGCGAACGTAGTCACCGCTTCGGTGGATCACGTTTCGTTCCAGCGGCCAGTACATCTTGGTGATGTCGTCAGTCTGGAAGCTACCGTCACCCGCGCCTTTCGTACCTCTTTGGAGGTGTACGTCGAGGTTTTTGCGGCCAACATCAAAGGCCTGGAGAATCGTCGCTGCAACCATGCTTATTTTACTTTTGTGGCATTAGATGAAGAAAATGCGAAACCTATTCCCGTTCCGCCCGTATTACCTCTTAACGAGATCGAAATGCAACGCTACGAAAGTGCCCCCCGTCGGCGTGAAGTTCGTCTGATCCTTAGTGGACGAATGAAGCCAGAAGACGCCGGTGAGCTAAAAGCTTACTTTAAAGATGCTTCGCGGTAGATAATTGCTAGCGATTTATCCTTGCTTTAGCTATTTTTATATATTTCCTGCGCTTTTGAACCGTAAATTTCGATTTTTTTGTTATTTTTAAGGCAAGATAAAATTATAATATCCACTCTATCAAGAGTCATATAAAGAAGTATAATCGGTTTTTGGGATAGCCTCTCTCCATTTTCAAGCCAAGGAGGGGGGCATTTTTTTATCAACTCTCCAAATAGTTCCTTACTTTTAGGCGTTTTTAAAGTGGCTATCGTCTGAATAGTTAAATGATTACCTAATCAAAGCAGTTTGTTATATGAAAAAATCAGTATTGATTTTACTAGCCCTTTTTGGGCTAGCCCCTAATTTTTTGATGGCCCAGCCCGAACGCTGGCAACAAAGAGCAGAATACAAAATGGACATCGATTTTGATGTGACCACCCATCAATTTGACGGAACCCAGTCCCTGAAGTATTACAATAACTCTCCTGATACGCTGTACAAAGTATTTTACCATCTGTACTTTAATGCTTTTCAACCAGAAAGTATGATGGATGTGCGTTCCCGGACTATTTCTGATCCGGACCGTCGGGTAGGGGACCGGATCTCCAAATTAGACGAATCGGAGATTGGTTTTATTAAGGTGGCTTCACTGGAACAAGATGGTCAAACTACGGAATTTGAAATCGTAGGTACTATCCTGGAGGTGACCCCCGCGGAGCCTATCCTACCCAATAGTTCAACGGAATTTGAAATGGAATTTACCGGACAAGTGCCGGTCCAGATTCGGCGCTCCGGTCGTAATAACGCAGAAGGTATTGATTATTCTATGGCCCAATGGTACCCCAAGATGGCCGAGTACGATTATCAGGGCTGGCACGCTAACCCTTACGTAGGTCGTGAATTTTATGGTATCTGGGGAGATTTTGATGTCACCATTGCCATTGATCGCGATTATGTAGTGGCCGCTACCGGGTATCTACAAAATCCAGAAGAAATTGGTCACGGCTACGCAGAGGAAAGCAAGGTAAAAAAGCCCCGGGGTGAAAAGCTGAACTGGCACTTTGTGGCCGAAGATGTACACGATTTCCTCTGGGCGGCTGATCCGGATTATGAGCACCTTACTCTAGAGCGGGAAAATGGAAATAAATTGCATTTTTTCTTCCAACCAGGTAGCCGAACCACTGAAAACTGGGAGCAATTGCCCCGGGTTATGGATGCGGCCTTCAGTTACATTAATGAAAACTTTGGACAGTACGCCTATAAAAAATATTCCTTCATTCAGGGAGGAGACGGCGGTATGGAATACCCCATGGCTACCTTGATTACCGGAGAGCGAAGTTTTGGTAGTCTGGTCGGCGTATCCGTTCACGAGCTGATGCACTCCTGGTACCAAATGATGTTGGGGTCGAACGAGGCGCTTTACGCCTGGATGGATGAGGGTTTCACCTCCTATGCTTCTAACCGGGTAATGAATTACCTGCGCGCCGAAGGTTTGTTGAATGGTAAGGCCGTGGAGAACCCCCAGCTACGCTCTTACGCTGGCTATATTAATCTGGCGCGGACCCCACTGGAAGAACCCTTATCTACCCACTCGGATCACTTTATGACCAACCGGGCATACGGTACAGGGTCTTATTCTAAAGGAGCTGTCTTTTTGCACCAGATGGAATACATCATTGGCGAAGAAGACTTCGATAAGGGATTGCTGCGCTACTTCAATACCTGGAAAATGAAGCATCCGAATGCCCATGATGTCATTCGCATCTTTGAAAAGCAGTCGGGACTGGAGCTAGACTGGTACCGCGAATATTGGGTAAATACCACCCATAATATAGATTATGGCATAGATAAAGTGGAAGAACAGGATGACCAGACCATCGTCACGCTGGAAAGGATTGGTCGGATGCCCATGCCCATAGATGTGCAGGTGACTTATACCGACGGGAGTATAGAGCTCTTTAATATTCCACTGCGTATCATGCGCGGTCATAAACCCGCAGAGAACGCAACCGCTAAATACACTGTGATGGAGGACTGGCCCTGGACACATCCTACTTATGAATTGGTCATTGATAAACCAACTGGCATGATTCAGGAAGTAGCCATTGACCCAACCCGGCGTATGGCCGATGTGGACATGGAGAACAACGCCATGAAAGTCAATTAAGAGATTTATGTTGCATAAAAAAATAGCATCACTGGCTGCTTTTACAGCCGGTGATGCTACCACCATTCGCGAGGTTCTTCACCCTAAAAATGAAGCGGTTGACTTAGGCTACAGCCTGGCGGAAGCCCGACTGGAGCCCGGTAAGGCCTCCTATCCACATGTTCTGGAACAACAATCGGAACTGTATTTGTTCGTCCAGGGTCAGGCCCGGGTACACGTGGGAGAGGAGCAAAAACGGGTGCAGGCCGGTGAAATCGTCCTGGTACCCGCAGGTGTTCTACAATACGTAGAGAACATCGGTGCGCAGGAACTGGTTTTTTATTGTATTGTGAATCCACCCTGGAAAGAGAAAGATGAGCAGGTATTCAATGAGTAGCTAGTTTAGAGAAATAAGTCTATGCAAATCCTACAGCTCTGCAAAAAGTATCCCTATCCTCCTAAAGATGGCGAATCCGTCGCGATCTATAACCTGGCTGCTTCTCTTCAGGAAGCCGGCGCTACCCTTGATTTGTTGACCATGAATACCAGCCGACACGAAATGTCGATCAAGGTTATACCTAATCTCTCTTTTTACCGAAAGGTAGAAACCGTAGCCGTCGATAATCGAATCAGGATGCTTCCCGCTTTTCGGAATCTGTTTTCCCCAAAGAGTTATCACATTGAACGCTTTCGCTCTCCGGCTTTCGCAAAAAAACTAGAACACTTATTACAGGCCCAGGAATACGATGTGGTGCAATTGGAGACGCTTTACCTGGCCATTTATATCCCCATTATACGAAAATATAGTCGGGCAAAAATCTGCCTGCGCGCACACAACGTAGAGCACGAAATTTGGGAGCGTATCGTAGGAAACACCCCCGTAGGACTAAAACGCTGGTACCTGAACCACCTCACGCAGAAACTGAAGAATTACGAAAAGAGCCAATTGTCTAATTACGACCTGCTGGCGGCTATCTCCAGTCGCGATTGGGCCAAATATCGGGAATTGGGCTACACTGGCGAGGGACTGGTGGTTCCCATTGGTTTTGACCCTCAGGCCTACGAACCTGTCTTTCATCATTACCGGCAGCGCTTGTCGATTGGTTTTATCGGATCACTGGACTGGCTACCCAATCTGGAAGGATTACAATGGTTCCTGGATAGAGTTTGGCCAGGTATTCACCAGCGTTGTCCGGATCTGACCTTACACATCGCCGGTCGAAATACCCCCCGCTGGCTACTGGACCTAAAAAAAGACCAGGTGACGGTCCACGGCGAAGTAGAAGATGCGCAGGCTTTTATTAAAGCCCACACCCTTGCACTGGTACCCTTGCGATCGGGTAGTGGTATGCGCGTAAAAATATTGGAGGCTATGGCACTCGGTAAGGTAGTGTTGACCACCAGCCTGGGACTGGAAGGTATCCCTGCCCGCGACGGACAGGAGGTCCTAATCGCCGATCAGCCCGAAACCTTTTTAGAAAAAATTCACTTCTGTCAAATCGCTCCCGACCGCTTGACCAATATGGGGAAAAATGCTCGCAGTCTGGTGGAATCTCATTTCGATCGCCGGGGTATTGCTGAGGAATTGTTGGAGGTGTATGGAAAGGAGTGAATTTGACTAAGATTTATCTTTAAAATTTGATCGTAGTCCCTGACCACATCGCCAAACGGCCACCAGAAAAAGAGGACTAAAACGACTGGAAGAGTTTAATCCCAGCGAAGATTGAGTGGCAGAAAACCTAAGGTCATACCCGTTAAATCTAAGCTGCCCAAAATTGGGCGCAACGAAAGAATCACCGTTCAGTACACCGATGGGCGCCTGGTCCAGGATATCAAATTCAAAAAAGGAAAGGACGATTTGGAAAGGGGCGATTGCGTGCTGGTCGACTAATGGCAGGCAGCAAAAACGACCCTTTGGAGCTATTTTAAACTTATTTACATAATAACTTGATTTATTTTATAAACTACTTTATATTTACTGAAAATAATCGTTATGGATAAAAATATTTCACCACAAGAAAGCCTGTCGATCATCACGGGCATGATTCAGGAAGCGCGGCAGCGCTACGAGGAGAACGGTCTGGTCTTTATGGTCTGGGGGGGCTCCATTGCCCTGGTAGCCCTGGCACAATTTTACCTGATGTGGGATAAGTTAGAGTCGATATCGGGCTTTCCTTACATGGCACTGGTCCTGCCGGGTATTTTCACCGGTATTTATTACAGTCGCAAGGGAAAGGGGGCACCTAAACGGAGCAATCCTATCTCGCGTATCATGAAATTCGTCTGGCTGGCCCTGGCCCTGAATCTGTTCATCCTGGGTTTTGGCTTCTTTTTTAAGCTGGGCTATAACCTCATTCCCGTCATTATGATCCTGCAGGGACTGGGATTGATTCTCTCCGGCTCGGCAATTCGAAACCGGATTTTTCTGGGTGCCGGCGTGCTGACGCAGATCCTGGCTTACGTCGGATTTTTCACTGCACCCCTATATCAGCCTCTTTTATTGGCGGGAATGGGTATCTTTGCCTTGTTTATTCCGGGATACGCGCTGTACCGCGCAAAAAAACAAAAGAATGTTTAAAGAGCTGGATCCATTGTTGCACTCTCAACTCCGCCTGGCCATCATGTCTTTTCTAGTGGCCAACGAGGAGTCGGATTTTAATGAACTTAAAGAAGTTACGGAAGCTTCTTCCGGTAATCTGAGCGTGCAATTGAAAAAATTGGAAAAGGCCAAATACGTCGAGCTCCAAAAGGGCTTCAAAAATAATTATCAGCACACAGCTATCCTGATCACTAAAACGGGCCTGGATGCCTTTGAGACCTATGTCGAAGCACTCAAAAAATACCTACATACGGACTAGAATCAATTTTTTTCTTAATCCAGTTTACATTTTAAACTAAATTAAAATATAAATCATGCAACATTTATTGATCACTACCATGCTATGCTTTACTTGCTTATTCTTTAGCCAAACTGCCGGTGCTAGTCCGGCTTCTCCCAACGATTCTTTACTCAACGGAATAGAGCAGACGATCGATCGTAAATTCGTGAGTAGCTTGGCCCGGGGCCAGGTACGCCCCCTGGCGGAGCTCATTACACAATTGGAACAGGGCCGTACCCTAACCCGGCAGCCGCTCTATCGCTACTGGCAGGCCTACGCTTTGTTCTGGCAGGCGATATACCACATGCAACAGGAAGACACTAAAGAAGCAGAAAAAGCGACCGACGCAGCCATTGCTTTACTTAAAAAAAGCAATAATAAAACGGCCGAAGACTACGCGCTTTTGGGTTTTCTACAGGGCTTTTCGATTCCTTTCAAGGCCAGTCTGCGAGCCCCCTTTATTTCCGCCCAGGCCTCTAAAAATGCCCGCATTGCCCTGGAGATGCAGCCCGATAATGCTCGCGCCTATTACGTGCTGGGCAATAACGATTACTACACACCCGCTCAGTTTGGCGGCGGTGAAAAGGTAGAGGAGTATTTGCGCAAAGCGATTGAATTGGCGGCTGCCCAGACGCCTAATCCCTATCTGCCTGCCTGGGGAGGGGAGCAGGCTTACGAAATGCTGATTCGCTTCTACGAACGCGAGCGCGAAGATCAACAATTAGAACAGACCCTGGCAGCGGCCCTGCGGGCTTACCCAGATAGTTTCCGTCTCAACGAACTGGCTGGCAACCTTAATTAAGACGGGCGACCTTACCTCCATTTTTTACACTAAATTTTTTCATCATGTTGCGACTATGCTTTGTACTGTTGCTTTGGGCAACAGCCGGAATCCTTATGGCTCAGGACACCCTGCGGGGAGTAGTACTCAACCAGCAACGAGAACCGCTCATGGCGGCGCATGTATACTGGCAAAAACAGCCATCCTTGGGTACTTTTACGGATATTCAGGGACGCTTCACCTTGCCTTTCTCTACGGTGGCCGATAGCCTGCGTATCAGTCTACTGGGCTATGAGGAAACGGGGCTGCAGCCACAGCCTGGCGCACAGCCACTAGAAATTTTCCTTTCGGCGACGGAATATGAATTATCGGCTTTACTGGTGGAAGGTAAGGACCCAATATCCGATGCTTTTCTACTTACTAAACAAGAGCAGTTAGATATTTACCTCAACCCCGTGGCGGCGGCCGATCCGCTTCGGGCCCTGATCAATCTGCCAGCCTCCACGAATACTTCGGAATCGGCGAATCCTGAGCTACGGGGCAGTAGTGCGGATCGTAGTCGCGTACTCGTGAATGGGGTACCTATCTACCGTCCGGTGCGCAATACGCAGATCAATGGGATTGGTAACTTCAGCCTGTTCAATACGGAGCTTCTCCAGCATCAGTATGTGTACCCGACGAATGCGCCTCTAACCCGCGGCAATTCTACTGCAGGGGCAGTCGCCATTGAGACAGTAAAGGAGCTTCCGCAAAACTATACGCAGCTTTCCCTGGGGTTGGCCAACGCGGGTGTACTGCGGGGGCAACGCCTGGATGAGCATAACTTTTTTCAGGTCTACACCAATCGGCAGTTCTCTGGCGGATTCCTGACACTCAACCAAAGTAAGATTCGAGACCTGGAAAGTTTTCAGAGTCAGGATGCTGGTTTTAATTTGCACCTGGAGCCCTTGCCTGATTTGCAGGTGGATCTGCTTGCTTATGGTATCGATGAGTCTTACGGTCTACGCCTGAATATTTTGGGCCAGACCGGACCACTAGAGTCCCAGCGGCAGCGGTATTTTCATGCGCTACGCTTACGCAAAAGCTATCGCAAGGGGAGTTTGAGTCTGCATCATGGCTTCGATGGTAGCAAGACGTATTTTACTTTTGGGAATACCGATTCTCGCCAGCGGCAACGTAATCTGTATACGGCTTTTGATTGGCGTCGGGAACTCAACGAACGCTGGGAAATGCAAACCGGAATTGTCCACGAGCAGCAGCGTTATTTTTTTCACGACAGCCTGCCGGTTGATTGGTTCCGTAATGGACTGGATGATCCGGCTTTTGCCGAAGCGGATAGTCTGCGGATGCAGCGCCTGGAGACCTACCGTTACGTCCGTTACCAGCCGCATGATGACTGGCTGCTACAGGCAGGCCTGCGGATGAGTCTGTTGAAAAGGGATTTTGGTCGCTATCTGAGTGGACAGTTTTCTGCCCGCCATCAGCTTACGCGGGAGCAGGCATTACTGCTCTCGGGGGGCTATTACCAAAGCTTTAGCCTGCCGACTTCCTTCGACAAGCAAATTCGCTTACTGAACAGCTGGCAACTGGCGCTGGATTACGACTATCTTTCTACCGAAGACCTGCATCTTCATTTAGCGGCTTATTACAAGCGGGAAAGTGGCCAGTACGATCCCTTACAAAATCAATTGGAGGACCACCGGAAGATTTTTGGCCTGGAAGCGCTGATTGAGCAGCCCCTAACGACTTACTGGTCCTACAGTCTATCAGGTACCTGGTTGCAGCAGCGCGTCTTTGGTGCTGGTCAGGAATGGTCAGGCACGCAGGATCAGCTATTTCTGGCCAAAGCTCTATTGCAGTACCGTCATCCCGACTGGTTTGACTTCGGTCTGAATTATATCACTCATAATGGCCTGTGGACCACACGGCTATCACCTGCCGCCGAGCCGGGGCTGGCACCATCTTTTCCCGGACTGCCCAATGACTTTCGCCTCCGGCCTTACGGTAGTCTGAACTTGTCTCTGAGTCGGTATTTCCCCTGGGGCAAGCGTTCGCTGGTTCTCTTCCTGAACGTGAACAACCTCCTGGACCAGGGCAATGAATCGAACCTCCGCTACACGCCGGATTTCCACGAAAATGGCCGGGAATACTACCAGCGCAGAAGTATTTATTTTGGACTGGTCTGGAAATTATAATCGATTATTGAATTGATGGATTGGTGAATTATTGGCTTATGCAGTTGACCACCTGACTACATGTCCATCAACTCCCGATACACCAAATCCATGGGCAGGCCCATGATATTGGCGTAAGTCCCTTCAATTTTGCTAATTTTACAGAGGCCAATCCACTCCTGGATAGCGTAAGCACCCGCTTTGTCAAAGGGTTGGCAGGTCTCAATATAATAATCGATTTCGGTATCGCTCAGGTCCTCTATGGTGACTTTGGAGTGCCCGGCGAAGACTTTTTCGGCACTTTTGGACAGGAGGCAGACCCCGGTAATCACCTCATGTGTCTGCCCGGAAAGCGCGCGCAGCATACGCCTGGCTTCTGCGGCGTTTTCGGGTTTATTGAAAATGCGATCCCCCAGGATAACCACGCTGTCAGCGGTTAATAAAATATCATTGGGGCTTTGCAGAAAGTCTTTTGCGGCCAGGGCTTTCTCGCGGGCTAAGTAGGGCGCTACGCGGTCGAGCGGCATATCTTGCGGGAAGCTTTCATCAATGGGATTGGTCTTGATGGTGAATTCAAAACCAGCTTGTTTGAGCAATTGGGAGCGTCGCGGTGATTGCGAAGCAAGAATCAGGTTTTTCGAGAATTTCAGCATAGGTTGACTTCTTGTGATTTATTAGTTTCAAGGGAATGCCCCGGCTTTAAATAATTTGATAACCTTTAGCGAAAGCTATAGAAAGAACAGCAGTAAAACACCATTGAGCAGAATCACTTTGATGATTTGACTGACAATCCAGTAGTGGCGCTTATTTTTGGCGGAAGCCAGCCGCTGAAAACTAATCCCCAGCGGTATAAAAACCCCCAGTAGGGCAAATACGAGCAAGTACTGGCTAAAATAATTATTGAGGTAAACAAACTGTATCAGGAGCAGAATAAATAATAGTCCGCCGGTAAAGAAAGCAAGTACCCGGGCCTGCGACTCCCCGTAGATAACGGGTATGGTGCGGAGCCCAAATCGGGCATCGCCTTTTTGGTCTTCAATGTCCTTTACGATCTCGCGGTAGAGGGTACCCAAAAAGGCAAAACACATGTACCAAATCATGGTGCCCGAAATTCGCCTGGCTAAGGTTGGTGCATTGCGCTGTAGCTCCAGAAAAACATCCCATTCAAAGAGCCAGACCAAACCGGGAACGGCGGCACATAAAAAGGCAATTAGTAAGTTGCCGACCAGGGGCATTTTTTTAAGTCGATAAGAGTAAGCAACCAGGAGAAATAAAATGCCCGGATAAATGAAAAAGTATTGTATGAATTTGCCCTTGAGGCATATGTAAAAGAACAGAAAGAAGGCAAGCATACTGAAAAGAACGTAGAGCCAGGTAGCGATTTGGCTGGTGATTTTACGCCCAACAATACGTTTGTTGGGTTTGTTGATCGCGTCAATGCCCTGGTCAAAGAGATCGTTGATGATATAGCCTCCCGCCGTAATAAAAATAGTACTCATAAAGAGCAGAGGTGCCAAAAAGCCCGCCAGCTTGGGACTAATATTTAGGGTTTGGTAATTATTCAGAAATAATTGTTGAAAGATCAGCCATTGGGTGAGCCCAACGATGATCAGGTTGGGTAAACGAATTAGTCTAAAAAAAGCCATTATATACCCTTTTAGGTTTGCCACTTACCCTGCACACGCATGACCTTTTCGATGACATCGCGCGCGCAGCCTTTACCTCCAATTATTCCAGAGACATAATTGGCAATACCAATGATTTCGGGAGCGGCATCCTGGGGGCAGGCAGCTATCGCCACTTTTTTCATGACTGGCAGGTCGGGCAGGTCATCTCCCATGTATAAAACGTTTTCAGCCTTGATATCGTAGGTGTACAAATATTCTTCGTAGGCCTCCATTTTATCAGATTGCCCCAGATAAATATCCTGTACACCAAGGTTCTGTAGTCGGATCTTGACCCCCTTTGATTTGCCGCCGGTGATGACACAAATCCGATACCCGTGCCGGATGGCTTCTTTGATAGCCATCCCATCACGGATATTCATAGAGCGCAGCAGTTTGCCATCTTCCAATACTAATACCTGGGAATTGGTAAGTACACCGTCTACATCAAAAATGAAGGTGGTGATTTTTCTAAAATGTTCAAGCTGATTCATATACGTAAGTCACTTCTAAGAAGTGGTCAATTTATTTCAGTTCAGAAAGGGCTACTTTCATCCGTTTGACGGCTTCCCGCAAATGTGCTTCGCTGGAGGCATAAGAGATACGGAAACAATTCGGTGCACCGAAAGCTTCCCCCGTGACCACGGCAACGTGCGCCTTGTTCAAGAGATATTCGCAGAAGTCATTGGCATCATTGATGGTTCCTTCGGCGTGTTTTCGGCCAAAGAAAGCGGTAATGTTTGGAAATATATAAAAGGCGCCTTTGGGTTGGTTGACTTGCATACCTGGAATTTCGCTGAGCAGTTCAATCATCATGTCTCTGCGTTTTAAAAAGGCAGTCCGCATATCATGGGTGGGCTTCATATCGGCCAATAAAGCATAGGCGGCGGCTTTTTGACCAAAGGCGGTCGCACCAGAAGTGATTTGACCCTGAATTTTGGCGCAGGCCTTCGCAATCTGTAGCGGAGCGGCCATGTACCCCAGTCTCCAGCCGGTCATAGCAAATCCTTTGGAGAAGCCGTTAACGGTAATGGTTCGATCAGCTACTTCCGGAAAAGAACCGATGCTACTGTGTCCTTCTTCGGTGAAGTTGATGTATTCGTAAATTTCGTCGGCAATGATATGGATATTTTCATGATGCTGTACCACCTCGGCAATGGCTTTGAGCTCATCGCTGGTATAAACGGATCCCGTCGGATTACAGGGAGAAGAGAAGAGGATGGCTTTGGTACGATCGGTGATGGCTGCTTCGATTTTCTTAGGGCTGACCTTATAGTCTTCTTCAATAGTGGACCCCAAAATGACCGCTTTCCCTTCTGCCAGCTTTACAATCTCAGAATAGGAAACCCAGTAGGGGGCTAAAATGATGATTTCGTCACCCGGGTTCAGGAGTGCCAGGCAGATATTAGCAATAGACTGCTTGGCTCCGTTGGAAACCACGATTTGGTTAGGGCTGACTTCAATATGGTTGTCGCGTTTGAGCTTGGTACAAACGGCTTCCCGCAATTCCTGTAAGCCGGGTACCGGAGTATATTTGGTATACCCCTCATCCAGGGCCTGCTTGGCGGCTTCTTTGATGTGGTCAGGTGTGTCAAAATCAGGTTCTCCCAGGCTGAGGCTGATGACGTCGTGCCCCTGGGCTTTTAGTTCACGGGCCATGGAGGCCATTTTAATGGTAGCGGATTCGGCCATTCTGCTAAGGCGGTCGGCTAGTGCCAATGGTTGTACTGTAGACATCGCAGTTGTTTTGTTTAGTTTTCTTTTGATCGGTAAAAATAGGCTTTTATTCCCTAAGCCAGTACTTTAGTTATTGATTTTATACGATTTGTCAATTAGTGTGAAAAATAAGCCTAAAATTTGCTCGAATTCTTTAAATTAGGCCGACCGAGGAAGAGAACAATTTAGCTCAACAATGCACAAATCATGCGCGAAAAATTAGAAGACCTGAAGAGATATCAGGAAGAAGCTTATCTGGGCGGTGGAGAAAAAAGGATTGAAAAACAGCACGCAAAAGGCAAACTAACGGCTCGGGAGCGGATTCATTTTTTTTTGGATAAAGGTTCTTTTGAAGAGATCGGACTGCTAGTGACCCACCGTAGTCACGATTTTGGAATGGAGAAGCAACGCATTCCCGGCGACGGTGTCATTACCGGCTACGGTACGGTCGATGACCGTCTGGTTTACGTCTATGCTCAGGACTTTACCGTTTTTGGGGGGTCTTTATCCGAAACCCACGCGGAGAAGATTTGTAGATTGATGGATATGGCTATGAAAAATGGCGCCCCACTGATCGGTTTGAATGATTCCGGGGGCGCCCGTATCCAGGAAGGGGTGAAATCGCTGGGAGGTTATGCGGATATTTTTTACCGAAATGTACAGGCTTCGGGAGTCGTACCTCAAATTTCAGCCATCATGGGGCCTTGTGCCGGAGGAGCGGTTTATTCACCGGCCATGACGGACTTTACCATTATGGTAGAGAATTCTTCTTACATGTTTGTAACGGGGCCAAATGTAGTGAAGACGGTTACCAACGAGGAAGTCTCCGCCGAAGAGCTGGGGGGCGCGAGTGCGCACGCTACCAAATCGGGAGTGACGCATCTTACGGCGCATAACGACGTAGACTGCCTACTGCAAGTCAAGCGACTGTTGTCTTATTTTCCGCAGAACTGTGAAGAGCAGGTTCCCAGGCAGCCCTTTGAGCTGGGTACAGAACTGCGCGAGCATTTACGTACCATCGTACCCGAGAACCCCAACCACCCCTACGATATGAAAGAGGTAGTGGATGGCATTGTTGACGAGAATTCATTCTTTGAAATCCACAAGGATTACGCAGATAATATTATCGTTGGTTTCGCCAGATTGGGTGGCCGCTCCATTGGTGTCATCGGTAATCAGCCGATGTCGCTGGCAGGGGTGCTGGATGTAGATGCTTCTAAAAAAGCGGCACGTTTCGTTCGGTTTTGTGATGCTTTTAATATTCCTATGTTGGTATTGGTCGATGTGCCGGGCTTCTTACCGGGTACAGACCAGGAATGGAATGGCATTATTCTGCACGGAGCAAAATTGCTTTACGCCTTTTCGGAGGCCACGGTTCCCAGAATTACTCTAATTACCCGTAAGGCCTACGGAGGGGCTTACGATGTGATGAACTCCAAGCACATTGGAGCCGATTTGAATTTTGCCTGGCCGATGGCCGAAATCGCCGTTATGGGGGCAAAAGGAGCCTCTGAAATTATTTTCCGCAGAGAGATTGCCAGTGCAGAAGATCCCGCAGCTATGCTGGCCGCCAAGGAGAAAGAATACAAAGAGAAATTTGCCAATCCCTACCGGGCTGCACGTCGTGGCTTTATAGATGAAGTCATTGATCCGGCGGAGAGCCGTCGTAAATTAATTCGAGGCTTTGCTATGTTGGAAAATAAAGTGGATCAATTACCCAAAAAGAAACACGGAAATATACCTCTTTAAATAAGACGAATATGAATCCTAAACTATTACGAATTCTCAAATTTGTAGGCGGATATTGCCTGGTAATCTTGGTGTTTTACCTCATTTATTACTCCGGTTTTTACGAAAGTAAAATCAATCCTGTCTTTTTGGAATTTCAGGCTAGAGTAAGTTACTTACTGCTTGGGCTTTTTGAAAGTCCTTTAAGTATAAGAGGAAACATTATCTCTTCCCCCGATTTCAGTTATTCACTCATTCGCGGTTGTGATGGCCTAGAAGGCTGGATGATCTTCCTGGCCGCCATTATTGTCTTCCCGGTAGCATTGAAATATAAATGGCCGGGTTTGATCATTGGTACCCTGGCGCTGTTTTTTATCAATCATTTACGCATCATTATTCTGTATTACGTTGGGGTATATAATCCCGATTATTTCGAATTTGCACACCATAATATTGGCTTTGTCCTTTATTCTATGGCTAGTATTTTAATGTTATTATTATGGGTAGAATGGGTAAGAAAAAGAAAAAAACAAAGCGTCGCCTGAGTCCGATTCAAAAAGCTATCCTACTGATCTTAGGATTCTGTATGAGCTTTTTCCTGCTAATCGGATTTACTAATTTAAACGGACCAAGCAAAGCATTAGATTTTGCGGTCCGTAAGCGAGCAAAAAAAGTGCTGGATAAAGCTTTCCCGGCTTATCAGGTAGAAACGATTGCGGCTAATCCAAAATCTGAGATGGATAACCGGTTGACGGTTGGCTATGTAAATAAGGAAATTATTCGCCAGAGTATTCAGCAAAATCAGGTAGACCAGGCCTATGTGAATATGCGCTTCAACAACTTCCAACTGCGCATTCGGGAGTTTTTTATTTCACCCTTGCTTATTCTGGCTTTACTGTTTCTGTTTACGCCCATTGCCTGGAAAATTAAGCTGCCGGGAATGCTGGCAGGGCTTTTACTCCTATATGGTCTATTGGTTTTAAAGCTGAGGGCAGTGATGGAATTTGAAATCAATCGTGTCTATTTCCCCGATAAAGAAGGACTCCTGCAAAGTATCACACCCTATTTCAGTTCGCCGGGTCTGGTTTTTCTAATTGTTTTGGTCATTTGGATAGGAATTATCCTTCCCTTTCTGGATCTGAAAAAGCTTCTGAGTATTATACCCGATCCAAAAGGATAACCCTTTCAACTTCTTGATATGCGCTATTTTTTCTTTCCGGTTCTGCTAATTTTAACCTTGACTACTGGAATACTGCTGCGTTGTACCTCCGCGAGTGATGGAGATCAAACAAGAAGAAAGGTAACTTTTTCCGAAGGAACGAATATGGCCGTTGCGGTTGCTCCGGACCAGACCCAGCTTGTTTTCGACCTGCTGGGGCGCTTATGGCTGTTGCCCATAGAAGGGGGAAGCCCAAAACCGATTACGGACCCTTACGGAAATGCGCGCTTGCCACAGTGGTCGCCTGACGGCAAAAAAATTCTATTTCAGGCTTATTGGACGGGTAACTGGCAGATTTATACGATTCATCCCGATGGGTCCAATTTGCAGCAGCTGACGGAGGGCTCTTATGATCATCGAGAACCGGTCTGGGGAGATGATGAATCTCAGATCTATTATTCAGCAGATGAGACAGGGAATTATGACATTTGGCAGCTTGATCTGAATAGTGGGGAGCCGACTAATATCAGTCAACAAAAGTTTAATCAATTCGCCCCCATCTGGCACCCGGCGCACGGGCTAACTTACATCAGTGATCATCCGGATGCCTCGGGGATTGTACAATACCAGGCAGAAAGCACTAAAATCCTCTACGAATCTGAAAAAACCCTGACGGCGGCGAGCTGGAATAAAGAGGGGAGTATTCTTAGTTTTCAAGAGGAAGGGCAGTTACAGTTTTTGCCTTACAATAGCCGGGAGCAATCGGGGGTAGTTAACCGGTCCGGCCCGGAAGAAGACCTCTTTCCTTTTGCTTTATCCTGGCTGGATGACACCCGGTTTTTGTATACCGCGGATGGGCAGATAAAATTAGGCAGGGTAGGTTCCGCCGATACGGAGGTGATCCCATTCTCTATCGAGCTGGAGCTGGAGCGGCCAGTCTACGCCACAAAAAAGCGCTTTCTGGGAGAAGCTACCGACGACCTGCAGGTAAAGGGTATCTTCATGCCCCGAATTTCACCGGATGGTTACGAGGCGGTCATGATCTTGATGCAGGATGTTTGGCTGCGAGAGGCATCCGGCGAAATGCTTCAATTGACCGACGACCCCTACGTGGAGATGGCACCCGTTTGGTCGCCGGATGGCCAACAGATTGCCTATTTGTCTGATCGCCGGGGAAGTTTTGGGATATTCGTCCGGGACCTTAGCAGCGGCGAGGATCGGTTTATAAGTTCGGTAGGAGGGAGCGCAGCGGGGCTTTCCTGGTCGCCAGATGGCCAGCAGCTGGCCTATTCAGCCAGTTACGGCCCCAGACAGGGTCGTTTATTCCTTTGTGATGTCGAGAATGGTGATTTGCAGATGGTAGGTGGATTAATAAATAGTAGTGTCGGGGCCCCTTCCTGGTCGCCGGATAATAAGACAATTGCGCTGAGTACCTTGCGCCCGTATTCCTCCCGTTATCGGGAGGGAGTAAATACAGTGTTATTTATTGATACGGAGACGGGGGCACGGCAGATACTGGGCGGCTTAGCTCATTTTTCCGTAGGCACCCGGGCCTATAATGGGCCGGAATGGTCACCGGATGGACGCTTTCTGGCGACTATTTCTTCCAGTCGCTTGTGGTTAATTCCCATAACGGAGGATCATAAACTCGCCGGTGATCCTATTCCGCTCACCGACAACCTGGCGGATGCGCCTTCCTGGAGTGCCGATGGCAAAGAATTGCTTTTTATTGGTACCGATCGCCTGGTCAGAATGAATGTAGAAAGCCGTCTGGTGGTTCCCTGGTCGCTGGAGTTGGAGGTAAGTCTACCGCTTATAGTTTCTCGGAAACTCATTCGCGCGGGACATCTCTTTGATGGCAAACAAAGGACCTGGCTGCGGAATCAGGATATCTTGATTGAACGTAACCGAATAGTAGATATAAGGCCGGCTTCTGCCGAAAATGAAGAGGGCGTAGACATCCTTATTGACGCTTCTGACCAATACGTTATGCCGGGACTAATCGAGGGACATGCCCATCAGGGAAGCTGGGATGGGGAAAAATTGGGACGCACTTTTCTGGCCTGGGGGGTCACGGCTAGTCGGGATCCCGCTTCCGACCCCTACGATGCGCGGAACCGCCGCGAAGCACAAATGTTGGGTAAAGTCTGGTCGCCAAGAATCTTTTTTACCGGCAGCCCTTTTGATGGCAATCGCATCTACTACGGTGGCGCCAATGCCCTGCAGGATAGCCTGCAAATCGATTTGGAGTTACAGCGAGCGAAACGCCTGGATTACGATCTCATCAAAACCTACGTTCGACTTTCGGACCCCCTGCAAAAGAAAATTATTGAATCTGCGCACGAAATAGGTATTCCGGTCTCTTCGCATGAGCTTTATCCGGCCGTTAGTTATGGCATGGATGGCCTGGAACATATCCTGGGCACCAGTCGCCGGGGCTATTCCCCAAAAATGACGGCACAGAAGATTGCCTACGAAGATGTGATCAACCTCATCGCGGATTCAGGTATGAGTTTTTGTCCAACCACCGGTATTTACGTGTCTTATAATTATATGTTGGCGCAGGATACCAGCTTGTTGAATGATCCGAAAGTCCTGACTTTAATGCCGGAGTTTAACCAAATAAGTGCCCGACAGGGCATTGCGCAGGTACGGGCAGCACCGGAACAATGGAAAAAAGATTTTACCAATGCGATGCGGATGGTAAAGGAAGTTCACGATAGAGGAGGTTGGATTGTAGCCGGTACCGATTCGCCCATTATTCCTTTTGGCTTTGCGCTGCATTTGGAATTACAGGCATATGCCGCCGCCGGGATACCGAATTTTGATGTATTACAGACCGCTACGATTAATGCCGCCAGGGTTCTACGCGTTGAAGATGATCTGGGAAGTATTGAAAAGGGGAAACTAGCGGATATCCTCTTCCTGAATGCCGATCCGGCCGCGGATATCAAAAACCTGATGCAGGTTGATCGCGTCATGCTCAACGGAGAATTAGTCACCGTAGAAAAGCTTATGGAAGGATACCAGTAAAACCACAAAATCAGATATGTTAGACAAAGAGCCATTGGAGTTAAGTGCAGATTTTAAAACAGCCCTGGACCTGATTGAAAAAGAAGGGCTTAATCTTTTTATCACTGGTCGGGCCGGAACGGGAAAGTCCACCCTGCTGGAATTGTTACGCAATACCAGTAAAAAGAAAATGGTGGTCCTGGCTCCGACGGGCATTGCTGCCCTAAACGTGGGGGGGCAAACCATTCATTCCTTTTTTGGCTTTCCGCCCAAACCTCTGCAAAAGAGAGATATTAAAAAAAGACGCAACCGACGCCTGTATAAAAAAATGGAACTACTCGTCATTGATGAAATATCCATGGTGCGGGCCGATTTGTTAGATAATATTGATTATTTCTTACGAATTAACCGGGATAACCCGCTTCCTTTTGGTGGTGTACAGGTGGTGTTTTTTGGTGATCTTTTCCAACTGCCGCCCGTGGTAGCCAGTGAAGTAGAAGCCATGCAGTTTCAGATGTTCTACGATTCTCCCTATTTCTTTTCCAGCAACGTTATGGAAGATAGCTTTGAGATGCAAATGCTGGAGCTACGTAAGGTCTATCGCCAGGATAGCCGCCACTTCCTGCGTTTGTTGGAAGCCGTCCGATTGAACCGAATCGATTATGAAGATCTGGATGAATTGAATGAGCGGTATTTACCCAGTTTTTCCTCGGAGGAATTTTACATAACGCTTACGGCTCGAAATGCGACGGCTAACCGTATTAATCGCAAAGCGCTCGATGCCCTACATACGGAAGAGCAAACTTATTTAGCTACCGTCTCGGGGTTCTTTAAGGAAAATTTATACCCAACTGAAGCTGCGCTTCGACTGAAGCTGGAGGCCCAGGTTATGTTTATTAAAAATGACCCGGAAAAACGCTTTGTAAATGGTACGATCGGTCGAATAAAAGACTTAAAAACGGATACTATTGTAGTAGAAGTGGAGGAGAAGAGCGGTTTTCGGCGAAGCATCGAAGTAGAAAAGATGGATTGGGAAGTGCTAAAATACCAGTCGGATGCCGATAAACCTGAGAAAATTACGACCGAGGTGCTGGGGACTTTTACCCAGTTTCCCCTAAAACTGGCCTGGGCGATCACGATTCATAAATCTCAGGGAAAAACTTTTGAAAAAGTAATTATTGATATGGGGCGCGGTGCTTTTGAGCACGGCCAAACTTACGTGGCACTGAGTCGTTGCCGAACCCTGGAAGGTATTGTACTCAATCAAAAATTGCAATTCAGAGATGTGAAAATTGACGAACGGATCGTAGACTTTTACGAACAGCAACAATAAGAGCTGGCGACGCAATAAATTTAAATTAATCCCAAGTCTAATTGCAGGACCGCCAACAATTTCCTACTTTCATTGACAACAAATTTTTAATTTAACCAGGCGCTCCTGCGTCATAAAGTCAAGTATTATGGCAAAGTCTGCAAGAAAAAGGAAACAAGAAGCCAAGAATAAAAGAGAAGAAAAAAGAATCTTTACCATCATTGCGGTGGCCGTGGTGGTGATTATTCTACTGATGTATATCTCTTTTGCCCTTTAGAAGCCCGGGTCGAAGTAGGAGCTTCGACCCGACCAACTGACCTGATTGTGCCCGTGCAGCTCCTGCTTTGCACCGTTAAATTTCTTTTTTCAATTCAAATATCCGCTTAACAAAATTATCTCGCCAGCCGACCACATCCGTAGAATCGGCAGTGGCCTTAGGTATGACCTTGAGACCGACCTGGTTGGCTTCTGCTTCCTCCTGTACGGTACCCGGAGCCTGATATTGCAGGTAAAACAAGACATTGTCAGCTTCCTTGCTCACCTCCTTCTCTTGATAAATGATCCAATCGGGGTCGATTTTTCTTTCTTCTATAGCTCCCAGGACACGACGGTGCATCCTTTGATTTTCGAGAAGGGGAAATACCTGTAGGCAAAAAAGAGTAGTGGTAAGTAGGATCGTTAGGAAAGCACCAGCGTAGACGAATCGACGATTGCGGCCATAGATGCCAATCACCAGGACAAAGCTCAGTACCCAATACACAAAACTGAAGGCCAGACCAGATCGAAAGCCGGTACCCCGGAAAATAAAAAACCCGCCCAACATTAGAAATGCCGCTACGAAAAAGAAAGCAATTAAATGTAAGGTACTGTAGAGCTGAATATACTTTCCGTAAGGATAATTCTTATGGAAAAAATCCTGGATGTGCCGGGCAATAAAAATACTCATAACTACCACAATGCTGGGCGATTGCGTCAGTAGGGCTACTCCAAACCAGGAGAGGAAGAGTAAACTGAATTCTTCTGATTGACGTATATTTTTAGCGGAAGCTACCAGACCAGCCAGTAAAAAGCCCAGTAAGGGAAGTGCCCCTACAAAAATGACAAAAAGGAATAGACCAATTTGGCTTTGACCCCAACCCAGGTAATGATCCGTACTCAACCACCTAAGCTGGCCGGAAAAATAAAGAATGGCCAGGACCGCGATCACCACCGCCCAGGGGTTTAAAGAAAATAACTGCTTACCCTTTTTGGTCGTAATATAGTACAAGGCGGGAAGTAAAAGGAAAAGCAAGGTAGCCGTAATCGGCTGGATCCATACAGCTAATCCAATGGCCAGGTAGCTAATGATCCGCCAGAAGATCGTAGGCGTCTTAAGAAACCGAATGATACTCAGAACCCCAATCGACTGTAAAGCAAATGACCAAATGTCAGCGGTTGCGACTTTCAGGAGCCCCATTAAGAAGTAATTATTCATCAAGACCAGGAAAAAAAGTAGGGTAAGGCTATTACCCAGTATCTTTCGCAAGATGAGAAGCATACTTAACATACCCAATAAACCAACCAGGAGTCCGGGAAGCCGCAGTCCAACCAGGTTGAGCGGGTCGCCGGCGCTAAACTGTCCCAGTATCCAACTGATAGGGCTGGAATACTGCTGAAGTTCGACCTCATTGGCCAGACGCGTCTCACTACCTTGCCAGAGCCAGGCCAGGTCAGTGATCAGGGTACAATTAAATAAGAAAACAATGATAGCTAAGCCCGTGAACAATTGCTTATCGAGCGTCCATTTCATAGATGCTGGGATGATTAATAAGATACAAAGGTAAGGATTCGGAACGATTAAAAGTTCATATGCATTTCAGGTAATTATTTTCTTATTTTTGCAGCAAATCTTTCTTTCATGGTTATCGACCTGCATTACCTCCCAAGTATTCCCTTCCTTTCGCTGGCGCTAAAAAGTAAAACCTGTCTACTGGAAAGCCAGGAAAATTACCAAAAGCGAAGCTTTAGAAACCGTGCTTATATTGCCGCGGCGAACGGTAAAGAGCGGCTCACCATTCCCCTGGCGAAGGGGAAAAATGAACAAATGCCCATCCGTGAGGTTCAAATATCGTACGATCAGGACTGGCAAAAACAGCACTGGGGAGCGATTACGGCTGCTTACAGCAAAGCGCCTTTTTTCGAGTTTTACGCCCCCGAACTGCAAGTATTTTATCAACGACGCGAAAACTGGTTGTTCGACTGGAATTATGCTATTTTAGAATTCTTTACTTCGGTTTGGACTTTAGAGGTCAATTGGGAATTGACCGGCAGTTATAAAAAGCAATATCCGGAGGAAATAATGGATCTACGTGGTCGGCTTTTGCCAAAAAAATCACCGACGATTTTTCAAGCATACGCCGATAAAATACATTATACACAAGTCTTTCAGGAAAAACATGGGTTTATTCCCAATCTGAGTAGCCTAGATTTACTATTTTGCACGGGACCGGAGGGGATACTTCATTTAAGTAAATGAGCATCCGGATTTCCAGGCATTAAACAAAGCAAATGTCAAAAGAAAAATTACTCAATAGCACACTGCAGGCCCTAAGAGCCCACGTTGATGAAGCGGTGAAAGACCTGCATGAACTGGCGATCCGAATCGATCACGAAGAAATTGCCAGTACCGTAAGTGATCTGCGTTCCCGTATTCACGATCCTTTTATGTTCGTAATCGTAGGGGAGGTGAAATCGGGTAAAAGTAGTTTTGTTAATGCCTTACTGGATACCCAACGGGAAGTCACCGCCGTAGCGGCGCATCCCATGACCGATACCATTCAGCAAATCCTCTATGGAGAAAAGGATGAAGTCATAGAAATCAATGAGTTTCTGAAGAAAATACACGTCCCGGTTGACATCCTGAAAGAAATTGCCATCGTCGATACACCGGGAACGAATACCATCGTCGAAAACCATCAGGCCATCACGGAACGCTTTATTCCGGCCTCCGACCTAATCGTTTTCGTATTCGAAGCTAAAAACCCCTACCGACAGTCGGCCTGGGACTTCTTTGACTACATCAGCGAAGAGTGGCGCAAGAAAGTCATCTTCATTTTACAACAAAAGGATTTATTGCCCGAAGCAGACCTGCAGACTAACCTGAAGGGAGTAAAAGAGCAGGCCAATAAAAAATCCCTGAAAGACCCCGTTGTCTTTGCCGTTTCTGCCAAACAAGAGCAGGAGGGCGACAAAGCCAATAGTGGTTTTCAGGAAGTACGACAATTCATTAAGGAAAACATCACCGGAGGGCAGGCTCCGTATATGAAACTGGAAAATAGCCTGACTACGGCCCAGCGCATCAACGAATCCATTAGTGAAGGGCTGGACACCCGGCGTAAACAGTATAAAGCCGATCAGGAGTTTCGTACGGATATTACTGAAACCCTGGACCATCAGGAGCAACAATCCGTGAAGCAGGTAAATTTCCTGGTAGAAAATATACTGGCTGGCTACGACCGCATCACCCAAAAGAAAGAAAAAGAACTAAAAGAAGGGCTGAGTTTCTGGGGACTTCTGAAACGTTCGGTTTCCTCTGTGTTTAGTAAAAAAGCCTCGGCCCAGGAATGGCTGGAAGGGTTGGCTAAAGACCTGGAGGAAGAGTTAAATACCGAACTGAAAATAAAGCTAAGTGGTGGCATCGATGATCTAGCGGATAGTGTGCAACAAATGGCGCGAATGATCGATTTGAAGATTCGTAACAGCAAAAATATTCTTTCCAAAGATGATGAGATATTCAGCGATATAGCCGAAAAGCGCTCTAGTATTTTTCGGGATTTGCGGGAAACCTTTGAGGACTTTATTAAAAAGTCGGAGAACTTTACGGATAAGGAGTTATTTCCCAATCACGGCCCTCTGGGAGCTAATATTGCTACCGGTAGTGGTATCGCGGTAGTCGGGATTATCTTGGCGGCGGTCGTTCAGGGTGGAATGTTTGATATTACCGGCGGCATTCTTACGGCCATCGGATTAATTTTTGCAGGTCTGGGAACCAGCGGTAAACGTAAAAAAGTCATTCGGGGGTTCCAGCAGGAAATTGCTAAGGGCCGGGAAAAATTAAATACCGACGTCACCGAGATATTAAAAACCTATATCAAACGTTTGAAAAATAAGATCGACGGTAATTTCCATCGTTTTGATGAAATGCTGCAGAAAGAAGAACAGCAAATTGCGGCGCTTACCGAAGAACAGGTAGCGATTTCACAACGCCTGGAAGAACTCCATCAGGAATTGAGGACAGAGCGACCGGAATAATTTTGGCCAGTAGGCAACAATTCGGTTAATTTTCGCATCTCATCTAATGAATGGGGCTGCTGCTAGAAAAATTTGGACGCTTTCCGGTTTTTTAGCTAACATGTAGCCTCGATTGATCAACTGCGATCAGGTCTTTTGGACATAGGCCAGTACCGGTAATTACGAAATGGGTAGCTATGAAAAATAAAAATACGGCAGGGGTATTAGCTTTATTTACGGGTATGCTGGGTGTTCATCGCTTCTACTTAGGCCAGCGAGGACTTGGTATCCTGTATTTTGTCGCGACTTTCATGGGAGTTGCTATTACCGGTGCCACGGATGGTGATATTCCCGTAATTCTGGCCCCATTGGCCATTGCTTTTATCGATTCCATTCTCTTTTTTGTGATGCCAAAAGAAGACTTTGACCAGCGATATAATAAGAACATCGCTACTACGCCGGTCTCCGGTCAACGCTTCGAACGGGAAGGTTACCGGGCCGGACAATCGGTACGAAGACAGCGTTTTGAACGCAAAGTGAAGAAGGCTTTTAAAGATTCGCATAAGCGCATGGGGATCGAAAAATTCAGAGATATGGATTACCTCGGCGCAATTGAAAGTTTTCAAAAGTCTTTAAAGAACAATTACGAGTCGCCCAGCACGCACTTCAACCTGGCCTGTACCTACGCCATGCTGGAATTACCCAAGGATGCCTTTTTTCACATTGAAAAAGCCGTGGAGTTTGGATTTGATGCCTACGAAAAAATTCACAACCATAAGGCACTGGCTTTTTTGCGTACCCACCCCGATTTTGAGACTTTCGTCAAAAATAATTACAAGGTGATCACTGGCCTGCCGGCTCCACAAGTAGATTTGTTAGCCAGTACACCCGGTAAAGAGGAAAATAGAGCGGTGAGCGGTGAGGAGCCCTTTCCAACGAATGATTTGCTGGATCAGATCATGGCGCTTGGAGAATTAAAAGAGAAAGGCCTATTGACCGAAGAGGAGTTCAATACCCAAAAACAAAAGTTGCTCCGTGATTAAAGGATTATTGTAGCAATGTCAGTAGTTCATTCACTTTCCTTTTCCGGGCCTCCGTCACCGGAAAATCACCACTCAGCAAAGCTTTTAAATCATCAATAGCCGCCGTCTGATTATCCGCTTTTAAGTTGGCCATTGCACTTAGCCAGTAAATCTCGTCCGGCTGTTCCCCGTCTCCCTTTAGACTTTCCAGTAAATCCTGGGCTTCTTTTATCCGATTGGTTTCTATAAGAGCGATGGCTTTATAGCGTTTCAGTGCGATTTCGGTATCTTCTATATTTTCGTAGGTATTTATTTTTTCCAGGGTAGCCATATAGTCTTCGGCATTATAGACACGCGCAATTTCGCTGAGCAGGGGGTCGCCCTCCGCTCCGCGCTGCATATCAAAAGCAGGCCTTTCGTAATAATTTTCAAAGGCGGTCAGGCTTTCGTTTTGAGGAAGAAAAAGCCAAATACCTGCGGTGATCAGCAGTGCCAGGACGGCCGCAATGGAGAGAATCCGTCGTAGCGGCATTTGCCGAACCTTAGCAGCACCTTTTTCCTGGGATGCCTGTCCTATTTCTTTTTCGTGTAAACCATCTAAAAAAGCCATGGTGGATTGTTCAGCCTCCTGCTTGATGACCTGGATGGTCATTTTACTGCGCTGGTAGAGGCGGGCAAAATCAGGATCTTTTTCTAGTCGTTCCTCCACTTGAGTGCGCTGTTCGGCGGGTAGATTACCGTCGATATATTCCTGGATTAATTCAAAATTTTGGTCGAAGTTTTCCATATTAATGGGAATTAATAAAAGGTTAAGATTCCTGGCACTCAGCAACTAGCTTCTTCATACAACGATTTTTTTTATTAGCGGCGGAGTAATGCGCATTCTCTCCGGAAAACCCCATGCGTTCTGCAATTTGCTTCATGTTTAAGTTGAGCCAGTATTTATAGAATAGAATGCGTTTGCACTCCAGGCCCAACTGTTCCAGACATTGCTGCAATAGTCGGTGTAGGCGCTCGGTTTCATTCTCCTCCATAGGCGCTTCCTCCATAGCAAAATGACCGGCAGGCGTTTGCTCAATATCGCTGTATTGAAATACTTTTTTTCGTTCTTCCAGCCATACCAGGCGTAAAATACCCATCAAAAAGGAAGATAGCTTACTACTTAATTCAAAGTCAGCCTGGCTTACTTTCTGCTCCAGCCGCATCAAAGCAATATGGTAGGCCGTTTTTGCTTGCTCTTCCGAGGCACCCTGATTGATCAGGAAACCTACTGCTTTGCGGTACAGGGGTTGGTATAGCATCTGAAAGGCCTGCTCCCTCTTTCGGGGCTGGCCGCTTCGAAAGAACTGGATAATCTTGTCATCCTGGTTGCTTTTGCTTGCTGTCATTAGTATGTGAATTATTCTTAGCGTTTATAACGGGCTTCTGCTGTTTTTTTCCTAAAATAAAGGAATATTTTACAATTCTATCGAGCGCTGTACTTATTTACTCGGAAATATATCCGTTTTTATCGAAGCTCGGACCGAAGGCGATTATATGATGGGAATTCTTTCCATCTACTAACAAACAAAACATCTACTTCATGAGGATTTTTCTAAAATACCTGATACTTGCTCTGGTTATTATACCCATTAACCTTTTTGGCCAATCCATGGAAATTCGTTGTAGTGACCAACTACGATCATCTATCAACCTGGGGACGGGCCTTAGCCAGGCGGGTACGCTTCTGGAACCTGGTTCCGGAGTGGTCGATCCTTATTGGACACTAAGTAATCGGCCTGCTCTATCTAATTGCACCGATGCAGAAAGCGCTTCCTTATCCAGCCGGGCCTACCTGGTCAATTTTAATAATGCGAACGACATCTCCTGGGTAAATCAGGAAGGCGTCCGGGCTATATCTCCTGTGGATGCCGGTCTCGGGGGACGTCTGTCCTGTCAAAATGGACCCGATGATCCCTTTATCTTTGAGCGTTATTTTTGTCTGAATGCGGATGCCGAAATTCAGCTGGATGTAAGTTTTAAAGGAGATGATCGTCTACAACTTGAATTAGTTGACCTGCAGGCGAGTAGGGTATTAGCCGTAAGCGAGCCCTTTTCCTACCAGAATCCGCCGCCAGCGCCTGCTCGTTTCCGGGCACGGTTGGGCTTGGCCCCGGGAACTTACGCCCTGCGGGCAAAACTCGAAAACGACGCGATTGCTTCGGGGTTTTCTATAGCCGGTCAAGTAGAAGTTTTTTCGGCTGGTACGACTGCCCAATTGTCGAATGCGGCGCCCGTATCCATTTTTGCCTGTCAGCGACAGGATACATTGGCCCTTGATGATTATTATTACTATCCGGATAGTGCGCTAAGCATTTGTATCGATTCGGAACGCCTGCCCCTGGGTGGCCCATACAGCTATCAATGGTATAACCCGGAGGGCCAATTGATTATTCCGAATGGAAATACAGAATGTTATACCATACCCGCATTAAACCCTAAGACTACGGGAATTTATTACTGTCAGATTCAGCCGATGGACTCTGAGGTCTGTTATGTCCTTCCGGTAAAAGTAGGGACTTATGTGCAGGATCCTACCGGCGCCTGGTACATACCGAATCAGTTGGTCGTTAAATACCGAAACAATACCACCGAAGCGGAGAAGTCGAGTTACATTAAGTCGCTGCAGGCTAGTCGTCTGGACAGTTGTATGTGCTTAATCGATTTAATTATGTTACCAGACACCCTGTACGATGCAAATGGTAATCCGATTATTGATCCGGAAGAAAAGAAAAAGAAAGCCGGATCGGAAGACAATGCCGGAGTAGAGACGGTGGGCTGGAATACCGTTATGGAAGAAGAAACTATAGCCAGGAAAGGTGATCTTCCCAATCGGGAAGAGCCTGGTAGAAGCAGGTATATGCCTGCGGTATCGGAAGTGGCTACTACAAATGGGGATTCGGTGATCATTGCGCTGATTGATACGGGTTTTGACTTTACCCATCCGGACGTTCAGGGGTACCTTTGGCAAAATCCAGAGCCGGAACCCATGTCTACGGATAGCTGTAAAGTATGTATTACGGGAGCAAAGATAGGTTACGACTTTGGTGATCAGGATAGTGACCCCAGCCCGGTAAATCCTCACGGTGATTTTGTTGGGCGGGCTATTATTTATGCTGCTGAATCCTTGGGAGGATCGCTAGCACCTAAGATTCAAATTATGCCTTTGAAGGTAATGGACCGCAAGGAGACCATTACTGTATTTAATGTCACCTGCGCCACTATTTTTGCCGTAAGGCACGGCGCACAGATCATTAATTACAGTATGGGGGGTTACGGTGGCTATCAAGATATTTTGGCGGCAGCATTAAATACGGTAGCCCCGGGTAATTGTGTTCCGACCGTCGTCACCTCAGCGGGTAATGATAGTCTGGATATTTCGATTGTGCCGCACTATTTTTCAAATTTACGGGATAGTCTCAGTACAGTATTGACCATTAATTCTATTAATCCGATTGATTTTGGATTGTCACTGGCGCCGTATTCCAATTTCGGACCCAACGTTGATTTGGCAACCAGCGGAGCAGCCCTGTATGATACCAGCCCTTATGCCAATGTGAAGGGGACTTCCATCTCCGCTGGCTACATAAGTGGTATATTAGCTTATATTTACGAGCAAAAACCGGGTGTTTCCAGTGCAACGGCCCTTTCTGCTTTACAAAATCTGACTACCCAGGTAGGTTCCCAATTGCCTCTGGATGACCCCAATGGCTTATTCTGGAAGCCGGTACTGGACCGGATACTGGAAGAATTGCCTGCCGAAACCTGCACCTATACGATGCAAGCTTGTATCCCTATTGTAACGAATACGAAAGAAAGAAATCGAGCAAGGGAATGGCTGGAGGTGAAGGTAATGCCTAATCCGAATACCGGAGAGCTGTCTTTTGCGTTTGATTTGCAAGAAAGTCAGGACTTACGGATCACTATTTTTGATGCTCAGGGCCGACTGATAGACCAAATGAAACTCAAAAGGGGGGAGGGGCTACATCGTTTGCCCTATTCACTAAAAAATCGACCGGATGGGATTTACTATTATCAGGTAAGGAGTGCAAAATACATATATGCGGGAAAAATTATTAAACAAGGTGGAAGGTAGACACAGCCCTCTAAAAATGGTGCTTGTCTGCTTGTTCCTGCTCTGGCAGGGCATTGGACCGCTGACGGCCCAGATTCTAACGACCGGTCAGAAGCGAATCGCCATTAATATGCTGGACTCCCTGGCGGGCCAACATGGCACCGATGATTTTAGGACGCTTGCCAGTCGGCGCCTGGAGGCTTTCTGGGCAGAATTTGCGGAAGCAGATTTAAGAAAAGTTCGTCAGGAACTGCTAGATATAGCGGAAAAAAAATTTGGAGAGTCGCACCCTATCCCAGCCTTCCTGTACCATCGATATGGAATTGACGCTTACCTGGATGATGACTACGGACAGGCGCTGGAATTACTGAATAAAGGATTAAAGCTCCGACAAGAGGTATTTCCCGAAGCGCATCCTGAGACTGCCCATAGTTGGTACATACTGGGCTTAACCCATTATTATAATGATAGTGAGGAGTTGGCTTTAGAAGCTTACCGCCAGAGCCTTTCCTTTTACCAGGCCATTGATCAAAACGAAATGGTGTCGAATTGTTATCGTCGTTTGGGGCAGACCTACAGCTTTCTGGAAGAGTATGAATTGTCTGCTCTATACTTTGATTTGGCCTTGATTTACGGTCGGCAAAGTATGGCCCCACAGGCCTTAAGCCTGGCCAACCTTTATCGATCTGCCGCGGCGGTTGAAAAACGACCTAAAACCGAAGCACTTCAGTATTATCAAAGGGCGGCCCGGATTTTCGAACTTGGTCAGCATACGGATGCGGCTAATTACTCCTCGGTGCTTATCAATCAGGCGGAGATTCTAATTGATCTAGTACAATATAAAGAAGCAAATGAATTACTACAATCCGTACTTATCCAAAAACAAAAAGCGCAAAATACCTCGGAATTAGACATCATCTACGAATATTTTGGCGTGATACACCGACACTTTAAGGAGTATACTTCGGCACTTGAACGTTATCAGCAAGTACTCCAGTTGAGATTAAAAAGTAAAGGTAAACTTTCCAAAGACGTCAATTATACCTATCACAACCTGGGAGAAGTCTACCAGGAAATGGGGGATTTTCAGCAGGCAGCGGAATATTATCAAAAGGCTTTGCAGGCGGCGGATTCTGCTTTTGTAAGTGATACCTTTTCAGAAAATCCGGATGTGAGCACTGCGGTATTGACGACCAACTACGCCGACCTGATTAAAGACCTGGATTTCAAGGGACAGTTGTTTTTGGCCTGGTTTCGGCGTGATCGGGATCCTGAAAGATTACTGATTGCTTTAGCTGCCTTCGAACGGGCCACTGAATTTATGTACGACAAGCGGGGTGATTTAATCGGACAGGGTAGTAAGTTGATATGGCAGGAAAAGCTCTATCCACTACTGGAACACTACCTGGAAGCTTTGTACATTGCATTAGAATTAGACCATTTTTCGGGGCAGGAAGAGCAGATTTTTCAGCTTATGGAGCGTGGTAAAGCACTTGTCCTGATGGAGTCGCTGCTGGAACAACAACGCGCCGTAGATTTTCCGGGGAGAGATCAACTGGAAACAAAAATTAATGAGCGACGGGTAGTTTTTGCCGAAAGGCAACGTCAACTCCTGGAAAATGAAGATCGTAAAGAAGAGCGTCGGATTGCCATGCTAGATGCTAAAATCGACTATTTAGAGGCGCAGCGGGTTCTAAAAAGTGCATTGAGTGATCAGTATGCCAGTATGCCGTTCTCAGAACTCGTCACCACAGCGGGCTCTTCCGAGAACTTACTGAGTGATGCTCAGGGCTTGCTGCATTATTTCGTAGGGGACCAAAAGGTTTATGCTCTATTCCTTACGCAGGGGAAAACGTATATCCATACTTTTGCCAGTACCAATTTGTCGGAGCAGGTCAATCACTTTCGGAGTCTTCTTAATCAGCCGGATGGTATTTGGTCTGAATTTTCGGCGCAGAGTCACGATCTATATACTCGGCTTTTGCAGCCTTTATTTTCTCAGGTAGCGTCTCTTCCCACGGAGCTAATCATCATTCCGGACGGTGCCCTGTCCGCGTTGCCTTTTGAAGTACTCCTTTCGGAAAAATCTTTGGAGCGGTCTTTCAGCACGGCAGACGCACCCTACCTGCTTCGCACTTTTGAAGTGAGCTATGCTTTTTCGGCCAGCACCTGGCAGCAGCAGGTAAAACAAGAAGCATCACAGGGCAGTTTATCTTTTTTGGGATTGGCACCTTCTTTTGACGAAGTTGGTTTGACCACAGAAAGCCGGACTTGTACACGCGGTTCTTTGGGGCCTTTGTCAGAAAACGACCGGGAAGTAGAGGCGCTGAGTCAGATATTGAATGGTAAGGTTAAAAATGGGATGGCAGCGACCAAAGCTTACTTTATGGCGCAAGCCGGAAACGCCAAGATATTGCACCTGGCGACCCACGCTTGTGTCGATGATACGGAGGGTGCCCGTAGTCGTATCTTTTTTTCGGATGATCATCTGTACGTACACGAATTGTATAATTTACCCTTGGTGGCGGACATGGTAGTACTCAGTGCTTGCGAGACGGGCGTCGGTACATTTCGACGTGGCGAAGGTGTCATGAGTCTGGCCCGGGGCTTTGCGATTTCCGGCGCACCTAGTCTGACTTTAAGTTACTGGTCGGTTTCCGATAAAAGCACTGCGGAGATCATGAAATACTACTACCAGTATTTAGCCGGAGGGCAGCCTAAGCATACAGCCCTACGCAAGGCCAAACTGACTTACTTATCCAGACAAGAACAAAGCCGATATTTACATCCCTATTATTGGGCAGCTTTTGTGCATTTTGGTGATTTCACACCCTTAACCCTTGATCATCAAGGGTTAAGGGTGCCATGGCTTCACCTCTTGTTTATTCTGGTTTTTATGCTTATTTTATATGCAGTGTATCACAAATTTGTGAAGTCAGACTATTAACCCCGCTCGCTGACTCCCCGGCGTGATTGGAATGTTTGACGATCTATCCTGATTGACATCCACTCGGGACTATCCCAGCAAAAGGCACTTCAACTTTTTTCTTTTTAGATATATGCTTCGATTGATTGGGGTGCCTCTACCACTTCGTAGCGCAGTCATTCCGATTGGTAAAAAGATAATCTGAGGAATACTTTTAAAAAAGTTATTCTGCATTGATTATATCTTAATCTCTAGCCTCATCTCTTTACGACTCCTCTGATAAGACACCCTATTCGTGATTGGTAATTTATTTTTCAAACCTAAATTCAAGATTATGAAGACCTTTCCTTTACTCTTTACTTTTTTCTTGCTCTTTACCTTTGCTACCATTGCAGTACCCGTATCTGCACAGGATTTACCACCGGATTTTGTCGAAAAGGTAAGAGCGGAATACAATAGTATATCTCAGGAGGTAAAACAAAATGAGCTACAGCAATCCTTTGGTGAATACCTTGATAACCGAATTACTTCTTACCGTAGTCGACAAAAATTTTACACTACACTAAAGAGCACTTCAGGTCTTCAGGATTTATGCGCCAATGGAACCTTCGAAAGCGGAGATATTAATATTGCCGACTGGAGCTTTTATTGGGAAGGAGAAACGGGATCTGTTTCGGGAACGAATAGACTCAATACGGGGTCATTCAACTCGGGAGGGCCGCATAGCGATCAGGTACACCATCAAGTCATTTCACCCGGCTCGGATCCGTATTTTGCGGCCCTGAACCAGGTCTGGTCATTTCCATCAAGTAATAATAACTCTCTTCGTCTAGGAAATGCTAACCCAAGATGGGGGCTTGAATCCGTTGCTAAAAAGATTGTGGTAACCCCCGCTACTTCTGTACTATCCTTTAGTTATGCCTTGGTAACGGATAATCCCGCCGGACACGGAGCAGCGCTTCCTTTTTTTGAAGTGAATATCCTTGATGCAGCGGATAATAATACCAATTATAACAGTTTGGTTAATTTGGGCAATAGCTCAAATCGCATCAGTTCTGATAACCCTTTATTAATCCCTAATGATCCCAATGCAAATCGTAGATGGAAAGACTGGACCTGCGTTACCGCAGATCTCTCTTCTTTGATGGGAGATACCATCATCGTTGAGTTTGTCAATAGAGACTGTTGGGCGGGCGGACACTGGAGTTATACCTATCTTGATAATCTTTGTATTAGTTGTGAAGGGGCACCCGGAGATGAAGGGTCCATTCGCATTAATCAGGAGCGGTCGGATACCTGTGGTATTCCCGGCCAGATTTGTATTGATTACACCTTGCCCAACGGAAATACCCCTAACCTGGACCTGGTTCTGGAAATTATTCAGAATGGGGTGGTGGTTAATACATTAAACAGCCCCACTTTAAGCTCGGGTAGTAATTATTGCTTTAATCTGACCGCTGCTGATACCATTGGGCTTACCGGAACTCTGGCCGGGTTTGATTACAAAGTGACGGGTTACCCGTCCCTGGGTGCCTTTAGTCTTACCCCCCAAATTATTGGAAATACTTCCTCGGGGTATCTGCCCGGAGTGAATAATGATTACCTTTTTGATTGTCCCAGCCTTTGTGGCGAAATTGTGCGGGACACGGTGGGCTATTCCTGCGATCCCACGCAGGGTATTCCTTACACTTTTGAGTTGGTCAATAATTCCGGATTACCGGTCACCTCGGTACTCATCACTGATATTACGCCGGTAGGCACTACCATTACTCCCGCTACTTTTAATTTGTTTTTCAATCCTATTCCCGACGGCGGTAGTTATGGCCCCGTGACCACCAATATCAACTTATTGAATCCAGTGACGGAGCCCACGGAGGTTTGCTTTACGGTAAAGTATATTTCAGAAGGCGAGGTTTGTTGTTCCTATGAACATTGTATTACTATCCTGCCACCAGACCCCTGTAGTCAGGTGAGCGTCCGAGCCATTAGTTCCAGTGAAGATGGCAGTACTGATTGTTGTTATGAATTAGCCCTGACGAACGATTTTTGTCCGGATTACTTCACCAGTGTCATGACCGAGGTGATTACCCCTGGGGTTGTATTCGGCAGTCACAACGGCGGAAACACCTGGAACGGTACGCTTTCTGCGAATGGGCAGTTCATCAATTGGCGACCTGCCGGGGGTGGCTTCATTCCCACGGGAACGCTGAGTGATATGCAGTTTTGCCTGGACAGTATCAATAGTATCAATCAATTGCCTCAGGAAGTCGTGGTACACTGGATGCGGGGGGATAAGATTGTTTGCTCCGATACCCTTCAGTTCAATTGTAATCCTTGTGCTTTCGTGGATATAGGTGAAGCAGTCTGCAATGAAGACGGTACGGTTACCTTTAACTATACGATCCACAATACTTCGGGACAAAATGTACAGTACTTCTATTTTGAGGTACACGATTCTACGGTGATGTTTACACCTTCTATGGTGAATCAGGCCATTCCAGCCGGTAACAGTTATAGTGGCTCTGTGACGATCTCCGGTGGAAGTTCGGGACTGGTAGCCGGCACACAGATTCCATTTAAACTTGTACTCTTTGGATCGGATGACTGGTGTTGTCACATGGGAGGACTTAGCCTGACGATCCCCGATTGTGAGGGGTGTGAGTGTGGAGATGAAGAGGAATGGAGAAAGCTATTTAATGAGGGCTATCAGGTGAAAGTGGACTGCGAACAGGGGCTGATCAGTTTTGCGACCCGACTGAGCGAATGCGATACTGTAACCTTCAATATCTACGATGTGGCCAGTCAGCAGCTATTGTTGACGGGTTCCGGTACGGGAGATCAGTTGATTAGCCTGCCATTATTAGGTAACGGCGGTTACATTGTTGAATTCATAGCGACGCGCTACGATGCGAATGGAAGGCCTTGTTTTACCGCTCGCCAGAGGTTTGACCTGGGTATTGATTGTCCACCGGAGGACTGCTGTGGCGCAGAAGATGAATTTCTAAATGTAATACAGCAGGGCTATACGGTAAGTTTTGATTGTGATAGCGACAATGGACCTATGGTTACCTTTACTCCGGCGGCTGCCACCGATTGTGACCAGATCGATTGGCGAATCACGGATGCTGCCGGAAATGTAATTGCCAGTGCCAGCTCCAATGGTTTGACGCCCGTCACTTTCAGTCTTGTTGGTATCGGTGATTTTACGCTTACTACGATCTGGGAACGCTTTGACGAAAACGGGGAGTCTTGCTTTGGATTGGTCCGACGCAGCCAAACCATTACGAATCCTTGTATGCAGAATGTTGGCCCGATTGTAGTCCGCCTGATCGTAAAAGACAACCGAGCGGTTATGGTACAATGGAAGGTAGATGCTAAGGTTACTTATCAGGAATACGTAGTTGTCCGCGAGGATGCCAAAGACACGCAGGTGATAGCAAAAGTGCTGGCGAAAGCGGGTAGTACGAGCTATCAATACCAGGATACCGCTCCGCTTCCGGGAGAGAATAAATACGTGGTATACGGTTTGATTGACGAAGCGGAAGCGGGTAGGAGCCAGCCACAGCAGGTTCGTATGGAGTCCAAAGCCAAACCGGAAGTACGTATTATGCCGAATCCGACGGTGAATTACGCAACGGTAAGTCTGAATAAGTCTGGTATTCACCAGATTTTGGTAAGGGATGAGTTTGGTCGAATTTACCAGCAGAATGAAGTGAACCTGATGGCGGATGTGCCTCATCAAATCAACGTGGCAGACTACCCGGCGGGATTGTTACTGATACAGTTGGTAAACGAAAAAGGAGAAGTGTTTACCAAGCGCTTAATCAAACTGGCCAACTAAAAGGAATTTAATTTTAGGGTAGATCATAAGTAGGTTGCCCATATTGAGTTTGTAATAAGGTGCTGGCTTTTTTGGGC
>DATFKA010000174.1:0-5689 GCA_035268885.1 Saprospiraceae bacterium
AAAAAGGCTCCGGTGCCGTTAAATACCCTTTGCGCCGAAGGACCGGCGGTGTCGAGAAGCCGACTACGCATTTCCTGGACCCACCGGGACCGTCAACTGCCAGAACTGGGGAAGAACCGGGCTAAGATATTGATGGCCGAAATCGTTTACGAAGACGGCGTTCCAAAATTAAGCAATCAGCGGACGATCTTTGATTCCAGGCAGTTGCCTTTTAAGCTGGGACATTCTAGTCTGGAAACCCAAAACCTGGTTCCACCCGAAGACGTAAAAGTGACTTTTACGGCCTATACCATTAATGATGGCAATAACACCGATGTCTACATGGTCGATAGTGAAACCGGCGATCTGCGGCGATTGACGGAATCTCCCTGCTGTTACGATGAGGCGGAAGGGATTTTCCCCGACGGGAAATATACCTGCGTAGAACATGCCCCCAGTGATAAAACCGCCTGGCCGCTACTTGATCTGTACAAATTGAAGTTGGATGGCTCCGGCGAAATGCAGCGTCTTACCTATTTTACAAATTACAGAGGATATAAGGCGAATCAGGGAGTGGTCTCGGATGATGGTCGGTACCTGGCTTTTCAGATTGGTAAAGCGGATCAGGAAGCCGGTGTGGGTTTTGGATTCTTGATTATGGATTTGCAGGAAGCGGCTGAACACCTGGAAGGATTCAAATCCTACGATAAATAGATATTTTCAACAGATTACTTCAAAACGCATTAAAAGACTTATCGATGAAACAGCAGCAGTTTTTCCCAGGCATAATTGGTTTCTTTATGATGGTTTTTTCCATGACGGCTTTCGCCCAAAGTGGCGATCAAATCCTGGACGGTATTGGAGAGACCGGTCTGATCGCCCGCTACACCCTGGCCGGTGACCTTGAAGACGGGTCGCGGAATAATTGGCAGGCCAGTATACAGGGCACTGAATTTGCATTTGTGGAAGATGAGCAGTTCGGGAAAGTGCTTTCTTTTCCGGAAGGAGGCAAAAGCTATTTGTCTATTCCCGGAGCAGCTGTAGTGGGGGAGGAGTCGATTAGCCTTTGTGCCTGGGTATACCTGCGCGCGGATCGAGTGGGACAGCGCTTCTTTGATTTTGGCCAAAACGGCCAATCGCATTTCTTTGTGGCGCCATCGGGGACCCTAAGTCAGCTAGCTTACCTGGCTCAGATTCAAGCTCAATCCAGGTCCTATTCGGCTAGTTCGACGGAAGTATCCGTTTACCGCTGGCAACATCTGGCCGTCGTGATAAACGTTCCCGCTAAAACCCTAAGTACTTTCTTAAATGGCCAATTGGTGGCGGAGACCAAAGGGGTAAACATCCAATTAGCGGAAGTATTTAGTTCCAATGGTGAAGACAACCAATTGCTCGTTGGAAAAGCCCTGGGGGCGAATACCGACTTCCTGAATGCCAAAATCCACGACCTGCGCCTGTATCGCATCCCGCTCAACGAGCAACAGGTAGCTCGTATCCATAATAATGCTATGAAGGTAGAGGAGGCTACCGTCCGGACCCGTAGTGGAGATGAGGAAGATTTCATTACATTTCCCGAATCAACCCCTCAACTTTACAACCCTTTTCTGAAAAGTGTCTCGGATATTGAGGTGGAAACGGTAGTGGGGCATCTTCCACGCTTACCCCGCTATCTGTCTGGCGTTTATCGCAAAAAAATAAAGGGGCCAAAAGTAAGGGTTTTGTGGCCCGCCCCCGAGGATAATAGTCCCGTCGAATCTCCGGGTACCTACACGATAAGGGGCCGGGTACCGGGAACCAATTTCCAACCTAAAGCAACCGTCAGAGTTGAAGCAGCACCCGCAGCGGCCACCCCAAAACAGCAACTGGAACCCTTTGCGCTGGGGCAGGTATCGCTGGCGCCTAAGCCCCAAAATGAGCCCACCAAATTTATTGAAAACCGGGATAAATTTATTACCGGACTGGCCGAGACTAATCCGGACGATTTCCTGTATATGTTCCGTAATGCCTTTGGCCAGGAACAACCCGCTGGTGCTCAGGCGCTGAAAGGCTGGGACAGCCAGGAGACCAAGCTGCGGGGCCACGCTACCGGCCACTACCTCACGGCGATCGCCCAGGCTTATGCCAGCACCACCTACGATGAGGAGCTGCAGGCTGATTTCGCGCAAAAGATGACTTATATGGTGAATACGCTGTATGACCTGTCTCAACTTTCTGGGCAAGTACCGGCCGGTGGCGGTGACTTTATATCTGATCCCTCTGAGGTGCCACCGGGACCCGGTAAGGTCGATTTTGATTCCGATTTAAGCGAAGAAGGTATCCGTACCGATTACTGGCTTTGGGGTAAAGGCTTCATCAGTGCTTACCCGCCCGATCAATTTATTATGCTGGAGAACGGTGCCAGGTATGGCCGCGACGATGCCAAGATATGGGCACCGTATTACACCTTACACAAAATTCTGGCAGGCCTAATGGATATTTACGAGGTCAGCGGTAATGAAAAAGCCCTGCACATCGTCGAAGGTATGGGGGACTGGGTACACGCCCGCTTAAGTCAGGTGCCACAAGCGACCCTGATTAATATGTGGAACCGGTACATCGCCGGTGAGTACGGAGGCATGAACGAAGCTATGGCCCGTTTGTACCGCCTGACGGGTAAAGAGAGGTATCTGGAAACGGCCCAGCTCTTTGATAATATCAAAATGTTTTATGGCGATGCGGAGCATTCCCACGGTCTGGCCAAAAACGTAGATATGTTCCGTGGCTTACACGCTAATCAGCACATCCCACAAATCATGGGTGCTATCGAGATGTATCGGGTGTCTGACCGATCCGAATATTATCACATAGCGGATAATTTCTGGACCAAAGCCACCAACGATTACATGTACAGCATTGGCGGCGTCGCCGGGGCTCGTAACCCTGCCAATGCCGAGTGTTTTACCACCGAACCTGCCACGCTCTATACCCATGGTTTCTCGGCGGGCGGGCAGAATGAGACTTGCGCGACTTACAATATGCTGAAGGTGACCAAAAATCTTTTTCTTTTTGATCAGCGCGCGGAGTTGATGGATTATTACGAGCGGAGCCTCTACAACCATATTTTGGCCTCCGTTGCGGAGGATAGTCCGGCGAATACCTATCACGTACCCCTACGCCCCGGTTCTGTTAAACGATTTGGTAATGCCGAAATGGGAGGCTTTACCTGCTGCAATGGTACCGCCCTGGAAAGTAGCACCAAGCTTCAGAATGCCATCTATTTTAAAAGGGCGGATAAGCAGGCCCTATACGTAAACCTTTTTATTCCTTCTGTCCTGGATTGGTCAGAGAAAAATATCAAAATCAGCCAGACGACGGCCTTTCCCAAGGAGGACCGTACTCAGCTGAGGATCAGTGGTAATGGAACCTTTGACCTCAAAGTGCGCGTACCCCGCTGGGCTACCGCCGGGTTTGAGGTGAAAATAAATGGTAATATTGAAAAGGTGAAAGCAGAACCGGGGACTTACCTGACGCTGAGTCGTGACTGGAAAGAAGGCGATATAATAGAACTACAAATGCCTTTCGAATTTCATTTGGAACCGGTGATGGATCAGCAGAATATTGCCAGCCTGTTCTACGGTCCGATCTTATTGGCGGCGCAGGAGTCCGAGCCCCGGGACGATTGGCGTCAGATTAGGCTCAAGGCCAAAAAACTGGGGAAGTGGATCGATGGTGATCCCGAAAAGTTGACCTTTACTATCGACGGGGTGGTTTTTAAGCCTTTTTATGAAACTTATGGTAGGCATTCGGTGTATTTGGATGTAAGGCTAAAGTGAAAGGTTATTCCCTTTTGCTTGGAATTACTTAAATGATAATCCATGCGGAGAATACCAATTTTTTTTGTGCTCTTTATACTTTTTGGCGCTTGTACCTCGCAGTTTCCGATAACCGATATTGATGAGGAAAACTGGTCAAAAAGAGCTGTTGATTTACCTGATACGGATTCCCTGATATACGGGCAGTCCTACTTATCCGTTTATTCCCAGATGTACAGTTTCACCCAAAAAAAGAAATATAATCTAACTGGAATGATTAGTATCCGGAATGTTAGTGAGTCGGATACTATTTACCTGACGCGTGCCGATTATTATGACACAAGTGGGGAAAGGATAAGAACCTATTTTGATTATCCTATTTTTGTTAAGCCTATGGAAACGCTCGAAATTGTTATCGCGCAGGACGACATTGAAGGAGGGACGGGTTCCAATTTTCTTTTTGATTGGAGCATTCCTCTCAATTGTTCCGAACCGCTTTTTGAGGGGGTCATGAATTCTATGCAAGGGAAGCAGGGGGTGTCTTTTACCACTCAGGGAAGGAAGATTGAATAAATACGGGAATATTCGACTTAAGGTATGCACGATGAATACGATCAGATAACGGCTTATCACTACGCGGCTTACCGACCTGCATTACACGAGTCTATTTTGCGAAAAACGCTTGGTAATCAGCGCTGGATAAGAGGACTGGATATCGGTTGTGGTACGGGGCATTCGGCCCTGGCTTTGACCCAGTTTTGCGAAAGCGTCATGGCGGTGGACCCGAGTAAAGCGATGTTGGCGCAGTCTATACCCCATCCGCAGGTCGGATACCAGTATTTTGATGGGTGCCGGTTAGCATTCCCGGATGGGTATTTTGAGCTGATTACTTTTGCGGGTTCCTGGTATTATGCGCAATCGCAGGGCCTGCTGGACGAAGTGCTGCGGGTAGGTAAGGGGCAGACCCGGATTGTCCTTTATGATTTTGATATCCAATTAGGCTCTATTATAGATGGGCTTTTGCCGAAAGGCTATGCAAAATCGAGCTGCGGCTATGATCACCAGGCCGATTTTGACGGTTTCATTCAGTCGCAGTTACGCGTAACGCAAACGAAGCAGTCCCAACTTTCGCTGACGATTGCTCATCCGGGTATGGCGCATTTGTTGTTATCTGTGAAAGATACCTATGCTGCTTTGGCGGCCGCTTATGGTCAAGTGGATTTGCATCAAAAAATCACGCAGCAGCTAGGTCAACAATCGTCAAAAATATTGAACCACGTAAAGGCTAATACCTACGCTAAAATTTATCGTAATGAGCAATAACTACACCGTCCCTGCTAAAACCCGTATTGGGCACGTACACCTCAAAGTAGCGGATCTACAAAAATCACTTGATTTCTACTGCGGTCTGCTGGGCTTTGAAGTAACGACTACCTACGGCACGGATGCGGCCTTCATCTCCGCCGGCGGTTACCACCATCATATTGGTCTGAATACTTGGTATAGTAAGGGCGCAGCGCCGGCTCCCCAAAACCGAGCTGGCCTGTTTCATACCGCCATTCTTTACCCTACGCGAAAAGACCTGGCCACTATCCTGGATCGTCTGCAAAAAGCCGATTATCCGCTGACGGGAGCTGCTGATCACGGGGTTTCAGAGGCTCTATACCTAAATGATCCTGACCAGAATGGCGTCGAATTATACTGGGATAAACCCGAAGCACAGTGGCCTGAAAAAGCAGATGGATCATTAGATATGTACACCAGGGCACTGGATTTGAAAGGCTTATTACAGGAAATCGCCCCAAAAAGCCTTGGATAGCTAGGCTATCCGCGATTTTTGCGCCTCGAACTAGCCCAAAAAAGCCAGCACCTTATTACAGACTCAATATAGGCAACCTACTTACATAACCCATAGTTAT
>DATFKA010000175.1:0-85650 GCA_035268885.1 Saprospiraceae bacterium
GACGGGATAACTACCGCTCGTCGTCATCGGCTGGTAAAATTCACGTGGATTTAGCGGCCCTCTCAATGCGCTACAGACTTCACTGAGACCTGCCAATTGATGCGTATAGCGAACGCAAGCCGGCGCATCCAGATAGGCTGCTTGAAAGACCCCATGCAAGGCCTCCTGTACAGCTGGGTTCTCCTGACAGCAGGCCTCACGGTCAAATCCAGTGGAGCAAACCGTAGCATTATTGAGACCGTTTAGAAAATCAGCATCATCCCGAATACTAGTAAAGAAATTTTTCCGGATAAGTAGATAATTATATTTCGATCGGGCCAGCTCGGCCGCTCTACTAAAATCTGCGTAGATAATGCGAGGCACCAGATACAGGATCTGCGGCTGACCAACCCCTGCAACGAACGTGGCGTAATCTTGATTAATCTCAGGCAGGCTGCTGCGGTTCACCAGGAGTTGAGCAGCACCTTCCTGCACTAAGTAGACTGCTTTGTCGGGCCGTCCCGCGCCCATGCTGGCCCTGGGAATAGGGGGTAATCCACTACCAGAGATATTGATATCATACGCCCGATCCGTATCGGTGCAGTACAGTTGATTAAATAAATTGACGGATTGACCATCAATATTGAAGGTTTCGAATTGTTTTACCCAGGCGGTTTGGTTTAAATTGGCACTTAGTTCCAGTGCATTGGGGAACTGAGCCAGGCCAATAATCTCTTCCGCGCCAAAGGGCTCTTTGAGGCCGTCCATATCCACGACATAGTCGGATTCAACAGCCCCTCTAATGGCAAAGCGTCTTTGTAGCCCCGAATAAGTCACATCGGCCAATTTTTCCTGGAGCGAAGCGTAAAGGCTTTTACGGAAGTAGGCAGAATATAGCTTTTGCACATAGCCATTGGGATGTTCAAACTCCAAAATCATTTGGTAGGCACGACCAGCCGCCAGATCAGGCATTTGAAAATTCAATTGATTGGCAACTACGGCGCGGCTAGTAGCCTGGCTAATCCGGGCCAGTCTTTTCCGCAAGATTTAACAAAACACTGGGGCAAGATTATCAGATTAAACCTGGATGGTTCCATACCGACGGACAATCCATTCGTGGGTCAGCCTTCCGCATTACCGGAGATCTACTCCTATGGTCACCGCAATCCACAGGGAATTGCCTTTGATAAAAGCTCCAATCAGTTGTTCATCAATGAGCATGGCGCGAGAGGGGGCGATGAAATCAACCTGGTGAGTGCGGGTAAAAATTACGGTTGGCCGGTCATTACTTACGGCAGAGATTATAACGGCCGAAGCATTGGCGAGGGAACCAGTAAATCAGGAATGGAACAACCCTTAATGTACTATGATCCTTCCGTGGCCCCCTCTTCCCATCTAATCTATACCGGTAATGTATACTCCGCATGGTCAGGAGATCATTTTATGTCTACTTTAGCGGACCAATCGCTGATCAGATTAACCTGGGACGGCACTGAGATGGTACAGCAGGAGGTCTTATTTCCCAATAGTTTAGGTAGGATTCGGCATATCGCCCAATCGCCAGATGGGTTCCTTTATCTGCTGATTGATGCAGATCGGGGGGGCATTATTAAGTTAGTGACGGATTGATCAATCCTAAGCATCTGCTTTGTTTAATATCTATTAAGACATCCGTTAGGATGGTAAGAAATCATAAAAATTTTCTATATTTTTCCTCTGACAGGGGTTAGGGGGCTGAAATACCCCCCCTTCCTATTGTAGATTTCCCAATTGATGATACCAAAATTTATCAGGAATGAAGGAACAGCCTTTTTTGAGTGATTTAAAAGATTATCTTGCTGATCAGTGGACAGCGCTGAGAGAATGGCTTCGGCCGGTGGCTGATGATCCGTTATGGCTCAAAATCATAAAGGGCATACTGAAGGCAGTGGCTTTACTTTTTTTAACGGCCATGTCTCCGATTATCTTGATCGTTCTGATCATTACCTTTTTGGCTGCATTCTGAGTGATATAGATTAAAAAACGCGCTTCTCCCCTAAATATATTGCCCTGCTTATGAGCGTATTAAGATCCCCGATATTTATTCTCTGTACGGTGGTTTTCATCATCCATCAATTGATGCAGAAGGTGATGGATATTCACTTCACACTCTTTGACAGGTACCTGGACAACCTATTGGCGATGCCGATTATTCTTACCCTGCTTATGATCGAAAGGCGCTATCTATTAGGTAGAAAGCATTTCTTCAGTCTATCCGTATTAGAAATTTTTATCGCCACTTTTTTCATTGTGGTGGTTGCCGAAATCGTTTTTCCCTTACTTTCAAGAGATTTTATCAGAGACTGGTGGGATTTACTTTTCTATGCCCTGGGTAGTTTTATTTTTTATCTGACCATAAACCCCAAAGGGAAAGATAGTGCCTAAGCCCACCCAAAATACTGCTGCTCCGTTTTCAGGGTGACACCAAACTCTATATTCCTATCATTCCTCCATCACCGGCCGGAGCCAAAAGGAATAGTCGTACCGTTTATCTTTTAATAAATAGTCCTCCACAAAGTTATAGCGGAAAGAATTCCCGCCCACACTGCCGGTTTGGTGATCGATGTTGAGGCTCACAAAACCGGCGTCTTGCAAGTCATGGGTATGGCTAGCGGTACTCAGATTGTCCAGGCTGTAGTTGTGGGCCGAAAAGTGGAACGGTGCCCCTTCGATACGTAGACCAGGACCCGATGCTGGTTTTATTTCCAACCACTTGAGGTCCGATCGATTGCCATTCTCCTGGGGCCGGATGTAAGGCACGTGCAGTGCCTCTACCGTCTGGCTATGAATGCCCATCAAGGCAGCGGTTTTGCGATCGGGATAGTTCTCAAATGGCCCTCGCCCGTACCACCGTACCGACTGGAAGGTCTCCGGTAATTGGAACTGTACCCCAACTCTGGGCAATGGATCCTGCTGGAAATAATTGAGTATACCGTAAGCCAGCCCGGCTATACTGAGCAGTAAGAAAATACTGGTCACCAAAGTCAGTAGCAGTTTTGCCCACCGGCGTTTACCCTTAAACCAAATCAAAAATAGTAGCCCACCAAACAGGAGCAATCCGATGAGGCCGGCCCAAAAAGCCGTACCGCCAAAGCCGGTAAAATAAGGTCGACGCTTGAGCTGCGACGCTACCTGAATACTTCCATCTCCCAGCAAGGTGTAACTGACCTGGTAGGGGAAGGCAATTTTTTCACTCACTAGTTTTCCCTTCACCGTGAGCAGGATCTCATTGGGGGCTAGCTCCTCTACGGAATGTGATTTCACCTTCCAGCGAGCCTGGTTTAAACCCATTTCGGTCCATACGGCCTCGTGGGCACTTTCCAGCGGATTGAAGGAACTACCCCGATCATTATCGGTCGGAGCGCGCCATAAATTAGGACGGGGCCCTTGCGCAAAAACGGTTTGGCCGCCTGCCTGGTATTGCTCCAATAAACCCGATTCTGCATTAAAAAGAACACTGAAAGCCGTATTGCTGAAGCGTAAGCCTTGTGCTGTTTCCACCATCTCAATGGAACTACCGCTCGCCTCCATGGATTCTAGGTGAGACCCTTCCTGTAGCAAGATCTGTTCGCGAGCCACCTCAAAGCCGGCTTTAGCCCAGGGTAGGTCTTCTTTCAATCGTACACTTAGGGTAAGGTGGTAATCCGTTTCGGGTTTAAAATTAGCAGTGCTGATGGGTAAAGTGATCTCTTTATCCGTGCCCGGAGCCATCCCATTAAGCTCCACTACCCCGGTTTCCAGCGGAATTCCCGAAGCACTCAGCGTCCAGTGTAATTGGGCAAAATCCAGGGTCTGATAATAGTAGCGGTTACTAACTTGTATCTTTCCGGACCTGGGATCACTTGCCCTCAATTTGACATACTGCTGCACCTTTTTGACTTCTTCCAGGCCGGGTTTGGGTTTCCGATCCGGAAAGACCAGCCCGTTGATACAGAAATTGGCGTCGCCGATGGTATCACCAAAATCGCCACCGTAAGCGAAATAGGTATCTCCGTCCTCCTCCGTTTTGGTTAAACCCTGATCCACCCAGTCCCAGATAAAACCACCTTGCATGCTGGGGTTGGCTTCAAATACATCCCAAAACCATTGGAAGTGGCCGGTACTATTGCCCTGGGCGTGCGCATACTCACAGATAATGAATGGTCGGTCGAGGTCGGCCAGGGCCAGATCCGTGGCCTTGTCGGGCATGGGGTACATGGTCGAGCCAATGTCCTGATTATTCGGTTTTTCAAAATTAGCCATGAGTTGGGAACCACCTCGAATCATGGACACCGGACCGCCCTCCATCACCTCTTTCATGCCTACCCCCAGATCCCTACTCTCATAATGGATGGGCCGCGCACTTTTGTCGACGGATCGGATCGCGGCACTCATCGCATCCATATTCGGGCCGTAACCCGCTTCATTCCCCAGGGACCAGAACACCACCGAAGCATAGTTTTTATCGCGTTCGGCCATATCGAGCCCGCGAGCCACGATGGCGGCTTCCCATTCTGGGTATTTGACCGGGCTTTGGTTGTAGTTCATCCAGAGGTCATGACTTTCCAGGTTGGCTTCGTCCATGACGAAAAGACCGTACTGATCGCAGAGCTCGTACCAGCGGACGTCGTTCGGATAATGGGACGTACGCACGGCATTGAAGTTGTAGCGTTTTAGGAGCAGGATGTCCTCGAGCATACTGGCTTCCGTCAATGTGCGTCCATGATCCGGATCAAACTCGTGCCGGTTCACCCCCTTGAAGAGCACGGCCACTCCATTGATCAGGACCTGCCCGTTTTTGATTTCCACTTCGCGGAAGCCCACTTTGTGACTGAGGCTTTCGACCGATCCATCTTCGGCCTTTAGCTTAAGCAGGAGGGTATACAGCTGGGGCGTTTCGCTTGTCCATTTTTTGGGTTGAGAAATGGCTTGCTCCAAGTCCAGCCTAGCCTGGCTCAAGGGGAGCTCCTTACGGAAAACTTCATTCCCGGCAGGATCCAATAGAGCACATTCTACCTGACCGGCATATTCGTCGGCTGCATTCTCCAGCTCAATATCCAGCTTAAAAGTGGCATCCTGGTATTGCGCATCCAGGTCGGTCACCACCTGGAAATCCCGAATGGAAGTCTGTGGTTTTTGCAGTAGATAAACGTCCCGGTAAATACCGCTCAGTCGCCAGAAGTCCTGATTCTCGAGGTAGCTGCCATCCGACCAGCGGATCACTTTGACGGCCATGATATTTTGTCCCGCCTGGACATAGGGGCTAATGTCAAATTCGGCGGTCGTCATACTACCCTGGCTATAACCGACTTCCTGCCCGTTTACCCACAGGTAAAAGGCCGACTGTACGCCTTCAAAGGCGATGTGTGTTTTGGATTCCAGCCAGGAAGCGGGCAGGTCGAAGCTGCGCCGGTACAGACCCGTTTCATTGCCTTCGTGCGGCACCAAAGGGGGCTTGCTTTCAAAAGGCATGGCTATATTGGCATAAATGGGCATTCCGAAGCCCTGCAATTGCCAGTTAGAGGGTACCGGAATGGTAGTCCAATCGCTGATGTTGTAGTTGACCTGGAAAAAGTCGGCAGGGGTCTTATCCGGGTTCGTGTAGAAGCTAAAGGCCCAGTCGCCGTTCAGCGAGCGGTACCGCTCCGACTTTTGCTTATCAAAGCTAAGCGCAGCAGCCTGATCTTGAAAGGGAATAAAGTGCGCATGGGGCGCCAACTTATTGACGGCGAAAACTTCGGGATTTTCCCAGTCGGGGTTCTGCGACTGCCCCGTAAGCATAATCCCCGACGAAAATAGGAGGAATAAGAGTAGCGATAGGAGCTTAGCGGTAGCGGTTTTTATTCGGTTCATTTTCCAGTAAGTGTTTAAAAAGTAGAATTGTGATCAAAATAACCCAAAAATAATTACTACCCAATTAGAGGTGCACGCCATTTTGTCGCTGCGGCCTGCCTGACTAATTAAGCCCCCGATTTTTCGGAAAGCTATTAAAGGCATTTTTAAATATCCTCATGGATTCTAAGGGATGTTTTTTATCTTAAACCAATCGATAACCAAGGCTCAATTGTATGCAAAACCAAAACCATTCTTTTAAAAGACGTGACTTTCTCAAAAAAACGGCGCTGAGTGTAGGCGCATTTGTTGGTGCACCGGCCTTCTCTTTATTGGGTAATTATGCCCAAAATGCATTCCCGGAAGAAAAAAAATTAGGCGTTGCCCTGGTCGGCTTGGGTACCTATGCGACGACTAAACTGGCACCCGCATTCGAACACACGACATATTGCCGTCTGGCCGGGGTGGTCACCGGGACACCCACCAAGGAAAAGGAGTGGATGGACAAATACGGCATCCCCAAAGCCAATGTGTATAATTACGAAAACTTCGACCAGATTGCGGATAATCCGGATATTGACATTGTCTACGTGGTGCTACCCAATAGCATGCACGGAGATTACGTGATTCGTGCCGCCCGGGCGGGGAAGCATGTGATCTGTGAAAAACCATTTGACGTATCGGTTAAAAAAGCAGCGGCCGCCGTTGAGGCCTGTGAAAAGGCGGGGGTTTTGCTACAAATTGGCTACCGTTGTCGGTACGATCCTTACCATCAGGAATTAATGCGGATCGGTCGGGAAAAGCCCCTGGGCGATATTAAATTGATCCGTTCAGAAATGTCTTTTTACGGCGTCCATGGGAGTAATTGGCGGTATACTGACCGAAATTTAGCGGGGGGCGGTGCGCTGATGGATGTGGGTATTTACGCCATTCAGGGCGCACGCTATGCCACGGGTATGGAACCGATTAGCGTATCGGCCAATAGCTTCCGGACTTTCCCCAATAAAATGGATGGCATGGAAGAAACCATTGTCTTCACATTGGAATTCCCCGGTGATATTGCCGCCACGCTCTGCTCCAGTTATGCTGCTCGCAACGATTATATTGAAGTGTCTGCCGAGCAAGGCAATTATGGACTAAAGCCATCCTACGGATATGCACCGGCTCAGGGCTTTATCCGAAATGAAAAAATGGATTTCCCCCATTATAATCAACAGGCGGTACAGATGGATGCTTTCGCTAAAAATATCCTGGAGGGCAGCCCCGTCATCGCCAATGGAGAAATGGGTGTGCAGGATATGCGCATTATTGAAGCCATCTATAAATCTGCTAAAAAAGGCGGAAAACAGGTGCGGGTGTAGGAGGTAAAAATGCAAGCACAAACGCAAGTCCAAAAAGGAAAATAGTAGCCATGATTCCCGGATCAAATCCGTCTTTAATGGATTTGCGCTTAATTTTTATATACCTCTTTAACGACCTCAAGTTTTTCTGTTTTTTCTGCGACTGCCCTGGTCGTAAACATCATCACACCACTCGAACAGTGGGATAGTCCGCCCTCGAGGACGAGCTGAAAGTCTTCCTTTGAGACTACCCCCGGAGCATCATGTGCCTGAACAATGGGCCATACTTTGGGGAATTCCCCTTCCTGCAGGTCTAAGCGGTCACAAAACCAGCCTATATTCTCCTCCACCCAGGCGGGCGGGCGTCCCATGCGCTCGTGATAGACCATCGGCGAAAACACGTCGATCGTCCCTTTCAATAAGTCATAATCCAGGCCAAGGATACGTCGTCTGGCTCCGTCAAACTCATCATCGGTCCAGGGACAATGATACAGCCCCAGGAGCGCATTCGGCCGCATTTCACGCATAATTTTTTTCATTTCAATCGCCCATTCCAGAATAATTTGGCATCTCCAATCCCGCCACTGGCTTTCCTCTTGAGTAAGAATCCAGGCTGCTTTTTCTGCCGTGGTTCCGGCAGGTATTTGTAGCTTATACGCTTCCGAGAAGCGCTGCAAACAGTGATCACAAAAGCAGGTTTCGGGCAGGATGGGTTCCGGTTCTTCAAATTGTGCGTGCCAATGCACATAATCCATCCAGACCCCATCCAAATCATAGGTGGCCAGCAGCTCCCTCAACTGATCGAAGCGGTATTGGCGAAAGCCCGGTTCTGTCGGACAAACCCCCATAAACCAGGAAGCTGCTTCTACCCGCTCCCCTTTGGCATTGACCGCCCAGGCTTCCGGATGATCATCAACGTAGTTCTTGCCGTTAAGCGTCGCAAATTCAGCAAAAACTTTTACGCCTTCTGATCTTGCCCGCTCCATCATTTCGGCTTGAATGGATCCGCTGTGTACAAAGATGGCATTGATTCCTGTTTCATCGAGTCGGTACCCTTTATCCCAAAGCGGTTGGGGATTCCCGTAGATACCTTTGATCTCCGGTGCTTTAGGCTCGGAGGTGGCCGGACGATTCAGACAGGCGCTAAAGAGGAAAATACTCAGTAGCAGAAAGAGGAACGGATTTTGAATTTGGTTCACCATCGGAATAATTTGGTTGATATCAAATGAAGCGTAATGGGTCAAAATACCTGAGGGGAGGTCCGACTTAGTCGGATACGCCTGTTTTCCAGGTACTGCATTGGGGACTATAAAGTTAATTTTTTGCTTGAATTCGATTATGGCTTGGGATCTTTCACAGCGTATTGTACAGTGGGAAGAATGTTCAAGTTAAGTCATTGATCATCAAAAAGCTTTAACTAAGTGCTTTGTTAGTGGAAAAAATTTGACAAAAAGCAGTATTCTACCCTGCTTAATAGAAAAAATTTCACCTGCCGAATGTATCCCCTTTATCAGTCATCGTCTTCAAGCGGCACCCACTCTCTGTACCCAGCCCACCCTTTTTCAACCCGGTTCTCAGGGAAAAAATTGGTGGGACGAAATAAAAACTCCTGCTAAATCCGTATATTCAAGGCATAAGACCAACAAAAAAACGGCGTTCGCAAACCTTCAAATTACACCTAGGTCTTTTATTGCTTTACCACTGCTGCTTACCTATTGTAGCCCCTCAACCCGATACAAAGAGGTACTCGTCGTGATGAATAAATCTTCCTGATCTTTTCCGCCCCAGGTCATGGAGATCACCCTTTCGTCCAGCGCGATGCGCTGAATCTCCTTGCCTTCCTGATCCAAAACCAGTATTTCTCCCTCAGCCAGGTACAGCCTGCCCTCATCATCGGATACGTGGCTGTATTCTCCGCGCGGAATGAATTTAGTTCTATCGGTCAATTGACCTTGCTCGTCTACCCGAAACCGATAAGTGGTTTTGGGGTCTTCGTGGGTTACGAAGACGGGAGCGCTTTGATTAGGCACTACGCCCATCAACTGTACGGAGCGGCCCAGATCAAAGGTGTTGGGGAGTATTGTCACCCCATCGGGCGCCACAAAGCTGGTTTCGGCTAAATCGGTAGCCACCTCCGCAAAATTTCCCCGCCAGCGGTGGGTGGGTTGAATGACGCGTGCTACCTTTTCAACCTCATCCGTTGGTACCAGCGCCAGCACTTGCATATCATCCGCTTTTTTTGGATCCATGGCGTAGGCCAAAGCAGCCCAGCCGCCATTACCCCAACCACTGTAATAGGGATTATCGTCGGGCAGGGTTTCGATGGTCTTCAGGTTTTCATCCGCTGCCAAGCCGGGTTGCGGATCGTAGCGGCAGATGACCAGCAAATTGTCCTCAGTGTCCATGGCGAGTGATAAAGGGGGGTAAGGGTAATCCGCATAGATGGATATGGATTGGGTCTCGGACGACCATTGATAGATGCGCTTCCGTCGCTCTTCGCAGAAGTATACATTGCCCTTGCTATCCGCTACGGCACCCCTGGCAAACTCGTAGCCAAAGCCTAATTTTTCGACTTTATGCTCAATTGGTAGCTTTGGTTTAGGCGATTCTTTTCCCGTGATCAACACCCGGGAAAAATCACCGGGATAGACAATCAAGTTCTTGTCCATATCGAAAATCGTACGCTCGGGTAAGGGGAGTACCTGGGTCCAGCTACGCATATTACGAAAATCAATATCATTACTATTGGAGACCTTGATTCCCCAGGGCCGCGGCGTATTCACCCGAATCGTTCGGTACATCCAAAAATTGGCAAACTGCAGATTGTTGCAATCGTTGATATCGAGGGTTTGGGCATCTTTCCCTTCCCGGCCTTCTTCCTCGAATTGGAAAGCGTAGAATTTCCAGTTGGCAACCTTGTTCAGGCGTGCCTCCTGACGTACGTGGTGCTCAAGGGACATGGCAAAAACCTTTCCTGGCGTGGAGGTATCACTGATGTACAGGCCCGTACTGGCGTAGGTGTTAGCTGTCCAGATATCCTTGAAGATGCCACCTCCATTATTGGTGATCCAAATACTCCAGTACTGATTGTCCCATGCCAGGTCCTTGCCACGGGCGTAGACGGGTGCGGAAGGACTACTAATACCTGGCTCACCGGATCGGTGAGGGGAGGGGCCTCCCGGTTTTGCCATGGTACCGTGGCCGCCTACTAATTTCACATCGTTGACCATAGACTGTTCGCTGGCCATCCACTTCAACCCTACCGCTCGATAATTGTAAGCACCGGTGGAGATGCCGATGCCGTTAATAATATTATCCCCTCCCTCCGAGGATTCCACTACCGGAACCGGTGCACCAAATCCACTAAAACGGGTTTCGCTGTCGGTAAGGATGAACTGGGTGGCGAAGGGGTGCAAACCGATCAAGCGCGTTCCGGGCCTTAGCTTAATGGGTTCGGTAATGCGGTACCAACCCGAGGGTAGGTACACATTTTTATGTCGGGCAATCGCTGCTTTGATGGCTTGCGTGTCATCCGTTTGGCCATCTCCGAGCGCCCCCAATTCTTTTACATTCACCCAGGTATTTGTGGCGGGTAAGGCGGGGATGAGTTTATCCAGCTTGCTGGGGATTTCGTCAGTGGCCTCTATATCAGAGAGGGTGCTGAAGCTAGATTGATCCGCCATATCTTCCATCGTAAGGCCGTAAACAAAATGGTTGATCCGGTATTGATCACCTTTCTGGTTTATACTTTTGCCGGAAGGCGAGAAGTATACAGGTACCTCTACCTGACGGCAAAAAATATTGACCAAGTTAATTTGATTGTTCGTTTTATTTTCCACCCCGACGACGACTCCTTTTTGTACATTTTCCCAAAGGCAGTCTTCCATAAATAATCGATCGGAAATACCCTCCTGCAGTTCAATCGCTACGGGAGTATTTTTTACGTGCATGGAGACGATCGTCATGCCCGTATTTCGGCTCAGGACGGCAGCCCTCCGCTGGCCCTCAAAATATAGGTCTACCATCATCATGGGCCAGCCCGGGGAAGTCCTACTGGTGGAAATACCGTATTCACCACCAAAGAATTGAAGATCTTCGATTTCGTTGCCCAGGTCGTAAATACCCGCATAGCCTTCGCCGATGTGAAAAGTACAATGGCTAACGAAACTGTGTTGGGCAAAATGGGTGCGTAGCGCAATGGCCTTGGGGTTGCCGGCTTCAATCCTAAAATCAACATTCGAAATGGCGCTGTAAAAGGTGCCCGCCGAAGCGTCTTGGGGCTCGACGCCTTCTTCTACCAGATTGGAAGTAAACCAGAATAGGTAGTTGAAGTCATCCTGGTAACCCTCTGTGTTTTCAGCTAAGATAAATTCGGGGCGGTTCTGTCCATAGCCTATGATGCGAATGGCTTTGGGTACGTAGATGGTTTTACTGATGCGGTATTGGCCCTCCGGGATAAATACAATCCCAAAGTTCTTTTCCCTTTTGACTTGATTGATCGCCGATTGTAGCGCATCCGAGACATCTTGTGTTCCATCGGCCTCAATATTAAATAATTCTGGTGTGAAAAAAAGCGCTTCCGGATCATCGGGTGCCTGGGTATATATGGATTGAGCCATGGTGGCAAAGGGGTAAATAAATAAAAGGATAAAGAGGGTTTGGATCGATTTCATCTAAAATAATTTTAAACACGAATCACTTGGATTACATCTTGCGGTTACAAAATTAGCGCGGTTTTGTATACTCTGGGGGTTTACTCCACCACCCGAAAGGTCTTAAAACTCGTAAACACCGGCCCGTAACGGTCTTTGGCTCTTACCTGAATGGTATGCCGGCCGGCCGGAAAATCACTGCCGATATTAGCCTTCCATAAGTGGGTAGAGGGCATGGGCGTACCGAGAGGCCTCACTTCCTCGGGCAGGTCTCCGGTGGGTCCCACTCCCGAATAGGTATAATTTTCGGGATGCCCCTTGGGCTTGTGCAGGTAGTAGAACTGCGGTAGGTTCTCATCGGTTATGACAATATCCACGCCGTTAGAAAAGGCCACTTCGGGGATGCCCCGCTCGGTGGCTTCTTTCATGCGGTTCTCATTGGCATCGTGAAAGACAAAGCCTTTGGCCAGGTTTTGCGCGAAAGCGCCCAAAGCTAGGAAAAGCAGCGATACGGATAGGATAATGGCTCTCATAATCATTTTTATTTGCCCATGAAAGTATCGATATCTTCTGAATTTTACTGCATGCCAAGCTGAAGGAATGATTAATTTTTAAGGAATGAACAAGTGGGTACCTTTGATTTATCCGGGGCATTCTCATAGTAGGCCTTTACGATTTTATAGCCCAAAGCGTAGCCGAGCTGAATAGGTTTGACCTGATTATTATCCTCAAAGGATACGCTCAGCCAAAACTTTGTCCTGCTTTTTCAGGTCGGACTTAAATTTCTCCCAATAGGCCCGTTCGGCGGTATTGAGGTCCACGGTCTCCTCTATTTTTGCCAATTCGGTCTGTACGGCTTGCCTGTTGGCAAACGGCTGCCGCCAAAAGGAGCGATAAGCTGATAAAGACAGACCATTTCTTTAGCCTGGGCAATCGTTTGATAAAGGATAGCATAGGTTTCGTTTTTCAACAACTTCATTAGGCAAGCGGGGAAAACCCTTGCCTAGTATCCATTTTCTGGAGGGAGCCGATTTGGCATTTGAAGTATAGAGGGGCTGACTGTAGCGATCTTTGAAGTAGGACTCGTAGGGGCTGATCTGGTCGATGTGGACGATGGTCGAACGGTTGATTCAGATATGTGAACCAGGAGTAGGGTAGGGTTGAGGTCTACCGTGGATTTTTGGATCGCCCGGTCGATCTTATAGATGATAAACAAGGCTAAACTGCCGATCAGTGCCAGGGAGAGGCCGGCGCTGAAGTCGAAGGGTATCGAGTGAATATCCTGGGCGAATAAGACTTCAATCATAAAAGTATAGGTCTAGGATAGTACCAAAACGATGGTTCCAATAATCAGGTAGGCTTTCGACTTGGAGGGTATTTTAGGCATAGATAATTTTGCGAGCAGGTAGTCCAGGGGATAAATAGAGGTAGTTTCATTTTTTTAAAGTACAAAATTCGGGTCTGAGCACATAAATTCAATAAAATAAGTTAGTTTAGACTTTCAATACCTAAAACCTACCCTATGCCATCGCATAAGATTTCTGCTATATTATTTAGCATTAAGAGAATGAGGCAGATCGCTGCGGAGAATCTCTTCTCAAAAACATCGGTCCAAAACCTAAGTGATCTCAATAGTTTTGTCCGTAACAACTTCGTTCACCCCCTTACCGGTAGTAACAGCTTTTCGGACCTGGACGATTTTTATTTTGCTGCGAAAAATGATCTGCAATTTAAGAAAGAAAAGGATAAAATTGTCACTACTGCGGGGGCGAAGGTGAGTAAAATCCAAAACGAAATCAATCGGAAGATTATACTCAAGTATTTTCCTAAACCTAATAAAACCCCCACCGAACAAAAAGCCTGTAATACGCTGGCGCGCTTGCTAGCTGCCTACCAATTGTATCAATGGAATGATATTGAGGTGCCTAATCAAAAGAAAACGCTGGAGCCCTCGGAGTTGATTACTGCTCTATCCACTCCCTTATCGAGTTCGGATCAAAGCCTTCCCGTGGCGGATGTGACGACCAAAGCCGCGCTGGAGAAACTTTTTGAAATGCTTTTGAATATTGACAACAGAGATCCGGCCGACCAGCTCGACAAACGAGCCTCGGTATATATGGAACTGGAAGCCACTAATGCCGGCCTGGTTCAGCAAGCATCCACTTCTACTACTGCCCCTACCTTGAGTGATGTGCAAGGTGAGGTGGAGACTATTTATGGCAATTTTCGCCAGGCGCTGGAAAATAAAAATGTGGATTTGCCCAACAGTGATTACGAGTCGGCGGATAGTATTCTCCATATGCTACATGAATACGATACGGTCCACATGAATTCGACTCTCGACGATGCGATCAGTAGTATTGATAGCGGATCGGACTCGGATGCAGAAGCAGAATATACCAAAGCCGAAGGTAAAAAAGCCGCGGAAGCTAAATAACACCTAATAAATACCATGTACCATGAAATATCCTAGTGCCAGCACGGCTTCTAATTTTCCACTATCCAGCCCTCTTTCTCTGAACCGGGCATCCCTGGATCTGAAGAAAATCAAGTGCATCAGTTTTTGGGTAGCCCCAAAGTGGTCCAATGCGACCTCCGACGGCTGTGTTTATTCTTTTAATCAGGGTAGTATATCGTTGAGCATATCCAAAGATCTGGATAAAATTAAAATAGCTTATTATCAGCAACAATTCGAGTGTACATTTGACTGGACCCACCAAAACTTTCATCACATTACCTTTTTTCCACTCTCGGGTCGTTTAAAGATCAACGATCTTCAAATTGATGAGACCTATGCGCTGGACCAAAATAACAAGCATGCGTTTCTGGGCGATTCGGTATTGCAATTTGATCTCGGACACAATAATGGCAGTGAGCTATTCACGGGTATTATCCAGGGATTTAGGTTGTGGGCCAGTGAATTGTCTGATGCGGCCATCTTCTTTAGTGGGGATTTATCTTCTGACCAAAAGAATCAAATCCCGTTTTATCCTTTTCTTAAGTTACAAGCTAATCAGAAAGAGCTCTTTTCAAAAAACTTAATTGCTTATCAGTTAGATGCAGCCAGTGGAGGTGTGGCTTTTGAGTGGCATCATGAAATCACCGGTATCTATATTTATTCCGACGATAAGGCCATTGATAAGTTATCAGTAAAACCAATTGATGCACAAAACCCGAAAGGATTGGGGCGGATTAAATACGTTCCCTTTATTGGTATATCTAATGATCCAAAAGACCAGGCTTTTGTATTGTCAATGGATGAGAATATTCATCTGTTTAGATTTGCTTGCAACGCATTAAATGAATACACTTGCGAGTCTCAGCCTCATTTTAAGATCAAAACCTCACTGGATACCTCAGGGGGAGAAGAAATACTAAAGTTAGCCTTGTCGGGTGTGCCCCAGGGATTAAAAATTAAATCTGGGGAATATGTCCACGCCAGCCAGGATGAAGATGACCTATCTAAGGATGCCGACCAGCATCTATCTAATGTCTTTGTGACTAAGGCCTCCGGTTTAGAATTCTTAAAGTCAGGATGGAAAGTTGGAAGCGCCAGCTTTAATCCACTTTTCCCAAGTGAAAACGACCTGGCTGATACGCCTATCTTTCAATTACCTCCCGGGAGCTCTTATCAATACCGATCAGGTGGTCCAGGTGGTAACCAGGGAATGCCCTTTGGTTACTTTTACGAAAGTATAGATATCCAAACGGGAGGGCTGCAATCCATCTTCATTAATTCGGTAGAAGAGTTTTCCTCTAAGATCATTGAAGGTAAAGGTTTTAACCTGGGAGCCAAATTAAATTACATGGCTAAAATTGGAGTGAACTACGAAAAAAGCACTACGATGACGGATATGGAAGACACCGTCACTAGTGAAGAATCAAGTGTTTCCTTTACACACTACCTGAATATGTCCTACCTATTAGCTCTGGAAAAAAGGAATTTAATTCTCAGCGATGCCTTTCTGACTGACCTCTCGGATTTGATCCGACACCAAAACTCTACCAAATTTACCCATTTTTTCAAAATTTACGGAACGCACTATGCGCTAGCCGCTACTTTTGGGGGGCGGGGTTACAACAAAACGGTATTACACAATGAGAGTATAAAAGAAATGATTCTACATGGAGTAGATATCAAATCCGCCTTGAATGCTAATGCTGGTACGGATAAAGCCGGAAGCTTATCCGGTGGTATCAACCAGCAAAACCAGGCGGAATACAGCCATATTTTTTCTAAAAAAAGTGAAAATTCGAGTTCTGGGTTTAAAACTTATGGAGAGATTTCCGCCTTCGGGAACATACCCGCTTCTCCCCATTCTCACTTTCCACATCCCATATCCTTTGAGCTGAGACCCATATCCGACCTTTTGGGACCACCCTTCTTTAATGAATACCCAATCATCTCAGGTTTTAGAGAAAAATTGCATCAGGAAATTCTGAAAATTGTCCCGGAGAAGGTAAGTATTCCACATTCCAGTGCCCGCTACGTATCCGTTTCTTTTGCTAATTATTATCTTAAAGATAACCCTGGGTTTGCGTCTACTATTTTACCGCCCAAGGATTTTGCCGATCAGTTAAAATGGGATTTGTATACAAAAACTAAAACTAAAATAAACCCTGTTTTTAAGGGACTTACTCTCCCAGACATGCTCAAGAAAAACCTACTCATTTTTATTCCGGCCGATGGGGATTTAATTCTGAAATGTGATACTTCTTTTGTACCAAGTTCTACCAATAACCGTGTTTATACGATAACCCCTCACCAATACGACGAGACTACAGTTGACGAGTTGGCTTTCGACACCAAAACTAACGCGGAGCATCACTTAAGTATTGATCAAGGTGGGAAACACGTAGACACCATTTACCATGGAATCGTTCGTTCTCAGAAAGTCAGTGGTACAAAATCTTTGTTATTTGGTACAGTGGCCAAAACCCATTACCAAAACCCTACCCAAAACTGGAAAAATTACGGGCAGGAATTTAACGTCAACATCGCTACGCTGTCTTACGACGAAATATTTGAGGGTAAAGTCAAAAAAAATGGATTAACTGAAAGCTAGCGGAAAGGTATTACCTAATTATACCGTCCGCAACAAATCCGAAATCGCCTGCCCCTTGCCATCCGGCGTGGTGTAGAAGGGCCGGCCTTCGATCGTATAGTGCGTCTCGGGCGGGATGCCCAGCGCATGGTAAATCGTCTGATGCACCTGATCGATCACCACGGGCTTCTCGATAGAGGCGCAGGGACGCTCATCGGCCGTTTTGCCGTAGACCATTCCCTGATGAACCCCACCGCCCCAAAGCAGGATGGAACTACCATTAGTGAAATGCCGGTGCATACCGTAGAACTTCTCATCTTCGATAATATCCGGCTGGTAAACCTGATCCTGGACCCGCTCACCCGGGCGACCTTCCAGAATGGCGTCGCGGCTAAATTCACTGGCCAGGATAATCAGGGTGCGGTCCAGGTGACCACTTTCGTCCAGGTCTTTGATCAATTGCGCAATGGGTCGGTCGATTAGCGCCTTCATCCGTTCGGCTCGGACGTGGCCATTTTCGTGGGTATCCCAGCCCAGGAAAGGCTCGTATTCGGTGGAGATGCTGATGAATCGCCCGCCGTTCATGGCCAGCCGTTTGGCTAAAAGGCAACCCAGACCAAAGCGGCCGGTATTATAGGTATCGTACACTTCTTTGGGTTCCTGACTCAGGTCGAAAACTTTGGCTTCGGGAGAATTTAACAAGCGGTAAGATTGCTCCATGGAGCGCATTAAAGATTCCCGCTGGTAGTCGCTCCCCTTTTCAAAAACCGGGCTCTTATTGGCCAGTTCTTTATATAATTTATACCGGGCTTCAAACCTTTCCAGCGACATACCCCGGGGCGGGCGGACACTTTCCAGTCCACTCGATGGATCCGGAATGAGGAAGGGACCGTATTCTGTGCCCAGGAAACCGGCGGAATGAAAGGCTTTGAGCTCTTCGGCCTCCCCCACCGTAAAGCGTTGCCCCATGGCAATAAAGGGTGGAATGACCGGATTCACCGGCCCCAATTCTTTAGCGATCCAGGCGCCAATATGGGGAGCCTGTACCGACTGCGGCGGCTCGTAACAGGTATGCCAGTGGTACTGGTGTCGGGTGTGCAAAATATGCCCCAGGTCGGCCGATCGATAGGAGCGGATGATGGCCCCCTTATCCATTACCCCGGCGATCGACTCCAGTCCTTTCGAAAATTCGAGCCCGTCTACCACGGTGGGAATCTTCGGAAAGGTGCTGAGCATTCGTTTACTTTCCATTCCCTTTTCGTAAGGTGCATAGGCCTTGGGATCAAAGGTTTCGGTATGCGCCATCCCTCCCGCCATCCAGAGCAGGATGACCGTATCCGCCGTAGCGGGTATCCGGGGCGTAGCGCAAGCACTCAGGAAGCTGGCCATAGGAATCGTGGTCGTAGAAGCCGCCAGACCGGCGGCGGCCATTTTTTTAAGAAAGTCTCTACGGGTATTTTGCTGCTGCATGGTTCATCATTTTTTGTAAAACGAAGGGGATTAATGAAGTTGTTTAAGAATTCCTGGTGAGATGATTGGTAACGGCTTGGAAGCCAAGGGCTCAGTGAGGCGTTTTTAAACAACTTCAATAGATAAATTGGAATTCAGGTAAAATCAAGAGTGACCAAAAGAGATCTTGCACCTCTGCTTTACCTGGATCATCGCCCAGTAGATCGAGTACAATATCCATTTCGCGAGCCGTCGGATACCGACCTAATAACTGCCGGTAAAGCTGCCTGACTATTTGACGACTATCGCCCTGATAGCGGTCTAGCCAAAGGCGGGCGCCTTCTTCCAGCACCTCGTTAAAAAAGGTGCCGTTGGTCAGTTCCAGCGCCTGTAGCAGTGTCGCTTGCTCGTTCCGGGAAGAGGTCACATTCTCCCGGGTAGGTCTGCCCAGGGCCTTCATAAAGGGATGCTGCTTGACCAGGCTGGCGCGTGCGAACTGTCCCTGGCTCCGGGCAAAGGAAAATTCAATCAGTTTGCCCCAGTTGGCCGTACCGTAGTTGCGGACTTTAGTCCAGTCCTCGTCCTCACAGTCATTTGTTGTCCAACCGGTAGGCGGAATTTCCGCCGTACTCTTCCAGCTGGCATCGGAGTGTAGGTAGATCGAGTCGCCGCTAGCGTAGACTATTTTCATAGAAAACAAGATTCCGGCTGGATTGGCAATACTCCCTTCGTTCTCACCTGCAATAGCAATGGTATTTTTTCCGGCTTGTAATGCATCCGCAACCTTCAGGCGATCCACTTTTCGCCAGTCGGTCCCCCTGGCCAGTTCTCTACCATTGATGTACAGCGTGTAGGCATGGTCAACCGAAATTAAGACTCGAGCGGTTGTGATCGGTGCCTCAGGAAGCGTAAAGGTCTTTCTAAAGTAGCGGACTCCGGGTTCGGGCAGCACCCCCCGATCAAATTTCACTTCCGGATGCCAAATACGACGCGCCGACACGGGCTCCCCACTGGGATCGTAAGCAACGGCAGCGTACATGGGCGCAATCACCTGACTCACCGCGTCCGAAAACTGTTCGGCACTCAGTCGCTTCAAAACGGGTCCCTCGAATTGATAGTCGGATTTCAGTTCTTCTGCCTTTGCGTAGCTGACCGCCGGTAGTTGATAAGCCTGCGAGGTCATAATCAGGCGGATCAGGTACTTCAGATCGTGCCCGGAATCGATAAATTCGGCAGCCAACCAATCGAGTAAGGGCGCACTCCAGGGTGGATTATCCATCTCGTCCAGGGGCTCGACAATCCCCCTGCCCATCAGGCGCTCCCAGATACGGTTGCTAATCGTACGGTATAGTCGCCCATTTTCGGGTTTCACGATAACTTGCGACAGCTGCTGCAGGCGATCTTTAATCCGCTGGGCATCTACCGCCCCTAATTCGGGGTAGAGGAACCCAACGGTAGCCATCCTGCCCAGGGGCTTATCACAACGGTTTAATTCTAATACGGAATCGGCAAAGACGGAGGCAAAGCCGTAGGTCTCCTCCAGGGTCAGGTTACTCACAAAACTATTGTGGCAAGAAGCACATTTCACATTCACGCCCAGTAAGGATTGTCCGATGTTTTGGGCCGCCTGCATCTCCGTGCGCTGACTGGCGTTGACTTCGCCGCGCCATTTAATGCCCTTGATAAATCCTTCGGAGGCATCGGTAGGGTTGACCAACTCACTGACCATTTGGTCGTAGGGCTTATTTTCCTCCAGGGAGGTGTAGAGCCAATCCGTAATCTGTTTTCTCCCCCCCGTAATAAAGCCGGGACCACTGTAATCGTTTCGCAACAAGTCGTTCCAGAAACTCAACCAGTGTTGGGTATAATTATGGCTGTCGCCTAAAAGGCTATCGATCAGTTTTTCTCTTTTATTGGGGGCTGTATCATTAATAAAGGCATCGACGGTTGCAGGCTCGGGCAACAAACCAATCCCATCCATGTAAGCGCGTTTGACGAAAGTCCGATCATCCACGAGGCCGGGCCAATCCATGCCTTGCGCTTCGAAATAAGCCTCGATGAGCTGATCCACCGGATGCTCCTGATTCGTAGCGCGGGGTAAGGCTGGTTTTTCTAGGGCCAGGGGGGCTTCCGGAAAAACCTTCAGGTCCTGATCCGACCAGTGAGCACCGTCTTCGATCCAAAGTTTAATCAGGGCAATTTCGTCGGTATGCAATACTTTTCCTTTTTTAGGCATGACTTCCTCGTGGTTCACAGGCAGGGTAACCCGTCGGTACAGTTCACTTGCTCCGGGCGTATGGGGCACAATGATCACTCCGGATTCTCCGCCCTTAAACACGCCCGCCTTATGATCGAGTACCAGGCCGCCTTTCTGTTTGTTTTCATTATGACATTGATAACAATGATGAGCAAATATACCCCGGACTTCCAGGTTCAATTGATCCCGTTGCCTTGTGGTCAAGGTATCTGATCCTTTCAATTCCCGCAGCAGAGCGGTCGCTTCCGCTTTGTCGTAGGAAGACTGATTCCCCGGTAACACACTAGTCAGAAAATCGCTGCCGTGGGTCAGGCTGGCGCCAAAATGCCCGGCAAAGAGCAGGGCCAGAACCGTACCCCCCAAACTAATTCTGTAAAGCAGGTAGTTATTTCGTTGCGTACGCTCGATCTGGTATAATAAGCCGGCGGTGATGCCCGCCAGCAGCGTCGTGGCCAGCCCCAGGTACTGGTGGTAATTGACCAATTGTCCAGTGTAGTCACCATAACTGCGTAGTAAATAACCAGACAGTGCCGAGAAAACGGCTACCAATGCGCCCAGATAAACCATCCAGGTAATGCTTTCCCGGAGCCCTTTTCTCCGACCACCAATCGTTAGGCATTCGAAGAAGAAGGCCAGGATCAGGATACCGATCGGGAAGTGAATCAGTAAGGGATGGAAACGACCCAATAATTGAAGTACCCAAGTTATATTTTCCATGATAACGGATTTAAGCCAGGTCGCCTTTCAAAGCCACCTGGATGCACTGACTAATTTAGGAAATCTTCTTGACTATTGTAGGCGGGGCTGTTCTGTACATAGGCCTGCTGAAGGATACCATAAAACTCATCGCTATATTTTTTTGTTAAAAAAGAAAAAAGTTGAAGTTGTTTAAGAATTCCTGGTGAGATGATTGGTAGAGGAGTTTTTAAACAACTTCAGAAATAGAATCATCCATGAATCTCAATATTAAGGATAAATTTAATCAGGCATTACCCGCTGACCCTAATCGGTCCAACACCCGACGGCAGGTACATAAATCGTGTTTTTCGTACGTGACGCCCAGAGTACCCTCCGCACCAAAATTGCTTCATGTGTCGCCCGAAATGGCTTCCGCACTGGGCTTAAGCCAGGAAGACCTGTCTTCGGATACCTTTTTGAAGGTTTTTTCGGGAGCGTCCGTTTTAAAAAACACAGCACCTTATGCGATGTGTTATGGTGGCCATCAGTTTGGACACTGGGCCGGGCAATTGGGCGATGGCAGAGCGATCAATCTGGCGGAAGTAGAACACGAAGGCCAATCGTGGACTTTACAGCTGAAAGGCGCTGGCGAAACCCCTTACTCCCGTCGCGCCGATGGCCTGGCCGTACTACGCTCTTCGATCAGGGAACATTTGTGTAGCGAGGCAATGTACCATTTGGGCGTACCGACGACCCGCTCCCTATCTTTGATGGTATCCGGCGATCAGGTGCTGCGAGACATCCTGTACGATGGAAATCCTGCCTATGAAAAAGGAGCCATTGTCTGTCGGGTAGCCCCCTCCTTCATCCGATTTGGTAATTTTCAAATTTTTGCCGCCAGAGGCGAGCAGGACACCTTAAAAGAACTTACGGATTTTACCATTAAACACTTTTTCCCAACTATCCAATTAGGTAGCAAAGACGCTTACGTCGCGTTTTTTCAGGAGGTAGCCAATAGGACATTGGAAATGATTGTTCATTGGCAACGAGTGGGCTTTGTGCACGGTGTAATGAATACCGACAACATGTCGATTCTCGGTCTGACCATTGATTACGGGCCCTATGGCTGGCTGGAAGATTACGATCCCAACTGGACCCCCAATACGACCGACGCTCAAGGCCGCAGGTATCGATTTGGCCATCAGCCCCGCATCGCCCTTTGGAACCTGATCCAGTTAGCCAATGCACTGGTGCCTTTGATTGAAAAAACGGAGCCTCTACAAGAAATCATCGATGGGTATTCCTCCAAATTTGAGCAGGCCTACCTGGCGATGATGCATCAAAAGCTAGGATTGGAAAAAACGAGTATCAGCAGTACTGATCTGATTACCCAGCTGGAAACGATTTTACCCCTGAGTGAAACGGATATGACTATCTTTTTTAGAAAGCTGGCTGACTTCTCCAAAGAGACTCCGCTTGATGAACCAGGGCATTTTCTGGCGTTCATTCAGGAGGCTTTTTATCGGCCCGAAGAGATAAAAGCAGACCTTTTGAAGAGGTGGAAAGGCTGGTTTGCCAATTATCAGGAGGTCTTACGGGACGAAGCCTTGTCCGACGTTCAGCGGAAAGCCAATATGAATCAGGTTAACCCCAAATACGTACTCCGGAACTATATGGCACAATTAGCCATTGATGCCGCCGATAAAGGCGATTATTCATTAATCCAAGAACTATACGAGCTGCTCCAACAACCGTACGCGGAGCAGCCCGAAAAGCAAAAATGGTTTGCCAAACGGCCAGAATGGGCAAGACATAAAGTAGGTTGTTCTATGCTATCTTGTAGTTCGTAAAATCGGATAATTTTTTAACCCGAAATCAATTGATTATGAAAGCTATTTTGAATGATATTGTACTAGCTGAAAGCGAGCAGACCCTCGTCGTAGAAGGGAATCATTACTTTCCACCCTCCTCACTGAATAAGGAATACTTTGAAGCGTCCAGCCACCAAACGACTTGCTTCTGGAAGGGCACTGCTTCTTACTACCACGTCAAAGTCGATGGCGAAAAGGTAGAAAACACGGCCTGGTACTATCCCAACCCCTCGGAAAAAGCTAACCACATTAAAGATCATGTCGCTTTTTGGAAAGCGGTAAAAGTAGTAGAATAATCGGCCCTCGTAATTGAAATCCCCAGATCGTGTTTTACATGACAATGGATGGAAGGTTTGGAGTGTTGGTTTACAAATTATATTTTTTTGCGTAAATTCATTTCCATTATCAAAAGCCACTAATCTTCCGTACCTATGTCCAAACCAAAGCAAACTCAGTCCAAAAAGCATTCACCGCTTTCCAGAAGAGCATTTATCCGCAACTCCGCCATCGTAGCGGGGGGCATTAGCATTGTACCCCGTCACGTTTTGGGTCGGGGGTTCACCGCCCCCAGTGATAAAATCAACCTCGGTTTTATTGGACTGGGCAAGCAAGGAGGGCTTTTAGCTCGCTTCTTCACCACCAATACCGATGTGCAAATTGTGGCGGGTGCCGAAGTGTGGCAATCCAAACAGCAATGGTTTAAAGAGCAGGTAGAAAAATTCTACGCGGATCAAAGGGATGTCAATAACTACAATGGGGTCAAGACTTACACCCAATACAAGGAAATGTTAGCCCAAAAAGACGTCGATGCGGTCGTGGTCGCCACACCGGACCACTGGCACGCCATCCAGTCGATTGATGCCCTGAAGGCCGGTAAAGATGTGTACTGTGAAAAACCCATGACCAACACCATTGCCGAAGGAAGAGCTATGGTGAAAGCCGTGGAAAAGAATGAGCGGGTACTGCAGGTCGGTAGTATGCAACGTTCCTGGGAGCGCTTTAGCAAGGCCAGAGACATCGTCCAAAGTGGCCAATTGGGCAAAATCAAAAAGGTCATCGTCCACGTAGGGGACCCGGCCAAACCTTATGATCTGCCCGCCGAGCCCATGCCCGATAGACTTGATTGGAATTTATGGTGTGGTCCGGCGCCTTTACTGGCATATAACAACCTCATCGCACCTGAAGTCGTCAAAACCTATCCGGATTGGCGGGATTACCGCGAGACGGCCGGGGGTATTCTTTCCGACTGGGGAGCCCATATGTTCGATATTGCCCAGTGGTGTCTGGGGATGGATAGAACGGGACCGGTAAAATACATTCCACCGCAGGATCCTACCGCCGTCCGGGGCCTCCAAATGTACTACGAAAATGGCCTGGAAATGGTCCACGAAGACTTTGGCCGCGGCTGGGGAGTACGCTTTATCGGGGAAGATGGTACGATGGACGTTAGCCGACAGTATCTAGAGACCACGCCAGGAGAAATCCTGACCGACATGGGGGTAGACGTAGAAATGGTATTCAAAAACAATGGGAACCATTACCAAAACTGGATTGATGCGATTAAGTCCAGAAAGCAGCCCCTCTGTGACGTGGAGACGGGACACCGCTCGGCCTCTATCTGTAACATTGCCAATATCGCTTACGAATTACGCGAGCCCCTGGACTGGGATCCGGCCAGGGAAAAGTTCACGAATAATCGCCTGGCCAATAAGATGCGGAAGCGGAAGCCGCGGAAGTATTAGGCGCATCCAGGTGATGCAGCCGGTAAATGCTACTGTACTTTACTGGGCAGCATACCAAACTTATTCTTAAAGCTTTTGCTAAAGTAGGAGAGATTCGAATAGCCTACGGAAAAGGCCACCTCCGTGACGGTACCCGCCTTTTGCTTGAGCATCCGGTGGGCCTCGTTGAGGCGTATTTCTACAATCAACTGATTAGCCGATTTCCCGATTAGTGCCTTGAGTTTCCGGTGCAATTGAGACCGGCTGAAGCCCAGACTACGCACCAGATCCTCCACGCCAAATTGCTCATTATCCAAATTGGCCTTAATCGTTTTGAAGACCTCCTGAATGAATTGATCTTCCAGCGAATGTACCTCCAGATCGTCCGTCAGTAACATATCCATGGACTTGAAGTGCGACCAGATTTTTTCGCGGGCCTCTACCAGATTCTTGATTTGCAAAAGTAATTCGTTGCCATCAAAGGGTTTAACCAGATAGCTATCGACTCCCTGCAACAGCCCCTCTATCTTATCTTCCTGCCGGGCTTTGGCCGTGAGCATGATGATGGGTATATGACTGGTTTTCGTATTCCGTTTTAAAGAGCTACACATTTCGTAGCCATCTTTTTTGGGCATCATCACATCACTGATAATGAGATCGGGAACGTGCTCAATAGCCATCCGTTCTCCCTGCTCCCCGTCTGAGGCGGTCAGGATCTGGTAATGCGGTTCCAAAATTTCAGAAATAAAATACTGTAGATCGACATTGTCTTCCACCAGCAGTACGACCGGAAGATGCTCCGCCTGATTTTTAGTTTGGACGGACCCCGCCGGAGTAGGAATAACGGGCTCGAATAAAGTGGATCTCCTTTCCGACCTTTCTATTTCTTGCTCCTCCGTACTGATTCTATTCGATTCGGGAAGGCCCTTTAGGGTAATGGGAAGTTTTATTTTAAAAGTGGTCCCCCTATCCTTTCTACTTTCTACATTGATCAAACCTTGATGCAATTCCACCAGTTCTTTGGTCAGCGCCAAACCAATACCCGATCCTTTTTCTTCGGTACCTTCCACCCGGTAAAAGCGTTCAAAAATATGCTTGATGTCTTCCCTGGCGATCCCTTTACCGGTATCAGAAACTTCTATGCTCAGGTACCTTTCGTCTACATCCACGATTGTGGTAATGGTACCTCCGGGTGGGGTATACTTAAACGCATTAGACAGGATATTACTCAATATTTTCTCCAACTTATCTTTATCGTAAAAGGCCTGGTAGTTCTCTTCGGGCAAATTGATCACCAGATTAATGTTTTTCTGTTCGGCCATACTTTCGAAAGAAAAAAGGATGGAACGGATGAAAGAAATCAGCCCGCCTCGTTGTAGCGAAAGGAAAATCCGACCACTCTCCAGTTTGGAGAGTTCTAACAATTGATTGACCAGGTTATTGAGTCGGTGGGTGTTTTTCTTGATGATGTCGAAGGATCTTTTTTCTACGCTTACGCTATCTGATTGCTCCTCCTTAAGGGCCTTTTGCCGGGCCTGCTCCAAAGGACCCGAAATCAGGGCCAGGGGCGTTCGGAATTCGTGACTGATATTAGCGAAAAATCGCGTTTTAATTTCATCGAGATCTTTGATACGCTTCATCTCGATCCGGGTCTTTTGTGCCTCCAGTTTTTCCAGCTGGGCCTGCTGCGTCAGCACCTGACGGCGGTAGGCAATACCAAAAGAATAAATAATGACCTGTAAAAATAGTGCTAATGCAAAAGGATCAAAATTTATCCGGATAAGCCCCATGGCCCAAAATATCCCTAAAACCAGCGCAGCGGAACCAGCCAAAGCGCCAAATCCAAAATAACGGGCAAAAGGATCTTTTTTGAATAGCAAAACAATGGCCAAAACCACATTTATGATGGTATACCCATTTAAGAATAGATAATGAACGCCCACTCTAGTCGCAAAAACCGGAGGGTCAAAAAGAAGGACGTAAAGCACCATTAAAATAATTTCTGCCAGGATAAAAAACGCCAAACCCAATATTAGCTTGTCTAATACCGGGTACTTTTTCTGAGTCCCAATGAAGGCCCGTCCGAAAAACCAAAAAGTATAGACAATACTATTGGCAATCAAGAGCCAAAAGGGAAAACGAAATTGAGTGAAAGCCCCAATCACCAAACCAGCGGTCATCGCCATGGTTAGGGTAGTAAAGAAAGACCATACTGAAAACCATAAAAAAACCCGCTCCCGCAAATAGAGAAATTGCAAAAAATGATACAGGAAGGTAATAAAGGTAATGCCGAACATGAAGAGATTAAATGCATTCATCGGTGCAAAAAGCTGATGGTAGTACCGGTGATCGGCATCCCGGGCACTCAGGTTGAAATAAGGTGGATACCCCAGGCTATTTCCTTCAATCCTAATCAACAAGTTAATGGGCTTGCCCTCCGGCAGATCAGCCAGACTGATCTGATTGAGGGTCCAGTGAGCCGCCGGATCCCGCTCTCTTTTAGGGTATTCTACACCCGTTTTTTTGTGGACTAGGCGCTCCTCATCAAGGTAAACATACACATCTACTTTCCCATTGCTTTTCCCCCAGGCTGGAACACCAATATATCGATCTTCTAGCTGTAGCGTCCACCCTTCCACTTCCCCTTTTACCAGCAACTGAATCTTACCCCAATAGGTAAATTCATTATCCAGCAGCCTTGGGAATTGGCTTCTATCCGAAAAAGTAATGGTCGAATCGGACAAAAGCTGCTCCGGACTAAAGTTATCTAAGGAATCGACTGCCACGCGTAGTTCAGATTGCAGATCATGAACGGGATATTGGGTATCCAGAACATAAGTTTGCTGCCCTAAACACAGGGATGTGGACAAGAAGAAAAGGAAAAAAAGAGCCCTTTGCATAACATTCAGTTTCGGTTTCCTGGCGGATAATAATATACGCCAAATTTTTTATTCAAAGTTCTTGCTTTGCCCCTTGTCAAGTTGACACTTTTGTCTCACTTCCTAACACTTTTATCCCACCCTTCTGATTTACAACCCATTATGAGACATTTTTCCTAAGATTTGATTTCTTTCTGGCAGTAAGGAGTACATGGAAGACCTAGCTTTGAAGAGTCAATTAAATCTTTCTTATCCTAAAAATCGAACAATGAAAAAAGTACTCTTACTGTCGATACTATGCGTATTGACCTTTGCGAACCCACTTTGGCCCCAATCGGGGTCCAAAAGCTTTCAAACAAAATTTGCGAAAACCATTATTCAAAAGAAATTTAAGTCCTCCGACCAGGAATACCATAAGTATCTCCATGAAATCCTACCTGAAATAAAGGCAGGCAGCAACACGGCTTACGGCATAAGCTTTAGCGATGTTCTAGATACCGGTGTCCACGGAGAAGACAACTAACTCAATACAATCATTTATAAAAACAACCATTATGAAACAGGTACTATTATTTGCTTCATTACTGTTTGCCACGCAAGCAGCTACCGCACAGAAAGGATTTAAATTGGCAACGGTTCAGGGGTCAAGGATCACACCGGTCTCAAGTCAAATATTCAATGACACATTGTTGTTCAGGGGTGATGGATTAAGAGTCATGAGCAAACCTACTCTCCAATCAAAGGGTGATTTCGCCTATGTCCAGGTTAAAATTGCCAATAAAGATGGGGCGCAGGTGACGGCTGCTTTTGAGATTGACCGCCGCACCGGCTATACCAGTAACTTCAGATTTGTCTGCAGAGGTAGCTGTAGCAACGGGGGCGCCTGTGGGTTCACCTACGATGGGAAAGGTAAAATCAACGGCTGCACTTGCTGTTCGCTGGATGTCGAACGAATACCGTCCAGGCAGCTTACCGCAGCCGATCTGGGACTCTGATCGATGAGCATAGGTTGCCAGATCATACGGGTCTGGCAATTTAACTATTCATTCCAAAAATCCATTCCAATGAAAAATCAAATACTAATCAACGGTCTATTAGTTCTACTATTACTGACCAATATCAACCTGGCTTTCGCCCAAACGGAAAACACCTCGGATGCTATTCCTCAAATATACCCCGGAGCCATCCCCAGTTCACCGGCCTTTAGCCTTTTGGGTGTCAACCCGGAGATTGTACTCCGTCCCTCAGATATCAAAGAATTTAAGGTCGATTGGCGCATTAAAAACTATAACCTCGCCCCGGATTTAGCGCTTGAATTTCAGCCGCTTTGGTGGTTCTACTATCGCAATAAAGGCTTAAATGCTTACCGCAAAGTAGGTCCGCTGGGAAAGATCTTATCTACTACCTCTATTTCCATGGCTACCGCCAAAGTAGACAACCTCAACCATATCGGATACGCTATCAAGTGGAACCTGTACAAAGAAAAGGATCCTTACCTGGATGAAACCTTCCAAAAGGAATTCCAGCAAAACCGGTTGGAGCAACTAGCCCCCATCCAGGAAGAACTGGATACCCTGTATCGTCAAATGAACAGGGCCGTCGATGGAGAAGAAAAAATCAGGATTTCCGATTTAATCATCGCCAAGCAATTCGAAATAAAGGCATTGGAAAAGCAGCTGATGGACGATGCCCAAACCAACGGCTACCGGTACATCCAGGAACACTGGAACATGGACATGCTCGACTTCTCCTTCGGGCTGGTCCAGAAATACGATAACGGGGGACTCGACAGCCTAAAAATGCGCTACGCTGGCTTTGGGCTATGGATTAATGGTGCGAAAGGAATAGGCCAAAGGGGACTGCTCACCGGGCTGGTACGCCTAAATAAGATTGGCGAAAATACCGACTTCCTGGTGGGGGCAAGTTATCGCTACGGCTCCCAAAAATTTAATTTCTTCGCCGAAGTGGCGCGTCATCGGATCGGCAATAATTTCCAAAACGGATTTAACGAAGAAGAGGTCTTTGCGGCTAAGCTGGATCAGGATATTGGCACGGGCTGGTACGAATTTGGAGATGGAGAATCCACGACCATGACCACCCTCGCCTTCGGCGGTGACTTTAGGCTACGCTATAATATCCTACTCAACTTTGCGCTGCGTACACAGTTGAGAAAAGACGTGGGCTTTGAGCGTTTTTTGCCCGTCGCCAATGTGGTTTGCCTGATGAATTAACTAGCCTATGGCTACCAGAGGATCCCCTTCTGTGATTGCCAAGGAAGTCACCAGGTACAGCAGGCGGCCCGCTTCGGGAGCGTAGTAGCTACTCAGCTGCTTACCAAAAAAATCGCGGATTTCCCCGATTTTTTCCCCCTTCTGTACTTCCTCCTTCAACTTTTTGGAAGGATACCAGCAGCCCTCCTGCTTAGCTTTTACTACGTGCATCTGATCCAGGAATTGGATGCCAGAGTACTCGACCAGGGTCCCTTCCAGGCATTCCAGGTAGGTTAATACGTTTTTGACCGCCCTTAGATAAGCCTCTACCTCCTCCTCACTCCAGCGACCGCATTGCCCCAACTCGGCCAGAAAGCCCGGCGTGCCCGTACTGGAGGCTGCACCAATAGAGCCATTTTCGGAGGTGGAGCCCACCACGTAAGGAAAGCCCAGGCTTGCCGCTGCCTTTTTGGACTGCTCGGCCACTTTGGGGCCTCCCACTTTAGAGTAAATTACAAAGGGCGTCAGAGATTCGTGGATATCGCCGCCGTGCAGATCGATGTAAAAGTCGGCCGCTTTTTGCAATTGATGTACCGTATAGGCGATGCGTTCACTGACCGTACCCGTAGCCTTCCCGGGAAAGACCCGGTTCAGGTTTTTCCCGTCGTAGGGGCCGTAGTACTGCATACGGGCCATAAAGGCAGCCGTATTGACGGGGTGGATGATGACCAGGGTGCCAGATATATCTGCCGCCTGTAGAGTACGGGCCAGGCGGATCGCCGTTTCAATACAGGGGTATTCACCGCCGTGTACACCACCGGTAATCAGGATCTTCTTCCCGGGATTCTTACTGGAGATTACGGTAGTGGGCATTTTCACCGGCGTACCGGGGATACTGATGAAGCCACTCATTTTTTTGCCCGGTTCAACGATCAGGTCATTTTGCTGCAGGATGGGTAGAAAACTCATACACTATTTTTTTCCTTAAGATAAAAAGACTTTCGTCTAAATGTCGATATTTTAGGGGGGCTGTTTTTCCACATAAATTAACTTATCTTTGCGGCCGCAAACGATCCAAGCAAAGAAACAGTATGATCACAGTCAACAATCTTTCCCTGCAATTTGGCAAGCGGGTACTATTTAACGAAGTTAATCTAAAATTTACCCAGGGTAACTGCTACGGTGTCATTGGCGCCAACGGTGCGGGTAAATCCACCTTCCTGAAAATCCTCACCGATGAGATCGCCCCTAATTCCGGAGCTGTCTCCATCGAAGCGGGGCAGCGCGTAGCTGTCCTCTCCCAGAACCACTTTGCCTTCGAAGAAGAGCAGGTACTCCAAACCGTGATCATGGGCCATCAGGAGATGTACCGCATCATGCAGGAAAAAGATGCCATCTATATGAATCCCGAGGCTACCGAAGCCGAAGGTATGCGTGCCGCCGAACTGGAAAATAAATTCGGTGAAATGGGCGGTTGGAACGCCGAAAATGATGCCGCGGAGCTACTCAGCAACATGGGTGTGCCGGAAGAACTGCACTATAGCACCATGGCCGAGCTCAATGGGCCCCAAAAAGTAAAAGTACTGCTGGCACAGGCCCTCTTCGGTGATCCGGATATCCTGATCCTGGATGAGCCCACCAACGACCTCGACACCCAGGCCATCTCCTGGCTGTCCGATTTCCTGGCAGATTTTAAAAACATGGTGATTGTCGTCTCCCACGACCGCTACTTCCTGGATATGGTCTGTACCCACATCGTAGACATCGATTTCCAGAAGATCAATATCTACACGGGGAACTATACCTTCTGGTACGAAAGTAGCAAACTAAAGGCTGCACAAATCGCCAATAAGAATAAAAAGATGGAAGCCAAACGCAAAGAAATGATGGAGTTTATCCAGCGTTTCTCCGCCAACGCTTCTAAGTCTCGTCAGGCTACCTCCCGCAAAAAGGCCCTCGAGAAACTAGACCTGGAGGATATCCAACCCTCCAGTCGTAAGTATCCTTTCATCCACTTCAAGCCCGAACGCGAACCGGGCGATCAAATCCTGCGGGTGACGGGCCTGAGCAAAAAGGATGAAAGTGGACAGTGGTTGTTCCAAAACGTCTCCTTCATCATCAACCAGAAGGAAAAAATCGCTCTGATCGGGGAAGACAGTGCCGCCATTACCGCCCTCTTTGAGATCCTGGCGGGAGAGGCAGAAGCCGACGCCGGAACCATCGAATACGGTCAAACCATTACCCGGGCCTACGTTCCCAACGAAAACGAACGCTATTTTAGCGGCAGCCAGGACCTGGACCTGATCAACTGGTTACGTCAGTATTCCACCAATAAGGATGAACAGTTTATCCGTAGCTTCCTCGGACGGATGTTATTCTCGGGTGAGGAGGTACAGAAGAAGTCCAGTGTCTTATCCGGAGGGGAGAAGGTGCGCTGTATGATGGCGAAGACCATGCTGGTTCATCCCAACTTCATCCTGCTCGACGAGCCCACTAACCACCTGGACCTGGAGTCCATCACCGCGCTCAACGAAGCCATGGAGCAGTTTACGGGTAACCTGATCTTTACCTCCCATGACCACAAACTCACCCAAACCGTCGCCAATCGGATTATTGAACTGACCCCCAGGGGGATTATCGACAGCCTGATGTCTTACGACGATTACCTGGCTTCGGAGCGGATTCAGTCGCAACGGGCAGAATTGGTGGGGGTGTAAGCAATACCTGGTTTGAGAAGCATCCTGAGCGAAAGGTCACTAAGCCATAAGATGTAAGATTGATAAGGTCCTTCACTGGGCTTTATCAATCTCATACTTCCGCTGCCAGCGCAAGCTATCCCCACTCCCCAATTGAATAGGTATAAACAACTCCGGACTAATCGCCCCCGACCAGCCCCAGAGATTCACTTTGGCGCTCTGGAAAGAGCCCGTCTCACCGATACTGAGGCCCAGCTCAGCATTCCTTAAGCGCCACTGTGCAGGGACCGTTTCGGTACCATTTAGGAAGCTATAGAAAAAGGCTTCTCCGGGGGTATCACTAAGCTGGATGGCTTGTTCCTGAAAAGCAATAATCCCCTTCGGATTGACGACCTCGCCACAGACACCAGGCTGCAGCGAAAAGGGAAAGTCCAATTGGTAACCCGCCCCCACCGTCGCCTCACCGATCCGCAAGAAATTGTGGGCGTATTCGTCGGTTACGATGGTTTTGCTCCCGGTATTCCTTAGTTGATAATCGATGGTAAAGCCATGCTCATTCCCGCGAATTATTTTTTCCAGTTCGTAGGCGTATCCATTTACGAGGGGGCCGACGCAACGGAGCTGTAAACTATCCGGGGTCTCCTTTACGGAAAAAACCAGGGGCTTAATTTTATAGGGATAGGCGAAGTCGTAAGGCCCCTCCGTCTTTTGCAGTAAGCCCACCCCGATCTTATGAAACCAGTCGCCGGGGGAACTATCTTCGTAGCCCACGGCCTGCTCGATGCCAAATTCATTGTAGAAGCCCCTGCCGGGAAAATCATTGGGTCCCTCTGTTTCTCTTTCTATACCGCAAAGAGAAACACCCTGGTAACGCAAATCAACAATCTTACCCGTCCAGTCGAACCGGGCTTGCTGGTAGTTCTCTTGCGGATGATCTATCCAAAGACTGACATTATTATTACTTAATTGATAGGACATGAATTTTATATTTCGGCATGCTTGATTAGTCAATTTGCTCCAATGCCCATTCGGCCGCCCTGGCCAGGATATCCCTCGGAGAGGGTTCCTGCGCTGCCGTTTCCAGTATAGAACGGTACTGTGCTTCTTTTAGCTCGCCCAGGGCCCGAATAGCCGCCGCCTGCACCAGGTAACTGTCGTCCTGCTCAAAGCTTTGGATAAAGGTGCTTGACAGGGCGGACTGCTTCAATGCCCCCAGCATCTGAATGGCCGTTGTCCTTACCTGGGAATGGGCATCCTCCAGTGCTAATTCACAATAAGCCGGAATACCTTGCTGTCCTTGCGCCAAACTACGAAGCGCCTCCCGACGTACGGCCCAGTTCTGATCTTTCGTAAGACGATCTTCCAGGAAATTTTTAACCGAAGTCTGGTCGGCCGAAGCGGCTAACTCCGCTACGGCCCAACGTCGACCCAGTGTATTATCATGTCTGGCCTGAAATATTAATTCCTCTACTGACTTAGGGAAAGTCCATTCTTTCAACAGGGTATGATCGGGATCAAAACGAACCATTTGCGGCTTTTCTTTGGCGAGAAAGCGATAAGTATGGTCGCTTTCTTGAAGCCAAACGGTATGAAGCTGGGTCTCCCCGCTACTGGTGATGGCGATCTTGACCGGCATCCGAAAAATGGGTACTCCCGTACTGGTATCCTGTACCTGGCGTACCTTCAGCACCACCTCCTGACCTTCCCAGCTGTGATCGATCTCCAGCACCGGATGTCCGGCTTTATAGAGCCATTGCGCAAAGAACCAGTCCATATTTTGCCCAGTGACTTCCCAGATGCTTTTCAGGAAATCGTGATCATCTACGGGTTGGTAGGCGTGTTTGGTCAGAAAGTGCCGGAGAACTCTTCTGAACTGGTCTTCTCCCAGATAATCCCGTAGCATATGCAGTACCAGAGCACCTTTCTGATAGGTATGCCGATCAAAATTCTGGTTGGGATAGATCCACCGGTCAAAAATAATGGGTCGCTGGTAGCTGTTTTTCACCTCGTTCAGATAAGTCGAACGCTTGTTGTGTAAGTTGAGCGCCCCTTCCGCCGGACCGTATAGATGCGCACTATACAGATACTCACTAAAGGTGGCAAAGCTCTCACTAATCCAGGTTTGGGTCCAGTCGCGATAACTAACAAAGTCTCCCCACCAGTGATGGGCCGCCTCGTGGGCCACCAGCCAGTGACTGGGGAAATCTTTTTCTGCTTTTTCATCGTGCAGGGTAGACGCACCAATCAGAGTAGCGGTGGTCGCTTCGGCACCGCCGCCGATTCCCGGCACACAGATCTGATCGTATTTGTCCCAGGGGTATTCCACGCCGTAGTATTCCTCAAAAAAGGCCAGGACTTCGGGCGTGCGGTGAAAAGAACGCAAAGCTTTGTCTTCATCTTTTGGGTACACCCAATAATTGACCGACATGCCATCGTATTCGTCCTCGATGATGCTGTAGGGTCCCGAGACGAAATTGTACAGATAAGTAGGATGAGCCTGCTTCTGCGACCAATGGTAAGTAACCGTTCCATTACCGTTTTGGGTAACGGATTCTAATAGGCCGTTGGCCAGTACTTTGTGATCGGCCAGGGTGGTAATGATGGTTTCGTGGGTAGCCCGGTCCTGCGGATGATCGTAACCCGGAAACCAGTGCCGGGCACCATTCGGGAAAGAGTAAGCATTAAACAGAAAGGGGTGTTCCTCATTGGCATCAAAAAAGCCCAGCCCCAGGGGATAATTCGCCCCCATTCCGTATTCTTCGGGATTGACCTCAAAACGGGAAGTACCATAGTAAACCGTGAGGGTAGTGGTATCATTATACCCCATTTCTTCCGGAAGCTCAATCTTTAAGGTCCCGTCTTGATGCTCAAAAGCCAGAACGCCCTGATCTACACTACGCACCTCTTGCACTTCGTAGGTCTCCGCGTGTAAGGTCAGCGCTTCCAATTGATCGGATAAGGAGCGTAGGGTGATGCTGGTCTCTCCCTGAAAAGCTCTATTTTCCCCTTCGAAAGTTAAGTCGATTCGGTAATGTAGTACATCGAAAGTATGACTGGGCTCCGATTGCCGCGGACGCTCGTAAATCTCTGCCGTCTGAGCCGGGAGGACCAATGGCAACATAGACGTAATCAGTAATAAAATGCACTGTCTCATTTGTTTAATTTTTTAGTAAAAACCATCTAAAGAAAAGCTGTGAAAAGTACAGCTGCCAGCGTGATTTTCCATCCATTACCTTAACCCCTAACCTTGGATACTTTAACCTTTTTAATAGAAGTTGTTTAAAAGCTCCATATTCCTTTTACTTTTCAGAAATGGCGGACGCCCGGGTAGGCGGACGAAAAGACAGCACCCCCTGTTCTTTCATTAAGGCTTCGATAGCGGTTGGTTCAACGGGAACAAAATCGGTGAAATTCTCCATCCCCGTCTCCGTGACTACCACCACGTCTTCCACCCGCACGTACAGCTTCTCCTCGGGAATCCAGATCATGGGATCGACGGCAAAGACTTCGCCTACCTGTAGGGGAGTGGCTTTGTAATTACCCACATCGTGTACGGCCATGCCTACCGGATGCTGCATGTGACCACGAAAAACCAGGGCCGCTTCAACGGCTTTTTTATAGTGAGGTTTAGAAAAAGTATTTTGGTCAATATAAGTCCGCATTTCTGCGGCGGCTCCGTCCAGTACATCATTGACGGATACGCCGGGTTTGATCTGTCGCATGAGGGCCGATCGATAAGCCACTACAAAGTTGTAAAGCTCTAGTTGCTCCGGGCTAAACTTCCCGTTGACGGGCCACATGCGCGTTACATCACTGGTGTAATAATGGTACTCGGGGGCAAAATCCATGAGTACCATATCTCCGTCTTTTAGGGCATCCTGATTACGAAAGTAATGCCCCATCCAGGCATTTTGTCCACCGCCAACAATGGCAGTATAACCGTCTCTTTCGGCGCCGTTGATCTGATGAATGTAGCGTGCACAAGTCTCCAATTGATACTCAAACACGCCAGGCTTAGTACTGCGGATGGCTTCCATCAGCCCAAGTCCGGATAGCTGTGAGGCCCTGCGAATCAAGGTAATCTCAGCAGGGCTTTTGATGTTTCGCATTTTGTCCAGCGTAGGCGACAGGTTTCTGATCGCCAGCTGAGGATAGCGCTCCCGCAGCAGTTGAATAAAGCGCCCTTCCCGGGAGGGTCGCCCATCCCAGGGATCATTGATCAGGCTAGCCTGATAACGCAGCAGCTCATCCCGGCTATCGGTCCCCCTTTCGGCGGGACTAAAGGGCGTATACAGCAGCGGGTGGGGTGGACGAAACAAAGCCCCCCAGATCCAGTCGCGGCCCATTTGCTCAACGGGCTTTACGGCTTCGATTCCCGTCAATTCCTTAATGAGCTCGGCATCTTCCGCAGCCAGTACCTTGCCTTCGTTGCGTTCCCTTCCTGGATCCTGATGTGGTAGGTAGAGGGTCGCCGTCCTGGATCGCCCATTTAGTAATAAGTAGGCATGTGGCGCTTCGAAGCCCGATAGGTAATAGAAGCTATTACTCTGGCGAAACAGACTAAAGCCTGGCACATCGGGTGCCCCTTGAATCAGGGCAAAAGCATTCTCGCCAATAGCATCGTAGATGCGATCACGACGCCCGGCAAATTCTTCTTTCGTGAAATCGGTCTGAAAGTAATACTGGTCTTGCGCCCCTAAGAGTAGTGGGCAGCATAAGCTAAGAAACAGATAAAAAATTTTCATACAGATATGCGCTTTGAATCAAGATAGTAAAAAAACTTATCTTTAATACCAACCATAAACTCCTGGCGATGACACAAGTCCTTTACCAATGGAAGGCGCAGATGGGTTCCTACTGGTCTGCTACCCTGCTTAGCTTACTTGGCGTTTTTAGTATGGCTTGTAGCCAAAACGCTCCTACTCCCGCTCCTGTACTCACCGGCGAAACCGCCAACTGGATTCAGGACAGCCGGCCCCTGCCCACTAGCGATTCCTTATTTTATGCGGAAGAGCCAGCCCCGCTTTTTCGCAGGGAGTTTCAGGTAGAAAAACCACTGGCGGAAGCCCACCTGCTGATTACGGCCGCCGGCTACTATCAGGCTTATCTCAATGGTAAAGAAATTGGTAATGCAGCCCTGGATCCCGCCTGGACCGACTTCAGTAAACGTATCTACTACAGTGAATTCGACTTGACGGAGCAGCTGCAAGAAGGTGACTATTGCCTGGGGGTAGCGCTGGGGAATGGATTTTATAATCCGCTACCACTACGCAAATGGGGACGCCGGAATCTTAGGCAAGACCTGGGAGCCGTAGGTAAACCAGTCTTTATCGCTAAACTCGTTCTGGATTATAAAGACGGAGAGCGGCGGGAAATCATTACGGATCAAAACTGGAACTTCGCCTATGGTCCCCTGCTGAAAAACAGTGTCTACCTGGGCGTGGTCCACGACGCCCGACGGGAAATCCCGGGATGGCAACAGCCTGGCTTCAAGGATAACAACTGGCAGTCGGCACAAATCGGGCCAGCACCGGGGGGAGCACTACAGCCAGCCTTTTTCCCTCCCGTGGAGATTACAAAAGAGATTCCGGCCAAGGAAATCTATTCTCCGGAGTCAGGGGTCTGGATCGTAGATATGGGCGTGAATTTTACGGGAACGTACCGCATAAAACTTTCCGGACAGCCCGGCGATACCCTTATCTTTCGTTTTGGTGAGCGCGTGTACGAAGATGGCCGACTTAACCCTATGACCTCCGTAATCGGGCAGATCAAGCGTAAGGGGGTAGGGGGTCCGGGTGCGCCCGAAATTGCCTGGCAGACCGATCGGTATATTGTAGATGATCAAGCCGGGGCCGTTTTTCAGCCACCCTTCACTTACCATACTTATCGCTATATGGAAATTACCGGCTTGGATGCACCGCCGGCTTTGGCCGATGTACAAGGCCTGTTCTTCCATTCTAACCTTCCGAATAACAATTATTTTTCCTGTTCGTCGGACCTGCTGAATGAGATCCAAGAGGCCACCGAACGTACCTTCCTGGCCAACCTGATCAGTGTACAATCCGACTGTCCGGCCCGCGAAAAATTTGGTTATGGCGGGGACATTAACGCGACTAGTGAATCCTTTATCTATAATTTTGACATGCAGGATTTTTACCGCAAAACCATCTATGACTGGTTGGACGCCATGAACGATTCAACCTTTGTCGATACGGCTCCCTACACGGGGATTCAGTACTGCGGGATCAGTTGGGAATCGGCTTATCTGATTACTCAATATTACCTCTATCTGTACTATAATGATGTGGAAATCATTCGCGAGCTTTACACGCGGAATAAGCAATGGATGGATAAAGTGGCACGGTTGCATCCGGAAGGTATGGTGAATTCGGGCCTGAGTGACCACGAGTCGCTAGAACCAGTACCTGTACAGCTGACCGGTACTGCCCATTATTTACAGTGTGCCCGCATCATGCAGACTTTTGCGGAGGTCATGGAGCAGCCCGGAGAGGCAGAGCAGTACGGAGCCCTCGCGGAAAATTTAGCAAAACAAATCCGGGAACGCTTTTGGGCGCAAGCCGTCACAGAAGATATCAACCGACAGACTTTATTTGCCACCTTGCTCTACCACGACATCATCCCCGAGGCGGAAATTCCGGCCGCCAGGGATTCACTACTCCAGGCCGTACAAAGCGGCCCTTCCGGCCATTTTAACACCGGTATTTTCGGAACGAAATACGTACTGGAAACCCTGTCGGAATTCCTTTCACCAGATTCGGTGTTCGCCATTGTAAACAGTACGAGCTATCCTGGCTGGGGGCATATGATTGATCGGGGTGCCACTACTATTTGGGAGACCTGGAAGGAAAGCGACAACACCTTCTCTAATTGCCACCCGATGTTTGGCACGGTGACCGAATGGTACTACCGCTGGCTGGCTGGTATTCGTCCGGTAGCAGCTTATCCAGGCTTCCAGCAGTTCACCCTGGCACCTACCACACCCCGGGGATTAAATGCCGTCGATTGTAGTTACCAGACGCCCCGTGGGTCCATCGTATCCCGCTGGGAAAAGCTGGAAAGTAACGCTTACCAATTTAATTTTACGATTCCGAAAGATAGCCGGGCCCAGGTCCACTTACCACTTGTACCCGGTCAAAAAGTAGTCATGAATGGATCGACTAACGAAGTGGAAGGGCTGGAGCTGGGTATTTTTGAATTAGGAGCAGGTACCTACTCGATTATCGTATCCGGAGAATAGTTATCCTGTTTTTTACCCCCCTAGTCGACAAAAGGCGCCTTGGGTGGTACTCTTTGCCTGAAATTTCGTATATTCAAAAGAGTAAATGACAGACACAATATGTTTAGCACCCGTAAAATATTGGCGGGGAATTCATTTTCCTGTATCCTAATATTACTATTCGTAATAGGTACCAGCCTGGGGAATACCTTTGCTCAGGTGCCCAAAGAGGCCAAGACTTCCTCCAGCCTCCGCATAGATACGGTTCAGGTGCCCAAAGTTGATTTCTACAAGGATTTTGCGGATCTTTTGCTACTCTTTAAAAAAGCTGATATCCACGTCATCAACAATAGCAAAATCAAGAAGAAAGACAACTTGCTTAAGGAAATCAAATTCCAGTTGATGCATCCGCAGGGATTAAATTTCAAATTGAGAATTACTGACTTCAGCCAGCTGGAATTTCACTTCGCTTTTGATGAAAATCAGCAATGCCAAAACTTCACCTTCCGGATCAACGGAGAGGAGGTTTACCAACAAATCTCACTGGACACGGAAGGCTTCAAATCCTACGATTGCTTCGCGGATGGCCAGATTGTACAAAGAGGAGAAACCAACCACAAAATCGAAAAATACCATTGAATACCTAGACCTGCTTAGCTCTTCGCAGCAAAAAGAAACCCGTCGCCAACACAAATCCAGCCAACAGTAAAAGACTCCAGCGGTTCATCAGCGGTGCCTCTTCAATCGGGATGCAACTATCTATACTCGCGCTCCCCTCTACGCTATTGGTGGTTCCCGGTGGGCAGGTTTTGCATTCACTTCGTCCCGGTTCATCCTGGTAGGTTCCTATGGCACAAGGTTCACATTGCAACTGACCCTGTTGACTAGAAAAAGTACCCACAGGGCAATCGACACATCCGCCATCTCGATTGTCATATTGACCGGGCATGCAGTCGAACGTTCCCTGTGCATAGAGTAAAGAGAGGGGTAAAAGAAAAAGAAAAATTAGCGTGATTTTAATTTTCATGATAGATGGATTTACGTATCGTCTTAAATTAGATTGAAAGTAAAGATACTCCTTTTTTCCAAAGCAGATAAAAAACAATTTCCTGGGCTATACTGGTTCTTTACGGCCGGAAGCCTTCCGTTTATCCACAATTTTACATAGCTAAGTATAAATTAGCTACTTTCAGGCTAGATCAACTTAAAATAACTGTTTATGCGTCCATTATTATTTGGCCTACTGGCTGTTTTTTTCCTTTCTTCTCATTCCCCACTTGCGGCTCAGCAAATTGATCCGGAGCTTTTTGAACCTTTAAAGCCCCGTAATATCGGTCCGGCCGGTATGAGTGGCCGCGTCACGGCCATTGATGCCGTGGTGGCCGATCCCAATATCATCTATATCGGTACTGCGGCGGGTGGCGTCTGGAAATCCACCAACGGCGGCTTGTCTTTTACCCCCGTTTTTGACGATCAGCGCGTCAGCTCAATTGGTGCGGTGGCCATCAACCAACAAAATCCGCAAGAGATCTGGGCGGGTACCGGCGAGGGGAATCCTCGCAATAGTGTTTCCTCCGGTTACGGTATCTACCGAAGCCTCGATAGCGGACATTCCTGGCAGTTTATGGGGCTGGGTGAAACCCGTAATATCCATCGCGTCATTATCCACCCGCAGGATCCCAAAACCGTTTGGGTAGGCGCCATTGGCTCCCCCTGGGGAGAACACGAAGAGCGGGGTGTCTATAAGACTACCGACGGGGGCCAGACCTGGAATAAGGTCCTCTACGTCAACGAAAAAACGGGCCTGGCCGATCTGGTCCTGGATCCGAACAACCCAAACAAACTGGTTGCCGCCATGTGGGAACATCGCCGCTGGCCCTGGTACTTCAACTCCGGTGGTCCCGGCTCTGGCTTATATATTTCCTACGATGGTGGCGAAAGCTGGGAAGAACGCACTGCCGATGAGGGTTTGCCGAAAGGCGAGCTGGGCCGTATTGGCCTGGCTATTGCCCCCAGTAATTCGGACGTCATCTACGCCCTGGTCGAAGCCAAAAAAAATGGGCTTTATAAATCTACCGACGGTGGTTTTAGCTGGAAGCTCGTAGCCGATGAAGGCATCGGCGGACGCCCCTTCTATTACGCTGATATCTTTGTTGACCCTCAAAATGAAAACCGCCTCTTCAACATCCATACGACGGCCGACGTCAGTCAGGATGGCGGTAAGACTTTTGAGCGCTTCATCCCGACCAGTCTAATCCACGTCGACAACCACGCCTTCTGGATCCATCCCGACAACCCTAAATTGATCATGAATGGGAACGACGGCGGCTTTTGCCTCAGTCGCGACGGTGGTGAAAGCTGGGATTTTACTGAGAATTTGCCGCTGGGACAGTTCTACCACATCCGGGTCGACGATGCCGTCCCCTATAACGTCTACGGTGGTATGCAAGACAACGGTAGCTGGCGCGGCCCCAGTCAGGTCTGGCGCCGGAAAGGTATTCGCAACCTGTACTGGAACCGAATTGGCAGTGGTGATGGCTTTGACGCTATGCCCGATCCACAGAATGACCGCTTTGGCTATTCCCTCTCTCAGGGAGGTAATCTCAATCGTTTCGATTTGGAAACGGGCCTGCGTACCAGCCTGAAGCCCTATCTGGAGACTGAGGAGCCCCTGCGCTACCATTGGAACGCCGCCCTGGCCATCAATCCACACGATGAAAAAACCATTTATCTGGGTAGCCAATACGTCCTAAAATCCGAAGATCAGGGCCATTCCTGGACGGCTATTTCGCCAGATTTGACGACCGATAATCCCGAAAAACAGCAGCAGGTGACTACGGGCGGACTGTCGCTGGATAATAGCGGCGCGGAAAACCACACCACTATTATCTCCATCGACCCCAGTCCGCTGGACGAAGGGCTCATTTGGGTAGGCACCGACGATGGGAACATACAACTAACCCGCGATGGTGGTGCATCCTGGACCAACCTTAGTCCACGTATAAAAGGAATGCCGGAAGGCAGTTGGGTAGCCCAGGTCAACGCTTCACTGCACGATCCAGCCGAGGCCTTTGCCGTGGTCAATAATTACCGCCAGAACGATTGGCAGCCTTACCTTTACCATACCGATGACTACGGGCGCAGCTGGACTTCACTGGTGGATACCGAGGTGATCAAAGGGCATACGCTGGCCCTGGCACAAGATCCTATCGAAGAGAACCTACTCTTTCTGGGCGCAGAGGACGGTTTTTACGTAAGTATCGATAAAGGCGAAAACTGGACAAAATGGAACTCCTTCCCTTCGATACCGGCCCGCGATCTGGTCGTACATCCACGTGAGCATGACCTGGTGATCGGTACCTTTGGCCGGGCCGCCTGGATACTGGACGATATTCGTCCGCTGCGGGAGTTAGCAAAAGAAGGCTACCAGGAGATTGTAGCGCAAGACCTTTACCTATTTCCAGTGCCGGATGCTTACCTGTCTTTTTTCGGTGAACCCAATGGCTACCGCTCTACGGGTAATGGTTTGTTTTTTGGTGAAAACCGCGAACAGGGGGCCTTGATTACCTTCTACCTCAAAGAACTGGATGCAGATAAAAAGGCCACCGTCCAGGTGTACGATTCCGCAGGAGAGCTAATTCGAACTTTCAAAGAAGAAGTAGAAGCGGGTAGTAATCGCATTAGTTGGGACTTGCGTCAAAAGGGCGTAGAAAGTCCTTCCCTGAAACGGCCGAAAGCAGATGCGTCCGAACCGCGCGGACATTCTGTATTGCCAGGTCAGTATACTGTAGAAGTTAGCTATGGCGATCAGGCGATGGAACAATCCGTCGTGGTAATTGCCGATCCTGCTTATCAGGTGACGAAAGAGCAAATGATGGCCAAAGCGGAGCTCATCGAAGAGCACGAAGCAGATGTGGCTCGCCTTACGGCAAAAATGCACGCCCTGGGTGATGCACGCGAGACGGCGAATCTGCTCAAGGGTCAACTGAGTAAAAAGGACGCACATGCGGAGATGCTGGAAAAGACCAATGCGGCAATCAAGAAAATCGACGCGATCGTAGAAAAGATTGATGGCCCCGAAGATGTACAGGGGCTGTACAACGATCCGGGCTTGCTCAGTGCCAAACGCAGCGCTGCTCGTCGCAGTCTGCAGGATGTGATCTACCCCGTCACGGAAACCAATAAAAAACTGGTCGCCACTTTTGCGGAAGCGATGCAGCCGATTATCCAGGAGATCGACGATTTTTTGGATAAGGATTGGATGGCCTATCAGGCGGCCCTGAAAGCAGCTGGTTTTAGTTTGTTCTCTAAAGAATAAAAACTACGTTCCCCAATAAAAAAAGCGGAGTCAGCACTGTGTTGACTCCGCTTTTTTTTTATGCCTCTTCCACCACCTCCGCCGACTCAATCACAACTTGCTCTTTTGGCACGTCACCCATGCCTCTTAATCTGCCGGTAGGAATAGCGGCAATGGCATCCACCACTTCCATGCCCTCAATCACTTTACCAAAGACAGCATAGCCCCAGCCCCTGGGGGTCTCACTGGTGAAATTTAGAAAGTCATTATCTACTAAATTGATAAAAAACTGTGCCGTCGCACTGTGCGGATCACCCGTACGAGCGTAGGCGATGGTACCCCGATTATTCTTGAGGCCATTATTCGCTTCGTTTTCGATCGGTGCGTGGGTTTCTTTCTCCTGCATCTCAGTATCGAAGCCCCCACCCTGCGCCATAAAGCCGGGAATAACCCGGTGAAAAATAACATTGCTGTAGAAGCCATCCTCTACGTATTGCAAAAAGTTAACGACGGAATTGGGTGCTTTGTCCGCATCCAGTTCTAATTTGATATCTCCCTTATTAGTCTTGAGTTGAACGATTGGATTTGCCATAAATTTAATTTTTGAATGGGTAAGTTATCAAAATCTCCGTAAATCCGTCCTTTCCTTTCCTTCATTCGTGGATAATGCCTATTTTTCAAAAAAAATACAGATGAGATATTTCCTACCCATTATTCCTTTATTTCTACTTATGGCCTGCGAACCCACTACCACTACTGACCCCAATCAGGAAGAGTGGATGGATCTCTTTAATGGTAAAGACCTCAGCGGATGGGATATTAAAATCGCCGGTCACGAAGTCAACGATAATTACAAGGAGACGGTCCTGGTGCAAGACAGTATGATTCGTATTAGTTATGATCAGTACGATAATTTTGATGAAAAGTACGGCCACATCTATTATCAAGAACCTTTTTCATACTATAAGATTCGCTTTGACTATCGCTTCGTCGGAGAACAAACTGAAGGAGGGGCCGTGTGGAATGTCCGTAACAGTGGCTTGATGTTTCACTCCCAGTCGGCAGCCAGCAATGAATTTGGACAGCATTTTCCCGTCTCTATTGAGCTGCAATTACTAGGTGGGCTAGGCGAAGGCGAGCGAACAACCGGGAACGTCTGTACCCCCGGCACCGCCGTAGTGATGGGCGATACCATTAACTACCAGCATTGTATCAACTCCAGCTCAGAAACTTATCACGGTGATCAGTGGGTCAGTGCCGAAGCCATCGTATTGGGCGGTGAGGAGATGATCTTTCTAATTGAAGGCGATACGGTGCTACAATTTGACAAACCCCAATTAACCAAAGGTTTTATCAACGCCCAGGGTGGAGAAGACTGGTCTAACTTTGGCTTTGAAGATGATATTGAAGCCTGGCAACAACGCGACGGAGAAGTCTTAACGGAAGGCTATATTGCCTTGCAGGCCGAGAGTCATCCGATCGATTTCAAGAATATCCGCTTGCTCAACCTCTGTGGGTGTAAAGACCCCCAGGCCAAGAACTACAAAGCGTACTTTGTGAAGGATGCACCGGAGAGCTGTATCTACTAAACCGAACATGCACCCTTGCTTTTCGTTCTAAAGAAAAGCAAATAATGGACAATACAGCAAATGCAACCGACCTGACTACCGTATTAGAAAAAATGACCAATGGCCTGTACATTGTAACTACCCGAAAAAAGGCCATCAACATGGAGACCCGTAATGAAGACTATCTGGCGGCCGGCACCGTAGCTTGGGCCACGCAGAATAGCTTTGAACCACCCATGGTGACCATTGCCCTGCGAAAAGATAGCGACCTGGCCGAAACGGTAGCCAAATCTTATCAATTCGCCCTCCATATTTTGGGCCTCGATCAAAAGGACATGGCAAAAGACTTTGCCGAAGACAGTAAAGTAGATCGTGTGCACCAAAAAATTAATGGTTACGACTTCCATAATGGTTTATCGACTAACCTACCCGTCATCAACGGTACCATTGGTTATCTGGAGTGTGACCTTAAAGAAATCTATAAAAATGAAGGAGATCATATCTTATTTACCGGCGAAGTAATTGGTGGTGAAATCCACAACGAAGAAGCACAACCCCTGCACGAATGGCGAACGGGTATGCGCTACGGTGGATAAATGAATCCTCAAGAAAATCTATCAGGGGCGGACTTCCGCCTCTGCTTTTCATACCCCTCTTAAACCAAATTAAAGACACACCATGGAAATTTTCTTACTAGTTGTTTTTATTACGCTATTCGTTGTTGGCTGGGTGGCCTCCCGGTTCTATTCCAAAAAGCAGGGTATTGTACAGGACCGAGTGCTTAACAAGACCAACTACAATATTAATATGATTGGTCCTAAAGAAATTGAAGAGATGAGCCCAGGCGAAGCCCAGGAACTAATTAACAAACTGGAGAAAAGTGATTTACCTTCTCTGGGACATCGCGATTTCTATGCCTTAAAGGAAAAAGCAAAAAGAGCAGAGCCATAAAGCCCTGCTTTTTTTTAGTGATTCCGCAATGCCTCAATCAATTCTTCTTTATTCATACTGGATCGCCCTTCTATACCAATTTCTTTAGCTTTCTCGTATAATTCTTCAAAGGTTCGTTCCTCGTATTTTTCGGCTTGCCCACCCTTTTCCCCGGCGTCGGGCGTATTGGCGATTCGTGCCGCTTTTTCTTTACTGTATCCTTTTTCTCTTAGTGCTTCGTATTGTTCTTCGTTCTTAATGCTGGGCATATCTTTGTCTGGCATAATCGTTTTATTTAGTCCGGTTTAAGTAATAGTCTTTAGCCATCGACCTTTTCCACTTCTTCTTCGAGCAGAAGCGTTTTGTATCCATTCTCAAATTCGATGTACAGGGCTTTATTTTTGGTTTCCCCTACCTTAGTGATGACTTGTCCGGCCACCGTTTTTGCCATTCGTTCGGTAGCGGTCTCGAGTACTTTACCCACGACAAAATCATCCCCGCGTTTCCATTTTACTTTACTTCCCCTTCGTATCATGTTTTACTATAAAACTGATAGCCAAAGCCTGTGTTCGGTTTGAATTAATTCCTTTTTAGACGAGAGGCTGCTATCCTTAGCGAATTGCAAAGTGTATGCTCGTCACCAAGTCTTCAGCTGCGGTCTCGGCCGGGTCATTATCGTAAGTCTCAAAGGGGTGAATTCCTTTTCTCACCTTTATTTTTTTATTCTGCTGCATGCTATACATCGTCGACCAGGCATTACCCAGGTGCTGGTAATTTCCAGTGTGCTGCAAGGTGAAAATCTTGGTGGCTGGAATGGCCCCCGTAATAAAATGATCAGGCAAGTCAGTGGGTACCTCCCGGACGGGAATCCCCGAAGTGTATTCTGCCTTATTTTTCACCATATCATATTTGTGATAAATAGAAAAGGGCGGCTGATCGATCTTAAGTTCTTCGTAGCCTTTCATATACTCGTCTAACTTCTCCAGATCGGTCTGCATAGTCGGTCCAAGATCATCGGTATGACAAGTCGTTCGGATTCCGATGTATTGGTATCCCGGAAATTCCGATTCTCCCTTGAAATCGAGGTGGGAATACACTTTCCCTTCCTCCACGTACTCCTTCAGCATATGTAGCCCCCGCTCGTAATCCATTCCGAGCAGAGCGGTCATTCTTTTTTTCATAAAAAAAAGGAAAAAAGGTAGGCTGCTGTCCATTAGCCAGGTGGCCGTCGTTTGGCCATTCTGCTCGCTTAATTCAAAGCGGACCTTTGCTTTCGATTTCCAGGGCTTCAAAAAAGTCAAATCGTAGTCGATTGCTTCGTTGGGAACCTCATTAAGTACAGTCATCTCTCCTTCGCCGGTCAGATCACCGGACCATTTGTAGTATTTTCCGTCTTCCTGTACATCGACTTCCCCCTTGGGATCCATAATCAGCCAGGGTGACCAGGCTGACCAATGGTGAAAATCATTTAGCGTCTCGTAAACTTTAGCGATTGGTGCGTCGATCTCAATGGATTTTTTGATGTTTAGTGCAGGCATAGTTTCTTTAATGTCTGGTTTCCGAATCCGATTTTCAGCTCATCTTTTATTTCAAATGCTCATTGAAAAAATCAATGGTGCGCTTCCAGGCCAGCTTGGCCGCTTCTTCATCGTAGCGCGGCGTGGTATCATTATGGAAGCCGTGGTTGACCCCTGGATAGATATGTGCCGTATACTCCTTATCGTGTTCCTTTAGGGCCGCTTCGTATTCTGGCCAACCAGCATTAACGCGTTTGTCCAGCTCGGCGTACTGTAACAAGAGGGGCGCCTTTATTTTGGGCACATCCTCGGTTGCGGGTTGTCCGCCGTAGAAAGGCACGGCTGCTTTTAATTTCTTACAGCGCACCGCCATTTTATTGGAGATGGAGCCCCCGAAGCAGAAGCCGACTACCCCTACTTTACCGTTACATTCTTTATGCTTACGCAAAAAATCAAAGGCGGCAATAAAATCTTCGAGCATTTCGTCGCGATCCCGTTGGCGCTGCAATGCCCGGCCGTCGTCGTCGTTGCCGGGGTAGCCGCCCAGCGGGGTCAAAGCATCCGGTGCCAGGGAGATGAAGCCCTCTACCGCTGCCCGTCGACCTACATCTGCAATGTGAGGGTTCAGTCCCCGATTTTCGTGAACGACAATAATTCCGGGTAATTTCTTTTTAGTATCGACCGGTCGCGAAAGCTGGGCTTTGATCGTACCACCGCCTTCAGGCGAATCATATTCGATCATTTCTGTATTGAGCCGCGGATCATCGGAGCGCACTTGTTGTTTCTCCTGGTATTTAGGCATCAGGTAGTCCAGCATTGCCGGCACCGTCAGGCCCCCAACGGCATAAACCGAAAGGCTTTCTACAAAGTTACGTCGGTCGATCTTGTTGTGGGCGTACTTGTCGTAGAGGTCAAATACTTCCTGGCTAATCTGTTCTTTTTTGATTTTACTCATATCAGTTGTTGAATGGTGGAATTAAATACGTTTAGACCGCGGTTGTAAGTCCGTCAGCTCGGCAATGCGAACCGACTCGCCCGATTCGATACTTTTACGGGCCGCTACACCGATCAATATAGACATGGCCCCGTCGCGGCTACCCGCGGCGTGCTGCAGAGGATCCGGCTCCTTCGGGTTGCGGAAAATTTTATCCTGCAGACGCTTGTCGCCGCCACCGTGCCCGGCGCGTTCGTAGCCGACCATAATGCTTTCGTGCTTATCCCAAAGTTTATGGAGAATAAGTGGCTTGTACTCCATTTCGCCGCTGGACTGATCCATCTCCCGGGCGTGCATTTCTGCCTGGTCGACCTCCATTTTTTCGTAATAGGGAATATCCTGCCAGGCCTCTAGTCGGCCTTCGGTACCATTGAAGGCAATCCGCCAGCCCTCAAAGGGCGAGTAGGTCGTCAACGAATAATTTACCAGTACATCGTTGGCGTACTTAATCTGTGCCGACATCTTATCATAGATATTGATCTCTTCCCGGAACAGGCAATTATCCCGGATGTAACCGTCGTATTCTTCGTTCTTTACGTACAGATTCATCAGGTGCTCATTGCGCGTGATATCCCAGTAGAAGTCGCATTCTTTGGTATGGGCGCAGTCCCGGCAATTATTTCCCCGGAAAGGACCATTACTACCGTAATGTTCCAGAGCGCCGTAGGCAAATACTTCGGCCGGATCGGAGTCCAGCCACCAGTTCATCAGGTCAAAGTGATGGGTGGCCTTATGTACCCAGAGCGTCCCCCCGTACTCCCGATGGCCGTGCCAGCGACGGAAATAGGAGGCCCCGTGGTAGGTATTTAGGTACCAGTGAAAATCAACCGAAGTAACTTTCCCAATGGCATTATTGGCCAGTAGTTCTTTTATTTTTGTCATATAAGGGCTCCAGCGGTAGTTAAAGCCGACGATCAGATTCTTATTGGAACGGCGCTCGGCGTCGAGTATGGCCTGGCATTTTCGCTCATCAATGGTCAGCGGTTTTTCCGTAAGGACATCGCAGCCCATATCCAGTCCCTGAATAATAAACTCGTGGTGTGTAGAGTCTTTGGTCGTAACGATAAGCAGGTCTGGTTCGGTTTCGCTGATCATCTGCTCACAGTCGGTGTAGGTGGGACAGTCCACTTTCATATAGTCCAGTGCAAATTGCAGACGTCCTTCGTTGATATCACAGAGACCGACAAACTCTAACAGATCGGAGTAATTCTCTACCAGTCGTTTCCCCCAGAAGCCGGTGCCCCTGATCCCGGTACCGACCATACAGATTTTTAGCTTTCGGTTCAGCCCGAAGTTGGGAATAGGATTGGCCAGCAGGCTACCTGCCGCCAGAGTGCTTACGGCAGTCAGAAATTGACGCCTCTTAAGTGTGGTTTTCATACGTTTGTGTGTTTAAGGATCTTTAATATACGCTTTTTTAGTATCTGCCAAAAAAAAAGTCACGACTGGATGCATTATCCAGTCGTGACTTGCTTAGGTCCTGGTGTTTACTTTATCAACTGTCTAAACCAAAGGCATAATAGTGAACACCCGGCAATTCTTCGTAGACGCCTTCCAGCATAACACCGCCTTCCTTTTTCTCCAGAATCTTGGTGAGCTGGCTGACGCTTTTTACAGGCTGACGATCCACCTGCGTGATGATAAATCCTTCTCGCATTTCGGTAGACCGGCGAATTTTACCAGCGTAGAGACGCTTCACGCGCACCCCGCCTTCAAGGTCCAGGTCCCGGGCTTGCTCGGGACTGATATTTTCCAGCTCAGCGCCCAGCATTTCTAAAACAGGCGGCCTTTCTTTACTGGCCAGGCTTGTATTTCCGCTTCGGCTATTCAGGGTAGCTGTAAGGTCTATTTCTTCACCTCGGCGGTTAATACTTAGCTTTACCTCTTCACCGGGACGGTGGCGGGCAATAATCCCCTGCAATTCTGGTGAGGTATTCACTTCAATATCATCCACGGCCGTAATAACATCACCGACCTTTACACCGGCTTTGCCAGCGGCACTGTTCTCCAGAAGACTATCCACGTAGACGCCCTGGGTGAGATCCAGCTTTTTATCTTTTGCAAAATTACCATCAATGGTACGAATCATAACGCCTAATACACCACGCTGAACGGTACCAAATTCTATTAGGTCTTCTACCACTTTATTTACGATATTCGCCGGCACAGCAAAACCATAACCTGCAAAGGTACCCGTCGGGCTGGCGATGGCGGTATTGATACCAACCAGGCCTCCATTCAGATTGACCAGCGCACCACCGCTGTTACCCGGATTAATGGCGGCATCGGTCTGTATGAAGTTTTCGACGGCATATTGCTCTTTTAAAATATTGATATTACGACCTTTGGCACTGATAATACCCGCCGTTACGGTTGAATTTAATCCCAGCGGGTTACCTACGGCCAGTACCCATTGACCGACCTGTACTTCGTCGGAATTAATAAATGGCACCGTGGGTAAATTGTTTTCCTTAATCTGAAGTACCGCCAAATCGGTGGTCGGATCGGTACCTACCACATTTGCTTTATAGGTGCGGTTATCATGCAGGGTAACTTCAATATCATCCGCTTCGGCTACCACGTGATTATTGGTCACAATGTAACCGTCCTGGCTAACAATTACGCCCGAACCGGTACCTACCCGTACAGGGGTATCTCTGCCATTAGACGGAGGAGCTGCACCCGGCTGCTGAGGGCGGAAAAACCGCTCAAACTCTTCGCCAAAAAAATCCCGGAAGGGACTGGGTTGATTTCGATATTGAGAATTGCGGCTTCTACCATCGTAGAGCTGACTGGACTTAATGTGTACGACGCCGTCGATTACTTTTTTAGCGGTCTCATTAAAGTCCAGGGAAACGGCTTCTCCATCTTCGTTTAGGGTAAACAGTGCCGATTTACTCGGAATATTACTGATGTGCTCCACCTTTACAGGTGTATCCTTTTGTTGAAAATGAAAATAGGCTGCGGAACTTGAAAGGCTTACGATTAAAGCGATCAAGCCCGAAAAAAGAATAGTCTTTTTCATATTGATCTATTTTTTAGGAAATTTTAATAACTTTCGTGGGTTTGGGTTTAGTTATTTAAATGAAAGGATCTTTGGAAAGAACGATAGTGACTTGTCCAATCCAATAGGCTGTCCCAATCGTCTTCAAAAAACCTTGAGACATTGGGTAGAAATGCTCTTTTTACAGATAACATGACTCAAAATTTTATGGTTTAACAATTAGATTTTCACGAAATTGTGGTACAATCGATGTGCCAAATGGATGAAACACCCAATAAGCTCTCGACTAAATGTCAATTTGACATTTTTAATACGGTTGAAGCCCGTTTTATGTTCATTTTTGTCAAAAAATGTGCTAAAATGACAGATTTTACTACTTATTCGGTATGCCTGTTTGCCTGCCGATGACTACTTACTAAACTTACTTATGAAACATTTCTTTCCTTTTTTTGTGCTTTTATTGTGTAGCCAGGTACTTTCTTTTGCTCAGGACATCCCCCTTCCAGAGCATCCACGTCCCGATTTTGAGCGGCCCGACTGGCAGAACCTGAATGGGAACTGGGCTTTTGCCTTTGATTCTGCCGATGTTGGTCTGCAGGAAGGCTGGCAGCAGGGCAATAAATCTTTTGAAAAAACAATAAGCGTACCCTTTCCCTGGGGCTCTGCGCTTTCCGGACTGCAAGACGAAGCGGACATCGGTTGGTATCAGCGTACGATCACGGTCGCCGATGACTGGGAAGGACAGCGTATTTTCCTCACTATCGGGGCCTCCGACTGGAAAACCAGCGTCTGGCTCGACGGTGAGCTACTCGGCGAACACGAAGGTGGCTACGTGCCCTTCTCCTTTGAGCTTACGGACCAGGTGCGTTTTGGCGAAAGCCAGCAGCTCATCATCCGGGTGGATGATGCAAGACGGGATTTTACGCTCTATGGCAAACAAGGCTACGGAAACGCCCGCGGCATCTGGCAGACCATTTATTTGGAAGCCCGCGGAAAAAACTATTTAGACGCCCTGCACTTTACACCAGATATTGATGCCCAAAAAGTAAAGGTAACCGCCTATCTGCCTGAACCCGCCCAGAATGATTTAACTTTCAACCTGAATATCTTTGGCGAGGGTGCCCCCATCACCCGCTATTTGCAAATCCCCAAAGGCGCATATAAAGAGACTTTTGACATCCCGATTCCCGATCCGCACCTCTGGACCCTCGATGACCCCTTCCTCTATACGGTAGAGGCGCAATTAGAAGATGATCTGTTACAGACCTACTTTGGGATGCGTAAGATATCCGTGGAGAATCTGCCCGGCACGGATCATCCCTACATCGCCTTAAATAACAAACCCATCTACCTGCAATTAGCCCTGGACCAATCTTATCATCCGGAGGGTTTTTATACTTTCCCAAGTGATCAGTTCCTACAAGAAGAGATCATGCGCAGCAAAGATATCGGGCTGAATGGTATTCGTACCCACATCAAGGTAGAAGTGCCGCGTAAGCTTTACTGGGCCGACAAATTGGGTCTGCTGGTGATGGAAGATCTTCCCAATTCCTGGGGCGAGCCGAATCGCTATATGCAGGCCGAATCGGAATATACCATGCGCGAAATGATCAAGCGAGACTATAATCACCCCTCCATCTTCTCCTGGGTTGTCTTCAATGAAACTTGGGGGCTTTTTACGGAAGTAGAAACCGAAGACGGCCAAAAGGAGCAAAAATACCTGCCCGAAACCCAGCAATGGGTCGCCTCCATGTACTACCTGGCCAAATCACTGGACGGCTCCCGACTGGTAGAAGATAATTCTATCTGTTGTGGGCGGGGTCACACCGAGACAGATATCAATTCCTGGCACCAATACCTGCCCGGTTACAAATGGGATGAGCACATTCAAAATATTGTCGAGAATACCTATGAGGGTAGTACGCATCATTTCGAAGAAGGCTTCCAACAAGGGCGGCAACCCAATATCAACTCAGAGTGCGGTAACGTATGGGGCTACGATGGTAGTACGGGGGATGTAGACTGGAGCTATGATTACCACCGAATGATGAATAGCTTTCGGCGTTTTCCGAAAATTGCCGGTTGGCTCTACACTGAGCACCACGATGTAATCAATGAATGGAATGGCTATTGGCGCTTTGATCGCTCAGAGAAGGAGACCGGCATGGACGAAATTATGGAAGGGATGAGCCTAAATGATCTGCACAGCCCGGTCTACCTCTCCATGGGAAATGAGATCACCCGTACGGTACAGGCCGGTGAGGTAGTGATGCAGCCCATGTTCCTCTCGGTGATGACTGATCAGGATTTTGGCCAGACCCTGAGCATTGAGTCGGAGCTCTGGCACACCAACTACATTGGCGAGACGGAGAAGCAATTTCAGTCCATCCAGCTCATCAATTACCGCCCCTGGATGCAGGATACCCTGCCCGATCTGCGACTGAACATTCCACAACAAAATGGGCTGGCCGTACTCAAAGTGAAGGTGCTGGATGAGTCGGGTAATATCTTACATCGCAATTTTATGCATTTTGAAGTACAAGACGGTCGTAAGCTTCCGGGGGTAAGGGTGCTATCTGCTTCCGCAAAAGACTATACCGCCGCCGAGTGGAGCCAGAAAGAATGGCAGGTATTGGAAGGCAAGAAGGTGAACGGTGCCGGTAAGGGCTACTTCGAATATACGATAGCAGTACCGTCTTCGGCGGGTTTACGTTCGGCAGAGGAAGCTTACTTTTTGGTGGAGGCTTCCGCCAAAACACTTTTTGTCAAGGATCAGGAAAACTATAATGCGAATCAGGATTTCATGAAGGGCTCTCGCGTAGCGCCCAGTAGCAACCCAAATGCTTATCCCATGTCGGATGAGGCCCTATCCCCTTCCGAAATAACGATCCGCGTGAATGGTCGCAAGGTAGCTTCGCAGGTTTTGCCCGACGATCCGGCCGACCATCGGGGCGTACTCTCCTGGCATCACCAATTGCAAGACGGGAAATTGCGAGAAGCTGGTTCTTACGGATACCTCATCAAAGTACCCGTCAGGCGCAGTGTTTTGCGCAAAGCGGCCCGGGAGGGAAAAATCAGTCTACGCCTGGAGACGGTAGGTCAAGCCGGAATTGCGATTTACGGGAAAACGTTTGGTCGCTATCCCTTTGATCCCAGCCTGGTGATCCGTTAATTAGCAGGCTTGTTCGGGGAAAATTTTCCTCTTCCCCAGCTTTTCATTAAATTGGAGTTCATTAACTAACCACATAACGAAACGTATGAAAACTATTAAAGGACCGGCTATCTTTTTGGCGCAGTTTATGGGAGATACCCACCCATTCAACAGCCTGGAAGGTATTTGTCAATACATGGCTGATTTTGGATATAAAGGCGTACAAATCCCTGCCTGGGATGATCGCCTCATTGACTTGAAAAAAGCGGCAGAGAGTAAGACCTATTGTGATGAACTGAAAGGTAAGATCCGCAACTTTGGTCTGGAAATAACCGAGCTGGCCACGCACCTACAGGGACAGCTGGTAGCGGTACACCCCACCTACGATAAACAATTCGACAACTTCGCTCCCAAGGAAGTACACGGAAAGCCGAAAGCACGCCAGGAATGGGCCGTAGAGCAGGTAACCCTGGCCGCAAAAGCCAGTGCTAACCTCGGCCTGAGTGCCAGTGCCAGCTTCTCCGGTGCCCTGGTTTGGCCTTTTCTGTATCCCTGGCCACAGCGCCCGGCCGGATTGGTGGAGACCGGTTTTAAAGAGCTGGCGGATCGCTGGGTACCTATCTTAAATGCCTACGAAGAGGCAGGGGTCGACCTTTGTTACGAATTGCATCCGGGGGAAGATCTGCACGACGGAACCTCTTTCGAAATGTTTCTGGAGCACACCAACAACCACGCACGGGCCTGTATCAATTATGACCCGAGCCACTTCGTCCTCCAGTGCATGGATTATGTACAGTTTATCGATTTCTACCACGAACGCATTAAGGCCTTCCACGTGAAGGATGCCGAATTCAATCCCAGTGGTAAGCAGGGCGTATACGGTGCCTACCAATCCTGGGTCGATCGCGCGGGGCGCTTCCGCTCTCTGGGGGATGGCCACGTAGATTTTGGTGCTATTTTCTCTAAACTGTCCCAGTACGATTACGACAGCTGGGCCGTTCTGGAATGGGAATGCTGTATTAAATCACCAGAACAAGGAGCCCGCGAAGGAGCCCCCTTTATTCAGGAACACATCATTGAGGTGACGGAAAAAGCCTTCGATGATTTTGCCGACAGCGGCACGGATGAAGAAGGGAACCGGAAGTTGTTGGGACTGTAAGTTCAGGGTTTAGTGCTTAGCGTTTAGAGGGAAAACTCTTTGTCTATCCTCTAAACGCTAAACCCTAACCACTTTAGTAATCCCAGGAAAAACCAAAGCGCAGCTGTAACTGAGCATAGGGCGTAGAAAAATCTTCACTCTCAAACCCAACCGCATCTACATCCGTAATGAATCGATAGCCCCCCTCCAGTCCCAGACGGAACCACGATGTCACATTAATTTCGGCACCCAGCGAGGGGGAAATACCAAAGACCCGATCTTCCGCATCGCCTGAAACCTCCAACCGACCGCCGCCGGCGTATACGCCAAAACGAGGATGGATAACGCGATTTGAACTGGGGGCGTAAGCCAGATTTAGACCACGGTGACGCAGACGAAAGAACTCCGTCCGATCTCTACCGCTGATCAGTGCATCATCGCGCATGCGATTCCACGACCAGCCAATGTACAGCGACTTCCCGAATTCAAAATCGACACTCCCGCCACTAAAGTACTGGGCATCGTCATCGTATAGAGAAAAATTCTGGGTACTGGTAAACCAAAAACCGGTGAGATCTAAACTACCAAAAAGCGTTTCTTGTGCTTTGGCAGCAGGAGAGTAAGCTAAACCGGCGGTTAATAATAAGGCAAATAATAGTTTATTCATGTCGGTATATTTTAGTGATACACGATTTCGGCAAAAATGCCGGGTGATTTCACTAACTGGATGGTGACTGACACCACCTACCCCTATTATCAACCGCCGGTTTTAATTTTTTATTAACGCAATTTCACCATTCCGTAGCGACGGCCATTTTCGTATTTGACGATAAAGGCATTCACAAAGCCCATATCACGGGCCTGAGCCTGGGCCTGCTTAGCCGCTTCCGGACTTAAGAAAGCTGCCAGCAATACCCGGGTAATTCCTCTTTCGGTCAGGTATTCTGTTTCAATATCGCCCACCGTAGCCAACTGCTGAAATTGTGGATTGTTCTCATCGAATTTTTTCACCGCGACCAATTGTACCTTGTAATAAGTACCTTCATATTTAGGCGCTGAAGTGCGGTATTCCGCCTGGTCAAAGGGCGCCATGCCCGTCATGACATAAGGCTCACCGGGCGTACTGGTCTCGATATTGGTATTGTCCGTCGTATTGTCGGAATTATTCGTATTGCCCGAGTTGTCCGGGGGTACGGTCGTATTATTTCCGCCGGTAGTCGGTGGTCCGGTATTTTCCGGTTCGACGATAATCGCCTGTGCAAAGATATCTCCCGCCTTATCAAAGGTATTGAAGCCCTGGCTTTCCGGTAAAAAGCCGGGCACGTCGACGTCAATGCGAAACTGTCGATTGGGCAAGACCGCGAAGCGAAAGCCTTGCGTTCCTTCCTTAACGGCTTGCATCTCCACCTGAATTTGCTGACCGGACTCCGTAATCTCGTAGAGCGTAACGGTGTAGTAATTTACGGGTTCTCCATTACTGGCGTCAATTACCGTCCCCTGATAACTAATGTCTTTACTTTCCTCAGCGATAAACTCAAAAATATCATCGTCCAGGGTAGAGAGTTTCTCCCCACCAAATATACGGTTAGAGCTGAGAAAGCCCCCCGTTTCGTACTCGGAATAATGGTAGTCATCGGCACTGGAATTATAGGGCATCCCCAGGTTGACGGGCTGGGTCCAATTCGTAAAATTCCCCTCCGAAACCAATATATCGAAGCCACCCAGGGAAGGATGGTTATTGGAGGAGAAATACAAACGACCTTCTTCGGCATCATAATAAGGTGTAACCTCATCACCGTTGGTATTTACCGGCGCACCCAGGTTGATGGGTTGAGAAAAAGCAGCTCCGGGTAAATTAACATTGCGGGTAGCGTAGTAAATGTCCAAACCACCCTGCGCACCATTACCACTTCGGTTAGACGCGAAATAAAGAAATTCGGTATTGCTGCGCTGGGTAACAAAAGGATGGGTATTGGTTACGCCTGCGGCATTAATAGCATCGGGTAGCCTTCTGGGCTGTGACCAAACCACACCGTCGAGCGTAATCACGTAGATCTCGCAGCGCGTTTTCAAATCTCCAAAACTACCTTCTTCGCAGACCGTGAAGTACATGCGCTGACCATCTGGCGAAAGGGAAGGGTTCGCGAATTGCCCGTTGTTAATCAGTGGAAAATTGGAAGGTAATTCCCCTTTTGACCAACTCTCGCCCATCAACTCACTCTGATAGATGCGGGTCGTCCCGCCTACGGCAGAAGAATACAATAAACTGCCGTCGGGCGCCAGCTCGGGGGCGAAGTCATTAGCGGCAGTATTAACGCCGCCGCCGAGGTGAATCATTTCTACAGACTGATCGGCATTAGCCGCCGCTACCTTGGCTAGCTGTGTACCTTCAATCTCTATTTGTACAATACGTTCCAATAAGCTTTTATCTTCTCCGGTATAAGTGTCCAGGAATTCATTAAAAGCCCGAATCGCCTGATCGTAATCGTTAGATTGCTTGAGGTTGCGGGCGTAGTACAAACCAGCGAGCGGAAAATCATCCGTTTCATCCTTCACGTTGGCAAAGGCTTTAGCCGCATTGGGGTAGTCCCGCAGTAGATCGTACGCTTCTCCCGCCTTGTAGATGAGTTCCGTTTTTTTGTTTTTCTTACGCCAGGCCTGCTCGTATAGTTTGGCCGCCTCGGTGTAATTACCGGCCTCAAAGGAATCTTCAGCCTGATTTCTTAGCTTTCGCCAACTTTGGGCCTGGGTAGCCGTTGCACAGAACAATAGAATACCCAACAAGTATATCGTTTTCTTAATCATGATATTGAGTTTGTTTACAAACGAAAGTAAACGGCAGATTCTTATCTCTAACCGTCAATACAAAGTATAATACATTATAAAATTAGGAAATTTATAACTGGTGGGCTAATTTTATCCGGCAAAGGAACGATCTCCGCTTAATAATCGCTCAATGACGGGCGCAAAATGCCGATGCTCCAATGCCTGGACCCGCTGGGCTATCAGCTCGGGACCATCGCTTTCTTCTAATTGACAACGCGCCTGAAAAATAATATCCCCCTCATCGTACCGCTCGTTCACGTAATGGATCGTTATCCCGCTTTCCTCTTCATGAGCCGCCTTAACTGCCCGGTGTACATGCATCCCGTACATACCCTTTCCGCCAAATTTTGGCAGTAAGGCAGGATGAATATTAATGATGGCCCGGGGATAAGCTGCTACCAGATAAGGAGGGATCAACCACAGGAAACCCGCCAGCACAATCAGATGGATGTCGTATTTCTCCAGTACCGTTAGCAGGTCTTCACTTTCGTAAAAATCCGGACGCTCCAGTACCATCGTTTCCAGACCGTAATCCTCTGCCATGGCTAAGGCCGGGGCACTGGCTTTGTTGGAGATAAGTAGCGGACAGTTTACCGCTTCCTTATCCTGAAAATATTCAATGATCTTGCGGGCGTTGGAGCCGGTACCCGATACAAATAGTGCAATATTCCTGGTCATGAGCAAAGGATTAGTCTGGCCGGTAAAGGTAATACCCTTTGGACGAATAGCCCGTAGTATACCCGATATTTGTTCTTCCCCAACTAGCGAATCGTCCTGTACTCATTGGCATTGGTCGCATCGATTCGACTCATAATGCGGATCGTTTTGCTTTTTTCATCCGAGGTACCCCGTTTGAAAATTTCAATGATCTCATCACTTTTCGCATTCAGAAACATCTGCAGAATCATGGAGTTGGGATAGTTTTGGTAGACATCCTGAAGATTATCCAGGTACTGTGCAATGACGGCGCGGCCTTCATTGGGCTGCTCCGCCATGACATCCAGGCCATAGCGATGATAGTTGTACATAGCCTCCCGGTAAGGACGTACACGGGGTGATAATAAGTTCTCCACCATCCAAAAGCGATTACGATTCCCGTCCATGGAGCGCCAGCCCTGAAATTGTCCGTTTTGAGGAGTCGTATTTAGAATGTCCTGGGCCGTCTGAAAATAAGGCTCCCCGCCGTAGAGGGCAAAAGAATCAAAATCAAGACCTAAAATGATATAGGCGTAAAAGGATAAAACCGACGAAAGATTATCATTGAATGTGTTGGTGCTAAATTGCAGGGGCTGGTATTGTTGATACGAGAATTGAACATCCTGATCAATGTGGTTCAACAGAGCCGTTTGGTAATCACTGTTGTAAATTGGCCGGGACGATTGAATCGCCAGGGAAGCCTTAAAGGTGGTAGGCGACAATTCTTCCTGAACCGTCAGCAGAATATTACAGTCGATGCGCTCCCCCTGTGCAAAATCTTCCTGTGTCCAGGAAGTGTTATTCATGAAATCTCGAATAGATTGTTCCAATGTCTCAAAGACAGCGGGGTCTACCGTCTGTAGCTTTTGGATATTGATCCGCACATTGCAGTTCAGTTCCTGAGCTTCAAGGGTAAAGCCGGATAATAGTAATAGCAGGAGGAATATCGATCTGCGCATAATCATATGTATTAAGAAGCCCTTTGGGCCGTTTCACTTAAATGGACAATGGCGGCCAGGACATCTTTGGCCACTGCCTTTTTTGATTTTAACTCAAAATTAGTGTAATTATTGTCCTGATCGATGATGGTAATGCGATTCGTATCGTGATTAAAGCCCGCGCCGACATCTTCCAGTGAATTGACTACGATCAGATCCAGGTTTTTCTTTTTGAGCTTTTTTTCAGCATTGGTAATAGCATCTTGGGTTTCCAGGGCAAAACCCACCAGCCATTGATCCGCTCGTTTTCTTTGCCCCAGGGTAGCGGCAATATCAGGGTTCTCTACCAAAAGTATCTGTGGCACTTCTCCTTGCTTCTTGATCTTCTGGGAATGGTATTTTTCGGGACGGTAATCGGAGACCGCCGCGGCCATAATGGCGATATCCGCTGCGGGAAATAAGGCAATAGCCGCTTCGTACATTTCCCGCGCAGATTCTACTGTGTGCACCTTTATATTCGGATTTTTAGGCGAAAGCCGACTGGGCCCTAAGATGAGGTCGACCGCTGCGCCCAGAGCCGCCGCTTGCTCCGCTAAAGCGATCCCCATTTTGCCGCTCGAGCGGTTCCCTATAAAACGGACCGGATCGATCGCTTCGTAAGTAGGTCCGGCGGTAAGGAGCACTTTTTTTCCTTTTAAAACCTGCTCGGAAGAGAAATGCTGGTGGAGTATATCAAGGATGGTTTCGGGTTCGGCCAGACGGCCTTTTCCGCTGAGCCCGCTGGCGAGTTCCCCGCTCTCTACCGGGATGAGATGGTTGCCAAAGCCCTGCAAACGCTGAATATTTTCCTGAGTAGAAGGGTGGTGCCACATATCTACGTCCATGGCGGGTGCAAAAAACACCGGGCAACGGGCGGACAGATAAGCCGCAACGATCATATTGTCGCAAATGCCGTGGGCCATTTTACCCAGCGTGGCCGCCGTCAATGGTGCGATCACCATGGCGTCTGCCCACAGGCCTAATTCTACGTGGTTATTCCAGCCTTCTGCGCCGGCTACTTCCGTAAAAACAGGATGCTTCGAAAGGGTGGAAAGGGTGAGCGGGCTAATAAATTGGGTGGCGGCGGGAGTCATTAACACCTTGACTTCCGCCCCCGCCTTGATCAGTAATCGCGTCAGGAAAGCAGCTTTGTAGGCAGCGATGCTGCCTGTAATACCCAGAAGTATTTTTTTATTTTGTAGAGCTGCCGCTGACATAATAGACCTAGTAGTCGTTGTCTTCCTCTTCGCCGCGTTTTTCGTTGTAGCGATAGTAAAGTTCTTCATTCAGAAACTCCGTTGTGGCGATAATGGCTGGGTTAGGCAGCCGTTCGTAGAACTTGGAGATCTCAATTTGCTCTTTATTTTCAGAAATTTCTTCAATTGTGTCGCTGGTCGTGGCGAACTCTTCCAATTTCTGGTGCAATTCTTTTTTGAGCTCGATAGACAGCTGGCGAGCACGCTTAGAAATAACGTTTAACGTTTCATAAACGTTACCGGTGCGCTTCGCCAGGTCCTGCATATCACGGGCCTCTACATTAGGGTCAAGACCCTGTACTCTGGTTTTGATATCTGACATCTTTCAGTTGATTTATATTTTTTTCAGAATCTTCTTTCATTCTTTGAACATCTTCGGCGAATTCGCCGTCGCCAAAACGCTGCAAATATTCTTCAGCCAGGTCTGCGGTTTCCTGATAACGCTCTTCCTGGCGCTGTAGTACACTATTCTCCGCCAATAAATAATTGGAGCGGATAACCATCCAGCGAATTTCTGCCGTATTCTCCGTCTCCGGAAAATCCTTCAACAGGTTTTCGTATACCTGCACCGCCGCGTTATACCGGCTCAGGTTAAAATACAGTTTACCTTCCTCAAAAGCTTTCTTTTCCAGTTTGGCCCGTAATTCATCAATCAATTTGTTACATTGATCCACGCGCTCACTGTTGGGATAGGTATTGATGAAAAACTGTAATTCCTGAATAGCCGTATTCGTATAAGATTGATCCAATCTGTACTTGGGAGAGAGCAAATAATTAGAGTAGGCAGACATAAAGTCCGATTCTTCTTTTTTATCACTGGCCCCGTAAGTCTGAGAAAACTCCTTAAAATAATAGGTACTCAGAATGTAATTCTTCTGGTAATAGAACGTATAAGCGAACTTGAAGTTCAAGTCTTCTGCTTCGGCACGTCCACGGTAGATCGAAATAACCAGCTCCATGAGCGATTGCGCCCGCTGATATTCTTCCTGATCGTAGTATTCGTAAGCTTTTTTCAGGATCAACTCGGGATCGCCACTGGTACGGATAGATTCATATTCGCTTTTACAACCGAAAAGAAAAAGACCGACCCCCAGGCTGATCAAGATATATTTTAAAGCATTTTTTCCCATAAGGCCACAAATTTAAGCTTTTTTAAGCAATGTATAAAGCCCGGTGCCTGGTCAAGTTGAAATTGATGCCCTTCTTTGGTGAATTTTAGGCGATCCGCACCGGCTTGACAGCGCTCCAGTTGCTTTTGAGGTGAAAAATATTAATTTTAACTTCTTACATTAAGGCAGCAATTTCGACCCATTGGTTGGTTGACGATAAAAATAATTATGGAGACAAGAGATCCACTAGCCCAATTCCGGGTCTATTACAATCATACGATCTACCCCGAGCTACGGCGCCTCGAGCGGCTGCGACGCCGACTTTTAGGCTTACTGGTAGCTTCCGGTTTTCTTTTGGCCGGTATCCTGGTCTTTGAATTATTCCTCAATATTTGGCTGGTCACCTTAATCCTGATGATACCGACTACCCTCTTTGTATTTTATCTGGGTTACCGAATTCGTAGATTTATCCTGACCTTTAAACCTCAGGTCATGCAACTGGTCCTGGAGTTTCTGGAAGGCTTACCCAATATTACCGAATTGGCCTACGAGGCCAAAGGCGGGATTGACAAACCGGAGTTCATGGAGAGTGAACTCTTTATCACACCGGCGCCTATTTATGAGAAAGAAGACTTTATTTACGGTAAGGTAGGAGAGATGAGTTTCCGCCTTTGTGAGCTTAATGTACGCGAGCTGTCAAAAGTACGCAACCGCACCAATTACGTATTCAAAGGTGTATTTATGCACGCCACTTTTATGGAAGAGACCGAGGGGCGCATTTTAGTATGGCCCCGGGAGTTTAAGCAATACCTGAGCCAGTCTATTCGCAATTTCACCTTTCAGGGCGGCACCAACGTCGACCACGAAATCATGAACCCCGAATTCAGGGAAATATTTATGACCTACGCGCTGCCCGACACGCATGTAATCAGCATTCTATCCAGGCCAATGCAGGACGCCGTTGTCGAATATTACAAACTGACGGGTAAAGAGATCTATATGTCTTTTCACGACGAAGAGATCTACATTGCCGTTACCGAACCCAAGGATATCCTGGAACCCTATATCCTACGTCCCAACACCAGCTTCGAGCTGGTAAGGGAGTTTTTTGAGGATATTCATCTCCTGTTGAACATAGTCGAAGACTTCGATCAGACTCATTAAGAATAAATTTCACACAACAAATCGACAAAAATGCCTGTTCCAATGTACAGCCCTTTTCTTTTATTCCATTTTATAATACAAACCTTAAGAAGTTAATGAAAACAGTTTATTTGTTTGTCGTCGGGGTTCTGATCAGTATGACGCCCCTGGTAGCCCAACAAGCTACGGATACCCCCGCTGATGTTTTAGAAAAATCTCTGCTTTGGGAAGTTACCGGTAATGGTTTGGAGCAAACCTCCTACGTATACGGTACCATCCATATGATTGATAAAGATGATTTCTTCTTCACCGAAGCAACCGAAGAAGCGATGGGTAAAGCCGAGCGCTTCACCTTTGAGATCGACATGGAAGACATGAACGATATGGGCAAAATTATGCCCATCATGATGAAGGCCTTCATGGAAGGAGACACCACCCTTTCTGATCTTTTGACGGACGAAGAGTATCAGCTGGTCAGTGATCATTTTAAAAAAATCGGGCTGCCCTTAATGATGCTGGAACGTATCAAACCGATGTTCCTCTCCGCTTTGACGGGAGAAGAAATGATGATGCCCGGACAGGAGGGAGGGTCTATGGTTTCCTATGAATTTGAAATCATGAAGAAAGCACAGGAGAGAAAAAAGCCAATCGAAGGCTTGGAAACCATGGAATTCCAAATGAGCTTGTTTGATCAAATACCCTACGAAGACCAGGCGCAAATGCTGGTAGAATCCATTCAGTCACCGACTGATTCCTCGGCCGATAATCAGTTGGATATGCTGGTACAGATTTATAAGAATCAGGATATCGAAGCCATGTTGTCTATGATGGACGACAAGGAAGCCGGTATGGGAAAATACGAGGATATTCTTCTGGTCAGCCGTAATAAGAACTGGATTCCAGCCATGGAGAAAATGATGAAGGAAAATACGACCTTCTTCGCCGTGGGGGCCGGTCATCTCGGTGGCGAAAATGGCGTTATCCGTTTGCTGCGTAAGGCCGGATATACCTTAAAGCCTCTCTATTAGATGATTTTGCAGGGTGGAGCGGATGAAATTCTTTTTTTATTCCAGCCATTCCACTCTGCTTACCAGGAAAAATCTCTTACGGACCTGACAAAAGTCATTTCGAAAGTTTTCGATATCCCTTAGGTTTAAGATAGCGTCTTTCCAAAGACGTACTTCATTCTTAACCAAAAACGAGCTGATATGAAAACGAAGAATATTGATTACCCACACGTGGCAGCACCAGATATACTGCCTTACCGGGTTCGAGAAATGATGGTGGCCCTCAAGTTGGAATCCACCGATCAGGCCGTATTGGATTATTTAGATTTATTTAGCGCCAAGATTCCTATCCGATCTGTTTACTTTGAGCACGTCCTTCCACCGATTGACCTATATAGCCCTAACCACTCCGAAGCTGATGAGCTCATGACGCATTATGAGTTAAACCTCGAGGCGATTGAGTCGATGCGCGAGCAATTGGAAGCCCATCCCATCAATGAACGGGTGGAACACTTTGGCTTCGAAGTTCAGAAAGGTAATCCACTGGAAGAATTACTAAAAAATGCCGATGAAGTAATGACAGATTTGCTGGTCATTGGCCAACGTGCGGGAACCAATTCCCACGGCATTTTAGCCAAAAACCTGGCGCGCAAAGTAGCCACCCACGCGCTGATCATCCCCGAGAAAACACAGCCCCGCTTATCCCGCATTCTGGTACCCATTGATTTTTCTGAATATTCCGTGCGCACGCTCCGTATGGCGCTGTCCATGCAGGAAGCGATAGCAGACGAGATAATCATTGAAGCCGTTCACGTATACCAGATGCCCAATTTGAGCATCCACAAGATTCCAAAAACCTTTGAGCAATTTAAGGCCATTGTGGAATCCGACCGAAAGGAAGCCTTTGAGCACTTCATGAATACGCATTTGGATGGCTATCGGGATCAGGTAAAACTGCGCCTCGTAGAGCAAAAGGGGCCCGGCATTGCAAGATTCATTATGGATTATGCCAACGACACCCAGGCTGACCTCATCATTATGGGTGCCAAAGGGCATTCCCAGGTAGAAAGACTATTACTGGGCTCTGTTACCGAAAAGCTATGCTCCACTAACGATCACATCCCCGTGATGGTGATCAAGTAGGCGGTAAAGGCAGTTTTGTACCGAAGCGCTGATTGTAGCCTCGGATCCCCTGCAAACCGCCACTGTGAATGAGGACATGGCGGCTACCCCCAGGGATTTGTCCCCGCAAGACTTTTTGCCGGAAGGCCCAAAAGAGCTTTCCGGTATAAATCGGATCAATATAGAAACCATAGTGGTCCGGGAATTCGCGGATAAACCCCAACAGAGCACTGGTCGTTTTGGCATATCCACCGTGATGAAATTCCGTGTGGATATGCCAATTTTTTGGATTTTCATCCAAAAAACTTTCTATTTCCTTCTCGTGAAAATCTCCCTTCAATACACTATAGCCGAAAACTTGCGAGGCTCCGCCCAAGCCCTGTATCAGACCCGCTGCCGTTCCTCCGGTGCCACAGCAGAGGTGGATACCCTCCGGAAGCTCTCCGAGCTGTCTTTTAATAGTGTCGGCGAGTTCTGCAGTCCCCTTTAAGGCTAGTGCATTACTCCCCCCCTCTGGTATCATATAGCTATCGCCCACCTGGCTTTGTAAGACCTGCTGAAAAGAAGCTTCGTTTTTGCGGCGATAGTCGCTACGACTTATAAAGTGCAATTGCATTCCGCATTTTTTGGCGAAAGCCAGACTAGGATTCAAGGGCTCCGGACATTCTCCCCGGATCACCCCTACCGTTTGAAAACCGAACAGATAACCAGCCGCCGCCAAAGCGACGATATGATTAGAAAAAGCACCACCAAAACTAAGCAGTTGCTGGTGTCCCTGTCGGGCGGCTTCCACCAGGTTCCATTTGAGTTTGCGCCATTTGTTGCCACTAAAGGCCAATGGATCGCCTTTCACCGGTAAAGCCAGCAGGTCATCCCGTTTCACCCAACATCTAATGTCTCGCTCTCTCAGCCAATCGGCCTGGAAGGATACCAAAGGTGACTCCTGACCCGGATCAAATAAATCCTGAAACCGCTCCATTAAAATCCAAATATCTGCTCCAGGCTTACCTCTTCGATCGGGCCGTACTGCTTGAGGTAGTCGAGGTCAATCCGGTCTTTGCTTCCCATAACAATGATGGAGAAATCACGCCCCTGCACCTTTCTTTGGTGAAAATCGCGTAACTCCTCTGGTGTTATCCTGGAAATACGTTCGTAGGCATCCCGTCGCAGGTCGCGGTCATACCCTAGAAAATGCATACTGCGCTGACTCCAGTAGTAGTGACTGGGGGATATTCGCTCACTCTCCATACGCTTCAGAATGGCTTTTTTGGCCGACTGAATTTGCTGTGGAAAGATGGGCATATCCTCAATAATTGAGGTCAGTGCCGGCAGAGCATCTGAGATCTTATCGGGCTGGGTGCCTACGTAGGCTTGTAAATAGTGGGACCTTTCTTTGCGCTTCGGCGAACTGTAATAAGCATAAGTACTGTAAGCCAGTGCCTTAGACTCCCGAATCTCCTGAAAAACAACCGAAGATAATCCGTAGCCAAAGTAGTTGTTATACAGTTCCGAGATCAGGTATTCTTCCAGATCAAACTGCGGCGTACCTTTGGATAACATATAGATATCGCTCTGCACAATCGGATAATCCAGAAAGTAAACCCTGGCGGGGGTAGCTTGCTCCTGAAAATCTCGGGGCGTTATAATGGACTTCAGTTTTTCGGGAACCCGATGGTGCTGCTGGAGCAAAGCCCTTACTTTTTCCTTAGGCACCTGCCCATAAAAGTAAATCTTATGTTCGTAGCTGGTCAATTGATGTATCCGCTCGATCAAAGGGGCAGATTGCAGTTCGCGTAATTCGGTCTCCGTGAGGCGCCAGTTAAAGGGATTAACCGCTCCGTATTTAACATAATTCCCTAAAGCATCCCGCAGGATGACATTTCGGTTCTGCTTGGAATTTGCCCGGCGGGTTAGTATATCGGAGATGACGTTCTGCAGGGCCTCCGGATTGGCCTTTACGTGGCCGAGTACGTGCTCAAAGAGTTTGATGCCCTCCTCGAAAGATTCGGGTAAACCTTCGAGCGTGACGTAGCAGCGCTCGTTATTATTATGCACATCGAAGTCCAGACCAAGACGGAAGAATTCTTTTTGTAGCTCCGAAGGGCTGTACTCATCTGTACCGAGATAAGGCAGATATTGCAGGGCAATCGACAACAGACGGTCGTTATTTTTACCCATCTCGAAAATATAATTCAACTGGAATAACTCATTGTAGGGGTTATACACGTAATCAAATTCGAGATTATCGCGTAACATCTCCGTATCAATGTGCTGCTTGAAGTCAATAAACTCCGGCTCGAGACGGGGACTGGACTTACTCAGGAATTTTTTAGCATAATCCGACTCCAGGTCCCGGTTGAGTTGTACGTGGGTGATGGGTGGCTTCTCTACCTTAATCACCTCCTCATCTTCTCCATTTCTCTTGTAAGCCACCACAAAATCATCCTTTAGCCGCTCTTGGGCAAAAGCCTGAATGTCCGCTTTCGTTTTTTGTTCCATCCACTCGTCGCGCTGGCAGTAGCGTCCCCAGTCGAAGTCGAGAACATAAGCCTGAGTCATATCACCGGTACGAGCAGCGTTGGATTCACTAGACTTAATGTCATTCAGTTTAAAGTCCCGAATACAGGCTTCAAGCATCCAGTCGTCGAAATCTCCATTTTTCAGTTTATCAATTTCGGCCAGCAGGATATCTTTTACTTCTTCCAGGCTTTGTCCTTCCCGGGGCCGCCCAAACAGGCCAAAAGCAGAATGGTCGGCGTAGTACCAGGCCCAAGCCTCTGCTTCCAGTACTTTTTGTTTTTGGTTGAGTTCCAGGTCCAGGATACCCGCCTTGCCATTGTACATCAAATGACGTAAAAGGGTTAGGTAGAGTAAATCATCGGTCTGGCTGGAGCCAAAACGCCAGGCGATGGATACGTATGGCGATTCCTGGCCAAACACTTCCAGTTCGGTCACCCCTTTACGTTCGGGTAGGGGATCAAATTGCAGTTCTGGCAGCGGCTTAGTTTCGTAGTTGCCAAAATACTTTTCGGCATAAGCCACGGCCTCATCGGGATCAAAGTCACCCGCTAGTACGATCGCCATATTATTGGGTACGTAATAGGTCTGGAAGTATTGTTGTATATTTTTTTGCGAAGGGCTCCGCAGGTGCTCCGCACTGCCGATCGTTGTCTGGGTTCCATAAGGGTGATTCGGAAAGAGGTCCTTGCGAATCGCTTTGAATACCTTGCGGAAATCTTTATCCTGGTTGATATTAAACTCTTCGTAGACCGTCTCCAACTCGGTATGAAATAGTCGCAGGGCCATCATCCGGAAGCGCTCGCTCTCCAACTCCATCCAACGCTCCAGCTCATTGCTGGGGATGTCGTTGACATATACCGTCTGATCGACCCAGGTGTAGGCATTAGTACGGTTGGCACCAATGGAGCTACTGAGCTTATCGTATTCGTTGGGAGCTACTAGTTGGGCCGCTTCGCCCGAGAGGCGATCAATTTCGGCGTAGATAGTCAGGCGTTCCGCTTCGTCTTTCGTTTGACGGTGCTTCTCGTAGAGATCCGAAATCTTTTCCAACAGGATTTTTTCTTTTTCCCAGTTGGCCGCCCCGATCTTACTGGTCCCTTTGAAGAGCATGTGCTCCATGTAGTGAGCCAGGCCGGTGGTCTCTGCCGGATCTTGTTTGGAGCCGGAGCGCACCGCTATGTTGGTAAAAATACGAGGCTCTTTGGGATTGACGCTGAGTAGCAGCCTTAGCCCGTTATCAAGTATATATTCTTTGACCTCCAGTGCATCGTTTGGGTAAGTTTGGTATTCGTACGTTTTCTGTTTCGTCTTTAGCATGTACCTTTTTTTAGGTGGGCCGCAATTCAGCAAAAATAGCAGCCTTTTATTTAGGACGCAAAAAAAACAACAGCCCCGGCCAAATAGTTTGGCCGGGGCTGTCAATTGAATCCGTTGTTTGTCTAAGAAATTGTCTAACGATTCATTTGGATGGGCTCAAAGTTTTTGAACAGGGAAAAATCTAGCTCTTCGATATGCTCCTGAAAGGCCTTGAAGTCTCCCGTCATGAAAGTATTGATCTGCTCCAGTACCTTCTGTGTATCTTTTTTCGCCTTGGTAATAGCGCGCTGTGCGCCCTGATTCGGTGCACCATCCGATGAGCTGATGTAGCCCCTGGCACTGCGTAATGTACTACTCAGGTTATCCGAAGAGCGTTGAATCCCCTTCAGTCCGTCGGGCATCATGTACAGCATCTCCAGGCGATCCACCTCTTTGCCCAGTGCTTTCATTTTGTCCTTGGTCTCCTTTTGCGCTTCCTCGTCGAGCGTTTCTATTGCGGCGGATACGCGCTTCATGGTTTTGCGTACCTCTTTCAGCTGATCAAAACCAGCCGTAGCCTTTTCAACCATCTGCTCGAAATCGCGGTAAGCAGCATCCTTAGCGCGCATCTGCTCCATGGTGAAAGACAACCTTGGATCGGCCTTCACAGTCACCTCTGTCTCGTCGCTAAAGTCACCAAACTCTAAAGCAATGGTGTAGGTACCCGGCAGAACAGACGGTCCTCCGGGAGGATCGGCATCCGGGCGGCGATCCCGGCGGGAGGGGTATTCCACGCCGTTGCGGTTAAGCGACCAGTAGATCCGATTCATGCCGGTATCCAGTTTATTGCTAAAGGTGCGGATCGTATCACCGGCGCTATTAATTACGTGAAACTTAGCTTCCCCATCTTTTGGTGTTGTGGGGGCTTCTTCATCCGTTTCTTCTTCCTGCTTGTCCATATCTTCGGTAGCGGGCTTTCGCCAAACGGTAAGCATGGCACCCGAACGGCGATTTTCGCCCACGTAAATACCATCCCCTGGAAAATGAAAGCCATCGTAAGATTTATACTCAGCCAGATAAGCATCCGGCGTATCAAACAGCGCTACTTCTTCTTCCACGATTTCCGGATTTGCAGCCATGGCCCGCAGCGGACGAATATCATCCAGAATCCAGGCTGCTCTACCAAAGGTACCGATGATCAGGTCGTGCTCCCGTGGGTGAATCTTCATATCAATGGTAGAAGCGGCGGGGTAGCCATTCGTCCAACGCGTCCAGTTCTTCGCACCGTCAATACTGATGTATAGTCCATTATCGGTACCCAGAAACAGTAGATTGGGTTCTTCCGGATCTTGTACAATGGATTCCGCATAGCCGCGTACCTGATCCGTGTTCACAATATTGGTGAAGGTCTTACCAAAGTCATTGGTATGAAAAACCATAGGCGTAAAATCATTGCGGCGGTAATCGTTCACTACAATAAAGGCTTCTCCGGCATTTTCCGGGGATACCTCAATGTAGGGAATCCAGCTGCCTGGCTTCGCGCCTTTCAATCGGCTGGCCAGATTGGTCCAGGTTTTTCCCTTATCCTGGGTCAATTGGAGGTTGCCGTCGTCGGTACCAACCCAGATAACTTCTTCGTCGGCCGGACTGGGGGCGATGGCCACGATGGTGGTGAAGTTCTCCGCGCCGGTCGCATCGATGGTCAAACCACCACTCTCACCCTGCTTTTGCTTGGCAGTGTCGTTGGTAGTCAGATCGGGAGAAAGTACTTCCCAGCTATCTCCACAATCGGTACTGTAGTGTACAAATTGGCTGCCAAAATACAGACCACAATCATTGAAAGGATCCTGGGCAATGGCCGCATTCCAATTAAAGCGCAGTGTCATACTGTCGTCGGGATGGGTAGGCACAATGCGTTTGGTATATCCCGTCTCCCGGTCGACCATACCGACGCGTCCCTGCTGAGACATGGCGTAGGCGTAGCGATTATTATCCGGTCGGAAGACCACGTCAAAACCGTCCCCAAAGTAAATCTCCTGCCATTCGTGGTTGCGGATGCCACCGTCCTGCCACAAGTAAGCGGGGCCGATCCAGGAACCGTTATCCTGCATACCCCCCGCCACGTTGTAAGGGATATCCATATCGTAGTTGATATGATAGAACTGGGCCAATGGCAGGTTGCTAACAAAGCGCCAGGTTTTACCACCATCGCGTGTAATGTTTAGTCCCCCATCATTACCATCGATCATGTAACCGGGGTCTTCCGGGTGAATCCACCAGGCGTGGTGGTCGGGGTGTACGCCGGAGTACGGCAGCAGGGTACGCCAGTTACGCCCCCCATCTTCTGAGATATTGACCAGCGAGAAGAGACTGTATAGGCGGTTCTCGTTCTGTGGATCTACGAAGATGTCAGAGTAGTAGAAAGGGCGATTGCCAATCCCTTCGTCGGCCGTTACTTTCGACCAGGTGTTACCCCCATCCATCGATTTGTACAGGGCATTTTCTTTGGCTTCGACCAGGGCATAGACGATATTGGGCTTCGAGGGCGCAAAGGCCAGTCCGATCCGACCCAGTGGGCCTTTCGGCAAACCATTCTTTTGGTTTTTCTCCGTCCAGGTATCGCCACCATCGTAGGTAATAAAAAGACCTGAGCCTTCGCCACCGGAGTTAAAGGTCCAGGGCTTACGGCCAAACTCCCAGAGCGCCGCAATTATTTTATTAGGATTGGAGGGGTCGACGACCATATCCGCCACGCCAGTGGAGGCGTTGGCTTCCAGGATCAACTCCCAGGTCTCGCCACCGTCGGTGGTGCGGTAGACACCCCGCTCGGGATTGTCTCCCCAGATAGAGCCCAGGGCACCGACGTAAACCACATCCGGATCATCTTCGTGGACAATAATCCGGTGGATATTGATGGTCTTCTCCAGACCCATCATTTCCCAGGTGCGTCCGCCATCCAGACTTTTATAAATACCGCCTCCGGAGTTATGAGAGTTCCGGGGATTACCTTCGCCCGTACCAACCCAAATCTCGCTGGGGTTCTGCTGATTAATGGTGACCGCACCAATGGAAATAACGGGTTGGTCATCAAAGATGGGCTCCCATTTGACACCCCCGTTGGTTGATTTCCAGACACCACCGGAGGCTGTACCTGCGTAGATGATATCCGAATCACTGAGATCAACATCAATTGCAGTAACGCGTCCACTCATACCGGCCGGACCGATATTTCGGGGCTTAATGTCCCCCATGTGCTCCATATTTACCTGCTGAGCGTATATCGTGCCCGCCAAGAAGAGGAGGAAAGTTAATAATTGAATTCGCTTTAAATAGTTCATATAAATTGCTTGATGAATTGATTTTAAACTTGCGGACATAATAATACTTATCCAGTGGCCATTCTCCACAGAAAATAGCTGAAATGCAGGCTAATAGAGGTGAATTGCCTATTTCCCGGTTTCCGAACTAAAGGAAGAAGCGGGAAGCCCCTCCTGGTTGTATAAACTGGCCGTACTGACATCCGTGTAGGCATAGCGTACATAAGCAGGCGTACTAAGGCCCGGGCTGAAAACCTCGACCTTATCGTCTACGATTTTAGCGACCGCCGACACGAAAACCTTGTCTTCCCCGGCCAGCTCAAAACCAGTCAGCAGCCCGTCTTTAGCGATGAGACCGCTGCCCGTATGATCAAAAGTAATACTGGCCATAGCCCCTTGAAAAGATACCCCACGGAAAAGCGGCCCGGAAGCGACCAGGTCCTGGCCATAGTCATTTTTCAGCGCCAGTCCCGCCAGGCGACGACCGACATCCTGCTTATTAGCGGGATGAATATTCTCGGGATTACCTATATCCAGGGTGACCACCATGCCCGTATTGGGTGTTTCTAATGAAAGCCGCTGCGCATCACGCAGATTCGGAGACAAGTCGTTGCCATAATTATAAGGAGCAATTTGTACGAAGTAAAAAGGAAAATCTTCTCCCCAGCGCTCGCGCCAGTCGGTAATCATGGCGGGGAATAGCTCCTGATACTGCTCCGCCCGACTCACGTTCGACTCTCCCTGGTACCAGATCGCGCCCGCCAGCTGGTAAGGGACCAGCGGATGGATCATGGCATTGTAGAGCGCCGTAGGTGTATTTTGGTTGAATTGTCGAAGATTAGGGCGTTGATCAAAATCAGTCTCCGGGGGGTAGAGATAGAATCGGCCATCTTTGATTTCTGCGATCGTCCGCAGTTGCCATTCGCCTTCCAGGTTAAGGGTAGCTCCACCGGGGCTGCTCAGCACTATGGGGCCGGAGACGGAGCCCCCACCACCCGTATCGATGACCCGGATGGCGATGGTATTTTCGCCTTCCCGCAGGATTCCGTTTGGCACTTCAAAGGAGCGTTCCGCATTGTAAAAGCCAGGGACTTCAAAGCCACCGACTTTTTCGCCGTTGATGTAGGTCGCGTCCATGTCGTCGATAGCACCAATCTGTAGGCTTAGATCCTGATCGGCATCCTCAATGGTAAAGGTTTTTTTCAGCCAGACCACCCCATCGTAGTTACCCGATTTGAATTGGTCGATGGCTCCGGGCAGGGTGACGCTTTCGTAGATATCGTCGGAAACATTACCCTTCAGGAAAGCTTCGTCCTGCAGATCAATACTTTGCCAGTCCTCTTCGGTAGTGGGGATAGGGATCGATGTCAGCGATCCAAACCAGGCATCTACCGCCTCCTGGATGCTGGGATCATGGAGCGTCGCCAGGGTTTCGTCAAAATCCCCCAGGGTGCCTAGTTTTTCGGCACTGGTCCAGGCTTCGGCGACCGTACCTCCCCAACTGGAATGAATGATGCCGACGGGGACATTCAGGCTATTATGCAGCCTTTCGGCAAAAAAGTAAGCCGTTGCGCTAAAATCGGCTACATTTTCGGAGGTAGCTCGTTGCCATTCGCCGCTAACACTATCGATAGGAGTCGTGGTATAATTCCTGGCCACCGTAAACATCCGGATCTCGGAGTAGTCGGCCTGAGCTATTTCGCGGGCAGACTTGAGGATAGTATCCCTGGGCGGCCATCCACTAAGGGGCATCTCCATATTGGACTGCCCCGAAGCCAGCCACACTTCTCCGATCAAAACATCCATAATGGACTGGGTATCCTGCCCACTGATCACGTTTATCTGGTAGGAGCCTCCAGCTTCCGGGGTAGAAATGACAGCAGACCAATTACCTTCTTCATCACTGGTCGTTTGAGCCGTAGCTTCCCAGGAAGACTCTACGGTAATGTCTCGGCCGGTGTTAGCGGTACCCCAAAGGGTCACTTCGCTGGATTGTTGTAGGACCATGCCATCGGTGAATAGGGGATGGAGCGCTATATCAGCCGTAGCGGAATCTTTTTTACAGGCTGTGATCAATATTAATATAGTGATCGTCAGTAGGAGGATGTGCTTTTGCATAGTTGGTGGTTTTTCTTTTATAGCTTTTTTGCGAATCTACCTTAGGCCGAACTCCGCACCTGATCGCAACAATTATCCCAATTTAATAATTTTCGATGACAGCCAATAAAAAAGGCGCCCTTACGGACGCCTCATCATTTCTTATCATGCAGTTGAGACAAGGCATGCCTTGTCTTTACAGCTTATCTATCGTTTAACTGCTCCAACAGTGTCTCCACAGATTTTTTCAACTGCAGATCCTGTCCTTTGGCTTTGCCATCGGGTGCATTTTCGACGATAATATCCGGTACAGCGGGTCCGTGCTCCATATTTTCACCGGTAGCTTTTACGTACCAAGCCCGGAAGGGCATCCGTACCCGGTAGCCATTCATCAATCGGTAACTACCCGTCGAGATAACGGCTCCGAAGGTGGGCTGTCCAACCAGCGTACCGATATCCAGGGTCTTATAGGCATGCGAAAATATCTCTGCGTTCGAGTAGCTATTCTCATTACACAGGGCAATGGAGGGTTTCATAAGCGGGGGCATCGGCAGCCGTTCGCTAAAGGGGTAGTTGTTCGCGAATTTCTGGTTTTCCCGATCGAGGCTGGCGGCAGCACCGCGTGGAATGGTGTAGGCATGCTGACGCACATTCAGTACGGTCATTAGCATATCGGTTGTGGATCCACCGCCGTTGAAACGGACGTCGATCACCACTCCCTTTTTACCATAGCCCGAGGCGGTGAGCTCCCGCTCGAAGCGCTCGTAGCTGGGGATGTTCATCCCACGAATATGGATGTAACCCAGCTCACCGTTGGAATATTCTTCGGTCAGACGCTGTCTTTCGGCTACCCACTCTTCGTACAATTCAGTACGCAGAGAATTGGTGGGACGAATAATGACCTCGCGGGCTTCCCCCTCGGTACCGATCACCTGGAGTAAAACGCGTTCGTTAGCCGTTTCGCGGAAGCGGCTGTAGAAGTTTTCGTCGGTTTCCAAAGCTCCCGTATTTACGGCAGTAATGATTTCTCCCACTCGTAATTGACTACTCTCGCGGGATGCGGGAGAACGAGGAACCACGCGCGTGATTTTTACCCCCCGAGGGTCCGGCACCACTTCAATGCCTAATAAACCGGTACGCTCATTTTGCGTCTCTTCCGGATCGGAACCGTACATGCCCATGTGGCTGGCGTTGAGCTGCCCCAGCATCTCATTAAACATATCACGAAAATCCTGCGTTGTGGAAGCGGCCAGTGCCCGGGGACGGTATTTTTCCCGCAGCACTTCGAAGTCCTCCCCGTGGAATTCCGGATCGTAAAAGCCGGCATTCAGCGCGCGCCAACCATCATCAAAAACCTGAGCCATTTCGGCCTCATGGTCGATGGTCATTTTTGCCTCGAAGGGCAAACGTACTGGTTTTTTGGAACTGGGATTGAGCTTACCAGGACGTCCCCTTTCCAGATAATACATCTGCTTATGGTCCTTATCCCAGCTCAGGCTACCTAAATAACGGCCACCAACGATTTCTTTTTCTTCGCTACCATCCCATTGGATCTGCATTAGAGCTCGTTCGTTGGCACTCATGGTGTAATAAAAGGTTTCGCCATCTTTACTTACCAGGACATTTCCTTTATTGCCTAAAGAGCGAGTCACCATCTGCAGACGATCGTGGATGTCTTCGAAGTCGATCTCTACAACCATTTCACCCTTATCCTTTTTCTTATTGGATTCTTCTTCCTCCTCTTCCCAGTCGCGTTGGGTTTTCTCCCAGTCACTTTCTTTCAGCCAGACAAACCAGATATCAGTGTCATCGGCTCTTGCATTCGTACCGCGGGCTCCATTTCTGCGGGAAAGAAAGGCCAGCTTGCTACCGTCGGGACTCCAAACCGGATTGTAATCACCACGTGGGTGCATACTTACGTTAACCGGTACCTGACTATTATCTGCGGCATGGATAAAAATCTCGTCGTTGAAGTTCAAATCTGCCAGATGATAAGCCAGCCACTTACTATCGGGACTCCAGGAGACACCTCCGGGGCCATCCCAACCGTCTAGTAAAGTAATTTCGTTAGACAGTGTGCCGGTAGAATCTATATCCGCGACAATCAATTGGCCGCGACCACGTTGGAAAGCAATCTTTTTATGGTCCGGAGAAAGTACCAGGTCACTTTCTTCGGCCAAGGTGCGCGTCAGTGGTAAAACCTCCTGCTTAAAGGTTTTGTAGAGATTAGCGTCCTGATCTCCGGCAGCACGAGCCAGAAAAATATCCCGGTTACCGTCTCGGTCGGAAATAAACAAAAGAGTAGAGTCATTGAGCCAGGCAATATCCTGCTCCCGGTAGGGATGCCCGGCCACCGGAACGGCCCGAGATTTATCCTTATCTTCGGGCATTAGAAAAATCTCTCCGTGTACTACCATCGCCATATATTTTCCACTGGGCGAAACGGAGTATTCCTGAACATTGCTTGTGTAAGTCTCATATTCCTTGGGATCGAAGCGATAATCCTGCGTGACTTTAATATCCAGCCGTTGAGCACGCCCCCCTTCGGCTGACATCGTGTAGAAATGCGTATCTTTTTCAAAAACGAGGGTGCCCGCATTGACATCGAAATAGCGAATACCTTCGTCTTTGTAATTCGTTAGTCTTTTGGGTTCACCCGCGCTGCCATTTTCTACGGCTACGCTATACAGGTTATACCTACCGGAACGGGCACTTAAATAATACAGGGTATTATCCTCCCCCCAGGCGGGAAGGATGTCCTGACCTTCATCGGTCGTCACCTGGCTGTAAGCTTCCGATTGGGTATCGTAAATCCAAATATTGCGATTCGCCGGGCCGCGGTAGGCTTCCCGAACGTAGCGACAGTTCCCTCTTTCCATAGCGATGTAGCGCCCGTCGGGCGAGGCCACCGGTTCGAAACCCAGGGCATCCAACTTGCGGTGGGGCGTGCCTCCTTCCGAAGAGATGGCATAGATTTCCGGTTCCCTTTCTACCTGCTGGTAAAAGCGGCGAGTATTAAATAAAATTTCGCCATCGGCGCTCCAGCTGGCCGAACCATCCGAGCCGGAAAAGTGCGTCAAGCGGCGGGGCTGAATACCCGATGGATCGGTGACGAACAGATCATTGGCACCAAAACGGTTGCCCTGGAATACGATGTGTTCTCCATTCGGACTCCACTGCGGATGGCTTTCGTAACTTTCGTGGATGGTCAGGCGGCGTGCCGAGCCATCGTCCAAAGCAGCCACCCAAATATCTCCCTGGTAAGAAAAAGAAAGATGCTCACCATCCGGGCTAAGCGCCGGGAAACGCAATAAAGGTTGGGCTGAAATCGAATAGGCAAAGCTGAATAACAGCAATAAGGAAGTAAGGTAATGCATAAAAATAGTTGTGCTTAAAAGAATTGGTTTTGTTCCTAAGGAATGGGGCATTAATAAAGTATACAAGATTTACGAAGATATTTTGCTGCTCAGTGGGGCGAAAAATGCAGGCGATGCAGCGCATCGACGAGGCTTTTTAACGAAACTGGGCGGCAAAAGAACAAGTAAAGGTGTGTAGTTTATTATTGACTCATTCCTAAACATAAATTTTAACAGGTGTTTTCAGCTTTAGGTTCACGGCCATGAGGATAAGAAAAGGATCGAAAAGGAAATTGACTTTGCCTGGATTTAGGCGCTAAAATGTTATTTTACCCTTTATGATAGCCACCTGTCTCTTGGCAAAAGGCGTAGTGTAAATTATAGAACCATAAAACAATAAACATGCAAGCGAATAACCAGAATGCAAAACCCTTTCTAGACGAAGATTTTCTCCTGCAGAACAAAATGGCCAGGGTTCTATACCACGACTATGCCAAAAAACAACCCATCATCGATTATCACAATCACTTGCCGCCGGATGAAATTGCCGGAGACAAGCACTACGATAATATCACTCAGGCCTGGCTCTACGGTGATCATTACAAATGGCGGGCTATGCGTACCCTGGGTATCGACGAGCGCTACATTACCGGTAAGGCGACGGACAAGGAGAAATTCCTGAAATGGGCCGAAACCGTGCCCTTTACCATCCGTAATCCGCTATTCCAGTGGACCCATCTGGAATTGAAAAGATATTTTGGTATTGAGGAGATACTACGCCCAGAATCCGCCGAACGCATCTACGAAGCCTGCAACGAACGGTTACAACAAAAAGACTACGGAGCGCAGGGCCTCCTGGCCAAAATGAAGGTCGAAACGGTCTGTACCACGGATGACCCCGCCGACCGTCTGGAGTATCACCGGGCACACCAGAAAAATGATACTGGCATTAAAATGTATCCTGCCTTTCGTCCCGACAAGGCCATCCTGATCGGAAAGGATACTTATAACGATTATATCGACCGTTTGGCGAAAGCCGCCGATACGGATATAGAGACCTACCCGGAGCTCCTGCAGGCCTTAAAAAAGCAGATTGACTTCTTCCACGAACAGGGCTGTCGGATATCCGACCACGGCCTGAATAAACTCTACGCCAGACCTTTTACCGAAAGGCAAATGGACGATATCTTCCGTAAGAAAAGGAACGGACAGGAACCAAGTGCTAAAGAGCAGGCCGTTTTCACCGCCGGCCTGATGCACGAACTGGGTAAATGCTACGCGCAGAAGGGCTGGGTTATGCAATTGCACCTGGGCGCTTTGCGCAACAACAGCAGTCGGATGCTGAACAAACTGGGCCCCGATACCGGCTTCGATAGCATTGGCGACTACGCTCAGGCCGAGGACCTCTCGGGTTTTCTGAACGAGTTAGACAAAGAAGATAAATTACCCAAAACGATCATCTACAACCTGAATCCACGCGACAATGCCGTCATGGCTACAATGATTGGTAATTTTAACGATGGTAAGATTCGGGGGAAAATGCAATTTGGCTCCGCCTGGTGGTTCCTCGACCAAAAGGACGGTATGGAGAAACAGATGAATGCGCTGTCGAACATGGGCCTGCTAAGTTGCTTCGTCGGTATGCTAACCGACAGCCGTAGCTTTCTCTCTTTCCCGCGTCACGAGTATTTTCGCCGTATTCTCTGCAACCTGATCGGAAAGGATGTACACAATGGCGAGCTCCCTTACGATGAAGCCTGGCTGGGGGGTATTGTCAAAGATATTTGCTATCACAATGCCCGGGATTATTTCCAGTTTTAAGCCTTTACAAAATTGCCACATAAAAAGACCTCCAGATGAACCCTCTACTCAAAGTCCATCCAGAAGATAATATCATTGTAGCCCTGCAGAATTTTTCGGCCGGGGAAGAAGTGATTTTCGATCGAAAAAGCTACTTGCTGCGCGAGGATATCCCCGTGAAACACAAATTTGCGGCGCAAGATTTCTCCCTAGGCGAGCGGGTGATCATGTACGGCGTACAAATTGGCAGGGTCGTACAGCCCATCCAGGCTGGTGAACGCATCTCGGTCGAAAATGTAAAACATGCGGCCGATGCTTATCAGTTGCAGGATAGCCGCTTAGCCTGGCAGGCGCCGGATATCAGTCGTTTTCAGGATCGAACTTTCGAAGGCTATCACCGACCAGACGGCAAGATCGGCACGCGCAACTATTGGATTGTTTTTCCGCTGGTTTTTTGCGAAAACCGGAATATCGAGGCGATTGAAGAAGCCATGCTGGAGGGCTTGGGTTACCCTTCCGGTAAAAAACAGGGTGCGGATGTGAAGCACCTGATTGAGCTATATCAAAACGGGGCGTCCGATCAGGAATTACTGGCGGCCAAGGTCTATGACGAAACGGTGGTGCCTAAAAGCAAACGGATTTTTCCAAATATCGACGGAATCAAATTCTTGACCCACGACGGAGGCTGCGGGGGTATCCGACAGGATTCAGAAGCCTTATGCCGACTGCTGGCCGGATATCTTGCGAATCCTAACGTAGCGGGAGCGACCGTATTGAGTCTGGGCTGTCAGCACGCGCAGTATCAGCTTTTGGCGAAAGCCATTGAAGACATCCCCGGGGCGACGGAAAAACCACTCGTCGTACTCGAACAGCAAAAAAGTAAGTCCGAAAAAGACTTCATCTCCACGGCCATTAAGCGCACCTTCCTGGGACTGACGAAAGCCAACCAGATTAACCGGCAGCCCGCACCACTTAGTAAGCTGGTGCTGGGTCTGGAATGTGGTGGCTCGGATGGTTTCTCCGGCATTACCGCCAATCCGGCATTGGGACATACCTCCGATCTGCTCGTTGCCCTGGGGGGCACAACCATTCTATCGGAGTTTCCGGAGTTAAATGGCGTAGAGCAGGAACTAATCAACCGCTGTCCATCTCCGGCATTGGCCCGGAAATTCAGCCACTTAATGGAGGCTTATAGTCAGCGCGCCGAAGCCGACGGTTCCGGATTTGATATGAACCCCTCGCCGGGTAACATCCGCGACGGACTAATCACCGACGCTATGAAGTCGGCCGGAGCAGCCAAGAAAGGGGGAACTTCACCCGTCCGATCGGTACTCGATTATACCGAGCAGCCGAAGGAGGCGGGCCTGGCCCTGCTCTGTACGCCCGGCAATGATGTAGAAAGCACAACGGGCCTGGCCGGATCCGGAGCCAATCTCATCGTGTTTACGACTGGCCTGGGTACGCCTACCGGCAATCCGATTGCTCCCACTGTGAAATTTTCCACGAACTCCATGCTCTACGAACGCATGCCCGACCTGATCGATATCGATGCCGGCACAATTGTCTCCGGAGCCGATTCCGTGGCCTCTAAAGGGGAGGAACTACTGGAATTACTCATCGAAGTAGCCAGTGGCCGACAATGGACAAAAGCCGAGCTACTGGGACAAGATGACTTCATCCCCTGGAAGCGAGGCATCTCTTTATGATGGTATAATTGTTTTTTGCATTCCTGTTTTGTAGGTTTGCCAACAGGATCAACCGCAGTTTAACATGAAAAAAATCAACCGGGAAAACGTATCTGTCCAAACCTATCCACTGCGCGTCCTCCAATTTGGCGGAGGCAATTTCCTACGTGGTTTTGTGGACTATATGCTGGATATCTACAATGAAAAAATGGATGAGCAGCTCGGCATCGGTGTGGTGAAGGTAACCCCCCATGGTGATTACGGCGACTGGAAAGCACAGGATGGCCTCTATCACGTGCGTACGCGCGGAATCAAACAAAGTACACTGGTCAAAGAAACGCGACTGATTGCTTCGATCAGCAAAATCATACACGCCTATCCAGAGTGGGACGATTTTCTGGCGACGGCCCGCGAGCCGGAGATTCGGTATTTATTCTCCAACACCACAGAATCGGGCCTGCAATTAGCGGATGATGATCGATGGAGTGATGCGCCACCAACCTCTTTTCCAGCTAAACTTTGTCGTTGGCTGTACGAGCGTTATCAGCACTTTGATGGCAATTCGGATGCCGGTTGTATCATTATCCCCTGCGAATTGATAGAAGATAATGGCCAGCTACTTCGCTTGCTGGTCATGCGACATGCGGAGGGCTGTGGGCTTCCATTGGATTTCATCCGCTGGATCGTGAAATCAAATATCTTTTGTAACACCCTAGTCGATCGGATTATTCCTGGCGTCAGCAAAGATAAGCTGCCAGAAGTATGTAAGGAGCTCGGCTACGAAGACCTGTTAGTAACTGAGGGAGAGCCTTACCATATCTTTGTGATTGAAGGCCCCAAGGTAGTGGGAGAGCAGCTACCACTGGATAAGGCGGGGCTGAATGTGATATTCACCGAAGACAGTAGTCCATATCGCGAACGCAAGGTGAAGATCCTGAATGGCTCGCACACGGCCCTGGTGCCGGTCGCTTATCTATCGGGCTTGCGGATCGTGCGCGATACGGTCGAAGATCCTATAATGAGTGAATTTCTGAATCATCTCTTATGGCAGGAAATATTACCCGCACTGGATATGCCAGAAACGACCTTAGAAGATTACGCAGCCGGCGTAATCGATCGCTTTAAAAATCCTTATATCGATCATTATTGGCTGACAATCTCCCTGAATTCTTTTGCCAAGTGGAAAGTGCGCCTGCTCCCCAGTCTGCTCAGCTACGTCGAGCAGCACGGCGAGGCACCACCCCTGATGAGTTTTTCTTTAGCCTGTCTACTCCGTTTTTACCAGGGTACTTATCGGGGAGAAGAGATCGCGCTTAACGATGAAGCTCCGGTGATTAACCGGCTTCAACAGGCCTGGCAGGCGGGGGACACTTCTGCTGTCGCAAAAAAAGTACTCAGCTGGTCGGAGCACTGGGGGCAGGACCTCAGCAAGATACCGGGTCTGGAAGATCTGATCGCCGGATACTTGAAGCGCATTGAAAAGGAAGATATCTCTGTGATCGTTCAGGAACTCCTTCGGGATGAGCAGACTACTCAATAATCAGCAGTAGTTTACGCTTATCAGCTTCGAGATCATTCATCTTTTCTTGTGTTTGGCGGGCGAATAATTTCAACTGTTCAAGTACTAACTCGATGCGATCTCTCACATTATCCAGGGTAACTTCGGCGTGTTTGATCTTACCACTAATGATCCAGTCTAAAATCAAGTTGTCGATGTAGAGCGAAGCAAAACGACGGGCGATATCCAGCCGGAATTTTTCCTGTTTTCCGATCTGATTGATGGCTTCCAGCTCATCTTCCAGTGTAATGAGCTGCTGTTTGATCTTACTCAGGTAAGTTTCGGCCTGATCGATTTTGTAGGTTTCCGAATAGCGTTTTGCCTGTAGAAAGCCCCAGCCGTGAGTGGCTTCAAAATAATCGGATACCCGGTAAACGTATTCGATGACTTTGTAGCAGTGTTTTTTTGCCTCTTCCGTTTTGGCTTTGAGCTGCATTTGCTGCATAATACGGCGGTCGACCCGACCGATGGCGCGCTTCAGGGTTACATCCGATTCATCCAGCAATTGCTCTCTGGAGCGTAGTAGAATGTTCAATCTGGACTTTAATTCGGGTAGGCGCAATACCTTATCGGCCAGCACATCCCGTTCGAACTCCAGGAGTTGCAGCGATTTTTTGAGTTCGCGATAGCGAAGTACCGTTTCGAGATAGCGCTGTCGCTCTGATTCTAATTGTTGTTCTTTATTGCCAAGGGAACTGGAAAAGAGCTCTTTTAAAGAGAATGCCATTATATTATTGATGTGGATATTAGTTTGGTCCAGCTCTTTCTCCAGTTGATACAATTCGATGGTGGTTTGCTGAATACGGGGGGTAATTTTGTCCAGATGTGCACGAGCCAACTTGGCTCGCTCGTAGTCCTGAACAGCGGATTTAATTTCTTTTTTTATACTCATAGCTAATGTACACTAAAAAAGCATTTAAAAATAAGTTTTTCTGGAGTTAGGGCAGGCACACCCAAAATAGCATTACCTTCAAGGTCATGCAAGATATACGAATAATATCAATATTAACGCGGGTTTTGGGAGTAAAAAGGTCGAGGATATTATTTCTAAATGCAAAGATTCTGCGTATTTTTTGAAAAATAGCCTGTACTTATATGATCCGCTACACACCTTCTAGTGAATATGATTTAAGCCTTTTTAAGACCCCGTTTGAGCAATCCTTAAGCCCAACTAATCCCTGGGTACAAATGGCGGAGCTGCCCCCCTGTTACGCTTAATCAAACATCAACGCAAGACGATCAAGGACCACCAAGAAGCAGTGCCCAAGCAGATTTACCGCCAGGTAGGTAGTGCTAATAATGTAAGGTTCGTTCAAGATTGTAGTTCCAGAAAAAGTACCTGAGCGCCACTTCATGATTTTTCCACTTTTTTGAGAAAGCCAAGTTTTTACGGACTACCCTGCTTACTCTATGTCTCATAGT
>DATFKA010000176.1:0-25871 GCA_035268885.1 Saprospiraceae bacterium
TTTATGATTTATGACGGCATCTTTTTCACCTACTCTGCGTTAAAAACTGCTACTGGTGTTAACCACACGCAGTTTTTGCCTTGATTAGGCAAAAAATCTGCTCGGTCAAAATCTAAACTTCAATATTGTGAACTACTTAATAAATCGGAAACTTCAATCCAAACTAGCTACTTATGCAAAAAATCCTGGTTGCCAACCGTGGTGAGATCGCCCTACGAGTCATGCGTACCATTAAAAAAATGGGAATTCAGGCGGTAGCCGTTTATTCAGAAGCGGACAGAAACGCCCCCCACGTACGTTTTGCCGACGAGGCTATTCTACTGGGGCCGCCCCCTTCTAATCAATCCTACCTACTACAGGATAAGATAATAAAAATTGCGAAGGAAAAAGGCGTAGATGGCATTCATCCGGGCTATGGTTTCCTTTCTGAAAACGCGGCTTTCGCCAAAAAAGTAGTAGAAAATGGTCTCATTTTTATTGGTCCCGGGCCAGAAGCGATTGAAACCATGGGGAGCAAACTAGCGGCTAAAGACACCGTAAAATCATACGATATCCCACTGGTCCCAGGCGTGGATCACGCCATTGAAGACGTGGACGAAGCAATTGCCATTGCTCAGGGGATTGGATTTCCTATTCTCATCAAAGCTTCTGCCGGCGGTGGGGGCAAAGGAATGCGGATCGTTGAAAAGGCCCAGGAACTTAAATCCCAAATGGAAAGAGCCATTAGTGAGGCTAAATCTGCCTTTGGGGATGGTTCTGTTTTCATTGAAAAATACGTCACCAAACCCCGACACATTGAAATTCAGATTCTGGCAGATCAGCACGGTAATGTCCTTCATCTGTTTGAACGCGAATGCAGTATTCAGCGGCGGCACCAAAAAGTCGTGGAAGAAGCGCCCTCGGCGGTACTGAGCCCCGAGCTTCGTGACAAGATGGGTAAAGCCGCAGTTAACGTAGCCAGGTCTTGCAACTACGTTGGTGCGGGAACCGTTGAATTCTTACTAGATGCCGAACATAACTTTTACTTTCTGGAAATGAATACCCGGCTTCAGGTCGAGCACCCCGTGACCGAATTAATTACCGGATTAGACCTGGTCGAACAACAAATAAAAATTGCCCGTGGGGAAGTGCTCCGTATTCAACAGCAAGATTTGCAAATAAAGGGACATGCGCTGGAACTTCGCGTATATGCAGAAGATCCGTATAATAACTTCCTGCCAAGCGTTGGAAAATTGTCGGTTTACGATCCCCCAAAGCAGGATTTTGTCCGCCTGGATGACGGATACGAAGAAGGCATGGATATCCCCATCAATTACGACCCCATGATTGCCAAACTCGTGACCTACGGCGAAACCCGGGAGGCCGCTATTAAATATATGCTGGAGGCCATTGCCGATTATCGCATTGAGGGGGTTGAAACCACCCTCCCCTTCGGCACTTTTGTCTGTAAGCATCCGGATTTTATCAGTGGCGATTTTGATACGCATTTTGTACAAAATCATTTCACTCCAGAAGCGATACTTAAAGATCAAGAAGAGGAAGCACATATTGCCGCTCACCTGGGCGCCTTTCTCATGGAAGAGCACTACTCTAATCTGAGCGTACCTGTATTAGACTCTAAAGACTGGTTACGTAAAAAAGACCGCTAGCGGCTCAGGGCTGCATAGTCTCAAAAGATAGGATTTTAACGCTTTCACCAAACATAGTCGTCGTCATCACCTCTACTTTTTTGGCGACGACCTTCACTTCTTTGCCTTTATACTTCAACTGTTCTGGCATATTGATGGGGGTCCAGATATTACCCGCTTCGTCTTTGATCGCCCACACTCCCATTCCAATATTTTCATGGATCACTTTACCCTTTATCTTCATTTTGTTGGCCATTTTTTTTGTTATTTGAATTGAGTTGATGGCTGAGCTTCTGAATATCTTCCTGTACCCGCTGCATCATGGAAAGTTGCTGTTCGATACCCGCTTTTATCTCGCTTACTTCGGCGCTACCCGATTGTAGCGACTTGGTCAGGGAGGGTAAAAAAGGAGAAATCTTAGAACGAAGATACCATATCTCCCGAATCTCCCCCGTACCAATCTTCCGTTCCTCGTAAAATTTATTATCTGAGATCAGCAGCAGGTATTTATCGTCCTTGAGGTGATTGACCAGGCGGCCGATTAATACATCCGCCCTGGTCACAACCACGTAGACGTAATGATCTTTGATTCCTTTTTCCCACAAGGTGGGCTCCAGGAAGCTACAAATCACCTTATCTCCCTCTTGTAGCGCAGGTTCCATATGGTCTCCTGCCACATCAAAAGAACGATAAGTTCCCACCTGATATTTGTAATCCGGTAAAGTATAGGTAGGTAAGTTCTCCATAAAGGAAGGGTCGTCGGAATCGGCCGCATAACCCAGTTGAGCCGGGGTGGGCACATGCAGGATTCGCTCTTCATCCTGGATATTGGTTACGATGGTCAATACCCGAATGTCTTTCTGATCTTCTTCAGTCATAAACATAGGGCCATCACCGGTAAAGATATAAACCGGATTAATTTTGTATTTTTCGACCGCTCTACGAAGCAACTCGATGGTCACGTCACGGCGGCCTCGCAAAATTTCACTCAGGCTTTGGGGGAGGTAATCCAGCGACAGGGCAAATTGACGACTGGAACGCACTCGATTCTCCTCCCGAAGTTTATCGTGGCATTTTATAAACCGCTGTGTAACAATATTATTCATCCCCAATATTGTGGATTAAAGACCGTTTAACAAAATTAGAAAAATTGTGGAAAAGCCTGCACTCTTCCCATTTTTTTATACAAAAAAGTGATAAAAAAGCATTTAATCAGCTATTTGCATGTACTTAAGCGCTCCATTTAACCGAATACCGATGAAAGTAAGCCTCCCTCTTCTTCTTTTTTTTACTAGCCTACATGTACTGTCGGCCCAAACAAAAGGCTCGCTCAAAGCGGCAGAAGCCCTCTTTGAAAAAGAAAAATATACAGAAGTGATTACGCAATTAGATCCATTATTGGAAGATGCCGGCCAGCTCTCTGACAAAGAGCGAATAAATGCCTATTTTTTACGCGGCCAGGCTTATTATGAAATTACTCAGGATGTCTACCTCCTGGGGCTTTACCCCGAAGCCTTTTTTCGTGCTTACGCCGACCTGGACCAAGTAACAGCGCTGGATGAAAAGGGTAAGTATCAATCATTGGCTTTCGCCAAAATCCAAAATATGCGCAGTGCCATGATGAGTAATGCGCTACGTAAGGTAAACGAAGCAAATATCCCCAATCTTTCCTCCAATCAGGTAGCGGATCTGGCAAATACCGCCCAACAATTTTTGGATATCCTCATCGGCCTGGAGCCCAATAATTATCTTTTCTTCGATCTTAGAGGGCAGGCACAATTAGCTCGACAGGATAGCCTGCCGGCTGCCATGGATTTTCAGACCGCTATCCGTCTTTACCATGATTATCCGCCTGCCCAAGCTGATCTTTTACTGACCTACGCCTACTATCGAACGGCACTTATTCAGCGAATTTCATTAAATTACGACCAGCAAGCCCTGAATACAATTCGTGCGGGCAGACGATTTCTGCAGCAAGCCTGGTCCAAAGCCGACCAGGAGGATCCCCGACAAGAGAAAAATTACGACCAGGCTGCCCGGGATTTAACCCTACTGGAACTGGATATCTTATATTCAAAAGAAGCTTATCAGGCGGAAGCGCTGGTAAAATTTGCGCAAGCGGTAGAAAAGTATCCCCTGGAGTATTCCTTACACTGCGCTTACGCCAGTCTTTTGGAAGCCCCCAATCCCGAAGCAGCCATAAGTCAATACAAAAAAGCCATAGCTTTGGATCCCTCACGGAAATTGGCCTATTATAATCTGGCAGCACTGTATGTCAATCAAAGTGTTGATATGTTGAAGGGTAAAACGGCAGATAATAGGACTCCCTTAGAGCAGCGTGCAGACCAACTAGCGCTTAAAGCCGTACCCTTTTTAGAGAAAGCCCATGAAATTGATCCCCAGGACAAGCAAATTATTCGGCAACTAATGACTATCTTTCTTCGCACCAAACAAACGGGGCGATATCAATTTTACAAGGCAAAACTTACGGATTAAGCTCACTATAAAATCTTATACGACTATGCGTAAATCACCACTATTATTACTCTTTTGCTTACTGAGTCTTAACTTGTTGACCGCTCAGGAGCAAATCAACGAAGAAGCCGTTGAACTCATTAAAAAACACGGTCTCGAGGAAGGCCAGGTTATGGATATTGCCAGCTGGATCGTCGATGTGCACGGTCCACGCTTAACGGGCTCCCCGGGTCTGGATAAAGCCACCGACTGGGCCGTCAAAACCCTAAAAGAATGGGGATTGGACAATGTACACCTGGAAGAATGGGGGCCCTTCGGACGCGGTTGGGAACTCGAGCATTTTGAAATGCACGCCACCAGTCCTTCTTACTGGCCGATTATTGCCTACCCTAAGGCCTGGTCGCCCTCGACCGATGGCCCGGTAGAAGGTGAATTGATCTACCTGGAAGCCCAGGAGGAAGCAGATTTAGACAAATACAAAGGTAAATTAAAGGGTAAAATTGTACTCTTCGATACCATCCGTAAGGTGCAGGATCACTTTGATGGTCCCGCCCGAAGATTTACGGAGGCACAGCTGCTAAACCAGGCTAATGCCGACATGCCTACACCGCGTCCGCGCCGTAGCCGCCGGGGCCTGGGTGGCTTTAGCTTTAATCAGAAGTTACGTCAGTTTCTGACGGAAGAACAGCCACTGGCCATTCTGGATCGTTCCTACAAAGGCGACCTGGGAACCGTTTTTGTCTCCCGGGCTACTACTGCCGAAGGCCGCCCCTGGGATGAAGACAACACCGTCATTCCACAGGCGACCCTGGCCGTAGAGCATTACAACCGCTTATTGCGCCTTACCCAGCGTGGTTATCCTGTAAAGGTAATGCTCGATTTACGCGCAAAGTACACCAATCCAGACGGAATGGAGCACAATATTATTGCTGAGATACCTGGTACTGACCTGCAAGACGAGGTCGTCATGTTCGGTGCTCATTTTGATTCCTGGCACGCTGCTACCGGAGCGACCGACAATGGCGCCGGCTCTTCGGTCATGATGGAAGCGGCTCGCATTTTACTGAAAGTCATTGAGGAGACCGGCGTACAACCGCGTCGGACACTACGCCTGGCGCTTTGGACCGGAGAGGAACAAGGGCTTTACGGCTCCCGGGCCTATGTAGCGAATCATTTTGCGGAAGTAGCTCCGGGAAGTTATACCCCGCAATCCTTGAAGTCAGATCAAAAGAAAATTTCCGCCTATTACAATCTCGATAATGGTACCGGAAAGGTCAGAGGGGTCTACCTCCAGGGGAATTCCTCCGTAATGCCCATCTTCAGGGCCTGGCTTTCTCCATTTAAAGAATTAGGTGCCGGGACTTTAACTCTCAGCAATACCGGAGGTACGGATCATTTGGCTTTTGATGGCGTAGGTATTCCGGGTTTTCAGTTCATCCAGGATCCGATTGCTTATTCTAGCCGGACCCACCACTCTAATATGGACAACTGGGACCACCTGCAAGCCGAAGACCTGGCACAGGCGGCTACCGTAATTGCCAGTTTTGTCTGGCATACGGCTATGCGCGATGAGATGCTTCCCAGGAAAGCCAATGATTTAGAAATGAGTCCCAATAAATCTGACGACGATAAATAAGAACTATTGAGCTTGTACCCATTGGGGTGCAGGCTCATTTAAAGCCTTAAGCAATGCTACGTTTCCTACTACTGATCAGCCTATTAGCTACTTTTGCCTTTCCTGGTAAGAGCCAGCAGATTACCGCAATGACCTACAATATACGCTATGATAATCCTAAGGACGCCCCCAATGCCTGGGACCAGCGCAAAGATTTCCTGGTCAGCCAGGTGCGCTTCCACGCTCCGGTGATCATGGGCGTACAAGAAGCCCTGAAACACCAGCTGGATTATATTGACCAGGCCTTCCCCCACTACCAGTATATTGGGGTGGGGCGCGACGACGGCGGACAGTCGGGAGAATTTTCCGCCGTTTTTTACGACAGTGAACAAGTAAAACTTAAAGATCACGGAACCTTCTGGCTTTCGCCTACCCCGGAAAGGCCTTCTAAAGGATGGGACGCCGCGCTGAATCGAATTTGTACCTACGGATTGTTTAAACCCAAAGGGGGTAAAGCCTTCTGGGTATTCAATACGCACTTTGATCATATCGGTCAGGAAGCCCGGGCGGAATCGGTAAAACTGATTCTTGAGCAAATCCAGGCAAAAAATACAAAAGGCTATCCGGTCATTCTCATGGGCGATCTGAATCTCACCCCTGATACCGACCCCATACAACTGCTCGCTAATCAAATGAAAGATACCTTCACCACGGGTAATTTCCCTTCCCTCGGCCCCGAGGGTACATTCACTGGTTTTTCCTGGGATAGTGAAGTTAAGCGCCGTATTGATTATATATTTGTCAGTCCCGGAGTACAGCCCATCCAGACGGCGATTCTGACCGATTCGAAAAATCAGCGATACCCTTCTGACCATTTTCCAGTAATCAGCAAACTAGACTTACGTGATTAATGGCTTACATATCCTAACACTCAGTCTCCTATTCGTATCGTCCTCACTTTTGGGACAACGGATGCAGCAAATTGGTCCGGACCGGTATCTGGTGGGGATTAATACGGAAGAATTTCAGCACTTAGCGGCCAATACTCTCAATGGGGGAAAGCAGTTGCGCTCCAATTGGTGTTGGGCGGCCAGTATACAGATGGTGCTCAACTACCATGGCTTGCCCGTGGCGCAGGGTGATTTAGTGAAGAAAATCTTCGGCTATGCTCAACCCAATCAAGCAGCCAACAGCCAGGAGATCTTATTGGCTCTGGAAGGCTGGCAACCTACCCTTGAGGGCCAGGGCCAACGCGTTTTTGCCCAAAGGCTTTCTATTGATGACCGAAAAATAATAACTGCTCTGGCCTATAAATGGCCACTTATTGTCGGTCTGGTTGATGAGCAAGGCGCCCACGCGGTGGTCCTGGCCGGTGTGGAATACCGGGTACTGCCGGATCGGGGGATACAGATATATCAGGTTCATTTATTGGATCCCTGGCCAGCGGTTCCGACCTGGCGGAGTATTTCCGGGCAGGCCTTTCGGCAAAAAGCGGTAGATTTGATTAAAATCATCGTCATTCGCTAGCGGTATATTACCTATTTCGGTAATTTACCTGAGCTAATCGAATAAATTAGGAAATCGTGGCTCGGAACCTTAATTTACTACAAAATAATTTTTACTATGACCGATCCTGTACTGACTGCCGCTCAAAAGCGCGTACAAAAGAAAAAACAGTTCTATAAACACCTGGCTGCTTTCATTGGTGTTGGCTTTTTCTTTTTTGCCATCAATTTGGCTACGATTGCAGATGGTGATCGTGAGCTATGGTTTTTCTTCCCCATGCTGCCCTGGTCGGTAGGCTTAATCATTCATTACCTGACTACCTTTGGTTTCCCTGGCACGGGCATTCTAACGCCAGAATGGGAAGAGAAACAATTGGAAAAAGAAATTCGGGATATCCGCAAAAAAACGGGCTACGTCCCACGGCGGCAAGACGAGCTGGAATTAAAAGAATTATCTAAAGAAAAAGAGGATAATTGGGAAAGCGAAGACTTCGTTTAATATGAACCTGATGACCGCTATCCGAAATGGAGATATCTTAGCTTTTACCCGGATACTGACTCAATACCCTGGTTTGGTAAATAAACCTATTCACTGGGGACTAAAACAGCAGAATATTGCTCACCCGCTACATTTTCTTTGCGACGCCGTATTTGAAGGGTACTTATCAGAAAACTCCGCCTTAGCCATGGCCGAGTTGCTACTAAACAAAGGAGCAAATATAAATGGGCCTCTCCTACCGGGAAAAGATACCCCCCTAATTGCTGCCTGTAGCTTATATACGGATCAATTGGGCTTGCTCTACCTTAGTCATCAGCCTAAGCTTACGCATAAAGGCGTGCACGGAGGAACTTGCTTGCATTGGGCTGCCTACACCGGATCAGATACGATGGTAGGTGCACTGATAAAGACAGGCATGCCATTAAATGATCTGGATAATGAATTTCGAAGCCCCCCGATCGGCTGGGCGATCCATGCCGTACAACAAAAAGAGCCGAAGCGAAATCAAGGCCAACAAATTAACTGTATTCGTTTACTGGCAGGTGCAGGTGCCCAATTTGATGGCTCAGTAATATCATCTGAAGCATGGCCTGAAATCACTAAAGCACTAGGCCTTAACTAGAAAGCCAGTTTTTCCCATTCCGTTATCAATGCCTGCATTCCCTGATTAGTATCCAGATCAATCGACTTATTTTCTTTTAGAAAGGAATTAAGTACTTTTTCATGACCTAAAGTCTTAAGAAGCCTCCGTTTATTCCCCTCTAGCTTCAAGAGTTGCTGATCCGATTTCGTCAGTAAATACCAATTATCCCGGGGGCTAAATCGCTTGACAACCACCGTACCATTAGGAACGTTTTTGACATTTTCGTTCAGTCCTACCTGAAAATGCTTTATCAGTACAATTTGACCAGACTCATAAACGCGCTGGACAAATGCTCCCCGAAAATCGGGGTGGACATTTTTTACGAAAGTACTGGTATCGCTTTGGCCTTCCGGCAACAAGTCAATCCGAGCGTAGTATTCCGGAGAAAGACTAATAAAGCGATCCTCTTGTCGCACCTCAAAAGCACGACTATAACCATTGTAATTCATAGAGACCGGCTGGTATTGCTGACCTTCTACATCGGTGATCCAGCCTTTTACGAAAGTATCGAAGAGATAGGGGCTCGCCTTGATGTCGGCATAGCGATTCTCATCGTAAGGCATGGCGTCTTTGAAGGAGATCATCGTTTGTGAAATCCCTGTTTGGACAAACAATAGCAAAAAGGCAAAAGAAAGTAATTTACGCATCACCGGTTTTTTCGATTAATTTACCTTTTTTAATTGCTTTTTGATATTGTCGATTAGCCTTTGTTGTTCGAGGATGGTCGTCTGGCTATTATTTTGATCTTTCGCATTCTCTTTTAGCCCTTCCTCTGCATCGGCGATCATTTGTTTAGCTTTCTCGATGGTATCTTCCAGTTTCTCTTGCTCTTTGACGAGTTTGTCAAAGTCCTTATTTAATTCTTTTAAGCGGTCTTCTTCCGCTTCCAGGTCGAGTTCAATCGTACGCGAGCGAGTGAGGCGTCCAAATTCGTATAACCATTCGCTGAGAGCCTCCATTTTATCGCCGTGCTGATCTTTCGACAAAAAAGCACCACCCAGGTCAAACCAAAACACCACGGTTGAGTTGTCTCCCTTCCCTTCGATGGTTGCATAGATATCAATCGTATTCGCACTGAGTACCGGTATTTCGGCATCATCGGTAAAGATTTCGTTATTCTTTCGATCCCGCTTGGGGTTTTTACGTCCCTTGTACTCTTTGAGATAGTCCATTAGTAGTTTTTCGACTTCTTTGTCGTCGAGGTTTACCACGTCTACGGTGAAGGCTTCCTTAACCCCCATACTCATGCCTTTACGAACTTCTCTGGGGTTACTTTTTTGGGCGAAAGCCGAATACGAGAAAAGAAAAATAAAAAGGAGTAGCAAGTAATTTTTCATTGGTTTTCATTATTATGGTTCCTAATAAGGACGAATAGAATCACCAAAGTCACAATTGGTAGTACTCCAATATAAGAAACTTTTTGGGAAAGAATTCCTACCTTTGGCGTGCAAGACCCAACAAATATGCTACGACGATTATTCATGACGGAGCGGAATATGATGATCGCGATCACCCTGAATGCTATCGTCATATTTTTGATGTATTTCCCCCAGTTCAAGAACAACTTGACGCTTGAGGTCATTGATCAGTTATTCATTGGTTTCTTCGTCTTCGAAGCTGCCGTAAAAATACGCGTACTAGGTAAAGAGGGCTACTTCGAAAAAGGCTGGAACCGCTTTGATTTTGCGATTGTGGTCTTGAGTTTACCCACCTTGCTGACCCACGTGCTGACTATTCCTGACACTTCTCTTTTCCTCATATTACGTTTATTCCGCATCACCCGCCTGGTTCGTTTTATTCGGTTTATTCCGAATCTGGGGCAGGTCCTGGAAGGTCTCGGCAGGGCCTTACGGGCTTCTGTATTTGTATTGGCAGCCTTATTTTTCCTGAATTTTTTGTTAGCAATTGTTACCTGCCATTTTTTCGCAGAGCTTGTTCCGGATAAATTTGGTGATCCCATTATTTCGGCCTATCATATCTTTCAATTATTTACAATTGAAGGCTGGAATGAAATCCCGGACGAAGTGATTCCACTATTGGATAAACGCTGGCTGGTATGGCTGACGCGTGTTTACTTTGGTACCATTGTACTCATCGGAGGCATTTTTGGGATGTCGCTGGCCAATGCCGTTTTTGTAGACGAGATGACGATTGACAACAATGCGGCGCTCGAGAAAAAAATTGATGAATTGCAACAACAAATAGAGGAACTGAAAACCTTAATTAGGGAGAAATAGGTTATTAGTATCGTATTGTTGGATTAAAAAGTAAGCATTTGAATTTCATTATATACGACCTGGAAGCGACTTGCTGGGAAGGGGCGCCACCTTCAAAAACGCAGGAGACCATTGAAGTCGGTGCCGTTAAAGTAAATCCATACGGTGAGGTACTGGGTAGTTTCAACCGGTTTATTAAACCGATACTGAATCCTTACCTATCCTATTTTTGCCAGGAATTAACGAGCATCGATCAGGCACAGATCAACCGGGCGGATGGTTTTATCGAAGTCATTGAAGTTTTTCAGGACTGGATTGAAGTTTTTGACGAACCTTACCTACTCTGCTCCTGGGGGAATTTTGACAAGAAAATGTTGGTACAAGACTGTGTACTCCACGATATGGAGAGCGACTGGATCAGTGATCACCACATAAACCTAAAGCGGCAATATCAGGAATTCAAGCGATTACGCCGGCCCAGAGGGCTCAAACGCACGGTTGAAAAAGAAGGGTTCGAATTTACGGGCATCCACCACCGCGGAATATCCGATGCCGAAAATCTGGCCAAAGTTTTTATTAAACACCGCGATATGTGGGTCTATTAAAAACCTAAATCTCGCGTGTAAATACCCTCCCGCAGAGAATCCAATGAGCTGGCCGTGATTTGTAAATCTTCGCGGATTGCCATTGAGCGGGAAGTAAAAATCCCCAGGCCCTCCGAAATATTTGAATATTGCGGAATATCCTGGGCACTCGTCAGCCCGGCATTGGCTTCCTGCAAACGCAATACCTCCACAAATTCCGATCCGCCAGCCGTAATCACTACATCAAAACCCAGTAAGTCTCTTCGCAAACCTGCTTCCGGCTCGAGCACATCTCTCAAAAAGCGGTAGAAAGCTTCGCCTGTGATACCCACACTTACCCGGCCCTCCGAAGAAGACCGCTGAAGATCATCCACCAGGCCCCATTCTTTGGTGATCAATTCGGATATACCTGAGCGCTGCTCCTGGATATGGATGCGTAAGCGCAGATCAAAAAGCTGTGCGGCCTCCCCCACGTTAAAAACAAAGTTAATATTTCGCTCGTAGCCCATATTTACCGGACTAGGAGGATTAGATTCACGGATGGTAATCTCGTCTAACACCACCGTTTCCGCTCTTACTTCTGCCGCCTGAGCACCGCGGTCAATAATGAGCCGAATCGGTCTTCCCGGCTGCAGGTTTAAATCTTCCGCCCGAATTTTATACAGAATATTGGGCTGCTCCGCAAAAGGTCCGCTGGCACGTGGATAACCTTCCGCACTACCATTTACCCGATCTAATTCAAAGCGTTGGCCGCTATTAATTTTCTCCAGAAAAACCCGAACCTCGGGACCATAATAGATACTGTCCGCAATTTCGGCAATCTGCCGGGCATCCCCATCCGGTTCGAGAAAGACCTTTTCCACCCGGATATAATGGGCCGTATCCTGTAAAGATAAAAAACCATAAACAACGGGGACATCGCGCCAGGGGGCCGCCAGTTCAAAATCGGTGGTACAACTACTTGATAATAAAAGTAAAAAAAATAGCCAGATGGAGGAACGCATGAATTTTAATTTTAGGCCAAAGTACATTAAATTCCCTTTTTCCCGAAAGGTAATGCAAATACAAAAAGGCATCGGGAATATTAACTATATTTGATCTCCTTTTGCAAAAGAATCATATAAACCGTAACCGATGTCTTGCCGAAAAAACACGAATTGGCCAGACCAAATCTCTAGATCAAGATCTTATGTCTGTACAGAAAAAAGAAGTGAAACGCGTCACTACCCATGTGCTTCAGGCCATGAAGCGGCAAAAAGAAAAGATTGCCATGCTGACCGCCTACGATTACTCCCTGGCGGGCATCGTCGATGCCGCTGGCATTGACGTTATTCTGGTTGGAGACTCGGCCTCAAATGTAATGGCCGGTCACGAAACCACCCTGCCCATTACGCTCGATCAGATGATCTATCATGCCTCATCGGTAGTCCGCGCCGTAAAACGCGCCCTGGTCGTCGTAGACTTGCCCTTTGGCTCCTACCAGGGGAATTCCCGCCTGGCCCTGGAGTCAGCCATTCGGATCATGAAGGAATCGGGCGCCCACGCGGTCAAAATGGAAGGGGGAGTGGAAATTGCCGAATCCGTAAAACGCATTCTTTCGGCTGGAATCCCCGTAATGGGCCACCTTGGCTTGATTCCTCAATCCATTTATAAATTTGGTACGTACACCGTAAGAGCAAAAGAGACGGAAGAGGCCAATCAACTCATCGAAGATGCCCAGATGCTGCAGGAGCTAGGTTGCTTTGGTATTGTATTGGAAAAGATACCCGCCAAACTGGCGACCCAGGTATCAGATGCTTTACTTATTCCAACTATAGGTATCGGCGCCGGCGCCGGTTGTGACGGCCAAGTACTGGTTCTGCACGATTTACTGGGTATCACCAAAGATTTTCACCCTCGCTTTTTGAGACGCTACCTGGATTTATTCGAAACGATACAAAAGGCCATCGGCCAGTACGTCACGGATGTCAAAACACTGGACTTTCCCAATGAAAAAGAACAGTATTAAACCAGGAAATCTGTCGTCAGATGCTAATTCGCCTGAAGAAAAAACCTGATCAAAAAAAGGTAGATCCTACTCTCCGGCTTTAGAAATCCAGATTTACTGACCCGAGCAGATATTAATGCGTATGCAAAAGGAGCATGACGGATTTTGAGGAACACAAAACAGGTTGATATTAGCAAGAAAATTACGCCTGAGTAAAATATAATTATACATTTTGATTTAATCATTGAGAAAGAGTGGCTACCACCAATTTGCCCTCCGCGCTGGTCCTTACCAAACGAATTCACTTTGAGCCAAAAATGCACAACGGTACAGAAAAAATAAAAGAGAGGAATAATTTTTCCACAAAATCAGAGTTCTTATTGTAGAAAAATAAAAAAAATTATATTTTACCCATTAGACGAAGGCCTCAGTACACCTTCCACTTGAATTAGAGCTTTATCATTCTTCTTTCTACCTAAGTACAAATAGTATAACAAAACCTATTCGGACCTGCTTACCCTTGCAGGTTCCCCTGGTCTGTCTTTATTCATCTAATTATAATCCTAATGAAATCAACTATTAATCCCAACAAAGCGTATCTCTGCCTCCTATTGTTACTCAGTAGTATTGGTTTATTTGCCCAGGAACCGGAAAAATTTGGTAAAGTTCCCGAGGCGGATCTTAGCATGACGGTCTACCAACCCGATAGCAGTGCCACCGCCGTGGTTCTTTTCGATGTCGGTGGTGTGGACTTTGATTTTAATCGTGGAAAGCCCGCCTATATTTTCAAGCGCCACAAGCGAATCAAAATTCTGGATCGCTCTGCCTTTGACTACGGCGACATTGCGATATCCTATTATTCAGAAGAGAAAGTCAGCAGTCTCAATGCGATGGTACACAACCCCGATGGCTCCACCGAAAAGCTGAAGAAAAAAGACTTTTTCACAGAGCCTTATAATGAGAACTGGACGCAGGTAAAATTCTCCTTCCCCGATTTACAAGAGGGCTCCATTATTGAATACGAGTATGAATATTACTCGCCCTATCTACAAAACCTTCCAGAGTGGTTTTTCCAATATGAAATTCCCGTTCGGTGGAGCCAATACGATTTAGATATTCCCGAATGGTACGACTACACGGGTATTACACAGGGTCGACCATTAGATGTTTCGGAGCAGGAGGGGATCCAAAGGCGGTACAATGTTTCCATCAATAACGGTGCACAGGCTTCTCAGCGGGGTACAGCCAATTTACAGGTAAGTCGTACTCATCTGGTTATGAAAGATGTCCCCGCATTGAAAGAAGAGCCCTATATCACCAATATGGACGACTACCGGGCTCGCGTGCGCTACCAACTTAAGGCTACTCGGATCAATCAGGTATATGATCCACACATGACGGATTGGAATCAATTATCCGAACGACTCCTAGAATCTGATCACTTTGGAAAACAAATCGAACGACAAAGAAACTTTAAAGATTTAAACGCCGCTCTGAAAAGTCAACTGGCCCAGGCCAGCAGCAAAGTGGAAAAAGCGGCAATCATCTATCATCACATTAACAAGATGATAGAATGGAATGGTGAATATGGCATCTATACGGATGATAAGCTAGGCGACTGCTATGAACAAAAAATAGCCAGTGCGGGCGATATGAATCTATTACTATTGGGCATGTTACGTCAGGAAGGAATTACCGCTTATCCGGTGCTCGTAAGCACCCGGGAGAACGGAAAAATGCTTCAGCTCTACCCTATTCTTAGTCAATTTAACCACGTCATGGTCTTAGCCCTGTTTGAAGAGCAACAACTGGTCCTGGACCTGGGTGATGCCCAGCGCCCAATGGGACTCGTTCGCTCAGAAGCCCTAAACGGTAACGTCGGTCTGGTGGTGGATCCTGCAAATGCGCAGTGGATTCAGATTCCGGTGGCCCCCAGTAAGACCCTGCACATGGCTAACGTCACCATGGACGAAGAAGGAGAAATTAGCGGTTCTATGTCCGAACTACTGGGTGGTTATGCCGCCGTTTCCGTTCGTAATGTGTTAGACGGTGAAGATGCCAAAGACTGGTATGAAAAAAGCTACACCGAAGAAATCCCCGACATAGAAATCACCAAAGTAGAGGTTCCTCAAAGCAAAAATATCTCGAAAGACTTTCGCTCAAAAATGGAATTCAGCATCCCGAATTCCGCGATGATCAATGGAGATTTTATTTATTTCTCCCCCGTGATCAATCCCATTTTTGAGGAGAACCCACTAAAATTAGAAGAAAGAGCCTTTCCCGTAGACTTTAATTACCCCATCAACCACCAGTATATCATGGCCATGGAGTTGCCCAAAGGCTACGCCTTAGAGTCGGCACCCGAACCCATTAATATGGCTTTACCAGATCACGGCGCCATCTTTCGGTATTCGGTCAATCAGGTGGGTGGTATCCTTAATATTAATAGTACACTGGAAATCAATAAAACAACATTCCTACCGGATGAATACGCCGGGCTAAAAAAGTTCTTTGATCTCATCGTCGAGAAACAAACCGAGCAACTGGTACTGCGCTACAGCGAAGAATAAGCTTTTATTAAACTTATAGCAAAGGGGGAATCAAATCCTTCTTTGCTATACTAAGATATTTCATCCCATGAAACCATTTACCTTTTTCCTCCTATTCCTTTTTTTGGCGCTCAGCCTAAGTGGCCAAAAGAAAGAACGCCCTGAATTAGCCGTTAGTCGGATTAATCCACTGCTTAAATTAAGTGATCCGGAGCAGATCGTACAATCCTCCGATCAGGAATTCAAAGTGACGAGTCACAGTTCGGGTATCCTACAGGTGCAGGAGGTGATAACCGTAATGAATGAAGAAAGCGATGCTAATCAGCTGTACATCACCTATGATAGCGATAGTAAGATTAATGATTTCTATGTGGTCCTCTACGATGCCCAGGGTAATCTAATCCGCAAAATTGCCAAATCAGAATATAAGGACATCGCCCGCGCCGATGGCTTCTCCGTCTATCAGGATAGCCGCGTGCAATACGTGGAAGTGGCACAGCCCACTTATCCCTATACGATTGTTTGGGAATATACCAAAACCATTGAAGGCATTGAATTTGCCCTTTTCCCGGATTGGCATCCGCAGGAATTTGGCGAAGCGGTCGTCAGGAGTTCCTTCACCGTAGAGTTACCCGAGGAGCAGCAGCTCTTTTACCGCCACCTGAATACCGAGATTGAACCCCAAATCTCTACCACCGCCGGCAAAAAACGCTATCACTGGTCGGTAAAGGACCTAATGGCTACTTATCAGGAACCTTATGCACCCGGCGCCTACTATATTTTACCTAAGGTGCTGACCGCTCCCTCCGAATTCACCATTGACAAATTTAAGGGTAGCCTGTCCTCCTGGTCGGCTTACGGCTCCTTTATGCAGGATTTATACTTGGGACGGGATGAGCTACCCACTTTCGTGGAAAAAGAGGTACAAAGCCTATTGACTAACACTGCTTCCAAACGGGAAAAAGTCCAGGTACTCTACGATTATCTGCAGGAGAAAATGCGCTACGTCAGTGTGCAATTAGGGATTGGTGGCTGGCAACCTTTTACGGCAAGCTACGTAGCCGAGAATAATTACGGCGACTGTAAAGCACTTACCAATTATATGATGTCTTTGCTCAAAGTAGCGGATATCAAAGCATATCCGGCACTCATCCATAATGGAAGTCGTCGATATGCCCTCACCGAAGATTTTGCCTATCCTGCTTTCAACCACGTTATCCTGTACGTACCCGATGAGGATCTATGGTTAGAGTGTACCAGTAACCACTACCCCATGGGTTATATAGGAGAAGGAAATTACAATCGAAAAGCGCTACTCGTCACCGGGGAAGGTGGTCAGCTGGTCAGTACCCCCCGGCAAGCCAAAGCAGAAAACAGAGAGCTTATCCAGGCCGAGGTTAATATTGATAGTCTCGGTGCCGCCCAAATAAGCTATAATAGCCAGTTGTTCGGAGAACAACATGAATCTTTTCGCTATTTGAGCCACAGCTATACGGCCGATAAAAAGCGGGATTGGGTATTAAAACAACTCAGTATTCCCAATTTCAAATTAGAGGATTACAGCATTACGGCAGAAGAAGAGACGCCCTGTGCGGCCTACAGCTACCGGGGTATATCCAGCAAGTACGTCAGTCAGACCGGAAAACGGATCTTTATCCCCATCAATAAAATCTCAGCGTACCTTTCCGTCCCTCCTAAAGATCAGGAACGCAAATATCCGGTCATTAGCGGTAGTGACTTTCAGGAAACCCTCGAAATCCAGCTCAAGCTTCCTCCCGGCTGGGAAATAGAAAGTATGCCCAGGGCTGAGAAATTAATTGAGAGCCCATTCGGAAACTACCGACTGACTTGCCAACGGGAAGGGCAATCCCTGCGTATTCAAAGGGAGATTGCCTTTCACCGGCACCGTGGTGAAGTCGAAGATTACGAGGCCTTCCGGAAATTTCACGCCAGCGTCAAACGGGCAGAACAGAGTATGATCGTCGTCAAGCTATAAGTATTTGGCAAGGGTAAAGGAAAAACCCCTACCTTTGTAGTTCATCGCCAAATTGACACTACCATGCAGTTCTCGGACTTAAATATCGGACGTTCTCTACAAAATGCACTTGATGATCTGGGACTAGACACCCCCACACCGATTCAAGCAAAAACTTTTGCGCCGATTATGTCAGGTAAAGACATCGTAGGCATTGCCCAGACGGGTACGGGTAAGACCTTTGCTTATCTCTTGCCGACTATTCGTATGTGGAAGTTTACCAAATCTACCCACCCTCAGATTCTGGTGGTTGTTCCCACGCGCGAGTTGGTGAGCCAGGTGGTGGAGGAGGCAAAGAAGTTAGTCACTTACATGACCTTTGAAGCCGTCGGCGTCTACGGTGGTGCCAATATCCGCCGACAAAAAGCCGAAGTCGAAGTGGGCGTTGACCTCCTGGTGGGTACCCCCGGACGACTGATTGATCTACTAAAGGATGGTGTCCTCAAAACTAAAAAGCTGCAGCACCTGATACTAGACGAGGTAGATGAAATGTTGGCACTGGGCTTCAAGACCCAGCTGGAAGAGTTAATTTATTTTATGCCCGGGAAGCGACAGCATTTGATGTTTTCTGCCACTATGACTCCGGAAGTGGAGAAAGTCATCCAGGGCTTTACGGATTTTTACGAAAAGATTGAAGTGGCCCCCTCGGGTGCTCCCCTGGAGAATATCCGGCAATACGCTTACCGTGTACCGAACTTCCACACCAAAGCCAATCTCCTGGAACTGCTCTTACAACAAAACCAGGAAATGAAAAAAGTGCTGGTGTTTGTGAAAACCAAAAAACTGGCCGATCTGCTGTACGAGCGTCTACTACCCGATTTTGGCGAAAGCCTGGATATTATTCACTCCTCAAAGTCACAGAATTACCGCTTCAAAGTAGTCGATAAATTTGAGCAGGGAAGGGTACGCTGCCTGATTGCCACCGATATTATTGCGCGGGGGCTGGACGTCAATCAGGTGAGCCACGTTATCAATTTTGACCTGCCGGAGACGCCGGAAAAATACATTCACCGCATTGGTCGTACCGGGCGCGCCGAAGAAGAAGGAATCGCCCTTTCCTTTATTTCCGAAGAAGACCAGGACTACCAATTAGAGATTGAAATACTCATGGATAAAGAGCTGGGCTTTAAAGATTTACCAGAAGGTCTTGCCATCTCTGAGGAACTGATCTATCTGGAAGAAACCCGGACGACCCACGCTTACAACCCCCATAAACAAAAACAACACAAGCCCAGTGGCCCTGCTTTTCACGAAAAAGCCAGAAGTGTTGATAAGGGACCGGATCATAAAAAATAGGCACTAGGAAATATCGATCAGCGTGACGCCGTCGCCTCCTTGCTCGGGAGCCGGATGGCGGACATCCATATCGACGTTGTATTCTTTCAGCTTTTTTCTTACCGCTTTCCGTAGTACCCCACTCCCCTTTCCGTGTACGATCTCCAGATTACTGGCATTGGTCATCAGTGCCTGGTCTACGAATTCCTCCACGACTTGCAGCGCTTCCTCGAAACGCATGCCCCGAATATCAATTTTACTTTGGAAATTGGCCGTTTGCGTAAGTCCGCGAGTATGTACGCTCTTGGTTTTCTTCACTTCCAGTGGTTGGTCGGCTAATTGTAGATCGTGCAGCTTTATTTTCATACGCATGATGCCCATTTGCACCGTTGCGACTGTTTTATCAATCGTTTCTACCGTCCCCGTGGAGCCCCCCGTTTTCATTTTCACAAAATCCCCCTCTTTGATGGGACGAGATTGCTTATTCTTATTGGGTTTGTAATAGATATCCTCCCGGAGCTTTTTGACATCCCTGGAGACTTCTTCCCTTTTCTCCCGAATCTCTTTCGCCTTTTCCTTGGCTTTTTCGAGGTTCTTCTCTTCCTTAATCTCCCGAATAATCTGCTCGAACTCCTTATTGAAGCGCGCCACTTCCTGCAATTCGGTCTCCTTGCTTTCCATTTTCATCCGCTTGCGACGGTATTCCAGATCCCGGTGCAGATTTTCGTAGGTTTTGATGAGTCGCTCCAGCTTGACCTCTTTGTCCTTCAGGGACTCCAGCTGCTCGCTGGCTTGCTGTTTTTCGCGTTGCAGCTCTACCAATAATTCATCGACCGCCTTGGTTTTCTTACCCGATCGGTCTTTGGCATTTTTTAGCACGCCTTTCGGCAAACCGCTTTTCTCGGCGATCTCATAAGCATAAGAGCTACCAGGTTTACCCACTTTCAGCTCGTAGGTAGGCGATAAGGTATCCGTATCAAAGTGCATAGAGGCGTTGACAATACCCTTGGCTTTAAAGGCAAAAATCTTAAGGTTGGAATAGTGGGTGGTCACCACCCCAAAGATCTCTTTAAAGTTCATTTCTCTAAGGATAGCCTCCGCAATTGCACCACCGATGGCCGGATCGGTACCACTACCAAACTCATCAATGAGCACCAAGGTCTTGTCATTAGCAGACTTTAGAAACGTCTGCATATTCTTCAGGTGCGAACTGTAGGTACTCAGATCATCTTCCAGGGACTGCTGATCGCCAATGTCGGCAAAAAACTGCTCAAATATACCCAGTTTCGAAATGGGGTCGACCGGAACTAAAAAGCCAGATTGCACCATCAGCTGAATCAATCCCACCGATTTCAGGGTGATGGATTTTCCACCGGCATTAGGGCCACTCAACATCAGCAGGCGATTCGGTTTGTGCAGATCCAGGGTGAAAGGCACCGTCTTTTTTGCGTATTGTTTATTCTTAAGTAAGAGCAGCGGATGATAGCCCTGAATAATCTTGAACGTAGGCTTTTCCTGTAAGGTAGGCTGCTCTCCTTTGATCCGCACGGCCAATCTGGCTTTCGCCCGGACCACATCAAAACGCACCAATAAGCCCTGGTAGATGCGCATCAGCGGAATGTAGGGGCGCAAGAGTGCCGAGAGCTCTTTTAGAATGCGATAGATCTCCCGTTTTTCCTTTTGGTGTAAATCAAAGATATCATTATTGATATCGATCACCTTTTCGGGCTCAATAAAGGTTGTTTTACCACTGGCAGATTCATCGTGAATGATCCCCCGTACCTGGCGTTTGTATTCCGCCGGCACACTCAGTACGCGCCGACCATTACGGAAGCTCTCCACATTATCGGTCAGCATACCTTTACCCCGGTATTGTTGAATAATACCCCGGAAGACCCGATCCAGTTCTCGCTGCTTGCTGTTGATGGCACGTCTGATACGCGCCAGTTCCGGGGAAGCATCCGGGCGGATATTCCCCTCTTCATCGATCACTTTTTCAATTTCCTTAATCAGACTTTCGTCAAAAGTAACCGACTGAATGATTTGGTATAAATGCGGGTACAACTCACGCTTTTCCGGTTTGAAAAAGGAAAAAATATCGCGGGTTTGTATCAGGATGGTATTGATGCGCTGCAGGCCCTCTTCCGCTAAAACGTAGCCGGAAATATCCAGCATTTTTAGTTCCTCGTTGATCTCCTGGTAGGCAGCACCGGGGAAATGATCATTTTCTTCGATGGACAAACGCATCTCTGCCACCTCTGATAGGGATTGTCGTATTTTGGCCAGGTCGGTAGAGGGGCGAATAGCCTGTACGGCTGCCACGCCCAGTTCTCCCAGGCACTCTTTTACCGTAAGGTCAATGATCTTATCAAACTCTAGCTTTTCAAATAAGTCTTTCGGTTCAAACTGCATCTTCGTCAATAAATTCTCTTAAGGTCAATCAGCTGTCGCTTCGTATCGTAAAACAAAAGTACAAGTATAGGAACAAAGAAAGCTAAAATGAGTTCCATCATTTCACTTTTTATTACTTTTGGGCTGTTTTCGATTAATGGGCGGGCGCCTTTAGGGTTCCTGGAAGTGATTGATGCTGGTAGTCAGCCCGAGCTTAGTAGGATACAGTCCCCATTCGATAATGCCGAGGTGATTGGTTCTAAAAATCAGTTTTGTCATTGTCCCGTAGGGACAGGATATGGGTAGAAAAAGAGCTTAGTGAAAGACCGCCGTGCCTTTAGGTACGGAACGTAATTCATACCAAAGATCACGTTCGATACCTAACGGCACCGTTTTAGGATGATAAGCATTCCTATCTACCCACGTTTTGTGCCTAACGGCACATATGAATAGGACACGGCTTAGAATCAATCTACCCTGCTTAGACAAGGAGCAAGGTGGATAAAAAATATACCTTAATATCCTGCACAAGCGCAGGAAATTTCGAATAAAGAAAATCATTAACAAGTGGCAGGAAATACATTCGGTAAATTATTTCGTATAACGACCTTTGGAGAATCCCACGGCAAAGCCATTGGGGTTATTATTGACGGCTGTCCGGCGGGGATAGCGATTGATGAAGATTTTATTCAGGCAGAACTGGGTCGACGCAAGCCCGGTCAATCCAAGATTGTCACCCAGCGCAAGGAAAGTGATACCGCCCAGGTACTGAGTGGTGTCTTTGAGGGCTATTCCACGGGCACGCCCATCGGGATGGTCATCTATAATGCCGATGCCCGGTCCAAGGATTATAGCCACATTGCGGATAAGTTCCGCCCTTCCCACGCGGATTATACTTACCATGAGAAATACGGCCGGCGGGATTACCGCGGTGGGGGTCGATCTTCCGCCCGGGAGACCGCAGCCCGGGTAGCGGCCGGTGCCATTGCCAAGCTGATGCTGCGTCAGATGGACATCAAGATTCAGGCTTACGTCAGCCAGGTGGGTCATCTGGCGGTCGCCAAAAAATACCAGGAGCTAGATCTCTCCCAAACGGAACAGAATATCGTACGCTGCCCGGATCCTACCTTAGCCGAAGAAATGATCGATTATATCAAGTCGGTACGTAAAGACGGCGATACCATTGGCGGAGTAGTTAGCTGCCTGATCGAGGGCTGTCCGGTCGGCATTGGGGAGCCGGCTTTCGAAAAACTTCACGCCCAGTTGGCCAAAGCCATGCTCAGTATCAATGCCTGTAAAGGCTTCGAGTATGGCTCGGGCTTTGCGGGCGTAAGTATGCGGGGATCAGAGCATAACGACATCTTTGTGAACGAAGCCGGTGAGATCAAAACCCAAACCAACCATTCCGGAGGTATTCAGGGGGGCATTAGTAATGGTATGGATATCTATTTCCGGGTTGCCTTTAAGCCGGTAGCCACCATCGTACCCGAGCAGGAATCCGTAAACACCGAAGGCGAAGCGGCTACGGTAGTCGGTAAAGGCCGTCATGATCCCTGCGTGGTTCCACGGGCCGTACCCATTGTAGAAGCCATGGCCGCGCTGGTCTTAGCCGATCAGGTATTGGAGCAACGGGCGGCACAATGGTAGGTTGATTTTTCTCATTTGCCCGGCTGGCAAAAGTCAGTATTTGCTAGCTGGTTTTAGTTTAGGTTGATTGTAGTATAATTTGTCCACGATTAACTTGATGAGCTTATTTAAGCTCCTAAAACCTGGAGCCATGAAAAAAATAATCCTTCTTTTTATTGCCTCGCTGTTTTATTTTAGTGGTCCACTTGTTGCCCAATTTACCAACCAGGGTAATTTCCTCGCCGGAGCCACCCTCGGTTTTTCCTCCTCCTCCTCTGACATTCAGTTTTTGAAGACGGATACCGAAGCAGAAGGTCAGGGTCCTGCTTCCTTACAGATCAACTTTGCCCCTAATATCGGCTACTTTCTCATGGACGAACTGGCCCTGGGGCTGAGTATGGATTTCACCTTTAGCCGGCTGAAAGAGCCCAGTACCGACCGTACCGAAGACAGCAATTTATTGTTTGGACCCTTTGTCCGCTATTATTTCCCCTTGGATGATGATCTGGCCTTCTTTACAGAAGTCAGTTTTGGTTTTGGTAATTCTTCGGATGATCTCTTTATCGGGGGTCAGAAACAGAGCATTAACACCACTATTTTTGCGACCGGATTTGGTCCGGGATTCACCATTTTTGCCAGTAATGGCATCGGCATCGAAGCCATTTTTAAGTACAATTATGCCCGCAGCCGATTCAATACGCTCTTAGATGGTATTAATCAGGAGACGATTACCCGGACTAATCAGTTTGATATTTCCTTAGGCGTGCAGTATTATTTTAGCGGGGTGCGTCCGGTTATTCTTAACCGATAAGGATTCGTACAACACTAGAGCGGAAAGTCTCGGCTTGCAGCCGACTTTCGCTCTTAGTTGTTGCCAGCAGTTTTTAACCTAATTCATCTAATGCTTTAATTATCCGCTTTTCATAACTTTCAATATTTTTAATGTTGTGGTCTTCTGCCCATCTATATTTATCTAATCTATTTAGAAGATTGATTATCTTAATTTCTTCTTCTATTCCTTCGAAACCCGAACCCTTAATTCCCATTCCTCTCAAAAAACACTCGAATTCTTCTTTATTGCATTCCTTGTTCATCATCAATATCCCAATTTCACTATGAGGGACAATATCTATTTCCGCTGTCCCCCAATCAATCAAATAAACCTCTCCTCTTCTGTAGATCACATTTCTAGGGCATAAATCCCCATTTACTAAACCTATTTTATATTTCTTCCCTTTCAGTTCACACATCCATTTCTTTGCTTTCGTTTGTTCTTGGGCAGTCATTTTTCCTTTTACAATTAAACTATCATTTTCATTCAATTGACTTAAATTATAGCTCAATTTAGACTCCCAATTTTTATGGAATTCTTTACCCAGACTTCTATCTCTCCCGATTTGTTTTATTCTTTGGAACTTTGATGCATAACCGCCTAACTTTCCCCATATTTCTTTCTTTTCGTTATCAGCACAGATTTGTCCGTTTATTCCATTTAATTTCGTTTGTACCATATAAACCCTTTCTGTTGTCTGCCCAATTTTTAATACTTTTGGTGAGGGGATATTTAAAGCACTTACCTGATCAATACAATACTTTTCCTTTTCATATTCCAGAATCTTACCCAAATCATCGTTTATCCTAAATATAAAATTGTTCTTTCTTGTCTGAACATCAAAGACTCTGTTTACTGTCCCGAATCCTTTTATTTCTACTATAGAGTTAGGTGTTTCTCCTAGTTCTTTTCTGCATATCTTTTCTATCAATTCTATCATACTTAATTGCTGGCAACGGTAAATTGTATGAGTAGTGGCAGTTTGCGGGCTTCATTCTTATCAAACCACTATGCAATTTGAGCGGGTTACAAACCTTGAAGTTTAGTACATCGCCTGCCATTACTTATACAAAATGTTAGCACCTGCTTTTAATACATCTTTTCAATTTTCAATTCTTCCAATAACATATCTTGCAGTGACTTTAATTCCTTATTATAATTCACATTTACTTCTTTTTCACTTTTCTTTAGCTCTGATAAAACTTCAAATTCAAATTTGTCTTCTCCAAATTGGCTCCAATCGTTTTGCAAATCTTTGTTTCTATGGTTTCCAAATTTAAGTTCCATTTTATGACGATTCCATTTAGATTCCATATCAACACTATTGTCTATAAACGATTTCCCATTCACGGTGCATTTCACTTGAAAAACACCCATAGGAAATTTCATCTGTTTGTATTCGTTTTTAAGTTCTTTCTTTGTCTTCATTTATATAAATCCTAATTGTATCATAACTGTTTTTCTGTCGAAAATCTGAGTGTGTCCACTTATCAAATTGTCTTTGCAATGATAAATGGTTATTCCTTTTGTATTAATGGCTTTTTTAGTTGGAGGATATTCTCCAATTTGTCCAAGATTTGTTCCTGTTAAAATCCAATTGACCGCCACATAATTTTCCTCCTCAATAGCGGAAGTTATTTCAAATTTCATGTCAGGAAATGGCTCGAAAGAACCTAATTCCATACGATTCTTAAATTCGGAATGGGATAATGTTTTCCCTTCCCAAGGGTCGCCAGGGTCGAGATGGATTGTATACTCATTATGGATATACTGTCCAATTTTTTGAAAGTTCTTTTTATTCCAAACTTCATCCATAAATTCCCTAAGGAAAGATTCTTTGTTCATTTCGTTTGTTTTTCAAGTTGGTGCTAACTCAAAGGCCAGTCTGCGCCCCATCCCCCAAAAGCCCCGCTACCAGCAAGCTGGCGCAGACTGGTCAGTTGAACGATGATCCGCAGGCTCCGCTGCCTAGAGAAGCTTTAAGTGGAAAAGTATTTTTTTGACTGAGCTT
>DATFKA010000177.1:0-53949 GCA_035268885.1 Saprospiraceae bacterium
ATTCAAGATACGCACCTTTCTACTGGTGCTTTGCGCGAAATAATTCTTTCTTTTCTGGGCTTAAGTAGGTTGTCCAATTAAATCAAGCAATAATCTGCGTCTTTTTGGGGCGATTTTTGCGCCTCGAACTAGCCCCAAAAAAGCCAGCACCTTATTACAGACTCAATATGGGCAACCTACTTAGTTTAGGTTTCCAGGATTAGCTTTTCATTTCTTTATCCTTTCAACACTTCAAATATAAGGCGGTTCTGTTGACAAATCAACAACAAAAAAAGGATATTTTCAAGCAGTGTTTTACTGTCTTAGGATTTCCATCACAGAAGAAACCCTAATAAATAAGGGATCTTGGTTAACGTATTATTTTTTATTAAAATATGAAGTGTGATTTTTTCAAGATGGCTTTTCGTCTTAGCGAAAAAAAGTAAAGAAAATTTCCCTGCCACAAGACCAAATAAAATAGAGGTGCTTCGTCAAACGAACACCTCTATGCACATGGGATTATGAAACTGTGGCCGAGGCCACTAACCAAAACTAGTATGAAACATTAACTAACTCACTAAATTTTATTTTTAACTTACTCGATCAGCAGCAGTCTCAACGGCCCTACTGCACGATCAACTTCTCCGTATATAATCCATCTCTGGTTCGAACCAGTACGGTATATAGCCCGGGGGGCCAATTTTGTACGGACATATTGTATGACGTCGGGCTACCCCGGAAAGTCACATTTTCGATGCCTTGACCGAAATTATTGTATACCCGGAGCTGGCGGATGACTTGTGATTTATCGAGTAATTCGATGCGCATGCGCTCCCGGGCGGGATTGGGGTAAACCTTAAGCAGCCCGGTTTGGGCACTGATGGATTGGGTGTTCGATACCACATTATTCACCTGTACTTTTACGGGCGGTGGGGGTTGGTAGCGGAACAGGGAGGAGCCGACCAGTCGGACGCTGTCGATCTCGATGGTAAAAGTATCTCGTTCTGGCGTAAAAATGATGTCTTCTACGGCGATGATTCCGCGCAGGAGGGTACCAGATCCGCTAACGGTTTGCTGATCCAGGCGAGTGACAGCAACCGAAGCAACCCCCGTCTGCGAGTTGTCATTGATAAAAAATTCGGTGTCATTCTCGCTTTGCTCAATCCAGTTTTCCGGGGCGAGATTGGCACTGATTCCGTTTTTAGCAAAAAGTGTATCATAGTGTAATTGAAAAGAGAATCCGTAGAAGCTATCCACCGGTTGCTGTACACTACCCAGGTTGACTTCAAAGATAACCAGCTTACGGCCCTGAAAAGTATTCACCTGCGTCGTCAGACTAAGGGAAGGCGCTTGTGCACCGGGCAATACCGGGAAGGCATCCGAGCCGATAATGGAATCGTTGCGTCGGCCAAAGTGCTTGATGATGGGCCTTAGGTCCAGATCGTCTACCCGACCATCTCCGTTGGCATCGGCGTAAAGGTAATTTACTCCATTATTGAAGAATTGGGTCCAGTCGGAAGGAAGCGGATATCCAATATAGCTACTATCTACGGTAGGCCGGGCGGGACCTTCTGCCCCGTAGGCGCTACCCCAGTACAGCACATCGACTTCGTTAACGATGCCGTTATCGTTCATGTCGCCGGGCCAGACAAAGGGCTGACTAAAGGCCGTAAGTGTAAAAAACAGGCCGCAAAGGGTGGATAGGATCGTTTTCATAGGAGATTGCTAGGTTATCTAATTCATCATTACCAAAAATAGGTGTTCAGCGCTAGCTTTCCAAGTACAATTTTTTGACATTTTCAAGTCTTTTTACTTTCCAGAGCAACATTATTTGCGTTTTTTCGTATCTATTTTGGTGACTGTCAAACCTTTAGATCTGATACATATAGAATTATTTAATTTAACGAAACTGTTTTTCAATGCATAGCTCCAAGTTGGTGGTCTTACTTTCTGCATTGAAAGCCAAAGAGTGGAATCGGCTGCGGGATTATGTATACTCTCCTTATTTTAATAAGCGCGAAGAGGTCTGCCGCCTGTTTGATTTCTTCTACGAGCAACGCGAGGAGCTGGCCGAAGCCGACCTGGATAGGCGGCTGATTTTCCGGTACGTTTTTCCCTCCACGTCTTTCGACGAAAAACGGCTGGCTTATCAGTTTAATTATCTTCTGCGGCTCTGCGAAGATTTTTTGGCTCAGCAGGATATTGAGCAGGATAGCTTCCTCACGGACCGGACCAAATTAAACGTACTCCTGGAGAAAGGTCTGGAAAAGCATTTTAATTTTCAGTTAAATAAAGCGCAGCAGCGTATAGAACAGGACGAAAAGCGATCGGTCCATTACTGGCGAGATCGCTACTGGTTATCCGAGATTGAAGTACAGGCCTTAATGAGTGAGCGCAAGCGGCAATATATCCGTAGTTTTCAGAATCTTTCCGACAACCTGGATGCTTATTACTTCTTCGAAAAGCTCAGGTACAGTTGTGCCATGGTCAACCTCGAAGCCATCGGCGCCAATAAATACGATATTCACTTTATTGAGCAGATCAGTAATTATCTGGAAGATAAGTCGGAGCTGGATTTCCACATCGACATCTATTTGAAAACCTATCAATGCCTGACCCAGCGGGATAATGAAGAGACCTTTCAGCTGCTGCGTAAACAAATCGAAACTTACCAGTCTCAATTGTCTAAAGGTGAATTAAGAGAGATTATCGTATTTTCCATTAATATCTGCGCCCGCAAAATCCGCCAGGGACTGCACGACTATTACGCGGATGCCCTAGAACTCTACATGCTGGGCATCCATACCCGGGCCCTGTTTACGGATAATTCGCTGACCCACTGGACCTTCAACAACGTCGTCAAACTGGCCCTGCGACTCAAGGAGTACGAATGGCTGGAGGATTTTATCAAACAGAACCATATCCACCTGGCTACCAAAGTCAGAGATGAAGCCATGAATTTCAGTTTGGCCGAACTGGCTTTTTCCAAGGGGGACTACGACAGCTGCCTGGAGCATATTAATCAGGTCACATTCACTGACCCGCAGTATTTTCTGGGCTCTCGCATCATGCTGCTCAAATCCTTTTACGCAACCGAGGCCCTGGATGCACTGTCGTCTCAACTTGCCTCCTTTATGATGTTCCTGCGGCGCAATAAAAAGATCTCCAACGATTATAAGCAGACCCTACTTAATTTTTGCTCCTTGCTGCACCTCATCTTACGCAGTCGCCCCGACAAGAAGGAGAAAGTCCTCCAGAAGATCCAAAAGACAAAACAAAAGGTAGAAGGGGAGTGGCTGCGGCAGGTAGCCGAGGAGATATTGTAAAAGATAAATTCGGGGCGTAGGGGAGCCTTAACTCAAGACCTGGTACACCACCAAACTCGACAGATAAGCCAGTCCCGTCATAAAGAAAAACTGAATGGTCGGCCATTTCCAACTATTGGTTTCGCGTTTGACCACGGCCAGGGTGCTCATGCACTGCATGGCAAAGACGTAAAAGAGCAGGAGTGACCAGGAAGTAGCCCGATTGTAGACCTTTTCGCCGGTCTTGGGATTCACTTCTTTGGCCATCCGTTGCTGGATGGAGAATTCATCTTCCTGCGAGCCAATGCTGTAGATGGTTGCCATGGTTCCCACGAATACTTCCCGGGCGGCAAAGGAGGTCACCAGTGCAATCCCGATTTTCCAGTCAAAGCCCAGGGGCTCAATCGCGGGCTCCAGAAATTTTCCGATGTGACCGGCGTAGGAGGCTTCGATTTGACGCGCGGCAATCAGATCGGCCGTTGCGGTTTCGTCCAGATTCTCTACCTGGGCGGTTTGCCGCGCTTCGGCGCGGGCGGTTTCCATTTTTTGGCCCGGACCGTAAGAAGAAAGTATCCAGAGTACCAGGGAGATAATCAAAATGATCTTACCAGCCTCTAAGGTGAAGGACTTTACTTTTTCCCAGACGGTTAGCCCCACGTTGCGCATCACGGGCAAGCGATATTCGGGTAGCTCCAGCATTAAGAAGCTACTATCCGTTGATCTTAAGATCCATTTAAAGACCAGGGCGGCCAGCAGGGCCGCGGCAATGCCCAGTAGGTATAAGCCCATAAAGGCCAGCCCCTGCGCATTTAATACGCCACCCAGGTAAGTTTTTTGGGGAACCGCAAAGGCAATTAATGCCGTGTAGACGGGGATACGTGCCGAGCAACTGATGAAGGGCGTGACCAGAATGGTGATCAGGCGTTCTTTCCAATTGGAAATGGTTCGGGTACTCATCACGGCCGGAATGGCACAGGCCCCTCCCGATATCAGGGCAACTACCGAGCGACCGTTTAGGCCAAAGACCTGCATGAGTCGATCAAACATAAAGGCGGCCCGGGCCATATAGCCCACTTCCTCGAGCAGCGAAATGAGAAAAAACAGAATGGCGATCTGCGGTATAAAGACCAGGATGCCACCCAGACCGGCCAGGAGCCCGTCGGCAATGAGACCCGATAGCCAGCCCTGCGGTAATACGTTCTTTACCAGGGAGGTAGCGTGGCCAAAGATGGCCTCAATCATGTCCATGGGGTATCCGGCCCAGAGAAAAATGGCCTGAAAAATGAAGAGCATTAGAACAAAAAAGATGAGCGGACCAAAGACTTTATTGGTCAGAATATTATCCAGCTTCTCAGACAGACCAGACCGGCTGCCCGGCTCGGTCACTACGCTGCGTACAATGGGCGTAAAGTGATCGAAGCGCTCCATGGTTTCGCGGACCTGCAATTGCAGGCTGTTAAATTTTGTTTGTTCGACTTTTTCGGCTACGCTGGCCTTGCGTTCCTGATCCAGAAAGGGAAGCCACTCGTAATGGTGGCCAATCAGAATGCGTTGGTAGTTATTGTGACGGGGAAAATCGGCCTCCAGGGCGGTGGCCAGTTTGGATTCTTCCGGTGAGATCCGGTAAAAGGAGCTATTGGCTTTCGGCATCGGCAATGCTCCCCGGTACATTTGGAGCAATAGCTCTTTGAGCTCCGTTACTCCGCTACCGGTACGACTACTGACGCGGACAACCGGCACCCCGAGTTTTTCGGATAATTTGGCCGTATCAATCTCTACCTTACCCTGATCGGCCAGGTCAGACATATTGAGCGCCAGAACCACGGGGATGCCCAGGTCCCGGATTTGCGTAAGCAATAATAAGTGCTTGTCTAATTTGGTCGAATCGGCCACGTAGAGAAAGCCCTGCGGATAATCGGGGTAATCAATATCGACGATAGATTGTACGACCAGCTTTTCGTCGGCTGCGGTGGGGTAGAAGCTATAGGTACCCGGAAAGTCGACCAGGTCTATATTAATCTCGTTGGTAAGTTTGATCTTACCTACTTTTTTCTCTACCGTAACCCCCGGAAAGTTACCCACTTTCTGCTGCAGACCGGTAAGCTGATTGAATAAAGATGTTTTGCCACTGTTGGGATTTCCCACCAGGGCGACCTGAAATGCCCGCTTATTTCCTTCCACTTTACTTCAGAATAATACTTAAGGCTTCGCTTTCGCGCAAAGCAATCAGTAAGTTATCGACTTTGATGTAACATCCACCGCCAAAGGGCGCCTTGCGAATCATCCGGATACTGGAACCCGGCATGATGCCCATCGCCATCAGCTTACTGGCAATCTGTGGGTTCCGAAAATGGGACACCAAAGCCTGTCCTCCTCTCTTAAGTTGTGCTAAGTGTTTTTCTGTGTCTATTGTCGCTACCACGCTTATTTGTATTTAATCTAAGTTATGAACGCTAATTTACACGGTTTTGATTTCGAAAAGCCTAACAAAAGTCACTAATCTGTAAAAATACCTAATTATTCCAGTCTCAGTACCTAGTATTAGGTATTCACCAAACCGCCAAACCTAATGCCTGTCCATCAACTCCAGTCGCTGGTTAATTCCTTTTTCGGTAGCGGGTACCCCTTCGGCCATCCAGAGCGGCATGGAGGCGCCCTGTAGGTAATAATCGAAGAACTGCGACATCCGCAGTTGAAAATCTTTGCGATTCTGTAGTTTAAGGGGCCAGTGTGGCTCGTCGTTGTAGTTGAGTAGCCAAGCGGGTTTGCCCAGGCGGCGCATCCCCACGAAGAATTCTATACCCTGGTACCAGGGCACGGCCGTATCCTTATCGTTATGGAGGATCAAAACCGGGGTATTGATCTTATCGAGGAAGAATATCGGGGAGTTTTCCAGGTAGCGTAGTGGTTTATCCCAGATGGTACCTCCAATACGACTCTGCGTGCGCTCGTACTGAAACATCCGGCTGCGCCCCGAACCCCAGCGGATACCGCCGTAAGCCGAGAACATATTGACCACCGGTGCACCCGATTCGGCGCATTTGAACAGATCGGTCTTTGTGATGATATGGGCGATTTGATAGCCTCCCCAGCTGTGGCCCTGCAGACCGATATTGTCTTTATCCACAAAGCCTTCGTCAATCAGGGCGGTTACGCCGGAAAGGACGGCATTATAGGCGCTTTCGCCCGGATAGCCGATACGGTAGGGAACATCGGGATTAAAAATGAGATAGTCGCGACTGGCGTAAAAGGGGTAATTGATGGTCGACCGGTTCGGCTCCGGCGTGCGGTGCCGGTGTAGTCCCTGCGAACTACGCTCGTAGAAGTTGACGATCATCGGATACTTTTTATTGGGATCGAAGCCCTCGGGCTTAACCAGTAGTCCCTCCAGCTTTTCGCCGGTGGCCGAGGTCCAGCTATACAGCTCGATACTGCCCCACTTATAGTTTTCCTGTTGCGGATTAACCTGGCTGATCTTCCGGGCTTCCGCCAGGCCTTTCGGAGCGTATTGGATATCGGGGAAGGTCTGATAATTTTCTTTGGTAAAGATCCAGCTGTCGGCATCTTTAGCTTTTTGCGGACGGCGCTCGTAGGCAAAATCACCTTCCTGCACCATCTTTTTAGTTCCGGTATGGATGTTGAACCAGTAATAACCGCTGCGGCGCGTTTCTTCATCGGTAAAGTGGAAAAGCATAGGTTCTACTTCTTCGATGGCTCGTGCTTCGGGATCGATCCGTACAAGACGACTCACGCGGCGCTCATCGCGTCCGTTGGTCAGGTTGTTGCTGGCCAGCTCCTCACTGGGGTCCACCAGCCAGACGTCGTAGCGGTCGTAGAGGAGCAGGAAGTCATCGTCTTCGGTCCAGCCGGCCAGGCCGTAAGAGCCGGGTAGCATAGGACGGTCGTTCAACTCATCATAGAAGGGCACCATTTCATTATTCGTCAGCTGCACTTTTTCTTTTTTCGTAACCGACAGGGCGTACCAGGCGGTATCGGGATAGCTGTACCAGTACAGAAATTGGCCGTTGGGGGAGAAATTTGGATAGCCCTGTAGGTTTTTTTCAACCAGGCTGCGCTGTCCGTTTTGCAAGTCTACCAAATAGACATCCCGCCCGGAAGGGCCACCATCCCAGGAGCTGCTTTTTTGGTAGGGGCTTTCGGTGTAGACCATAGCGTAGCGGCCATTCCCTTCATCGGAGAGCTCCGCGTCGGGCAGCTCGGGCGATTCGAGTGGCAGGATTTCTTCCTGATCGGCCAGCCATACGCAGGTGTAGGTACGTTCTTTTTCGCGATCGGCCTGTAATTCCTGGCGGGTATAGAGGATTTCGTCCTGATAAGACCAGACTTCCACGTTTACTTTTTCTTCGGCTAGCATTGTTGTATCCTCCAGGATGGGCTCGGGGGCAATGCCAAAGGTCAGGCGTTGACCATTTCGGGAGAAGTTTAGCCGTCCGTGCTTACTGATGAGCCAGCCTTCCGGCAAAAAAGCATCCACGCGATCGGCGATTTTACGCACCGCCGCGCTGCCTGTACTCCAGTGATAAAGGTCGAAATAATCAATGCGCTGTTCGAGGGTGTCAAAATCGGCGAGGAAGGCAATTTTTTGACCCTGACCATCCATCCGGAGCTGGGCGTATTCCCCCTTCTGCTGGTGAATGGCCTGCCAGGTTTTTTCTTCCGGATTCAGTCGATAAACCCCGGCGTTACGCTGATCAGTCCCCTTGGATATCGCACTGGCGGCAGCCCGCTCTTCGGCCAGGGTGAAGTCATCCACCGCTTCGAGGATGACCTGGTCGCCCGTGGCGAGCTGATGTGCAATCAGGTCCGTTCTTTCTTCTTCCTCCTGTTCGAGGGTGAAGAAGACCCAGCCCGACCATTTTTCGGGTACCTGTATCTTTTTGGCATGGGCCACTTTCGTAAAACGGCCCTCCGTCAGGTGATAAATGGCCAGCGTATCTACGCTTTCTACCTCTTCTCCCTGGCGGCGTAAAGCTTTTTGCGCCATCACATCCGGCTGTAGACTGAAGAGGAGAAAACGATTGTCGGCCGTGAATTCGGGATTCCTGGCCCGCTCAAAGCTAAGGGTCTTATCCTGATCGGCCTGGTACAGGTAGGTCGTCGGGTTGCCCTCTTCTGCCTCCACCTGGTAAGTGACCCATCTGCCATTATTGGAAATGATCTTTTCACTGATGTTTTTCCAGTCTACCAGTTCTTGATGCCCCAGAGGCTTTTTCTCCTGAGCGAAACTTAGCGACAGGCTAATGAAGAGCAGGACAGCAGTACTAAGAATACGGTACATAAGACTTATTTTTTACCAGGCGGAACTGAAGGCTCCGACTTTTAGTTTTTAAAATCAGTGCAAAAATATCTCGAATTCATCAGACCACCAAACCCTGAGCCGTTCGCCGGGCTTTAGTCTGGCAAGCAGGGTGACTATTTAGCCGTGTCTTCTGGGAAAGTGCCGAATAAGTCAGCGACTACTTCGTCTCGGTAGCGAAAAATTTGCTCTACCTGCTGGTCGACCAGGATGAGGTCCGCCAGGTCACCAATGACCGGTATGGGCACCTTGTAGTGTAAAATGTCGCGCATACGGGTACCGCCTTCAATGGCCTCAAAATGGTGTTGGTGGTGCCAAAAGGCGTAGGGGCCAAAGCGCTGCTCATCAATAAAGTAGGTCTTGTCCTTGATGTGCGTGATCTCCGTAACCCAGTTCATCGGAATGTTAAAGAGCGGAGCAATGGTGTACTGGATGATCATCCCCTCGTACATCTCCACTCCTTCCAGGTCGGTCTGAATAGATTTAAAGACGCCCTCAGGCGTTATTTTCATTAGGTTCTCCGGGCGGGAGAAAAAATCCCAGACCTCATCTAGTGGTTTCGGGACCGATTGGGTCCATTCTTTTCTTTTGACGCGCATATATTAGTTATTGAGTTATTGAGTTGTGAATTTCGCAGGTCTAATATCAGGTTCTAACCCCATTATTGTGTTTTTGTTTCAAAATATTGGGGCGAAGGAAGGTCCTCCTGTTCGGTCGAAGGTCCTCCTTCGATCTGTAACCTACCCGCCCCTCCAGAAAAAATTACTATCTTCCATAGGCAAAAGGAAATTTAGAACTTCATTTACAAAGATAAACTTATGTCAGGTAAGGATCATACCCCCTACGTCGATACGAAAGTGGAAGCAGGCATCGCCACGATTACTTTTTTTCATCCCAGCCACAATGCCCTGCCGGGCAATTTGCTGGAACGCCTGGTGGTCGCCCTGGACCAGGTAGCGGCGGATACGGCGGTTCGGGTGGTCATCTTAAAGAGCGGGGGCGATCGCACCTTTTGTGCCGGGGCTAGTTTTGATGAATTATTGGCGATTCGGGACAAGGATCAGGGAAAGCGCTTTTTTATGGGTTTTGCCAGTGTGATCAACGCCATGCGTCGTTGTCCGAAGCTCATTATCGTGCGGGTGCAGGGTAAAGCCGTTGGTGGTGGGGTAGGGATTGCGGCGGCGGCAGATTATTGTCTGGCGACCCGGTACGCGGCCGTTCGTCTGAGTGAGTTGGCGATTGGGATCGGACCCTTCGTTATCGAACCGGCGGTACGCCGTAAGATTGGGCTGGCGGCCATGGCCGAACTGACGGTAAGTACGAATTGGCGGGATGCAGAATGGGCCGCCCAGAAAGGACTCTACGCCCAGGTACTCGAAGACCAGGAAAAACTGGATCTCGAAGTTGATGCTTTGGCCCGGCGCCTGTCTTCCTTCCATCCGGCTGCCCTGGAAGAAATGAAGGCGGTCTTCTGGAAAGATACCGAGGACTGGGACCGTATATTACCCGCCAGAGCGGCGACCAGTGGTCGCCTCGTGCTGAGTGCGTTTACCCGTAAAGCCCTGGAGGAATTTAAGGGCAGGGCTTAAGGCCCTCCGCTGATGGCCACTTTGGGCGAACGCGCAGCTACCTTTCCGTCAATCCATAACTCTACAAAGGTATAAATGCCCGTCAGACTGCGATTGGACAGGTTGAGGGCGGCGTAGGGCATCCATAAGGCAACCTGCTCAAGGCGGTAGGGCTCAGGCGGTACCAGGAATAGTTCACTCTCCGTAGTCGCGTAACCCCGCTGATTGGTATACATAGGCAGACCAGGGTTGCCCCGCAGCGGCCGCCCGTCCTGCGTCTCAAAGAAGGCAATGAGTTGGAACTGCTTACCACTGTTGGCCGCCAGTTCTCCCGGCACCCGGATGTCAAAGCCGCGGGTGTTTTGTGGCCCGCCAATTCCGGAGCGCAAGATGGGAATACCCAGGGTCAGGGTATTGCGGTTTACGTACTGAGGCGCATCGGGAATTTCGTATACGTAGACGATTTCGTACTGAAAGCTGGCTTTGGGATCATCCAGATTACTATTGCCTACGATCGTAAACTTGAACCAGGTATACTTACCGTAAGAATTATTGTCCTTGCGGGTGAAAAAGCGGCCACGGATAAAACCCTGTCGGGCCTGATTAAATCGTACCCACTCGTCGTCGCGGAAGAAAATGCGCTCGGAGGTTCCCCCAAATAATCCTTTGGCCATTTGCACTTCATCGTAACCCTGTTCCGAAAGGATCGCAGAGTTGCTCACGTCATTGGCAACGGCCACCACAAAGGGATTGCGCCAGGGCTGAATAGGACCACAATTCCCGTTGATACGCTCGGTTTGGATTTCGAAGTCATAAAAGTTAGCCTGGTCCGTATAGCGCAGAAAACGCATGTTTTCGTCAAATTTCCAGCTCAGGCGGTAGGTCTCCGTACAGGTGCTGCCGCGTACGCCGTAAGTAAGGTCAAAATCAACGGTGCCACCACCGGCATCTACTTTTACCACCCGGGGAGCTTTTTTAAAACCGTCCAGGGGGCGGTGTACAATTTGCTTCAGAGACAGTGCATTCGGTTGGGCAATCAAGGCACTGACGCAAAAAAGAAAGACAAGAGTACTTTTTATTTTCATAATAAAATAGAATGAATGGTTTTTGTATCTGGTTATTCCTTCGGAGTAGGCATCCTTTTGGCAAAGGTACAAAAGGTTAAAGTGAAATCCAGATAAATGGTCTCCTGTCCGAGAACAGATCGCAGAAGCAGGAGCTTCCGCATTGGGTGGCCCGATTGTCTTCGGTGAGATCTTTAAAGTGGTGGGCAGCGGCGGTAGGGATAAGTAAAGTTTATAAGTCCATAAGCCGCTAAACTTATAAACTTATAAACTATTTCAACTAAAGACTAGCTTTCGTAGTAGAACTCTTCGTGTACGATCTGGTCGCCTTCCCACTTCTGAACGGCTACCTGATCCATTTTGGCACGGTTACCGTCTTTAAAAGTAACATCCATCATACTTTGTACAAATGTTACTTTATTGGCTTCGTCGGAAGCAACGCTCTTTACGTCCAATCCGTGGAACTCCTGAATGCTGTTCAAGAACTGTACCTCATAGTCGCGGCAGGCTTTTTTGCCTTCACGGGTACCACGGGGCTCCGTCATTACGACATTGTCTGCATAATACTTATCGAAAGCATCTAGTAGTTTGCCTTCTCCTAATTGCTTGTAAATGTCAGCAGCTTTTTCCTTGTAAGTCATAATAAATGTGTTTGTGTTAGTTAATTGTTTTTACAATAAATGTATATACATCTATTTTGGTTTAGCCAGGAGTCTCTTTTTTAAAAAATATTTTTGATTAAGCCAGTTTTTTATAAGAAGCAGAGGGAAACCGGCGTTAGAGGAAAATAAAGGCCAAAAGGTATCCTAAGGTTCTTTTTGCGGATGCAAAAGCTTTTGACTATTCCCTAAACTGATTGTCTAAATCATTGTTAACCATACAGATGGGTGATTTTGCCCTTGTTTTCAGAACTTTACAAAAACCAACCAAGATGAAAAATGTATTAATGAGTTTCTTATTCGGCTTACTTGTACTGGCTACCGCCTGTACGCCTGCCGAAACCAACGAAGCGATGGATGAAGTAGTGGATGAAGCTACGGAATCAGTAGAAGCTATGTCCGAAGCCGTCAGTGGTGATTCAGACGAGCAGGTAGTCGCTTCGACCGAAAGCTACAAGACCGTGATTACCGAAGGTGGTATTGCTTCTCCCCGCAAAGAAATGTCGGGCTCGATTGGCGATGCCGAAATCACCCTTGACTACGGTAGCCCCTCCGTTAAAGGTCGGGATATCTGGGGTGGACTGAATCCTTTTGGCGAAGTATGGCGCGCGGGAGCAAATGCCGCGACCACCATTGCGTTTTCCGAAGATGTAACCATCGAAGGGGAGGCACTGCCAGCGGGTAAATACGCTCTTTTCACCATTCCGAATAAAGATAATGTAGTCGTTATCTTCAATAGTGAAACGGACCAATGGGGAGCGGGTAATTACGACGAGTCCAAGGATGTATTACGGGTAACCGTTACTCCTAGTGCCGTTGATGAGAACCAGGAAGCCCTGGAGTATATGGTAGATGGTGATCAGGTCGTATTGGCCTGGGCCAACTGGAGAATTCCATTTACGGTATCCACCTCTGCGGAATAATTCAGCGCGATAAAAATAAGAGGCTGCCAGTACGGAATGCGTTCCGCTGCTGGCAGCCTTTTTTTTGTCCAGATGTTTCTCAGTAATTAATCGGAGGAATACAATTGGGCGATGCCCGGCGCCGAGGCCTCACAGATCCCCCGCTCGGTAATCAATCCTGTCACCAGACGAGCAGGGGTCACATCAAATCCGTAATTGACCGCCGGACTGCCGGTGGGGCTTATCTGTACCTGTTTAATCTCCCCTTCGTGTAACCCCTGAATGTGGGTGACTTCTTTTTCGCTGCGCGTTTCAATTGGGATTTCATTTAACCCATCCTTCAGGCTGAAATCAAACGAAGACTGGGGCAGGGCCACGTAAAAGGGGACTTCATTATCCTTAGCGGCCAGCGCCTTGAGGTAAGTACCGATCTTATTGGCGACATCACCCTGACTGGTGGTGCGATCACTACCCACGATAACCAGATCGACCAGCCCGTGCTGCATCAGGTGACCACCGGCATTGTCGACAATCACGGTGTGGGGCACACCGTGCTGTAGCAACTCGTAAGCGGTGAGGCGGGCGCCCTGGTTGCGGGGCCGGGTTTCATCTACGTAGACGTGTACGGCGATACCTTTGTCGTGGGCCGCATAAATCGGGGCGGTTGCCGTGCCGTGGTCAATACAGGCGATCCATCCGGCATTGCAATGCGTCAGAATGTTGACGGGGGCTCCGTCCTTACGCCGGCTGATATCTTCAATCAGGGACAGGCCATGCTGACCAATCATTTGGCAATGACTTACGGATTCTTCCGTAAGCTGATTCGCTATTTTCAGGGCTGCCTTACTTCGTTCTTTTTGGGTAAAGGCCCGGCGGATAACTTTCATTGCTCTTTCGGTCCAGGAATATAAATCGACGGCCGTGGGTCGGGTTTGCCGTAATTGCTTCAGGGCATCTTCTACGTATTCAATGCCGACGGGACCTTCGGGGGCATCCAGACAGGCGGCGTAGAGCCCATAGACGGCCGTAGCACCAATGAGTGGTGCCCCTCTGACGTGCATTTCTTTGATGGCTTTCGCAAAATCCTCTACCTTCCGTAGATCCTCGATGACCAATTCGTGCGGTAAGTGCCGTTGGTCAATAATCTGTACGCATTTTTTATCTTCCGGATGTAACCAGATGGTCCGGTAATCCTGATTGTTTATTTTCATTCCTTTACTTTTCTACTTTACCATAGCCTTCCTCTCTACTTATGTAAATTCGGCACTAAAATACCAACTGCTGCGCCAAAAACATAACCCAGGATAACGTCGGTGGCAAAATGTTTGCCGGCCCGCATCCGCTGTATACCGGTATAGGCCGGGATTGCGGCGGCCAGGACCCAGACTACATTATTGTTGCGCTCCGGATTAAAATCGCTATGCATCTGAGCCGTCATAAAACTCAGGGCAGCGGTGGTAGAGGTGTGTCCGGAGAAAAAAGAATAGCGATCAGATTTCCGTAGCTTCGCATTGAGGGCGATATCCTGATTGTATAAGAAGGGGCGGGGTCGGCGGGCACTCACTTTAGCCACGTTGGTAATACTGCTGTTCAGGAGGATGGTCTGCAGGCTCATCAAACCGACTTTTCCGAATTCCCGGCGGCCATCTTCATCGGCTAATAAGGTAAGGGGTAGGAGGAAAGAACCATACAGGGCCAGATCACTACCTTTTTTCGCGGAAGCGGAATATTGAGTGATCACCCAGCGATCTATTTTCCATAGTCGGTCGGGATCTAAGGCCTGAATTTCATCGGGACGAATGATATCATTCTTGGCGTTGATGTAGGCCGCGTATCCGCTCAGCCCTGCAGCGGAGCCGATGATACCCAGCTCGCGGCCGGTTTGCAGGTCGTAGGTCATCTGGGCGGTCGCCAAAATTGGAAACAGCAGCAGGCAGATCGAGCTGAGTTTTTTCATAAAAATGCAACGCTACAAAATCAAAATTTGTTGTTGAAGTTGTTTAAGAATTCCCGCTGCTGCCAGGCTGCTTTTTCGGCCTTTTTTTTCTTTCGGCTTAAATAGACGGAAACAAAATAGGTCAGCAAGCCCAGTACGAGATTCGCCAAGCCCCATAGGCTTTCTACGGGACGATCGGCAATCATATAGATGACCATCCAGGTGCTGATCGCAATAAAAAGGATTTGTAATACGGGGTAAAGGGGACTGCGATACGTGGGGTGAGGGGTCTTTTTTTGTCGTAAGACGAATAAAGAAGCCACCGTGATCGTAGTGAAAATCTGCAGGATAAAGCCACTGTATAACAGCACGGTTTCAAATTTTCCGCTAAGGATCAAAGCAATACTAATGGCCGCCTGAAACCAGATGGCGCGCACCGGAATACCAGCCTTATTGTCTTTCTGTAAAAAACGCCAGAACTGATAATCTTCGGCCATCGCCCGGCTGATTCTGGGGCCCACCCAGATCATGGCACTAATACTGGAGATCAGTAAAAAGCCAATAATGTAGCTCACCCAGCGTCCAGCCTCGGTACCAAACATGTACTCCGCAGCGATCTGGCCGACTTCTACTTTTGATACCAGCGCCTCTATGGGGGCCTGACGCAGGAAAGCGAGTTGTAAGGTGATGTACAATACGGAGACCAACAAAGTACCGCCCACCAGGGCAATGGGTAAATTTCGGTTGGGACGACGAATTTCCCCCACGATGTAGGCCGCGGCATTCCAGCCCGAGTATGCGTAGGTGACGTAGATGAGGGCAATGGCAAAGGAAGGCTGGAATATCTCCTGCCGCCACTTAGGCGTCCATTCAGTGGCGCCGGATTCGGGGAGCAGACAGCAACCCGCCAGCACCATACCCAGGACCAGTATGACCTTGAGTACCGTAAAGAAACCCTGGAAAAAGCTGCTGCTCTTTAGGTTGAAGGAGTGAATGAGTGACAATAACAGGATGGTCCCTACGGCAATTCCGGTAGGAGAGAGGCCCGTAAACTTGTAGAGGTAAGCACCCATGGCCATTGCCGCCAGTGCAATCGGAGCGGCAAATCCTACGGTCAGGGATACCCAACCGGACAAATAGCCGACGATCGGATGGATCGTTTTGGAGAGAAAATGGTATTCTCCACCAGATTTGGGCAGATGGGTGCCAATCTCCGCGTAGGAAAAGGCGCCCATCAGGGCAATAATGCCCCCCAGCGACCAGAGCAGTACGATGCTGAGCGTGCTTTGCACTGCTTCCAATTGAAAGCCCAGGGTGGTAAAGACTCCCGTACCAATCATATTGGCGATCACAATGGCCATGGCTGCGCGCCATCCTATTTTTGTAACTGGCTTCAAATCCTGCTTTTTGCTTTTGAACTTGAAGTTGTTTAAGAATTCCTGGTGAGGAGTTTTTAAACAACTTCCTTAAATAACTTCAGTACTCTGTAATTTAAGTTAATGTGTATTTTGAAACCTCAGATTTTTGTTCAAGATAAGGCGTGGCGGAGCCTTGTTACTTCAGAAAGGGCCCCTTGAATTCCCTTTCTTCGTCTAGCTACAAAGGTGAGTACGCAACGCAATAATGGACAAAAAGATGACTTTCAAAATGCTTAGAAATTTAGATTACAGAGTATTCAGTAAGAATAAATAAAGTGGTGCTAATATTTTACGTCAAACAGGAGAATAACAAAACTTTATAAGATGTTAAACAACTTCGGTATTAAAGAGCTATCGGCGACGCAGGGCTGCCGTTCGGCAACTTTTCTTGGTTTTTTTCCGCCCGTACCTTATTATATAGGTGTATTAAAAAAAAACATTATGAAGCGTGTCCTCTTCTTAGTCTCTGTATTTTGTTTGTTGGTCAGTACTCTTCCGGCCCAAGAAAAAGCATCCAATTCTCCTTTTGCCGATATTGATTTTTCGGCGATGAAACTTCGGAATATCGGCCCTGCCTTTACTTCCGGTCGTATTGCCGACGTGGCTATTCACCCGGAAGACGAAAATGTCTGGTACGTAGCGGTTGGTTCGGGAGGCGTCTGGAAAACTGATAATGCCGGTGTAACCTGGACCCCTATCTTCGATGAACAGCCAAGCTATTCTATTGGTTGCGTGAGTATTGACCCCAATGATCCAAGTATCATCTGGGTAGGTACCGGTGAGAACGTCGGGGGCCGCCACGTGGGTTTTGGCGATGGATTATACAAATCGACCGATAGTGGAAAAACCTGGAATAATGTTGGCCTCAAGACCTCGGAACATATCTCCGAGGTGATTGTCCATCCGGATAACTCGAATGTCGTATTCGTAGCGGCACAGGGGCCGCTGTGGGATAAAGGTGGTGAGCGGGGCTTTTACAAAACAACCGACGGCGGAAAAACCTGGACAAAGACCCTGGGCAACGAAGAATGGACTGGCGTAACCGATATTGCCATTGACCCGCGGAACCCCGATTTGCTGTACGCAGCGACCTGGGACCGGCACCGGACCGTAGCTGCCTACATGGGTGGGGGCCCTGGCTCGGGTATTCATCGCAGTATGGATGGTGGAGAGACCTGGACGGAACTCAAAACCGGGCTGCCTCGCTCTAATATGGGAAAAATCGGGATAGCCGTTTCTCCCCACGATCCGGATATTATTTATGCCGCCATCGAGCTCGACCGGGCGACGGGTGGGGTCTATCGCAGTAGCGATCGGGGATCCAGCTGGCAGAAAATGTCCAATGCGGTATCCGGTGCTACTGGACCGCATTACTATCAGGAACTATACGCTTGTCCGCATCATTTTGATCGCATCTATCTAATGGATAATCGGATTCAAATCTCAGACGATGGGGGGAGCACCTTCCGCCGTCTGAATGAAGACGAAAAACACTCCGATAACCATTCGCTAAATTTCCGGGCCGATGATCCCGATTATTTACTGGTGGGTACCGATGGGGGCTTGTACGAAAGTTTTGACGGTGCAGAGAACTGGCGATTTATGGATAATCTGCCGATTACGCAGTACTACAAGGTGGCCGTAGATGATTCCGAGCCTTTTTATTTTATCTACGGGGGTACCCAGGATAATGGTTCACACGGTGGCCCTTCCCGTACGGATGCCCGGGATGGCATTCGCAATGCCGACTGGTGGAAAACCCTCGGTGCGGATGGCCACCAATCGGCCACCGAACCCGGCAACCCTGATATCTCTTATGCTGAATCGCAACAGGGTAGACTTTATCGAATTGACCAGATCACCGGCGAGCAGGTCTTGATCCAGCCCCAGGCCGGGGAGGGAGAAGGCCCTGAGCGTTTCAACTGGGATGCGCCGATCCTGGTCAGCCCGCACGCTCCGAATCGCCTGTATTTTGCCTCGTATCGAGTTTGGAAATCCGAGGACCGCGGCGACAGCTGGACGGCCATCTCCGAAGACCTGACCCGTGACGAAGATCGTATGCAGATGCCGCTGCTGGGACAAACCTGGAGCTGGGATGCACAGTGGGACTTTAACGCTATGTCGGTTTACAATACGATCACTTCTCTTTCGGAATCACCACAGGCAGAAGGTCTGATCTACGCAGGTACCGATGACGGTATTGTGCAAGTAACCGAAGACGGTGGTGCGACCTGGCGTAAAATTGAGGTGAAATCGATGCCTGGTGTACCCGCTACGGCTTTTGTCAACGACATCAAAGCCGACCTGCACGACGCCAATACCGTATATGTATCGCTGGACAATCATAAATACGGCGATTTCAAGCCTTACTTGATGAAGAGTACCGACCGGGGAAGAACCTGGACCTCGATTAGCGGAAATATCCCGGATCGTCATTTGATCTGGCGCCTGGTACAGGACCACGAAGAACCTAACTTACTCTTTACGGCGACCGAATTCGGTATTTATTTCACCCTGGATGGTGGAACCTACTGGAATAAGCTCAAGGGGGCACCAACCATTGCTTTTCGCGATCTGGCGATCCAAAAGCGGGAGAATGATCTCGTAGGTGCTTCTTTTGGCCGCGGTTTCTTTGTATTGGACGACTATTCCCCTTTGCGGGAAATCAGCCCGGCGGTCACCAAAGAGCCCGCTACGATTTTCGCTTCGCGGCCTGCCGACTGGTATATACCGCGGTCGATGGTGAGCTCTCAGGGAGCGGCTCATTATTCCGCGCCTAATCCCGAGTACGGAGCAGCGATCACCTACTACTTATCGGAAGGGCTGACGTCCAAAAAGGCCGCACGCGAAAAGGCGGAAAAGGAAGCGGAAGCGCTTAGCTTCCCTGCTTGGGATCAACTGGAAGCGGAGCGTAGAGAAGACGCACCAAAAATCTGGTTAACCATCAAAGACCAGGAAGGAAATGTCGTAAGGCGTATGACTGCACCGAGCCAAAAAGGTATGCATCGCGTAGCCTGGGATTTTCGGTATAATGGAAAAAGTGCCATCCGTCCGGGACAGTCCAATCGCGACTGGAGGGGCCGGGGCTTTCTGGCTTTACCAGGTACCTACTCGGTCACTATCGCTAAGGAAGAAGAGGGCCAGTTAACGACCCTGGCCGGACCCCAAAGCTTTGAGGTAGAGCGTCTGTACGAAGGAGCATTGACACCCCAGAAGGCGTCTACGATCGCCGACTTTCGGGAAGAGCTGGAAAGCTTCATGCAGGAATTCAGTGCAGTGGATTACGACCTGGAGCAGCAAATGCGGATGATCGAAGCGATGCAAACCGCTGCCGCGCGTATGGACAAAGAAGATCCTGCCATGATGAAGCAGCTCTACGATCTCAAGCAAAAACTCTACGATATCGATGAGGTGATGAACGGGAATCGCTCCAAATCCATCATTGGGGAACGCACCAAACCCACGATACAGTCACGAATGTCCGTGGCCTACCAGGGTATGAGCAGTACCTACGGCCCGACGAAGAACCATCGCAACAGTCTGGCAATCGCCCGGGATGAATTAACCAGCCTGGAAACCAGCCTGGAATCCACCAGTGCGCAGCTAGCCGAAATGTCTAAAGAACTCAAGACGGCCGGTGCGCCCTGGATCCAGGGGCAGTAGTACGTGTGGTCGCGTTTTCGTGTGGTCACCTGACTAAATGACCACACGAAAACTGGCAGAAGTAAGTTTAGATTGATACTTTTGTAGGCGCAGCTGAAATAGCTCTCTTCCAACCAATAAATCTTTGGCATGAGTGAAGCCTACATATTCGACGCCCTCCGGACACCGCGTGCCAGGGGCAAGTCTTCCGGTTCTTTTTACGAACTAAAGCCTATCTATTTGCTTTCGACGGTCTTAAAGGCCCTGGAGGCCCGTAATGCCCTGGATACCGCCCGGGTAGACGATGTCATTCTCGGCTGTGTGGGTCCCATTAATGATCAGGGATTTAACATTGCCAAGGCGGCCGTTATGCACGCCGGCTGGTCCGACAGTGTAGGCGGGATGCAGATTAACCGCTACTGCGCTTCTGGCCTGGAATCGGTAAATCTGGCGGCCATGAAGGTGAAATCGGGTTGGGATCAACTCATCGTAGCGGGTGGGACGGAGAGTATGAGTCGGGTGCCCATCGGTAGTGATGGTGGTCCGCTCCTGCACGATCCGGAGGTGATTAGTCAGCTGAATTACGTGCCGCAGGGGATTTCGGCCGATCTGATTGCCACGATGGGTGGTTTTACCAGACCGCTGGTTGATGAGTACGCCCTACAGTCTCAGCAGCGGGCGGCCCGGGCCAGTAAGGCGGGTTATTTTAAGCCCTCCCTGATTCCTATCCACGACCAGAATGGTCTGCTTATCCTCGATCATGATGAGTGTATTCGCCCGAATACCGATTTGGAAAAACTGAGTCAGCTGCCGCTGGCTTTTGCCCGTTTGGGCGCCAAGGGGTTTGATGCGATGGCCTTGCACAAGTATCCACAGGTAGAAAAGATCAGGCACGTACATACGGCGGGTAATGCCTCGGGTATTGTAGATGGCGCTGCCCTGGTACTGGTGGGTAGTAAGGCGGCGGGGGAAGAGCTGGGTTTAAGACCCCGGGCCAGAATTGTCTCGGCCAGTAATATTAGTGTAGAGCCTACGCTTATGCTGACTGGTCCTGCGCCGGCGGCTAAAAAAGCACTGGAGCGGGCGGGTATGGAAAAATCTGATATCGACCTCTGGGAATGCAACGAAGCCTTTGCGGCGGTGGTACTTCATTTTTTACAGGAAATGGATCTGGACCCCGGGATGGTTAACGTTAATGGTGGCGCCATCGCAATGGGCCATCCGCTGGGAGCGACCGGCGCCATGCTACTGGGGACGCTGTTGGATGAACTCGAGCGCCGAGATTTGCAAACGGGTCTGGTGACCCTTTGTGTCGGTGGCGGAATGGGGGTAGCCACGGTCATCGAACGTCTATAAAATAATAATTTTGATCCGCCCCGGGCGGGTAATGATACAAGAATTCATCATCCATGATCCACTATAAAAAAGATGTAGATAATATCGTTACGCTGACTTTGGATATGAAAGGCCGTTTGGAAAACGTGATTAATCACGAAATCCGGGAGGCCTTCATTCCGGTACTGCGGCATTTACAGGAAGAAAAGAAAAAGGGACAACTGAAGGGGGTTATTCTGACTTCCGGAAAACGGACCTTTCTGGCGGGGGGAGACCTGGAGTATCTATTTCATGCCCAGGATGCGGAGGAGGTCTTTCGTTTTGCGGAAGCTATGAAATCCTTCCTGCGGGATCTGGAGCGGCCGGGAGTGCCCGTGGTGGCTGCGCTGAACGGCAGTGCTATCGGTGCTGGTTTTGAAGTTGCTTTAGCCTGTCACCATCGAATTGCCATTAATAATGATAAGATTCAGTTGGGATTACCGGAAGTGGAGATTGGTCTAATCCCAGGGGGTGGTGGTATTATCCGCTTGATGTGGTTGTTAGGTATCGAGCGAGCTTTTCCTATCCTGACCAGTGCGGAGCGCTATTCGCCCGAGGTTGCCCATAAAGTGGGTATTATTGATGATTTGGCAGAAGATGAAAAAAGCCTTTTGGCGAAAGCCAAGCAATGGCTTTTAGAAAACAGTGCGCACCGCCGCCCCTGGGATACCGCTGGGGCACGGATTCCCGGTGGTTCTGCAAAAAATATGAAAACGGCGGCAATGATTCGGGATATGGCCGCCAGCCTTACGGCAAAAACCCATAATAATTACCCGGCACTGCACGCAGTACTGAATGTCATGGCCGATGGCTCAAAGGTAGATTTTGAAACGGCCTGCAAGATAGAAGGTCGCTATTACACGGATCTGGTGCTCAGTAAAGAATGTAAAAATATGATCAAAGCCTTTTGGTTTGATCGCAACGAGATTTGGGAGGGGGGGAACCGCCCCAGTGGATTCGGGAAGTTCAGACCCCAGAAGCTAGGCGTGATCGGTGCCGGGGTCATGGGTTCCCGAATTGCCTATACCGCACTCTTGCACGGTATGCAGGTGGTGATTAAGGATGTCTCCAAACCAATTGCGGACCGAGGGCGCGAACTGGTAGAGCAGAAAATAGACGAAGCGACGGCCAGCGGACACATTCCCGTGGGTAAAAAAGTTGACTTCCTGAAGCGACTGCGCACCACCGATACGTCTAAAGATTTTGAGACCTGTGATTTGGTGATCGAGGCGGTCTTCGAGAATAAAATGGTTAAGGAGAAGGTGACGCGGGAGGCAGAACAATTCCTGGACGAATACGCCATTTTTGCAACCAATACCATCTCTATCCCCATTACGGAGCTGGGTAAGTCGGCTACCCGTCCGGATAATTACGTGGGCTTGCATTTTTTTCATCCGGCAGACGAGGTACCTCTGGTGGAGATCGTACGCGGGGCGGCTACTTCGGATGAAACCATCGCCCGGGCCTTTGACTTTGTGCGCAGCATCAGTAAGATTCCCATTGTCGTAAAAGACGACTGGGGCTTTTACGCCGCCCGGGTCCGAAATACCTATATTCTGGAGGGAATTACGATGCTGCAGGAAGGCTATTCGCCCGCCTTAATCGAAAATCTGGGCTTGCAATCGGGTATGCCAAAGGGCGCCCTGGCCTGGGCCGATGACCTGGGCCTGGATATGGTCATGAAATACGAGCAGCAGGCCGCTGAGCATTACGGGCCAAAGTATATTCAGCATCCGGCCGTATTGGTGCTGGAGAAAATGATCAAAGAGCTGGGGCGCTCGGGCGCGCGCCGCTCGGCTGGCTTTTACGATTACACTACCGAAGAAAAAAGCCTTTGGACGGGCTTAAAGGAACATTTCCCACCCCAGGCTTTGCCTTCTTCAAAGGCGGCCGTAAAGGAGCGCTTTCTCTTTGCTCAGGTTATTGAGGCCATCTGGTGTATGCAGGAAAAGGTGATTCGCTCCGAGGCAGCCGCTAATTTGGGTAGTATTTACGGTTGGGGCTTTCCGGCTTTCAAAGGGGGCGTTTTGCGTTTTGCGCAGGATTATGGACCAAAAGCCTTTTTAGAAAGATGCCAGAATTTTCAGAAACGCTTCGGTCAGCGCTTCCGAGTACCCAAACACTTTCATCGATTAGTTAAGCTTTGAGTCGCCATTATAAAGGGCTTACAGGCCTTTTAGCTAAATAAATCAAGAAGCCTTTCAATTTCTTTAACTTTTTGTAAACCTTTCTCTTTCAGAATTGTCTGGTTATTGAAAAAATTGCGGAGCAAGACCCGAAAATCATACTTTTGATGGTTGGATGGTGTTTTCACCGCATAATATTGTGCATTAGTAAACTAAGTTTTGAATCATTACAACTACATCTTCGCGGGTGGAGGCTGTGCTGCCTTAAGTACAGCCCTCCGTATGAGCCAATTAGGCTTAAAAGATCAGCGCATACTGATCATCGATCAGGACAATAAGGTGTCTAATGATCGAACCTGGTGCTTCTGGTCTGAAGGTGATCATCCTTTTCAGGATATTGTCCATCATTCCTGGCCAAAGATGAGTTTTGTTGATGATAGAGGTGCTGTTCGCTCGGATATGGGCAACTATCAATACCACTTAATCAGAGGTATTGATTTTTACCAAAAAGTGAAAGCTTTACTGAAGCAGCAGCCTAATGTACATTTCTTGACGGATAAGGTAGAAAATGTTTACCAGACGGAGGCCGATACCACGGTAGTCTGGACCACCAATAAAGGTTTTACGGCCGATTTGGTGCTCAATAGTATATTTCGGCGCCCAGCTGAGACCCATGCGGTTCACCAGTACAATTTACAACAACATTTTATGGGCTGGTGGATAGAAACCGATCAGCCTCAATTTGACCCCGGCGAAGCCAGGTTAATGGACTTTTCCATTGAGCAGCAAGGAGATTGTCGCTTTATGTACATTCTGCCTGTGTCTGCGACCAAAGCACTGGTAGAGTTTACTCTGTTCTCCGAAAAAATCCTAACGAGGGAAGCTTACGAAAAGGTTCTCGAAGACTATATCAGGCAGCAGTTAAAGATTGAGCATTATAAAATCTACGAAAAAGAAAAAGGAAGAATCCCCATGACGAATCAAAATTTGAGTCGTTTTGAGGGAGAACATATTATACCGATTGGTACGGCCGCCGGTTGGGTTAAGCCGAGTACTGGCTATGCTTTTTTAAATATACAAAAGAAAAGTCAGGCTTTGGCAGAGTCGCTGGTAACTGGAAATCGTCCGGCCCAAGTATCACCACGAAATCGTTATCAATTCTATGATAATTTACTCTTACATATATTGACCAATTGGGGCAGCCTGGGCAAGCGCATTTTCTCTGCGCTTTTCCGCAACAATCCCACGCACCGAATTTTAACTTTCCTCAACGAGCGGAGTACCTTAAAAGAAGAAGTACTCATATTTGGAAGTTTACCTTATGCGCCATTTTTGAGGGCGCTTTGGCAAAGAACGTTCAGGAATTTTAACAAAACAGAAAAACCATTTTTCTCTATTCCCGAAGAAAGGGTGAGATCACTACAAGTAGACGGGAATAGTGAGAAAGTATTTTAATTTAAACATTAACCAATTCTTAGAGAAATGAATGCATTAGTAAACTTCAAGCCAATGTTATTGGCAACACTTCAACAAGGTGACTATGTCGGTTTCACCTTCTTTATTGGGTCGATGGCCATGGCCGCGGCTACCGTATTTTTCTTTTTCCAGTTCAGCCTGGTAGATAAGAAGTGGAAAGATTCCCTTCTGGTATCCGGTCTGATTACTTTCATTGCAGCGGTACACTACTACTACATGAGAGATTTCTGGGCAAGTACGGGGCAGTCTCCAACGGAGTTCCGCTACATTGACTGGATCTTAACGGTTCCCTTGATGTGTGTAGAGTTCTACCTGATCACGAAGAAAGCAGGAGCTAAAATTGGTCTGCTCTGGCGTCTGATTATTGCCTCTGTGGCGATGTTGTTGTTTGGGTTCCTGGGAGAAAGTACGGGTATCTACAACACACCGGAAACAGCTACTATGAGCTGGGTGATGGGACTATTGTCTGGACTAGCCTATTTCTACATTCTGTACCTGGTGATGTTTGGCGAGGTAAAAGAATTAGCAGCACAGGCCGGACCTCAAGTAGCCAAAGCCGTACGTATTTTGGCCTGGTTTGTACTGGTAGGTTGGGCAATCTATCCAATCGGTTATATCGCCGGTACAACGGGTGGTTTGTTTGGTGCTCAGATCCTGAGTGGCCTGCCCATGGATATTGTATATAACATTGGTGATGCCGTGAACAAGATCGGATTCGGTCTGGTCATTTTCTCACTGGCAGTAGCTAAAGACTAGTATAAAATAAAAAACCTGCTTCCTCCAAAAAAGAGCAAGCAGGTACAATGTGCATTAGTAAACTAAGCACAAAAGTAGGATTTTCATTCTACAAGTGCCAAAATTTAAGGAAATTTTAAACGGCAGAAAGCAACTTCTACATCTTTGTGGAAGTTGCTTTTCTTTTAATATGCTGATCTTTAGTTGTTTATGTTTTGGGTTGCGACCTGGGGTATTCCCCTTCCGGTTTTGTTGAATGCGCTTGTTTTCTGAAGATTTGGCCAGCTGTTTCCTAAGGAGCAGAAAAGAGCGCTTAGCTTTTTCCGGGAGGCAGAGGGGTAGATTTCATCAGCGCGGTCTAGAATTATACAATTTAACAATTAATTTACATGGTCTTTTAAGGGCTGTAGGAGGCTTGTTTTGCTGGGTTTTTGGGGCTATAAACCCCGACCATCAAATTTATTTTTGGTTAAAATCGCTATATTTCGTCAGAGATACTGGAATTAATGTATTAAAAAGCGTAGCTTTGTATCAACAATTAAACTACTACAACTATTACCGTTATTTCTGACTTACTCCGCTTCTACTTTATTCCTATCAATTTTGTACAGCACTTTAAGTTTCGAATTAACTTCGTAATGTAAGTTGATACTAGTTCAATTGACATTTAGCCGAAAGGCATCACTATTAATTTTTTATTATGAATATTTTTGTAGCTAAGCTGGATTACTCAACTCAAGAAGACACGTTGAGATCAGCTTTCGAAGAGTTTGGCGCTGTTGATTCTGCCAAAATTATTTTAGACAAGTTCACTGGTCGTTCTCGTGGCTTTGGTTTTGTTGAAATGCCAAACGATGACGAGGCACAAACTGCTATTGAAAACTTAGATAATACGGACCTGGACGGTCGTAGTATCGTAGTTAAGAAAGCAGAGCCAAGAGGTGGCAATCGCGGCGGAGGCGGCGGTGGTGGCAACCGTGGCGGAGGCGGCCGTGGTGGCTGGTAAGTAAACAAGTTCTAAGGACTTATATACTATACGGAGCGCTCTTTTCCTAGTGAAAAGAGCGCTTCTTCGTTTTATACATACTTCAACATCGGTATGCGTTCCCCCCCGAGTGTCATCACTTCTTTCATCAGATCAGCCGCCATACAGGAATGTACCGGTAGTATAGGCAGCAAATCGCCTATTTGGGCGGAAGCCACCCGCTCCGGACTCGTTTTGATGACCCCATGCTCCTGAGACAGCCCCTTTACGTAAGTGCCTTCCTGCTCAACCGCTCGCCAGCCTTCTTGCGTCCAATCGCCTAGCATCCCAAAGTGGGTGTTTCCGTCGGGACCCTGCACCCGATCCTTAGAGAAGTGAATGCCCCCACCGTAGACGATTAGTTCTTCCCGTTCCGGTGCCTTGGCCACCACCGGACAGGCCATGGCTACGGCAATTTGATCCAAAGTACAGGAGCCAATGTAGTGCTGGGTAAGATCATAATAGACAAAATTTCCCGGACGAATTTCATCAATCCCCCCGAAATCATCCGCTACGCTGCAGGTGGGGGTATCGCCCAGGGAGATGGTTAAAGCTGGAAAATCCGGCTGATACTGATCCCTGAGTTTTTGCATAACGTCCTGGCTATAACGGTGGCTTTCCAAAATGGCGGAATGCGACCGGGCCCGGTAACTCTGTCCGGCGTGGCCCAGAAAACCCAGAAAATTCATTTTGTTGCTCTGCTTCACCAGGGCTAGAATCTCATCGATAATACTACGCCGGGCCAGGGGGAGGCCACTCCGGTCATTGCCCGCATTGATCTCGATGAACAGACCTACGGGATGGGTCAGCTGTTGCGCCAGGTAAGCAGCCGTTTGCGGATGCTCAATGCAAAGGTTGAGCTGTACACGGCCGGCTAATTCATTGATCAGGGGGAGTTCCAGAATATTAACCGGGAAGGCCACCGTAATATCGGACCAGCCGTCGTCGGCAAAATAGGCAGCCATTCGAAACGAAGAAACGGTGATCTGTTCAACACCGCGTTTTCGAAACCAGCGGCCCACCGCCTGCGATTGGTGGGTTTTGAAATGTGGACGCAAGACCAGATCATGCCGCTGCGCTTTTTTCACCATTCGGTCGATATTGGCCAGGCATTTTTTCTGGTCAAGCAATAGGGTAGGGACACTGATATCAAGTGACATGGTTTCGTGTTTTGTTGTGCATCGAACCTAGTAACTTCTTGCTGTTTTTCCAAGGCTCCGTCCAGTTAATTACCCCTTTCCTTAAGGACTTGTGAAGGAGTATTAAAATTTTGTTTAAGTCGCTATTCCGTATCACAGCCCCAATCATAATGACGTTTCCTAAACAACTTCGCTATTATTAACCTTAAAAAACCGTCTATTATGAAAAAGTTATTTTTGTTCAGCCTGCTACTCTTTACGGTACTAAGCCTTCGGGCGCAAGTCACTTTTAACCCTAAGATTGGGGTCAATGCCTCCGGCCTGGATGCCCGTATCGACGATTTCCGATCGGAGGCCCGCGCGGGCTGGAATGCCGGTTTTGACCTGCGCATCGGCGAACGGATGGTTTTCTTCCAGCCGGGGGTACACATATATAATATGAATGCCCAATTGAGTCAGGAGCCCGGCCTGGACGATGTCAATTTCTTACAGGATCAGACGACGATCCAGTTAGTGAAATTTCCGGTGAATATGGGAATCCGTCTCACGGGTACCAATGGCCTGTTGAATATTTATGCCCTGGCCGGCGTCACGCCCACCCTGCTAGCGGGAGTAAGAGAATCTTCCAGCTTCTCTCTTACCGAGGATGATATCAATGATTTCACCTACGGCGCCAATATCGGAGCCGGGGTAGACCTCTTTTTTCTGAGCCTTGATGTACGCTATGAAGTCGGTCTGAATGACTTTTATTCCAATAGTCCGGGTAGGAATAATATCCTGACGGCAAATGTGGGGATTCGGTTTTAATCCCTCCTGGCGCTTATCTTTTGTCAATCTCAATCACCATACCGACGGTATTCTGGCCCCGACGATCCGCTTCGAAACTTACGGTGTTTCCGGCCTGAAAATTGACGGTGTTTATGGGGTCGAATTTAGCTAAGGCCTCTTGTAGTTTAGCGGCGTAGTTGGCCTGTCGGCTTCGGTTCAGTTCGTAATTGAACTGGCGATAGTCGATTTCATCTTTGGAGATAACAACGGCGATGTAGTCGCGGTTACCGATTTCGTCGGGCACCATGCTGTAATCTTGTGGGAAAAGTCTGGTGCCCGTAATCCCACAGTAAGGAGAATGCTTATCGGTGTAGGGGAAAAGCACGTAGCTGGAACCATCCGTTTCCTGGCCAAACACGTAAATATTGCATTCGATGGAATTGGCGACCAGTACTTTAAACTTATCGCCTTTCTGCATAGGCTGTGCTGTCCGGAATACCCGGTTATTGATTTGTTGTAGGGGAATCGTCGCCCGCTGTTCCGTATTTAAAAGGCCAAATTCAACGGCTAATTTGCTGTCGTCAAATTTTTGGCGCTCTTCGGCGCTACCCATGGGGTGCAGACCGTATGCCTCTTTAGTAAAGTGCCCGAAATCCTGATAGTTTATCCAGAACAATCCCCGGTCTCCCCAACGCTGACCCCAGCTGTTCATAACCTGAAAGGAACCACCATTGAGATTGTCATCGTAGCCGATAATGGTCATCGCGTGTCCGCCGAAGCCTCGCTGCGCATAGTCGCTGCTGGTTGGACTCCAGATTCGCTGTCCATTCATGCGGGACATAAAGGTGCCACCGACCATCATCCCAATAACGACCGGTGCGCCCTGGGCCAGATGTTGTTTGATGGCCGGTACATCTACGCCGTAGTTGTTCGCCCCCTTTGTCAGTCGGTTATAACCCTTGATGGTATACTGACGACCCTTCTGAATGTCACCGGCATCGGGATAATTGCTACAGCTGCGTTCGTTGTAGGTGAATTCGGAAAAGGGGACAGCCCCGTTCTGTCGCATCGCTTTCATAGCATCCAGCATATAGGCACCCTGGCAGCCAGATAGATGTATTTGATTATAGAGATAGGCAGGGCTAAAGGCTACCCGATCGGGAGACTGCCCCGTGGCGCGTGCTTGTAAGATGGTACGGGCCGCGTAGGCACTGGCCCAGCCCACGCAGGAGCCTTGCTGCCCCTGGTGGCGACGGGTAGGCGCGTATTCTTCCAGAGTGTACCTTTGGGGTAAACGGTAGCTACCGTAGCTGGTACTCAAAGCGGCAAAGACCTGGGTAGAATCGTATTTTGCCTGATCAAAAGAGGCCCCCAGGCTGTAGTCGGCCGGATCAATGTCCGTATTGGTGCCAGCATTGCTGTTAAAGGAAAAATTCCCACCCATCAGGAAGTAGATCAAGCCCCCGATCAGTAGGATCGGAATAGCAATTTTAGGCTTTTTAAAGACAAATAAAAGAATTAGCGGGAGCCATTTTGCTAAAGGGTTACCCTTTCCCGAAGGACGGTTGGGGCCCTGACCACCTTCCTGGGGATCGTCTTTTTCCATTCTTACCGGCATAGTCTTCGTGTTTTTTATTTTAGAGGATTCGGATCTTTTATCCAAAAGTAGTGGATTAGGACGAAACCCCGATCGGATTTGTTCTAAATTTTCTTTGGCAAGGTATTTGCAGCTGGTTTTAGTGCGATAAAAAATATCACCCACTCCGGGACAGTTCCCACAAATGCTTCTCTATTAATTTAGAGTGAACTCCGTTTTTTATACTTATAAAATTCTGATTATCAAATTTTTGCATCATCTAAAATGTAGTAGTTTGGTCGTGTGTGCTTCTCTAAAGCCGCTTTTTTAGTGTAACGTTCTACCTTGATCCGCGTATAATTATGGCAACGAAACATTATACTCTTTACAAATAAGTTGAAGGAACATGAACAACACTTTACACGGTATTTCAAAGACTATTTTTGACGCTTCTAAGCTCGACAAAGCAGTAAGACGACTTTCCGCGATGTGTGATGATTCCGGTGAACAGATCATTCAGGAACTTCTAGATTACGAAACGCTTCCCTTTATTGATTTACTCATTAAAACAGGTATGGATCAGGACGAGCTTAAGGATCAGCTCGGAGATATGGTTGATGCCGGATTGCTAAGACTAAAACAACAATATTATCAGCCAGAATATGAATTGAATATACCCAAACTAGACCGGGTCATCCAACTGGCTCGTATCCTGGCTTCTTAGCGTTCATAAATCTAACTGGCGGTAATAGCCTGTATCTATATTCTTCCGGGCTTTTACAAAATAGGTGATTTGTCCGCTATGGTAGGAGAAATGTTCAATCACGTGGACAAGTATGCCCAGTCCGCTTTCGCGAAAAACCTGAACATCGTATTCTCGCTCCAAATCTGCTGGGCTCAGTTGGGAGAGTACGGCTTCTATTTCCTCCTGCGTCTGGTCGAGTAGCTGAACCAATTGAGCCGTGGGTAAGGGGCCGCGCTCCTCAAATTCGTAATTCCGGTCGCGGGTGTCGGGCTGGTCAGTTAATCCCGCTACAATCCACTGCCGGGCATTACCGCAGAGGTGTAAAACCAGATTCCCCACCGCATTGGAGTTATTATTGGGCCGGTACCAGATTTCCGCTTCGGTAAGCGTCTCCAGGCATTGCTTGATACGAGGGATGTTTTCTTTAAAAATACGGACGCGGACCTGCTCGATTAGAAGTTGGCTAATACTATACATCTTTTTTCTGAAAAATAGGAATTGGTACGGATTCGAATTCGTCGGATCCGTACCAATTTGAATTAGGTATTAAGGGCACCACAGACGCTGATCGTCTGACCGGATACATAGCCAGCCATATCGGAGCCCAGGAAGACACAGACATCGGCTACTTCTTCTGCCTTACCCAATCGTTTCATCGGGATATTAGTCAGGTAAGCATCCTTGACCTTATCGTCCAGCGCATCGGTCATGTCGGTCTCAATAAAGCCGGGTGCAATGGCATTACAGCGAATATTTCGGCTACCCACCTCTTTGGCGATCGATTTGGTGAAGCCAATAATGCCGGCTTTAGAAGCCGCGTAATTGGCCTGTCCGGCGTTTCCGGTCATTCCGACAATGGAACTCATATTGATGATGGAGCCACCCCGGTTTTTCATCATGGGCCGCATCACGTGCTTGGTCAGGTTAAAGACGGACTTTAGGTTGACCTCCATGACCTTATCCCATTGTTCTTCCTTCATACGCAACATGAGCGTATCCTGGGTAATCCCTGCATTGTTAATGAGGATATCGATTTTTCCAAAGGCCTCCAGTACGTCTTTGACGAGTTGCTCCGCTTCCGCAAAAGAAGAAGCATCCGATTGAAAAGCTTTGGCCTCAACGCCCATCTCCTGTAATTCTTTCTCAATGGCCAGGGCCTGATCGGCCGAAGAGCGATAGGTAAAAGCCACCGTTGCCCCCTGTTCCGCAAAGCGACGCGCAATACCGGCACCAATGCCACGCGAACCGCCGGTAATCAGCGCCACCTTATCTTGTAATAGTTTCATTCCTTGGTTTTTTGTTCCTCGCTAAAGTAAGGACTATCCCCGAGAAGGATAAAAGATTAGCCCAAAAACAACTATTTTCTAACCATTGGCAAACGTATCTGCGAAGGATACTCCGCAGAGTGGTGGATTTGGTTCCGAGCGACCACCCCTGCTTTCTCATCGTAATTGTTACCACCTGTATTCAGGTTGCGCGCAAAGCGGGGGAAATTACTACTGGATACTTCAATGCGAATGCGGTGGCCTTTGGCGAAATAGTTACTGGTAGACATGGGGGTAAGATCCAGTTGGTAGACCTGACCGTCTTCCATAAAGACTTCCTGTTCGTAGCCTTCGCGGTAGCGGGCACGCTGGATGGTTTCATCGAGATTATAAGCCCGTCCATCCGGGTAGACATCAATCAGTTTAATGGTGAAATCGGTGTCTTTAGCATCCGAAGAGACGTAGAGGGTACTCTCAATAAAACCGCTAACTTCTACGCCTTCTTCCAGGGGGGCACTGGTGTAGACCAGGATATCGTTACGCGTTTCCATTTCTTGCTGATCGTAAGCCCCTCCTCTAACGGCATTACCCGTGCAGCAGACGTTACCGCCGTAGGAGGGTACGGGGTTCATCGGGTCGTAGACAAAGCTGTCGGGCTGATCATTGGTCGGAGCAGCATCCATTACTAAGCTACCGTCGCCGTACAGGCTATTAGCGCTCCCCCCACTATTCAGATAAAAAGTGGTCAGCTCCGCAGCGGCGGGTGGCCACTGCTCGGCGGTTTGCCATTCGTTGGAACCCATGGTGTAGTACTGCACACGGGGCGTACGTTCCTTAAAGTCGTTTTCTTCTCCCTTTAATAGCATATCGAACCAGCCATAGATCATCTGGTCGTAATCGAGCCGGGCGTCGCCGATATTGCGCTCCCCCACAATGGTATTCTCCGTGGCGCGGGTATAGGCACAATGTAGGGTAGGGGCGATCACCAAGTACTGGTTATCGGCAATCTCTGGTGGTGCCGACTCCCGGGCGTGATTAAACAGTGCCAGGTTGGGACTAATGGAGACGTCGTACCAGGAAGTAAACCAGTAACTCGGCGTGGTGATGGGCATATCATCGTGGTAGAGCCCCCCTTCGTACCAGGCGGGGTCGTTGGGTTTACGGCGAATCATTTTATCGAAGATCTCGCGTTTGCCATTTATGTTTTGGAGGATATCCTGCAGGGGCAAATGCGCCAGGGCTTCCGACATATCTACGGCCGGGTTTTCCGGTGCTAAATCGTAAAAGCGGGAGATCCGGATCAGATCTTCCTGCGTAGCTCCGGCCGGGATGCGCGGTTTAAATTTATCGTGTTCCACTCCGTAGAGCCAGGAGGTGAAGAGCAGTTGATGGGCACCACCGCGGTACCAATTACCCTGCTCAAAATAATCACCCACACGACCCACACCGGCTCCAAATCCCTGGGGTACCATGGCCGCCAGCGCAGGGTGATCCAGTGAAGCGACAGCCATCTGCCACTCGGCAGTGGAGGAGCAGCCGTAGAGACCAACCTTGCCATTGCACCAGTCCTGATCTGCTAGCCAGGAAAAGGCATCGGCACCATCGGTCAGGGGTACGCCGAGGATGTCCCATTCTCCTTCGGAAAAATAGCGGCCGCGCTCGTTTTGGACCACGTAGGCGTAGCCGCGCTTTACGGCTTCCAGTGCTCTCTGGGCCGTGCGGGTGCGTTCCTCGCCGTTCCCCCAGGAGTTAAAGTTGTAAGGGGTACGGGAGAAGATGACGGGAACGGGCTCGTCGGTTTTGGGGCGGTAAATATCCGTCGCCAGTCGAATGCCGTCGCGCATCGGCATCATAATCTTTTGATCCACGACGGCTATGGCTTCTAATTCTTTCCAGACCTCACTGTTTTGTGCCTGGCTAATAATGGGGGTAAAAAGGAAGGTGAGTAAGAGTAAAACACTCCCAAATGTGTTGTTTTTCATACGATTCTAATTAGTTTTTTAACTTACGACTCATCTCTGGGGGATATCGACGGATTTTCTTATCATAGCCCGCAGGAAGAGTGATGACGGAAGATAGTAAGAATTCATAGGATCAGGGAACGCAACGCAACAATTATCATTACTAAGCAAGCAAACAAATGAAAAAATTATCCTTCTTTATTCTGATGATCGGCCTGGGCCTGCCGAATCTGGCCAGCGCTCAATTTGACGAAGATCAATTAGGCGCCTGGTACATGTACTTTTGGAATACCTCCTTCCAGGACAGCCAATTTGGCCTGCAGGGAGATGCTCAGTACCGGAACTGGAATATCATCGGTGATCTGGAGCAATTATTACTTCGCGGCGGACTGACTTATCAGCCAGTAAACACGGCCCACAAGTATACCCTGGGTTATGCGAATATTACGACGGGTGCCTTCGGTGATAGCAATGCCACCGTCGTGGAAAACCGTATCTATCAGGAAGCGCTGCTACCCCAAAGGCTGGGCAATCGGGTCTATTTGACGCATCGCTTCCGATACGAGCAACGCTTCGTAGAGGGCCAGGATTTTCGAACGCGCTGGCGCTATAACATCTTCGTCAATATTCCGCTGAATAAGGTAGGGTTTTCGAAAGGTACCGTTTACATCGCTTTTTACAACGAATTATTCATCAACGGGCAGCGGGACATTGGAGATGGACGCAGCGTGGAGTTGTTTGATCGCAACCGTACCTACCTGGCGCTGGGGAACAGCCTAAAAGATAATTTGCGCCTGCAACTGGGTTATATGCAGCAGACCACCGATAATTGGAGTAAAGGCCAGTTGCAATTCAGTCTGCATCATAGTTTTTAGCGAAAGCTCTTGCTTCGACCCCAAAACTTTTTGATAAAACAAAAAAACACCATCGTGCCAAAATCTAAAGAAAAAGTCCCAACGGTCAAATGCCCCGTCTGCCAGAAACGGGTGGGCAAAAAAGAGATACAAAAAACGGCCGGACTGCTACCCTTTGAGGGCTTCTTTTATCATGGTAATGATATGCTGGCTTCTTTTATGGAGGTCGTCTCTAGATATGGAGGGTTTTACCAGTGGGCCTGCGATGATTGCCTGGCCGCCGGCCGGGCCTTATTAGCCAGGCCCACGAAGCAGAACCATACGCATCAGCACCCCATGGATACCGTGATGCCTTACCTGGCTTATGCAGATCAGCCGTATAGCTGTCGAAATTGCGGTGTCGATTTTGTTTTTTCAAAAGAGGAGCAGCAACACTGGTACGAAACCCTGGCCATTTATGTCGAAGCAAGGCCCGTATACTGTAAGCCATGCCGGACAGAAATCAGAGCAGCCAGGGCTTTGAATACAGAACTATCGGACTTGTTGAAAGCAGGAACACCAAAGGAGAAAGAAAAGCTGCTCCGGATTGCTGCGATTTACGAGGAGATGAACAAACCCGAAAAGGAAAAACATTATCTGAGCCTGGCAAAAAAAGCCTGATTTTTCGTTTGGTCGAAGCTCCTGCTTCGACCCCTACAACTTCTCCTTCAGAAACTGGCCCGTATAAGATTCAGCCACCTCCGTTAAACCCTCGGGCGTACCCTGATAGACCAGGTTTCCACCGTCCTTACCCCCTTCCGGACCTAAATCAACCACCCAGTCGGCCGATTTGATAACTTCCATATTGTGCTCGACCACCAGTACCGTATGCCCGTGATTGACCAGGGCGTTAAGGGCATCCAGTAATTTGCGGATATCGTGAAAGTGCAAACCGGTGGTCGGCTCATCGAAGATAAAGAGGATATTCTCTTTACTATTCTCCTTACCCAGAAAAGAAGCCAGTTTAACCCGTTGGGCTTCTCCTCCCGAAAGAGTACTGGATGATTGTCCCAGCCGGACGTAACCCAGCCCGACGTCTTGCAGCGGCCTGATCTTCCGGATGATTTCATCACTATCCGAAAAGAAGTCCATGGCCTCGTCGATACTCAGTTCGAGGATGTCGAAGATGTTTTTACCGTTGTATTCGACATCCAGTACTTCTTGCTTAAATCGCTGGCCGTTACATTCGTCACAGATCAGGCGCACATCGGCCAGGAATTGCATTTCGATCACCTGTTCGCCTTCCCCTTTACAGGCATCACAACGACCGCCGTCTACATTAAAGGAGAAGTGTTTGGGTTTAAAACCCCGGATTTTAGACAGTTGCTGGTCGGCCATGGCGGCGCGAATGGCATCGTAAGCTTTTACGTAAGTGACCGGATTGGAGCGCGAAGATTTACCGATGGGGTTTTGATTCACCATCTCTACCTGGGTGATTTCCTTTAGGGCGCCACTGAGTTCTTTATGTAAGCCCGGTGATTTACGGGTGCTTTCGCCCAGATGCCGTTTGAGGGCAGGGTAGAGGATTTGTTTGACCAAGGTGGTTTTTCCGGAGCCCGAGACCCCCGTCACCACGCTAAAATTATTGATGGGTATTTTGGCGTCAAAGCCTTTTAGATTGTGTTGTCGGGCGCCTTTGATTTCTAAGAAATGCTTGGCTTTTCTTCTTTTTTCCGGCAGGGGGACCGACATTTTGCCACTCATGTATTTTGCCGTAAGGCTATCCCCGGCCTCTTCGTGAATCTTATGGTAAGGTCCGGCGAAAACCAATTCTCCTCCGAAAATACCCGCTTTGGGTCCAATATCGACGAGGTAATCAGCATTGGCAATGATATCTTCTTCGTGTTCTACGACAATCACGGTGTTACCCAGATCGCGCAGGTCCTTGAGTACTTTTACCAGGCGGCTGGTATCCCGCGGATGAAGACCAATACTGGGTTCGTCCAGGATATACATGGAGCTGGTCAGGTTGGAGCCCAGGGTTCGGGTCAAATTGATCCGTTGGGTCTCCCCGCCACTTAGGGTAGCCGATACCCGATTGATGGTCAGGTAACTGAGGCCCAGCTCTAACATGAAACGCAGGCGATTAGTAATTTCCAGTAAAAGGCGCTTGGCAATTTTTTGATCGTATTCGTTCAGTTGCAGCTCCTCGAAGAAGGGTAGTAACTCATCAATCGGGATGTCGATCAGGTCGGTGATCGATTGGCCGGCAATTTTGACGTAATTGGCTTCTTCGCGGAGTCGCCCGCCCTCACAGGTGCCGCAGGTGGTCCGGCCCCGGTAGCGCGCCAGCATGACCCGGTTCTGAATTTTGTACATTTTCTCCTTTAGCTCATCGAAGAAGTCGTCGATGCCATCCACTTGATTGTTGCCGCGCCAAAGGGTTCTGCGCTCTGCCTTACTAAGATCCTGGTAGGGCGTGTGTACCGGAAAGTCAAAGTGGTGGGCTTTTGCCAGAAAGTCGTCGAGCCAGCGCCCGTATTTTTCGCCTTTCCAGCAGGCCACGGCACCTTCGTAAACAGATAGACTTGGATTAGGAATCACCTTGTTTTCGTCGATACCCATAATACGTCCGAAGCCTTCACAGCTCGGGCAGGCCCCGTAGGGATTGTTATAGTTGAAAAGTTGGGGCGTAGCATCCAGAAAAGAGATGCCATCGAGTTCGAAGCGATTGTTATAAGTGACCATGGGCCCCTTTTCGCCCATCACATCGATTAGGCATTCGCCTTCACTTTCGTAAAAGGCGGTCTGTACGGAATCGGCAATACGCTTGATGTTATCTTCGTCGTCGTGGCGCACTACAAACCGGTCGATGAGCACCAGGATCGCCTGCTCGCGCAGGGTGCCTATTTTTTTCTTCAGCAATTTATCCTTGCTCTCCAGATAATCCTGGATGTCGGTTAGTTCGCCATCTTTGTAGACGCGGGTATAGCCTTTTTGTAAGAGCAAATTCAGTTCGTCGGCCAGCTTGCGCTCCTGATATTTATAGGAAAGAGGAATAAATAGCTGGACTTTGCTACCTTCCTGCAGCCCCTGGATATAATCCGTTACGTCGGCTACTTCGTGGCGGCGGACCAGCTCGCCCGAGACTGGAGAATAGGTGCGGCCTACCCGGGCGAAGAGCAGGCGGAAGTAATCGTAGATCTCGGTGAGGGTGCCTACGGTAGAGCGTGCATTACGGGTGCTGACCTTTTGCTCAATGGCAATAGCCGGACAGATACCTTTGATGAAATCAACCTCGGGTTTTTTCATGCGGTCCAGAAACTGGCGCGCGTAAGAAGAGAGGCTCTCCACGTAGCGACGCTGCCCTTCGGCAAAAAGAGTATCCATGGTCAGAGAGGACTTGCCCGAGCCGGATACCCCCGTGACGACCACCAGTTGATCTTTGGGGATGTGCAGTTCGATATTCTTTAGGTTGTTGCCTTTGGCACCTTTTATATGTATGCTGTCTGTGGGGATCTCGGCCTGAACGTCTAAAGTCGCTTTTTTGCCCGACATATGGTTGTGAAGTGTAAGGTTAAAGTATATAAGGTTAAAATGAACTACCCTTGCCTAACAAAATCTCAAAGCTACTTGTTCTGAATTAATTGTCGAAGTCTTAATGGCTTGAATTTTGATCCCCTTTTTCTTAAAACCATGCGGTGGGTGAAATGTTAGTATTATAGCTAACTTACAATTTTTTGATAACCGGCCTTTAACCTTAAAATTCAATAATTGACCAATGAATCATCTCCAGCACGAAACCAGTCCTTACTTACGGCAACACAAAGACAATCCCGTCAATTGGTACGCCTGGAAGCCGGAGGTGCTGGAGCGGGCCCGGCGCGAAAATAAGCCCATCCTGGTTTCGGTTGGGTATTCTACCTGTCATTGGTGTCATGTCATGGAGCGCGAATCTTTCGAAGATCAGGAAATCGCTGACTTTATGAACGAGCACTTTATCAATATTAAGGTAGACCGCGAGGAGCGTCCCGATCTGGATCAGATCTTTATGGAAGCCTGCGTGGCCATTTCGGGTGGTGGTGGCTGGCCATTAAATTGTTTTTTGACACCGGATGGTCGGCCCTATTTTGCGGGGACTTACTATCCGCCACGTCCCGCCCATAACCGTCCCAGTTGGTTGCAGTTGCTGATGCACATGGCAAAGGTCTTTCGTGATGAGCGGGACAAAGTAGAGGCACAAGCTCAAAAGTTGGCCGAAATAGCCCGGGGCTCCGGTCAGGTCTTTTTTTCGGACGCGCTTTCTCCGGAGCAGGAAGCACAGCTGTTTGATGAAGCTTTGATCGAGGGACTTCAACAAAAAATGATGAAGACCGCCGACCTGGAGGAAGGTGGCTTCGGGGGCGCTCCCAAATTCCCGACCACCATGTCCCTGGAGTTTTTATTGCATTACCACAGCCTGAGTGGAGAGGAAGCAAGTAAGAACCACGTAAGCTTGAGTCTGGAGAAAATGATACGTGGAGGGATTTACGATCAATTGGGTGGCGGCTTCGCCCGTTACGCTACGGACAAGGCCTGGTTGGTACCCCATTTTGAGAAAATGCTGTACGATAATGCCCTTTTAGTGGGCTTAATTGCCGATTACCAGCTTTTGGAGCCGCGACCCCTCTTCCGGAAAGCCCTGGAGGAGACCCTGACTTTTGTAGAGCGGGAGCTCTCCCACGAGGAGGGAGGCTTTTACTCCGCGCTGGACGCCGACTCCGAAGGGGTGGAGGGTAAATTCTACGTTTGGGATTACGGGGAGGTACAGGAAATACTGGGGGATGCGGCCGATCTATTCTGCCGTTTTTACGATGTAAGCCCGAGCGGTAACTGGGAACACACTAATATATTATGGTGTCCACAATCTATTGCTGATTTTGCGAAAGCGGAAGGCCTAAGTGAAAAAGAGCTGGAAGCACACCTGTCAAAGGCAAAAAGTCAATTATTAGCGGAGCGGGATAAGCGCATCCGTCCGGGCCTGGATTATAAAATACTGCTGGCCTGGAATGCACTGATGTGTACGGCTTACGCAAAAGCCGCCAGGCTTACGGGGCAGGAAGCGTACCGCGATCGGGCACTGAAAAATATATCTTTTTTGGAGGCGAACTTTCGGAAGTCGGATGGTAGTTGGTACCGCAGTGGGACCTACTTCGACGGGCAATGGCGGCCCCAGTACGAAGCCTTTCTGGAGGACTACGCTTTTTTGGCGGAAGCCATGCTACACATCTACGAACTCACCTTCGATACGGACTGGATCCGTAAAGCAGCCGACCTTTGCGAGCGAGTGATCGACAATTTCTTTGATTCTGAATCGAATTTATACTATTTTACTGCTCAACAGCAGACCGACATCCCCTTACGGCGTATTGATATCATGGATAATGCGATACCCTCGGGTAATGCGGTTTTGTATAATGTGTTTCAACGAATGGCGGTGTTGAGTGGAGACGAAACCTACGAAGAGCGGGCCCGAAAAATGGCTTTGCAGGTGCTGAAAGGGGTTGATCGTTACCCGGGTTCCTTTGCGCGCTGGTCACTGGGCCTTTTACCTCAGGTATATCCTCACAAGGAGGTAGCGGTGGTAGGAGAGGAGGCGATGGCTTTCGCCAAAAAGATACAGCAACTGCCTTTGCTGCACCGATTGATCATGGCGAGTACACGGGATGATAATGAATTTCCGCTATTAGCCGACCGACCGGTACGGGAAAACACACAAATATACGTTTGTGAAAACTTTACCTGCCAAAGACCAGTTGATAGTGTGGAAGCAGCAAGGGCCTTATTGGGTATGTCGTAAGGAAGGCCATGAATCAAACCCCCTGCTTAGACAAGGGAAAGCCGTTTTTTGATCTGGAATAAATTTAGAACCCAACGAGCCCTAACCACCCCTGGCCATGATTTAGAAAATATCGCAAATAACATGAATAAAACCTACCTGCTTTTCATCTTCGGCATTCTGTTCTTACTGCCTTCTTTGAAGCTAGTGGCCCAACAGGAGCGACAGTACAGCATGACTATGCTGAATCCTTACTCTTATAATGCCGCTTTTGCCGGACAGGATTATTCCCTGAGTGCTACCGGTGTCTTCCGACGGCAGTGGCTGGGGCTGGACTTTACGCCGATTACCCAGCAGGTGAATGTACACGCCCCCATTGCCAGTCTGGCCGGGGGTATAGGGCTGGTCTTTGAGAATGATGCCTTTGGGGCAGAACGAAATATGCGAATTGGGCTGGGGTATGCTTACCATCTTCCTCTGGGGAATGGTCTCTTGTCTTTTGGGGCCCGTGCCAATTTAAGTCAGCGTAGCCTGGACGGTAGTCAATTAAGAACGCCGGAGGGGGTTTACGACGGGGCTTTTGACCACAACGATCCGATCCTGTCAAATAATAATGAGTCGGGGCAAACCCCGGCTTTCGATGCAGGTATTTATTACCGCGACGAAGTTTGGGATTTTGGGCTTGGGGTGAATAATGTAACGGAATCGACGGTGGATCTGACGGCGCTTTCTCTGACGAATTTCAGGACGATTACTTTTAATGCCGGCATGACTTATGAGCTGACCTATGCGATCAATCTGAAACCACAGGTGTTTATTCAATCCGATCTGGTACAGACGCAGATGGCGGCCAGCTTATTGGTCGAATACGACGAAAAATATTTTGGTGGGGCTAGCTTCAGAGGCTTTGACGGTAGTAGTCGGGATGCCGTAGCCATTATCGGTGGGCTTCAAATTTCAGAAAAATTGCGTTTAGGCTACTCCTACGATGTGATATTGTCTCCTTTCAAAGAGGTGAGTACCGGCTCGCACGAGATCTTGCTCAACTACAATCTTAACCAACAATACATTTTTTCTAAGCCGCCAAATACGATTTATCATCCAAGAGCGTTTTAGGTACGCTGATGATTGATCAATATTTGCAAATTTCTTTTTAACACAATAATAAGCGGGCAAAGGCTGTCGTTACAGTTCCGTGAGTGTTAAACGATCCAAGATTAAGGCAAAAATGATGTTGTAATTTTTGCATTAACACATAAGCGTCTATCTTTACGTGCGCTTTTTGAGCGTGTAGTGAAAGGACATTCGATACATGAACAAAATTAAAATCTAAATCTGAAGGAAAACTCGGGTGTTACAATGAAAAGAACAATAAACTTATTACTAGTAGTCGTTTCAGTTTTTGCCCTGTCTGCCTGTGGTGGTAGCCGCGAGACCGGTGAGCTGACTGGTGTGCTGAATCGTCCAGCCTGGAAGGGAATTAATCCTTATGGAATGGTATACGTACCTTCCGGAACCCTAATGATTGGTGTTGGCGATCAGGATGTAATGAATACCTTTGTGCAGCGCCCTAAAGAAGTTTCTATTCAGGGCTTCTATATGGATGAGACTGAAATCACCAATAATGAATATCGTCAATTTACCAAGTGGGTGATTGATTCCATTGCACACGTTAAACTGGAGCATTGGATGGAGGACGCAGAAACGCCCGACGGCAGAGAGCATCCTTCTATCGATTGGGCATTTCCTATTTACTGGGATGATGAAGAAAATGTCGACCTGCTGGAAGATATGTTTTATCAGGGCGATGACCGGATCAATGGTAAAAAGCAAATTGATACCAGGCAACTGGAATACACTTACTTTTGGTACGACTGGGAAAAAGCAGCAAAAAATTCTGATCCCACTATGTCTAGAAGTGATTTTATCGACAGCAAAAAAGTTAATGTTTATCCCGACACCCTGGTGTGGGTAAGAGACTTTGCTTATAGCTACAACGAGCCGATGGCGAGAAATTACTATTCTCACCCCGCTTACGATGATTATCCGGTGGTGGGTGTAGATTGGCACCAGGCGAATGCCTTCGCTTACTGGCGTACACAATTCTGGAATCAGTACAATGCTGGCGAGAAGGGCGTCTACCAGACGGAAGACTACCGCTTGCCTTCCGAGCACGAGTGGGAATACGCTGCCCGTGGTGGTCGTGATCTGGCTCCCTACCCCTGGGGTGGATACTACGTCAGAAATGCCAAGGGTTGCTTGCTAGCAAATTTCAAACCAGGGCGGGGTAACTATCCGGAAGACGGTGGTTTTTACACCGTAAAAGCGGATGCTTATTTCCCGAACGACTACGGTCTTTATAATATGTCCGGTAATGTATCGGAGTGGACTAACTCGGCTTATTACGAAAACGCTTATTCTTTCTTGAGTGATCTGAACCCAACGATTACGGATCGGGTAGATGACAATGCGGATAAGATCGATAAGCGGAAGGTCATCAGAGGGGGGTCCTGGAAAGATGTGTACTATTTCCTCCAGACCAGTACACGGGACTTTGAATACCAGGATACGACCAAAGCCCACGTCGGATTTAGAAACGTACTGACCTTTATGGGGCGTTCTATGAACGACTTCTAAAGCGAGAAAAATATAACGAATAGATAAGCCTTTTTTGAATTGCCTGAATGAAACGTGACGCGTATCTTACAGGGCTTTTCAAAAAAGGTTTATTGAGTTTAAAAGCTTTAAGTAGGTTGCCCAATTAAATCAAGCAATAATCTGCGTCTTTTTTGGGCGATTCCTTCGTTGCAAAAAGCCTTGGATAGCTAGGCTATCCGCGATTTTTGCGCCTCGAACTAGCCCCAAAAAGCCAGCACCTTATTACAGACTCAATAATGGGCAACCTACTTACAATAATAAAGCTATCATATTTCCGGTAAATAAACGAAGGGAATAGTGCTTTCTAATGAAGAATACGCCTTTTGTCGTAGATTTAGATCCAGCCATTTCGAATAGCCATGGCAACGGCCATGGTGGTATTTTTAGACCCTAATTTCGCGCGGATAGCATTGCGATGGGTACGGATCGTATCTTCTGCCAAATAAAGCATGCCGGCTATTTCCCGATCGGTATATCCTTCGGCTAAAAGGCGTAATACTTGCGTTTGACGTCTGGTGAGTGGGTTCTTAGAAGAAATGATTTGATCGGGCTCTCTTCCCGCCATCACTTCAATGTTGAAGTAGGAGGGAAGGTTTCCCAAACCAACGAGGGAAAGGGTCTTGGGTAATTCCTGAAATAAGTGCGTGACATCCGAATTCACCACCAGGGTCTTGGCAATGTGATTATTCTCATCTATACTGATGGTAATGGCCTGGTGAAAAATTAATTTAATATCTCCGTCAGTGGTTCGACTTCGATAGGCGTAGTTCACCTTGTATTGTTTTCTTAATTGGGCAGGGTAGAGTTGAAATAAAAATTTTCCGGCATATTCTTCACAGGCCTGGATGAATTCCAGCTCGGAAGGTAGAATTAATCTGTATTGGTCGGAGAGTTTAGCTTTTTTTGAGGAGAGGCCCAGCACTTTTTTTACATCCTCATGGACATAATCGAAATCCAGTTTTGAAAAGTCAAAAATACCAAAGAAAGAAGGCCCGGGACAGAAAAAATGGAGAAGAGTCTGGTCCAGTTTTTCCAGGTCCATATGCTCATCATTGGAAGATACCTCCGAGGGAGGATATTTTTTCCAGAGTCGAATTAATTTATTTTCTGGGTTCTTCATGATGGTTTCTATTTCAAATAATCCATGCAGTCGTTTTTTCTGAGGCCATGCCGTTCGCCGTGCTTTATTCCGGCAAGCCATACTGAGAATCGGCCTGAAGGCCGGGGAACTTAATTACCAAAGATAAAAAAATAGCTTTTTGTTGAGAAGCCAACAAAAAGCTATACCTAATTTACTTCGGACTATTGAATTTAGGATTCTAAATTCTTGCGAATATCTTTCATGGTCTGATTGACGTTGGTTTTGAACTCAGACCAACCTTCTTGCATGTTTTGACCTAACTTTTCAAGTTCTTGATCCAGTTGTTCCCGCTGATTTTCCAGCTTGTCAATTTGTTCCTGGAATCCTTCTTTAGCGTTGTCACTGGCATCGGCCATCTCGTTATTTAATTCTTCGAGACGATCATCAATATCTTGCTGCAGGTCTTTTATATCCGCTTTTAGTTCTTCTGATTCAGAACGAAAAGCATCAGCCATCTCTTCAGTGGCATCTTCTATTTCGTTGGTGGCCTGTTCTGCTTCCGATTGTGGTTCACAAGCGGTGAAGGAAAATAAGGCAATCGCAACTAATAGTATACTGTTTGTTAATAAACGTTTCATTGATTCGTTGGTTTTTGTGTTAGTTAATACAGAAGTTGTTTAAGAATTCCTGGTGAGATGATTGGTAACGGCTTGGAAGTCAAGGCAAGGCTACTTTTTTTCTCGTAGCCATCCGCCTCAGGCGGACGAAGGGAAAAAAGAGCTGCCGTATTGGCTTTCAATGTGTTGCCAAGGGCTCAGTGAGGAGTTTTTAAACAACTTCACACTTTTACAACGACTCACCTCGCATATTGTGCGAATAAATGATGGATTATCTGGTTTCTTCCGGTACTACTTCGTCCACAATCCCCAAATGGCGCTCAATTTCCTGCTCCAGGTACCGCGCTTTAGTTAAACCACTGATTTCGGGTAATAATTTCGCGTGTTGCTGTCCTTCGGGAGTATCCAAAATACCGTATAAGGTGGCTTGATTGCTGGTTGAACTGAACTTGACATATACTTGAGTGAGCTCCTGGGTAGGAATACTAATGTCGTGGTGGAATTTTTTGGGCCGCCATTTTACATTAAGGAAGCGATCAGTGACGTCAATGTAGATGAAATGTTTATGGCGATTAGCCAGCTGATAAAAACCATAGGCACCCGTTATCACCGAAATGGGCATTCCCCAGAAGAAATCTCCCTTTAGGAAATAAATCAAGACAAATAGGATAAAAAAAATGGCAGAAAAAGTGGCCAGAATAACATCCAAAGGGCTAAGCGGTTGCTCGAGGGAAATCTCCAGGTCATCGTGAAAATGGTACAGGTCAACGCCGGTGGGTTTGGCTACCTCCTGTTTGGCTGGTGAAAGGGTAAGTAATTGTTGCACTTCCTGTTCAAAAGAAAATACGCTGTCGCAGCTGCTACACTTGGCAATCTTATCATTGATATTTAGATCAGATGCTTTGACTGGGCTATCACAGGCCGGACAGCTAATCTTTACCGAAGGCTTTTCTGTTTCACGGAGCGCTAGTTTTTCCAAAGGCTTATTTTCCATAAGGGCGATTGATTTAGGAATAGTTATGCTTTAAGCAAAAATAGGGAAAGAATGTTTTCTATCCTATCAATTATCTTTGTAATCCTCAACAGCCAACCCCGGTTTTGTGTTATATTCCTGGTATCTTACAGGTGCCTGAATTTGAAAAAAAACCGGTAACCTTTAACCCTTAACCTTTCGACTTTAACCTTGAAAACCAAGTAAAGACCAAAGTAATGAACCAAGTGAAGCCTTACCAAAGTAAACACAAAATTAGAATCCTTACCGCCGGTTCCCTGTTCGACGGCCACGATGCGGCCATTAATATCATGCGGCGCATTATCCAGCGCTCCGGTGCCGAAGTGATTCACCTGGGCCACAACCGCCCCGTGCACGAGATCGTCAACGCAGCCATCCAGGAAGATGTGCAGGGTATTGCTATCACTTCCTACCAGGGCGGCCACAATGAGTTTTTCAAGTATGCGCACGATTTACTCAAAGAAAAAGGCGCGGGCCATATCAAGATCTTCGGTGGGGGAGGAGGGACCATCCTGCCCAGCGAGATCAAAGAACTTCAGGAGTACGGCATTACCCGGATCTATTCACCCGACGATGGCCGCGAAATGGGTCTGCAGGGCATGATCAATGACCTGCTGGAACAATGCGATTATCCGGTCGGCCAAAATCTGAACGGAGAGCTGAAACAGGTCAATACCGAACATCCCGAAGCCATTGCCCGCACAATCTCCGCTGCGGAGAATTATCCAGAAGAGAATCAGAGCTGGCTAGAAGAGTGGAAGGCTTCCGCCAAAAAAATTACCGTGCCCATACTGGGTATTACGGGCACGGGTGGGGCAGGAAAATCCAGCCTGGTGGATGAACTGGTGCTGCGCTTCCTCAAATACTTCTCCGAAAAGAAACTGGGGATTATCTCCGTCGATCCCTCCAAACGCAAAACCGGTGGTGCACTTTTGGGTGATCGCATTCGCATGAACGCCATCGGCAACGATCGGGTCTTTATGCGCTCCATCGCCACTCGCCAGTCGAATGTGGCTTTGTCGAAAGACATCGACAGCGCCATCACCATCTATAAAAAAGCGGGCTTCGATCTCATCATCCTGGAGACCTCCGGGATTGGGCAGTCTGATAGCGAGATCGTTGACCATGCGGACTTCTCCGTCTACGTGATGACGCCCGAATTTGGGGCGGCCTCGCAACTGGAAAAGATCGATATGCTCGACTTTGCACAGTTGGTCGTGCTCAATAAATTCGATAAGCGCGGTGCCTTGGATGCCCTGCGAGACGTACAGAAGCAGTACCAGCGCAACCACGACCGCTGGGAAGATAAGGTAGAGGATATGCCGGTCTACGGCTCCATCGCCTCCCAATTCAACGATCCGGGCGTGAATAAGGTCTTCTTCCTGCTGATGGACCAATTGTTCCCCGGGCAGTTGGAGTCGGAGGAAATCGATATGGAGAGCGAGAAGCAGTATATTATTCCGCCGTCGCGCGTGCGTTATCTCTCTGAAATTAAGGAGACCATCGCCCGTTACGACCAGGAAGTGGAGCAACAAAGTGAGCTTGCGCGTCAGCTATTTAGCCTGGATAATACGCTGAATATGCTTGAAGAGGAATCGGTCAAAGGACCTTTGCAAAACCTCAAAAAAGAAAAAGAAAAAGCCCTCAGCCCCGATAATAAAGCAATCCTGGAGGGCTGGAAAGCCAAGAAAGCGGCCTACCAGGCCGAGTATTTTACCTATCAAGTTCGCCAGCGAGAATTCAAAGTAGAAAACTATACGGAGACGCTTTCTCACAACAAAATTCCCAAGGTGATCCTGCCCAAATATAAGGACTGGGGCGAAATACTACAGTGGGTGAAGCAGGAGAATGTACCGGGTGAATTCCCTTATACCGCCGGCGTATTTCCCTTCAAGCGCAAGGGAGAAGATCCCACGCGCATGTTTGCCGGTGAAGGTGGCCCCGAGCGCACCAATAAGCGCTTTCATTATCTATCGGAGGGCATGCCGGCCAAAAGATTATCCACGGCCTTCGATTCGGTGACGCTGTACGGAAATGATCCCGATCACCGGCCCGACATCTATGGGAAAGTCGGTAACTCCGGTGTAAACGTCTCCTCACTGAACGATGCCAAGAAGCTCTACTCCGGTTTTGATCTCTGCGATCCTAAGACTTCGGTGTCGATGACCATCAACGGTCCGGCGGCTACGATGTGTGCTTTCTTTATGAACGCCGCCATCGATCAGCAGTGCGAGAAGTATATCAAGGAAAATAAATTGGAGTATCTGGTCGAAGCAGCACTCAAGAAGCAATACGACGACAAAGGCCTGCCACGTCCGGAATACCATACCGATTTGCCGAAAGGCAATGACGGACTCGGATTGCTACTGCTGGGGTTGACCGGCGATCAGGTGCTGGAATCTAGCATTTATGAGGAACTAAAAGCCAAAGCCCTCAGCGCTGTACGTGGTACCGTACAGGCGGATATCCTTAAAGAGGATCAGGCGCAGAATACTTGTATCTTCTCCACGGAGTTCTCTCTCAAACTGATGGGCGATGTACAGCAGTATTTTATTGACCACAAGGTGCGGAATTTCTATTCGGTCTCCATCTCCGGATATCACATTGCCGAGGCGGGTGCGAATCCGATTTCGCAGTTGGCCTTCACCTTGTCGAATGGTTTCACTTTCGTGGAATATTACCTCTCGCGGGGCATGGATATCAACGACTTTGCGCCGAACCTGTCCTTCTTCTTCTCCAACGGAGTGGATCCCGAGTACGCCGTCATTGGCCGCGTCGCTCGCCGCATTTGGGCGAAAGCCATGAAATACAAATACGGGGCCAATGATCGCTCGCAGAAGCTGAAGTACCACATCCAGACTTCCGGTCGCTCCCTGCACGCCCAGGAGATTGATTTTAATGATATCCGTACCACGCTGCAGGCGCTGTATGCTATCTACGACAATTGTAATTCACTACACACCAATGCTTACGATGAGGCCATTACCACGCCGACCGAGGAAAGTGTACGCCGGGCAGTGGCCATTCAGATGATTATTAACCACGAGTTGGGACTGGCTAAGAATGAGAATCCGCTACAAGGAGCTTTCATCATCGAAGAGCTGACCGATCTGGTGGAAGAAGCCGTGCTGTTGGAGTTTGACCGCATTACCGAACGCGGCGGCGTACTCGGGGCCATGGAGAATATGTACCAACGTAGCAAGATCCAGGAAGAGAGCCTCTACTACGAGACGCTGAAGCACACGGGTGAGTATCCGATCATCGGGGTGAATACCTTCTTGTCATCGGAGGGCTCGCCAACGATCACACCGAAAGAAGTGATCCGCGCCACCGAAGCAGAAAAGGAACGCCAAATCACGAACTTGGAAGCTATCCATCGCGCTAAGGCTGCCGAAGCACCGCAGGCCCTCAAAGCTTTACAGAAAGCTGCCCTGAATAATGAAAATCTCTTCGAGCAGCTGATGGAGGCGACTAAGGTTTGTACGCTGGGACAAATCACGGATGCCTTATTTGAAGTGGGTGGGCAGTATCGTAGGAATATGTAGCCTAAAACTGCTTTTTGACGGCCAGGACTAAGCGTCGTGGATTCAGGCGGTAGTTGGCAGTGAAATTGCTGTACAGGTTTTGCGAAAAGCGGGTGAAAAACGCCTCGTTCAACAGATTGTAGAGGGTCAGGGAGCACTTAATCTTGCGTGCTTTCCATTGGTATTGGATTTGCCAGTTGAGTAGTGGCGTCCAGGCCTGCTCGCCGTTACCGGCAAAATAGATGTTCTGCCATTCGACCTTGGTGCTGAATGGTTTTGTGATCTGCCAGAAGTGTTCCAGCCGAAATTGCCATTGATCGTTGGACTGATCGATTTGAGGAATCCAAAATCGGCTGTAACGGGACTCCAGCGTAGTGGCCTGGCTACCGTAGCTAATGGAAAGTTGCTGGTCGCTACCTAGGCGATGGCTCAATAGAGTACTGAATACCTGATTAACCAATTGGTCTTGTTCACTCAGACTATAATTCGCCTTCAATTCGATATTTAGGCGTCGCCACAGATAAAATTTGTACAATCCATTGATGCTGAATTGCCCATAGGTATTCTCCCGAGAACTAATGCCCGAGCTGATCCCTTCCTCACCAAATACCGTACTGGACAATAACTCATTAGTCTGTCGGCGGTAAGCCAGAGAGATGCCGTAAAAATGATTATTGAAAGGATTGAGGCCGGAAAGGCCCAGGTTGGTCCGAAAGCCCCGGTAGGCATTAGGCTGATTGATTTGGGTGCTGATGCTTCGGTTAGAAGTAACAATCAGTCCCTCGTAGAATAAATCGTCGTAGGTCTGAAAGTCTCGAAAATAGGAAAAGCCCATACCGATTTCATTGACTTGGTCAACTTTATAGGACAAGCTCAGCCGTGGGCGATAGATCAGTAAATTCTCCAACGATACCTCACTGCCGCCAGGGCTTTGTAGGCGCAGGAAATCATAAGAAAGTGGTGCTTTTAGTTGGGCTTCAAATTGATCTTTTTCGTATTTCCAGGTTTGATCGATAAAAAGTGATAAGCGGTTGGTAGTGTTATTATTCTGAAATTCCGACGCAATCAAACTGGCTTCGGATGCCTCGAATTTATCCAGCGTCTGAGAAACAATGGATTTACGGGAAAATTTGGGGCCAACCTCGATAAGGCCCTGGAGCGCCCTCCTTTTAAAATAAAAATTGGTGTAGGCTCGAGTAAATAAATCACGGCGCTGGGCGATTTGCCGCAATTCCGGGAAAAAGTTTTGTGCCGCCAAAGCAGGGGAGAAGAGTAGGGCATTTTCCAGGTCAAGTTGATAGTCCGTTTCTTCGTACTGAAATTCAGTTTTGAATTGAAATGCCTTTTTGTTTTGATGGTTGATAATGAAATCGAGGATACTATTGATGGTGGTGCGGTTATTATCTAGGTGCTCAATGGTTTGGAGTCCGTTGATCTGGTTATTGGCACTAAAGGGATTGGCAGCCAATTTTACTTCGGTATCCAGTTTCGTATAGAGGCGGCTGCCATTGTATTGCAGGATGACTTTACCTTCGCCTTCCATAGGCCTCTGGTCGGAGCGGAGTACTTTTTCAAAGCGCGAGGTAGCCTGCTCCGAAAAATAATTGACTACGGTATTTCCGGAGCGGAGGATGCCATCCAGGGTACCGGATGCTTGCACCTTTACCTCGGTGTCTTCCGCAATTTTTCGTAAGAAATTCAGGCCTGCGTTCCATTCCTGATTATCCAGATAAAGGCGGGAGTCGCGGAGCAAAAAAGGATCGCGCACCCGATCTACATTTAGGAGTTGGGATTCCCTTAGCGGGAAAACCCCTTGATAGAAATTAACTTGGTTTTGGCTAAGCTCAGCACCCAGATTATTGTAGGAGGCCGAGGCCTGGAACTGCTGTTTTTTAGCGAAGCCAAAGATATTGCCTTCCGCCAGACCCACCGCGGGCAGCCCCGCTTCCACCCGGGCATTTCCGGTGAGGGCGATATTCGATTTTAGTTTTAGGTTCACGGCAGCATTATCCGGTCGGTAGATGGAATCCAGCGCTTTTACGGGCTGGTGCCGCTCCAGTATCTGGATTTCCTGGATGTGCTGAGGCCCCAAATTACGGGTAGCAATGCGGTAGCGTCCCTCCAGCAGATCCAGCCCCTCGATATAGAATTTGGAGATGTCCAGTCCCTGGTAAGTGATCTTACCACTAGCCAGTACTTCTACTCCGGGGATGCGTTGTAATACCTGCTCGATATTTTCATCATTCGCCTGCACATAAGATTCCACATCAAAAAATAGCGTATCGCCATTGCGCCGCACCGGAGGTGGTGCTTCCACGGCAATTTCGGGTAAATCGTATTCCTGGGGAGAGAGCTGTATGGTGTACTCTTGCTGTCCCGAGACGACCGGTACCAGCGTACGCCCGTAGGAAAGATGATTCACCTCGATGAGAAGAGAATCCCGAGATTCAGGTGCAGATAAGTCAAATTGACCATCCGCTTCGGTAATGGCAAAACTGAGTATCTGATCTTGATATTTGAGGAGTACATTAGCGCTGGCGATAGCTTCTGCATTTTCATCCAGAATAATACCACTAAGACTATATTGCGCTTGCGCGGCGAAAAAACAGGTAAGGAACATCATACTTAAATAGGATCTTAGCAGCATGGCTCAGGAGGATTAGTTTTTTTCAATAATCAGATCAAAGCGAGTTTTGCGTTTTTCTTTTAGCTGGAGGGTTTGTTCTGGTGTAACATTGGGCATCCAACTGGGATATACGGGATCTTCTTTTTCTTTGCGGCTCCTGGCGGCGTAACTGCTTCGATCAATTGATAAGGGATAATCTTGCGCGATAAAAGGAAAGAGATAGTAATTGCGTTCTGGCTTTACTTGATACGTTTTTATCTCAAAGCTATACAATTGATCGGCGTCTACCACTTTAGTAATGAGCCCAGGTAGGCCCTGAAAGACGTACGGCCCATCTGGAATGGCAATTTGGGGACTGTACCAGGCGGTGTATCGGCGGCCACCGTGTTGGGTGGTGGCCTTGTAGCAAGGCAGCCCGGCGATGGTATCCACGCCCGGGAGGGTTTCCCATTTTAGTGAAAACGCTTCTTGTAAGTAGTGTCGATTCGAAGATTTATAGAGAACTATTTGATACTTTTTGGTTTGAAAGTCCTTGGCGACCCGGAGTTCAGAGGTGAGCCGTTTTTGTCTGGGATAATGGATGGCCATGAACTGATCCAGCGCTGCTTGACTATGGATCTCATGCTGACTTTCAGTTTGGTGGTAGTGCATAATGGAGTCATTATGGTAGGCGTGTTGATTCAAGAACCTGGACTGTTCACCTACTCGATACAATAAATATTCTTCGGGGGCGGCATAGGTACGCTCTACGGTATCGGTCATCCATTGGAATTGGTAATAAACGGCGTAGTCGACTTGGGTGTCCTGGGCAGTTAGACAAATCCAGGGAAATAGGAAGCAGATGTATAGGTGTTTTATCATCGGGTCAAATTTTAGGGTTTATAATATAAGACCTTGGGGGGATGTTGGGCAATCCAACTGGGACAAACGGGGTCTGGATTTATTTCACCAAGCTTCTTTGATTAATAAAGTCATACAAACATAATTTTCTCAGGGTGTAATAATTAGCTACAGCATCTAGTAACTCGTCGTAGTAGCGTAGTTGAGCTTGGTCGCGTTCTGAACGAGCAATATTTAGTTCAGTGATGCTTTTTTGCCCCAAGCGGTATTGATCTAAAGTAAGTTGAAATATCTCTTCTGTGATGCGTCGGTTTTTGCTAAGAAAAGCTAAACTCTCAGTCGATAAGTTAAAGCTTCTGAGGTTTTCTAGTACTTCTCTACTTAGATCTATTTGCTCTTGCTCGATTGCTGTTTGTTCTTGAAATAGTTGCTCCTTGGCAATTTGTTTTTGGATATTTCGTTCCTTACCATTAAGAATAGGAACTCTTACCTGTATCGCTAAAGTTTGCCGATCTAACAAGTTTTGTGCTAGCTGAGAAAAATTATCATCTGTATTGTTGAGTCCCAAAGACAAATCAATTGAAAACTCTATACCATCTTCTCGATTAGCCCTTTCAATCTCTGTTTCAGCATTCCTGATTTTCAAACGGTTCTTGGCATTGATATAGGTGTTTTCTAAAGCTAACACAACAGCAGATTCAGGAGAAATATATATACTCGACAAACTATTTGGAGCTATAATATCAATGGTTTGGTCGCGTTCTAATTGTAAAAAATCACAAATTTCCACACGAGCGTTTTCCCAGTCTAATAGATTTTCTTTTAAGCTATTAAGTGTACTTTCTCTTTCTGATTCTAGTCTTAATAACTCAATTTTTTCAACTTTTCCAAGTTGAGCTAGAGCGGTTTTGATTTTATACAAAGCTTCTATTTCTTTTATTTTTTGTTGACCCAATTGAAT